>JAEWYT010000089.1 GCA_023458595.1 Pseudomonadota bacterium
CGTTCCGACGTATCGAGGATAGGTCATTCGAGTTGTCCCTTTCTTGTGGACTTGACGCAAAAAGCCCGTGCCGCGCGAACGCAGCCGGGCAGGGGTGAAAGAGGATGGTAAGGCGTTAGCGGCGCGGGCCGTCTAGAAGCTCGCTAGTCGGCTTTGCGCCCTCAAGAATGAGGTCCGCCCACGCTTGGCCTAGCTCGCGCCTGCGGTCTAGGTGTGCGGCTCGGTTATAGGCGCCTTCAACCTTGTCTTTCGGAACGTGCGCTAGCATCAAATCAATCACGCGGTGATCGCTCGGATAGCGCTCGTTCATCACGGTCGAGAACGTCGAACGCCAGCCGTGCGGCACGTGTTTGTGATGGTATCCGGCCCGGTTCAGCAGATAGCCCATCGCGTTCTCCGACATGGGCCTGTGCGCGTGCCGTGTGTTCGGGAAGGCGAGGGGACCGCGACCGCTCAACGTGCGCACCGCCTCGATAGCTTCAACCGCTTGCCTCGAAAGCGGCACAAGGTGGTCGCGCGCCTCGTCGTCTTTGTGGTGCAGCCGAAGCTTCATACGCTCGGCAGGCACGCGCCAGATTGGATTGTCAGGGTCAAGGTTGGACCACTCCGACCAAGGGGTTGTTGCCAGCGTGCCCGGCCGCACGGCCGTCAGCGCCAGCAATCGAAGCGCAAGCTTCGTCACCGGGTGCGCCGGCTCGTCTTCGGCCTTCCGGAGCATTTCGCGCGCCGCCTCAAGGTCGGTGATTGCGGGTTGCCGACCTTTGCGTAGCGGCGCCATTGCGCCCTTGACGACGGTCGCCGGATCATTGTCAGCGCGCCCCGACGAAATCGCGTAGACGAACACCGCCGATATGCGTTGCCGAATGCGGCGCGCAGTCTCGATAGCCGGTCGCTGCTCGACCTCGCGGAGCAAGGCGAGCACTACGGGCGCGGTGATGTCGCGTATCGGCGTCGCGCCGATGGCCGGGAACACGTCGCGCTCCAGGCTGCCGAGCACGTCGGCCGCGTGCGTCGCGGTCCAAGCCGACTTGTTCAATTCATGCCATTCGCGCGCGACTGACTCGAATGTCGTCGCCGTCGCAATCGCGCCAGTGAGCTTGTCCAGCCTCTTTACGGCGCCGGGGTCGGTGCCTTCACGTAGGAGCGCCTTGGCGTCGTCGCGGGCCTTCCGAGCGTCGGCAAGGCCGATGGCAGGGTAGGGGCCAATTACGAGAAGCTTTTCCTTACCTCCGAACCCGTACTTGAACCGCCAGATCTTCCCGCCCGCCTTGGTGACATACAGGAAAAGCCCGTTGGCGTCGGTGAGCTTGTAAGGCTTCTCACCGGGCTTTGCCTTGCGCGCCTGAACGTCGGTTAGCATCAGTTCGATTCCCCATGATACCCCGTTTCAATCAGCCGTACCCCGTTCTATACCCCAAATCAAGCGGGGTATGCTGGGGCCGATTGGGAATGCATGGGAAGGGGCGCAGCCGATAAAACTATGTTATTTCTAGCTTTTTGGGGGCAAATGGGAATGCATGGGGAGGGGTACTGGCGGATGGGGTGGGATTCGAACCCACGAGACGGTTGCCCGCCTGCCGGTTTTCAAGACCGGTGCCTTCAACCACTCGGCCACCCATCCCGCGACACGCCGCACCATCGCCGATGCCGGGCGCGGCTTCAACCACCGAAATTCCGGCGTCCGGCCGGAAGAAACGACTCCGCAGTCGCTGCCTTTTCATATGGGAACGGACCCCGCGGTCCTTGAGGCAGCGTCGCGTATCGGATGTCCGGAACGCCTGGGCGCCTGCCGCATTTACGTCACAATTGAACCCCACTGCGATCCTACGGTCTCCAACGCGGCCGAGGGCCGAGGGTAGGGTTCGCTTAACCATGCGGGCCATCGTGGAACGGCCCTTAACGCCGGTGTAACGCGCGGGGACTCAAAGTCGCGGGCAACGGGGGCGAAGCGTCGACCGGAGCCACGCAGGGCCGGGGAAACACCGGCGGGCTGGCGGCGCGCCGCGACGGACGGGGTGAAATGAGAGTACGGGATGCCAGCGTAAGGGAGAGCAATGCGTCGGCCGTCGGCGGAACCGGTGGCGCGATCGTATCTTCGCGCGCGGCGAGGGGCGTGGCGGCGGTTTCGCTCGCCGTGCTGGTCGCCGCCTGCAGCACGCCTTCCAAGGGGCCCGACGCGAAGTACGGCGTGACCGCGAGCCCGCGCGTCGTGCCCTTCGGCCAGCCGATACCGAGCGGCGGCGGCTACTACAAGGTGGGCAAGCCGTACAAGGTCGCGGGCCGCTGGTACAAGCCGCAGGAGGATCTCGACTACGACGAAGTCGGCACGGCCTCCTGGTACGGCACCGATTTCCACGGCCGCCGCACCGCGAACGGCGAAGTCTTCGACATGGCCGGCTTCAGCGCGGCCCATCCGACCCTGCCGCTGCCGACCTATGCCCGCGTCACCAATCTCGAGAACGGCCGTTCGGTCGTCGTGCGCGTCAACGACCGCGGGCCCTTCGCCCACAACCGGCTGATCGACGTCTCCAAACGCACCGCCGAAGCGCTCGATTTCCACCACGACGGCACCACCAAGGTCCGCGTCCAGTATGTCGGCATGGCGCCGATCGAGGGCAACGACGGCCAGTGGCTCACCACGACGGTGCGCAACGGCGGCGAGCCCGTCGGCCCGGTCATGCTGGCCGGCCTGTCGGTTCCCGCGGTTCAGCAGCAGCCGGCAACCCAAACTTATGGGGCGCCGCCGCCTCCGCCGGCGGGGACGCCTTCGCCCTATCCGGCGACGACCGTGGCCTTCACCCCGTCGACCTACGTGGCCACCACCGGGTCGGTACGGACCGCCGAGCCGGTCGCCGCGACCTTCGACGGGCCGACACCGAAAGTGCCGGTTCCCGGCGGAAACGTCACCTATCGCTGGGTTTCGGGATATGCCGCCTCCGGCGCCGACGCGGTCGTCGCGCAGGCCTTTTCGGCGTTCGACGCCGACCGCGAGATCGTCGTCGTCATCGTCGAACGGCCGACCGGCGAGGGCGAAAACCGCGTCTACCGGTAGTATCCCGCGGCCCGCCCCGGGACCGCCCATCCGTAACTGCGTCTTTACCCGCCCGAAGCCGCTTGTTATCAGGGGGCGAACCTCGACACCGAGCATTTTCGACATGGCGAATTCTGGCGTGGGTTTCCGCCGCCTGCCGGCCATTTCAGGACGCGCCCGGCTCCGGAGTGCCGCGATCTCGGGACTCGGCCTTGCGGCCGTCCTGCTGTGCGGCCCGGCCGCGCCGGCGCGCGCGCAGACGATCGAGACCTCGGCGCCCTACGCCTACGTCATCGACGACCAGACCGGCACCATCATCCTGTCGAAGGACGCCGACACGGGTCTCGCCCCGGCCAGCATGGCCAAGCTGATGACGCTGGAGGTCGTCTTCGAGGCGATCGAGGACGGCCGGCTCACGCTCGACAGCGAGTTCGTCGTCAGCGAGAACGCCTGGCGCAAGGGCGGCGCGCCGTCGCGCACCTCGACGATGTTCGCGGGGCTGAACACCTCGATCCGGCTCGAGGACCTGCTCAAGGGCATCATGATCCAGAACGCCAACGATGCCTGCATCGTCATCGCCGAGGGCATGGCCGGCAACGAGCAGGCCTTCGCCGTCCTGATGAACGACCGCGCCCGCGAGCTCGGCCTCTCCAGCAGCCGCTTCGTCAACTCCACCGGCCTGCCGGAGCCCGAGGGGCCCGGCGACAGGATGTCGATGCGCGACCTGGTGACGCTCGCCCGCCATGTCATCACCGAGCATCCCGACCTGTACGGGTACTTCAGGGAGCCGGAGTTCACCTGGAACAACATCCGCCAGCTCAACAAGAACCCCCTGATCGGCTCCACGGTCGGCGTCGACGGCCTGTTCACCGGCTACGACGAAAAGGACGGCTACGGCATGATCGCCTCGGCCGAGCAGGAGGGCCAGCGCATCATCGCCGCGGTCAACGGCCTGAAGTCGAACAACGAGCGCCTGAACGAGGTGCAGAAGCTGCTCGCCTGGGGCTTCCGTTCCTTCGAGAAGGTGACGCTGTTCCAGGCCGGCGAGCCGGTCGGCGAGGTCGGCGTCTTCGGCGGGACGGACGGCTGGGTGCCGCTCGCCGGCCACGAGCCGATCCAGATCCTGATCCCCAAGGGCGCCAAGTCGAAGCTGCGCGCGCGGATCGTCTACCAGGGCCCGCTGCGGGCGCCGGTCGAGGAGGGCCAGCGGGTCGGCGAGCTCGAGGTGTCGAACGACCAGGAGGTCGTCAGCCGCGTGCCGCTCTACGCCACGCGCTCGATCGACATCGGCCCGCTCTACAGCCGGGCGCTCGACGCGGCCTACGAGCTGATGGTCGGCCTCGTCCACAGCGGCGTCGAAATGGCGACGAAGAACTAGGCGAGGCACATGGGGCCGTCACCGGGCAAGTTCATCTCCTTCGAAGGCGGTGAGGGCACCGGCAAGTCGACGCAGATCAGGCGGCTCGCCGCGCGGCTGCGCGCGCTCGGCATGGACGTGGTCGAGACCCGCGAGCCGGGCGGCACCAAGGGCGCCGAGATCGTCCGCCGCACCATCCTGTCGGGCCGTGTGCAGCCGCTCGGCCCCTTCGCCGAGGCGCTGCTGATGAATGCCGCCCGCGACGATCATCTGAACGAGGTCGTCCGCCCGGCCCTGCAAGCCGGCAAATGGGTGCTGTGCGACCGTTTCGCCGACTCGACCCGCGCCTATCAGGGCGCGCTGGGGGGCGTCGACAGCAGCTTGCTGACGGCTTTCGAGAACACGATCATCGGCAAGGACTGGCCCGACCTGACCCTGATCCTCGACCTCGACCCCAGGATCGGGCTCGAGCGCGCCCGCGCCGTGACGCGCGCCGAAGGCGGCCACGCGACGGGCGACCGCTTCGAGGATGCCGAGATCGACAGCCATCGCCGCCTCCGCGGCGCGTTCCTGGCGATCGCCCGCGCCGAGCCGAAGCGCTGCATCGTCATCGACGCCTCCAGGTCGATAGAGGAGGTGGACACCGATATCTGGAACGCGGTCCGCGAGCGGCTGCTGCTGCCCGGTCCCGCCGCCAAGGCGGCTTCCTGAGCGATGTCCCGGGCGATCCCTCCGGACTTCTCCGTCGAGCCTCCGGATACCGCTACCGCGCTGATCGGGCACGAGGAGGCGGAAGCCGCGCTGCTGGCCGCCTGCAGGGCCGGCCGCCTGCACCACGCCTGGCTGATCGACGGCCCCGAGGGCATCGGCAAGGCGACGCTCGCCTACCGCTTCGCCCGCTTCCTGCTCGGCCATACCGATCTGCACGCCGAATCCGTCCAGGCCGCGCGCGACCTCTCCGTTTCCGCCGACAGCCCCGTGGCCCGGCAGATCCGGGCGAAGTCCCATCCCGACCTGATCGTCCTCGAGCGTCCCCGCGACGCGGAGGGCAGGGCGACGGCGACGGTCATATCGGTCGACGCCGTGCGCAAGGTCGCCCGCTTCCTGTCGACGACGTCCGCGACCGGCGGATGGCGCGTGGTGATCGTCGACAGCGCCGACGACTTCAACCGCTCCTCGGCGAACGCGCTTTTGAAGATGCTCGAGGAACCGCCGCAGAAGGCGGTCTTCCTGCTCCTGTCGAGTTCGCCGGGCCGCCTGCTGCCGACGATCCGCTCCCGCTGCCGGCGGCTGGCGCTGAAGCCGCTCGACACGGGCACGATCGTCGAGGCGCTGCGGGTTGCCGGGGTAGGGGACGACGAGGACGCCCGCGAGACCGCCGCGGCCCTTTCCGGCGGCAGTCTCGGCAAGGCGATGGGGCTCGCCTCCGAGGAGGCGGTCGAGACCATCCATGCGGTCCACAGGCTGCTCGCCGACATGCCGCGCCACGATGCCGTTTCCGCCCAGAGGCTCGCAGAGGGCCTCGGCCGGCGCGGCGTGGAGGAGCGCTACCGCATGGCGACGTCGCTGATCGTCGACTGGATCGCGGCCCGGATGCGCGAGGAGGCCCGTTCGGGGGCCGATCCCCGCGTTCTTGCGCCCTGGGCGGAGGTATGGGAAAAGGTCACGCGCGCGTTTGGCGAGGCCGAAAGGCTCAATCTCGACCGCACGCTGACCCTTCTTTCGGTGTTCCGGATCGTATCCGCCGCGGCTTCCCACGACGTGGCTCGCGTCTGAGAAGACGCTGCGGAAACGGACGGCGCGCCGATTTTCGTCCGCAGGACAAGCCATGACGTCGAAGTTCTACATCACGACCGCGATTTCCTATCCGAACGGCGCCCCCCATATCGGCCATGCCTACGAGGCGATGGCGACGGATGCGATCGCGCGGTTCATGCGGCTCGACGGCCGCGACGTCTATTTCCTGACCGGCGTGGACGAGCACGGCATGAAGATGGCGCAGACGGCGGCGAAGGAGGGGATCACCCCCCGCGAGCTCGCCGACCGCAACACGCCGCTGTTCCAGAGGATGGTCGAGCGGCTCGAGTGCTCGAACGACGACTTCATCCGCACGACCGAGCCGCGGCACCACACGTCCTCGCAGGCCATCTGGGAACGCATGGCCGAGGCCGGCGATATCTATCTCGGCACCTACTCGGGCTGGTACTCGGTCCGTGACGAGGCCTATTACGCCGAATCCGAGACGACGGTCCGCGAGGACGGCATCCGTATCGGCCCCAACGGCACGCCCGTCGAGTGGACCGAGGAGAACAGCTACTTCTTCCGCCTGTCGGCCTTCCAGGACCGGCTGCTGAAGCTCTACGAGGACCACCCCGACTTCATCATGCCGCGCGAGCGCTACAACGAGGTCGTGAGCTTCGTGAAGGGCGGCCTGCAGGACCTGTCCGTGTCGCGGACGACCTTCGACTGGGGCGTCAAGGTTCCCGGCGACGACAAGCACGTCATGTACGTGTGGGTCGACGCGCTGACGAACTACATCACCGGCGTCGGCTATCCCGATACCGAAGGCGAGATGTTCAGGAAGTGGTGGCCGGCCGACATCCACGTGATCGGCAAGGACATCGTGCGCTTCCACGCCGTCTACTGGCCGGCGTTCCTGATCTCCGCCGGCGTCGAGCCGCCCAAGCGCGTCTTCGCGCACGGCTTCCTGTTCAACCGCGGCGAGAAGATGTCGAAGTCGGTCGGCAACGTCGTCGATCCCTTCGCCATGATCGACCACTACGGCGTCGACCAGGTGCGCTACTTCTTCATGCGCGAGGTGCCGTTCGGCCAGGACGGCAACTACAGCCACGAGGCGATCGTCCAGCGCATCAACGCCGATCTCGCCAACGATCTCGGCAACCTCGCCCAGCGCTCGCTGTCGATGGTCGCCAAGCACTGCGAGGGGAGGCTGCCGGCGCCCGGCGCCCTCTCGGCGGACGATACCGCCTTGCTGAACGCGTGCGACGCCCTGATCGGCAAGGCGCGCACCGTGATGGCCGACCAGCAGCTCCACCTGGTGCTCGCCGACATCTGGTCGGTGGTGGCGGACGCCAACCGCTATTTCGCGGCACAGGAGCCCTGGGCCCTGCGGAAGACCGATCCGGAACGCTTCGCGACCGTGCTCTACGTCACGGCCGAGGCCCTGCGCCAGATCGGCATCCTGACCCAGCCCTTCGTGCCGGCGTCGGCCGCGGCCCTGCTCGACCTCGTCGGCGTGCCGGCGGACAGGCGGACATTCGCCGCGCTCGGGCCGGCCGGCCGGCTCGCCGCGGGAACCGCCCTGCCCGAGCCGAAGCCGGTGTTCCCGCGCTATGTCGAGGCGGAAACGGGGGAGGGCGACTGACGGGATGTCGCCCGAAGCAATGCCGCCCGGAGCAACGCCGACCGGGGCGATGGTCGTCGACAGCCATTGCCATCTCGACTTCCCGGACTTCGCCGAGGAGCTCGACGACGTCGTGGCGCGCGCCCGCGCCGCCGGCGTCGGCCGTATGGTGACGATCAACACGCGCTTGCGGCAGTTCGACCGGGTGCGGGCGATCGCCGAAGCCTACGACGACGTCTTCTGCTCTGTCGGCACCCATCCGCACAACGCGGCGGAGGAGCCCGACGTGCCGGCGGAGGACTACATCGCCGCCGCCGCGCATCCCAAGGTGGTGGCGATCGGCGAGGCGGGGCTCGACTATTTCTACGACAAGGCGCCGCGCGACCTGCAGGCCAAGAGCTTCCGCACGCAGATCGACGCCGCCCGCCGCACCGGGCTGCCGCTCGTCATCCATACCCGCGACGCCGAGGCCGACACCGAGGCGATCCTGCGCGACGAGATGGCGAAGGGCCGCTTCGACGCGATCCTGCACTGTTTCAGCTCGAAGGCGGAGCTCGCCAGGGCCGGCATCGAGCTCGGCCTCTACGTGTCCTTCTCCGGCATCCTGACCTTCAACCGTTCCGAGGACATCCGCGCCGTCGCGGCGTCCCTGCCGGCCGAGCGCCTGCTCGTCGAGACCGACGCGCCCTATCTCGCCCCGCCGCCCTATCGGGGCAAGCGCAACGAACCGGCCTATGTGGTTGAAACCGCGAAGGTTCTGGCCGCGACGCGCGGCGTGTCCTACGAGGAGATCGCCGCCCGGACGACCGAGAATTTCTTCCGCCTTTTCAAGAAGATACCGGCGCCCACCGGCGTGACGGCCGCGAAATGACGAATGTCGTCACGATCCTGGGCTGCGGATCGTCGGGCGGCGTGCCGCGTCCTGCGACCGGCTGGGGCGCCTGCGATCCCGAGAATCCGAGGAACCGCCGCCGCCGCTGCTCGATCCTGGTCGAGAAGACCGGTCCGGCCGGAAAGACCACGGTCCTCGTGGACACGTCGCCGGACTTGCGCGACCAGCTCATCGGCGCGGGCGTCACCTGGATAGACGGCGTGCTGTACACGCACGACCACGCCGACCATACCCACGGCATCGACGACCTGCGCCCGATCGTCATCCACAACCGCCGCCACGTCTCCGTCCATATGGAGCCGGGAACCGGGGAACGGCTGAAGGAGCGCTTTTCCTACTGCTTCGATTCCGCGCCCGGCAGCCCCTATCCGCCGATCCTGGACGCCCACGACATCCTGCCGCCGACGCCGGTGGTCGTGGACGGGCAGGGGGGTCCCGTCGTCGCCGAGCCGTTCCCGGTCATCCACGGGCCGATCGTCGCCCTCGGCTTCCGCTTCGGCGGCCTCGCCTACACGCCGGACGTCAGCGATATCCCCGAGGAAAGCGTCGAATTCCTGCAGGATCTCGACGTCTGGATCGTCGATGCGCTGCGAAACGCGCCGCATATCAGCCATTTCGCCGTCGACGACGCGCTGCGATGGATCGACCGGGTGAAGCCGCGCCGGGCGATCCTGACGAACATGCACGTCGACCTGGACTACGAGGCGCTGAAGCGCCGCCTGCCGGAGACCATCGAGCCCGCGTATGACGGCATGCGGATCGGGTACGTCGAGGAATCCCTGGACTGACGGGTCAGGCCGCGTCCGGGACGACGAAGCGGTTCCGGCCGTCCTTCTTGGCGCGATAGAGGGCGCTGTCGGCCTCGCGGATCACCTCTTCCGTCGTCGCGCCGTTGCCGAGCCAGAAGGCGATGCCGACGCTGCCGCTGATCGTGACCTGCGTTCCGTCGGCGAGCCTGATCGGGCGGGCGAGGTGCTTCAGCATCCTTTCGGCGGCCTTCGCGGCGATGTCCCTGCGCCGCGCGCCGTCGAGGGCGACGCCGGCGAGGAACTCGTCGCCGCCGGTCCGCCCGAGGAACAGGCCGTCGCCGAGCCCCGACTTCAGGCGCCTGGCCGCTTCCGCCAGCACGAAATCGCCGACCGCGTGGCCGTAGGTGTCGTTGATCGGCTTGAAGCCGTCGAGATCGATCGCCATCACCGCGAACGGCCTGGCGTCGGCCAGCAGCGCGCCCATGCGGTTCTCGATGTAGCGGCGGTTGCCGAGCCCGGTGAGCTGGTCGTGGAGCGCCTGGAACTCGAGCTTGTCCTTCATGTCGTTGAAGGCGCTCGCCAGCTCGCGCAGCTCGACCGGCCCGTCGGTGATCTCGACGCGCGGCGCCGGCTCGCCGCGCGAGGTCGCGACCGCGGCGTCGCGCAGCCGCCGGACGGCGCGCAGCACCATCCGCTCGATGACGAGCCAGGCGACGAGCCCGGACAGGGTCAGCACGGAGCCGAACAGGGCGAGGCTCGCGAACAGCTCGCGCTGGGCGGCGGCCAGCACCGCGTCGTGCGAGACGCCGACCATCACCGCGCCGCCGGTCTCGGGCAGCGCGGCGGTGCCGAAGATCCGGTGCACGCCGTCGACGTCCACGAGCGTCGGCGCGCCGGCGTCCATGGAGGCCTCGACGGGCGCGACCGCACGCGGCGTGGCCGCGCCGGCGGCGAGCAGCAGCTCGGCTCCCGACCCCATGCGGTGGAGGATCTCGCCCTGGTCGTCGACGGCCATGACGACGAGATCGGCCGGACCGGCGAGGTCTTCGTCGTAGCTCGGCATCCATTCGAGGTCGATCGCCCGGGCGACATGCCAGACGACGCCGTCGGGCGCCCGCCTGGTCAGCACGCCGAACACCTGCGGGCGACCGGAACCGGAGAGATACGGACCGACGATCGAAAATCCCGGCTCCGCCGAGTTCCTGACGACGCCGTCGAACACGTCGCGCGACAGCGGAAACCTCGGGTCGGAGGAACAGACGGACTGGCCGTCCGGCCCGACGAGCCAGATCATCTCGTTGCGGCCGGCCGGAACCGCGCACGGACGCGCGGACGCCGCGGCGTAGTCGATCCGCACGGCCGAGGCGGCGACGATCCCGTGGGCGGCGGAAATCGCCTGGCGGTGATGCTCGGCGACCTGGGCGGCGGCGTTCCGCGCCCAGTCGCGGGCGTCCTCGATCGCTTCGCGGCGCTGTGCGTCGATGAACTCGATGACGACGAGCGACGTCGGCACGGCCGCGAGCGCGATGATGACCGCCAGGTGCGCGCCCAGTCCGAACCGGCGCAGGAAAGGATAGTACAAACGCATCAAAACCCACCCGGAAAGGCGCGTGTCCATCGTGTCGGGAGGGCATTGTCGCCGAAGCGGGTTAACATACGGCCCGCCTGGACGGATAAAATTGTCTCCGCCGCGGCAGCGTCGCACCGGATTGCCGCCGGATTTGAGCCGCGCGGCGCAAGCCACTGGAATATCGGATCTTTCAGAGCCGGAAGCCGCGCCGCCGCGATATAAGAATTAGTTCCATAATATATCTTATGCGACACATGTTTACGGACCCGAGAATCCGCGACGATCGTGCGGGCGTCTCCCGGACGCCGGCTCTCCGACGTTTCCGGCGGCGCATCGGCGTCCGGCGGATCGGCTTCGACCGCAGAAGGCGTCGTTGGGATTCCGCTTCGGCACGCGGCGGCGATCCGACCGTCGCTTGCGGTCAGGACGCAGTGCGCCCGCGCGCTGTTCGCCGCCTCTCTGATATGGTGCGACCGATTCCGTCGCCGATTCAGGGACCGAGCCATGCGCGCCTCGAAGGACATCCGCACGCTGATCGACATCATGGCCGCCCTGCGCACGCCGGTGACGGGCTGTCCGTGGGACCTCGCGCAGGACTTCCCGACGATCGCGCCCTATACGATCGAGGAAGCCTACGAGGTCGCCGACGCGATCGCCCGCGGCGACCTCAAGGACCTCGAGGACGAACTGGGCGACCTCCTCCTCCAGGTCGTCTTCCATGCGCGCATGGCCGAGGAGATCGGCGCCTTCTCCTTCGGCGAAGTGGTCGAGGCGATCACCGCGAAGATGATCCGCCGTCATCCGCACGTCTTCGCCGCGACCGAGGCGGCAACGCCGGAAGACGTCAAGCGCAACTGGGAGGACATCAAGGCGGAGGAAAAGGCGGAACGGCATGCGGACCGGGGCGGGTCGGAACCGCAATCGATCCTGGACGACGTGCCGCTCGCCCTGCCCGCCCTTCAGCGCGCGGTGAAGCTGCAGAAGCGCGCCGCGCGCGTCGGCTTCGACTGGGACGACGCGACCCAGGTCCTCGCCAAGGTCCACGAGGAAGTCGACGAGCTGGCCGAGGCGTTGCGCGCCGGCAACGACGACGAGACGCAGGACGAGATCGGCGATCTCCTGTTCGCGGTCGCGAACCTCGCCCGCCACGCCGGCATCGATCCGGAGACGGCGCTGCGATCGACGAACGACAAGTTCCGCCGCCGCTTCTCCCATATCGAGAAGACCGCGTCCGAGCGCGGCGAAACGCTCGAATACGTCCCGCTCGAGCAGATGGAGGCCTGGTGGGTCGAGGCGAAGACCGCCGAGAAGCCGCGCCGGATCAGCCCGGACGCAGCTCCTTCGAAAACCGTCGATTGAATTCCGCGAGCCGCTTCATCGGAACGTCGACGTCGAGCAGCACGACGCCGGTATCCTCGTCCTGGTGCCGGCCGGTGACCGTGCAGCGCTCGTAGATCCAGTTCATGCCGGCCCCGTCGGCGGGATCGAGCGCCACCGAGCGGTGCGCCATCTCGCCCTTGAGCCGGGTCTCGATCGCGGCGAGCAGGGCATCGACGCCCTCCCCCGTGGTCGCCGATATCGGGATCGGCCGCTCGTCTTCGGGATGGCGCTGCGCCGCGCCTTTCAGGCTCTCGCGCTCGTCCGCGCCCAGAAGATCGATCTTGTTCCAGACCTCGATGAAATGGCGCCGGTCCTCGATGTCGACCCCGAGCGAGGAGAGGACCGCGGCGACGTCGGCCGCCTGCGCCTCGGTGTCGGGATGCGAGACGTCGCGCACGTGCATGACGAGGTCGGCCTCGGTCACCTCCTCGAGCGTCGCCCGGAACGCGGCGACGAGATCGGTCGGGATGTCCGAGATGAAGCCGACCGTATCGGACAGGATCACCATGTGTCCGTCCGGCAGCTTCAGGCCGCGCAGCGTCGGGTCGAGGGTCGCGAACAGAAGATCCTCGGCGAGCACCTCGGAACGGGTCAACCGATTGAAAAGCGTGGACTTTCCGGCATTCGTATAGCCGACGATGGCGATGATCGGATAAGGCACCCGCCGGCGGGTCTCCCGGTGCAGCGCCCGGGTGCGCCGCACCGACTCGAGCTCCTTCTCGATGCGCGCGATGCGCTCCTGGATGATCCGGCGGTCCGTCTCGATCTGCGTTTCGCCCGGGCCGCCGAGGAAGCCGAAGCCGCCCCGCTGGCGCTCGAGATGCGTCCACGAGCGAACGAGGCGGCTCTTCTGCCAGGTCAGATGGGCGAGTTCCACCTGCAGCCGCCCCTCCCGCGTCCGCGCCCGCGCCCCGAAGATCTCCAGGATCAGTCCGGTCCGGTCCAGGACCTTGGTATCCCAGGCCTTTTCGAGATTGCGCTGCTGCGCCGGCGTCAGCGCGGTGTCGATGACGACGAGATCGACGAGCTCGCCGCGCACGACCGCCGCCACCTCCTCGACCTTGCCCGTGCCGATGAGCGTCGCAGGTCGCGGCGCCGCCACGCGGACGATGCCTTTGCCGACGACGTCGAGGTCGATCGCGAGCGCAAGGCCCACGGCTTCCTCCAGCCGGGCCTCCGCGCTGCGGGCCGTCAGGGGTTTTCCGCCGGCGCGCGCATCCTCGCGCCCCTTCCGCTCCACCGATTCGAGGATCGGAACGAGGACGTAGGCCCGCGTCGGCTCGACGGCGGTGCTGTGCCCGGAGGCCTGCGCGCTATCGCGCCCGGTTTCCCGGCCGTGCCGTGCGGGATCGACCGGCTTCAATCAGCCTCCGGCCGCCGCGCTTTCCTCGGCCGGCTCGAACAGCTGGATCGGCGCATTCGGCATGACCGTGGAGATAGCGTGCTTGTAGACGAGCTGGGAGTGACCGTCGCGCCGCAGCAACACGCAGAAATTGTCGAACCAGGTGACAACCCCCTGTAGCTTGACCCCGTTGACGAGGAAAATCGTGAGAGGCGTCTTGTTCTTGCGTACGTAGTTTAGGAACGTGTCCTGTAGGTTTTGATTTCGTTCCGCCGCCATTCCTTTACCTCTTGCCCCGCCATGTCTTCACCGGCGGGTCCTTTCACATCCAACCCAAAGGGGTCGGCAAACCGGAAATCGGTCCCGGCACCAATTAGATGGCAACTCGCACCGCCGGGGCAAGGTTCGATTTTGCACTGCACTGTTCCTTTTTACTGTGCAATCTCCGCTTGTGTATAGAACAGTTCGCGCAATTTGGTTGCGATCGATCCCGGCTTTCCGTTGCCGATGACGGCATCGTCGATCTTCACGACCGGCATCACCAGCTTCGTGGCCGAGGTGACGAACGCCTCGCGCGCCGTCTTCGCCTCCTCGACCGTGAACGGTCGCTCGACGATCTCGACGCCCTCGTCCCTGGCGACGTCGACGACGACCGTCCGGGTGATTCCCCTCAGGATTCCGGATTCCGCCGGCCGCGTGATCAGCCGCCCGTCCTTGTCGACGATCCACGCGTTCGTCGCCGAGCCTTCGGTCACGTTGCCGTCCTTGTCGACGAACCACGCCTCCTGCGCCCCGGCCTCCTCGGCGGCCTGCCGGGCGAGCACGTTCGGCAGAAGGCCGACGGTCTTGATATCGACGCGCTCCCAGCGGTTTTCCGGAACCGTGATGACGCCGATGCCGTTTTCGGCGGATTTTTCGCCTTTTCTCGGGTCGAGAGATCGCGCGGTCACCACCACCGCCGGCTTCACGTCGCCCTTCGGGAACGGATGGTCGCGCCGCGCGACGCCGCGCGTGACCTGCAGATAGACGAGGCCGTTGCGCACCCGGTTGCGACGCACCGTCTCGCGCAGCACGTGGCCGAACGCCTTCGCCGACATCGGCTCGCGGATGCGCAATTCCCTCAGCGAGCGGGCAAGCCGGGCCATGTGCCGCGTCTCGTCGACGAGATGGCCGTCATGCACCTCGCACACTTCGTAGACGCCGTCGCTGAACTGGTAGCCGCGATCCTCGACATGCACCCGGGCGTCCGCGTGCGGGAGATACTGGCCGTTGACGTAGGCTATGCGCGACATGGTCGAAGCTTCTCTGAGTCGTTCTGTTGAAGATTTTTGCCAGAATGGAACGCTATTCGAGGCGAAACAAGGGTCATCCGCGCCGCACCAGATACACGACGAGGCCGAGCGCCGCGACGACTTCCAGCCGCCCGAGGATCATGCCCCCGCAAAGCGCGAGCCTGGCGCCCGTGCCCATCCGCGAATAGGACGGCCAGTCGGTGCCGACGGCCCAGTCGCTCGCATAGACCGGTCCGGCGTTCGAGATCGCCGAAAGGGCGGCGATGACCGCACCCTCGTAAGGGATTCCACCGCTGGCGAGGATCAGCGACAGCGCGGCCGCGGCGAACACGAAGGCGAGAAAGCCCGTCCAGATCGCCTTCATCACCTGGATGTCGTAGGGCTGGCCGCCGAGCTTCGAGGGCCGAATGCCGTGCGGATAGACGAGCCGCCTGAGCTCGCGGCCCGCCTGGACCAGCATCGCGCCGATGCGGAAAAGCTTGATCCCGCCGGCCGTCGAGAAGCTCGCCGCCCCCACGGCGAGGAGGATCGCGGCGAGCGCTACCGGAAAGATCTCGAAGCTGGCGTAGCGCACCTCGTAGCCCGTCGTGGTGATGAGCGACGTCGCCGTGAACACGCCGTCCCGGATCGCGAGCAACGGCCCCTGCCCCGCGGCGCGGAAGAAGGCGAGCCCGGCGGCGAGCCCGATGCCGAGGCAGAGCCCGACCGTCCACAGGCTTTCGCGGTGCGACATGCGCCGCACCCGGCGCAGCTGCATGAGGTCGCGCTGCCAGAGGACGTTTGTCGCGCCGTAGATCATCGCCACGGCGAGGACGGCGATGCCGACGTCCGGCACGTATTCTCCGACGGGAGCCGAGCGCGGCGAGAATCCGCCCGTCGACACCGCACTGAACGCGAGGCAGAGCGACTCGAACGCATCGAGTTCGGTCGCCGCCAGCAGCAGGAACGTGATCGCCGTGGCGGCCAGGTAGATCGGAAAGACGTCGCGGACGAGCAGCGCCAGGCGGCGCCGCTCGGGCAGCCCGCCGTGCTCCACCATGCGCGAATGGGTCTCGGGCAATCCGCCGACCCCGGAGGGCGCCAGCGCCAGCACCACGACGAGAAGCGTCAGCCCGCCGCCGAACCACTGCATCAGGGCGAGCCACAGGACGACGCTGCGCGGCAGTTCCTCCGGCGGCGGCAGGACGGTCGCGCCGGTCGTCGTCAGGCCGGAAACGGCCTCGAAATAGGCGTCGAACGCGGAAAGGCCGTCGATGGTCATCATCAGCGGCACGGCGGAGACGAGCGGTAGCAGCAGCCACACCAGCGTCGCGAGCAGGTAGCGTTGCGCCGGCCGCAGGCGCCTCTCGCGTCCGCGCAGGCTGAGCATCATCGCGCCGGCGACGAAGATCCACAGCGCCGAGCTGATCAGGAAATCGATGCCGAAGCGCTCCTCGCCGATCCCGATCGCCACGATGGCGGGCAGCAGCAGGGAGAGCGCGAAAGCGGCGAGAAAGTAGGCGAATATGTAGATGACGGGGATCATCGACCCGCGACCGGCTCAGAAGAACTCGAGGCTGACCCGGAACATCTGCTCGACCTTGCGCACCTGGTCCGCCATCGCCGCCATGACGATGCGGTCGTGCGGCTGGATCGCGGTGTCGCCGCGCGGGATGATGACGTTGCCGCCGCGATAGATGGCGCCGATCCGGACCCCCTCGAAGAGATCGAGCTCGCGCAAGGGCTTGCCGACCAGCGGCGAGGTCTCCAGCGCCTCCGCCTCGATGATCTCGGCGGCCCCGTCCTGGATCGAGTGGACGCCGCGGATGCGGCCGCGCCGTACGTGCTGCAGCACCTTGGACACCGTGATCTGGCGCGGATTGACGTAGGCCGAGATGCCGAGCGAGCGGGTGAGGTCGGGATAGCCGCGATTGTTGATGAGGCAGAGGCTGCGCGCCGCGCCGAGCTTCTGGCCCATGACGCAGGCCAGGATGTTGACCTCGTCGGAGTTGGTCAGCGCCACGATCGTGTCGGCGTCGGCGACGTCGGCCTCGCGCAGCAGGTCCTCGTCGAGCGCGCTGCCGTGCAGGATGACGGTGCGGCGCAGTTCGTCGGCCACCTCGATCGCGCGCTTGCGCGAGGATTCGACGACCTTGACCCGGGCGCTGCGCTGCCGCGCCTCGATCTCGCGGGCGACATAGAAGCCGATATTGCCGCCGCCGACGATGACGACGCGCGAGGCGGCCGCCTCCTCGTGGCCGAAGATGCCGAGGGTGCGCCGCACCTGGTCGCGCTCGGCGGCGAAATAGGCGACGTCGCCGACGAGCATCGTGTCGCCGGAATCGGGAACGAAGAACCGCTCGCCGCGCTGGATGCCGATCACCAGCGCCTTGAGGTCCGGGAACAGCTCGGTGAGCTGGCGCAGCGGCGTGTCGACGATCGGGCAGTTCTCGTCGCAGTAGACGCCGGCGACCACGACCATGCCGTCCGCGAAGGTGACGGTGTCGGTGGCCCCGGGCAGCGCGAGGCGCCTCAGCACCATCTCGCCGACCTCGACCTCCGGCGAGATGATCACGTCTATCGGCAGGTGCTCGCGCAGGAACAGGTCGCGCCAGTGCGGCGCGAGATAGCTCTGCGCGCGGATGCGGGCGACCTTGGTCGGCACGTTGAACAGCGAATGCGCGACCTGGCAGGCGATCATGTTGACTTCGTCGTGCAGCGTCACGGCGATCAGCATGTCCGCCTGCTCCGCCCCGGCCTGGGCCAGCGTGTCGGGGTGGGCGCCGTGGCCGACGAAGCCGCGCACGTCGAGCGTCTCGGTGATCGACTGGATCAGTTCCGGCGCGCGGTCGATGATGCTGACGTCGTTGCCCTCGACGGCGAGCTTCTCGGCGATGCCGAAGCCCACCTGGCCTGCCCCGCAGATCACGACCTTCATGGATATCGTCCCCGAATTGTGGCGCAACCGCCCGCCCGGCCGCCGGTCCCCCGCCGGTCCGCTGCCGCGGGCCCCGCTTCATAGCGCGTTTTGGAGTGTGAGCCTACGCCCCGGCGGTCTCAGCCGACGCCGAGGGTCTTCAGCTTGCGATGCAACGCCGAGCGCTCCATGCCGACGAACTCGGCCGTGCGCGAGATGTTGCCCCCGAAGCGGTTGATCTGGGCGATCAGGTACTCCCGTTCGAAGATCTCGCGGGCGTCGCGCAGCGGCAGCGCCAGCATCTCCTCGGCGCGGCTGTTGCCCGGCGCCGGCGGCAGCGACGCGCCGACCTCGGCGGGCAGCAGATCGGCGGTGATGACCGCCTCCGGATCGCCGCCGGTCAGGATCATCAGCCGCTCGACGTTGTTGCGCAGCTGGCGGACGTTGCCCGGCCAGTCGTGCGACTGCAGGACGGCCATGGCATCGGCGCCGATGCGCCGGATCGGCAGGCCGGACGTGCCCGAAATCTGCTTCATGAAGTGGTCGACGAGCTCGGGAATGTCCTCGCGGCGCTCGGCGAGCGCGGGCACGCGCACCGGCACCACGCCCAGCCGGTGGAACAGGTCCTCGCGGAACCGGCCCTCCTGCACCTCCTGCTCGAGATCGCGGCTCGTCGAGGAGATGATCCGCACGTCGACGAAGACGCGGGCCGAGCCGCCGACCCGCTGGAAGTTCTGGTCGACGAGGACGCGCAGGATGCGGTTCTGCGTCTCGCGCGGCATGTCGGCGACCTCGTCGATGAACAGGGTGCCGCCGTGCGCCTCCTCGAGCGCGCCGATCAAGCGGCGGCCGTCTGCGGTCTCCGTGCCGAACAGGGCGACTTCCATGTTCTCCGGCGTGATCGTCGCCGCGTTGATGACGACGAAGGGCCCGGAGGAGCGGCCGGACTGCCCGTGCAGCGTGCGCGCGGTGAGCTCCTTGCCCGCACCCGAGGCGCCCGAGATCAGCACGCGGCTGTTGGTCGGCGCGATGCGGTCGATGACGTTGCGCAGCTGGTTGACCGCGCTCGACCTGCCGACGATGCGGCTCGTGTCGCCGGCCCGGTGCTTCAGGTCCTTGACCTCGCGCCTGAGCTGCGAGGTCTCCAGCGCCCGCGTCGCGACCAGCACCAGCCGGTCGGCCTTGAACGGCTTCTCGATGTAGTCGTAGGCGCCCAGCTTGATCGCCGAGACCGCCGTCTCGATGTTGCCGTGACCGCTGATCATGACGACCGGCAGGTCCGGATGGTCCTTCTTGATCACCTCGAGCAGCTCCAGCCCGTCGAGGCGGCTTCCCTGCAGCCAGATGTCCAGGAAGATGAGCGACGGCCGGCGCGACTCGATCTCCGACAGGGCCTCGTCGCTGTTGCGGGCGGAGCGGGCGTTGAATCCCTCGTCCTCCAGGATGCCCGCGACGAGATCGCGGATATCGGCTTCGTCGTCGACGATCAGGATGTCTTTGGCCATTCAACGTTGCTCCACTGAAGCAGTCACGACACGGCCGCGTCGACCGCGCGCACCAGGTCGTCCGTATCCGCTTTGCCGACGCCGCCGACGGGGAAGGTCAGCCTCACCCAGGCGCCGCGTCCGCCCTCTGCCACCGCGGGCGAATCGGCCAGTTCGACCCGCCCGCCGTGCTCTTCCATGATACGGCTGACGATGGCCAGTCCGAGGCCGGTGCCCTTCTCGCGGGTCGTCATGTAGGGCTCGAGCAGCCTGTGCCGGTTCTCGCTCGGCAGGCCGATGCCGTTGTCGACGGCGTCTATCGTCACCCAGCCGCCCGCCGCGCCGACCGTGACCGCGACCCGGCCGCGCTCGCCCGTCTTCGCCAGGTCCACCGCCGAGATCGCCTCGATGGCGTTCTTGATGACGTTGGTGACGGCCTGGGAGATCAGGCGCCTGTCGAAAGGCGCGGTGACCGGCTCGTCGGGAAGCGTCAGCTCGACGTCGATGTCCGGGTTGCCCACCCGCATGAGGAACACCGCCTGCTTGACCGTCTCGACGATGTCGGCCCGTTCGATGACCGGCTTCGGCATCCTCGCGAAGGAGGAGAACTCGTCGACCATGCGGCCGATATCGCCGACCTGGCGGATGATCGTGTCGGTGCACTGGTCGAAGATCTCGCGATCGTCGGTGATCGCCTTGCCGTACTTGCGCTTGAGCCGTTCGGCGGAGAGCTGGATCGGCGTCAGCGGATTCTTGATCTCGTGGGCGATGCGCCGGGCGACGTCCGCCCAGGCGGAGGTGCGCTGCGCGGTCACCAGCTCGGTGATGTCGTCGAGCGTGACAACGAAGCCCCGGTTGCCGGTCGCCGTCACCTCCGTGGCGACCCGGACGGCGATCGTGCGGTCGCGCCCTCCCCTGCGGATCGCGATCTGGTCCTGTATCAGCCGCGAGGGCTGGTGACGCGCCTGGTCGATGCACGGCAGCAGTTCGGGGAGCTGATCGGTGAGGAAGCTGCCGAGCAGCTTCTCCTGCGACGTCCCGAGCAGGACCGCCGCCGACCGGTTGGCGAGCGAAACCGCCCCCGAATCGTCCACCCCGAGCACGCCCGCCGGAACGCCGGCCAGCACCGTCTCGATGAACCGGCGGCGCTCGTCCAGCTCCCCGTTGGCCTCCAGCAGCTCGTCGCGCTGCGAGCGCAGCTGCGTCGTCATCTTGTTGAAGGTCGAGCCGAGATTGGCCAGATCCGCTTCCTCGTTCTGGATCGGCACCTGGACGTAGAGATTGCCCTGCGCGACCTGGTCGGCCGCCCCGATCAGTCGGCGGATCGGCGAGACGAGCCGGTTGGCGAAGCCGATGCCGACCCAGACGGCGGCGAGCAGCAGGATGAAGGCGAAGCCGACATACATCAGCCCGAAGGCGATCTGCACGCCGAACCGGCGTCGCTCGAAGCTCGAGAACTCGGCGACGTTCGCCTGGGCGAGGCGCAGGTAGTTGATCACCAGCGGATCGACCGACCGGGCGACATACAGGTAGACGTTGTCGAAATTGTCGAGCTTCTTGACCGCGCCGACCTGGCTGGACACGCCCGGCGCGATGACGATGACCTCGCCGTTCTTCGCCTGCTCGATGGCATTCTGCGGCGGCATCAGGAACTCGCGCTGGAGCTCGACATCGGCGCGCAGCAGCACCTTGAGATTCTCGTCCAGCAGATACGCTCCCGGCAGCGAGCGGATCGCGGCCTGGGCGTTGAAGAACTTCTGGAACTTCTCGGGATCGTCCCGGAACATCGTTTCGGCGTGCTCCAGGTCGTTCGCCATCGCCAGGATGTCGGCACGGATGACCTGGCCGTGCTCGCGCAGATAGGCGTCGGCGACGGACAGGGACGTCTGCATGATCGCCTTGGTGCGCTCGGAGAACCACGTGTCCAGGCCGCGGCTGAGCGTCACGCTGGCGATGATCGCGACGATCACCGCGGGAACGACGGCGATGACCGCGAACAGGCTCAGGATGCGCAGGTGCAGCCGGGCGCCGGCGATGCCGCGCCGGCGTGCGAGCCAGAGCCGGACGATCTCCACGGTGACGATCGCGCCGAGGCCCGCGACGATGATCAGGTTCACGATCAGCGCGACGGCGACGACGTTTTCATCCGGCTCGATCGGCGTCAGCCCGGTCAGGACGGCGAACGTGCCCGTCCCGGATGCCAGCGACAGGGCGACCAGCAACGCTCCGACGATGCGCAGGGACTTGCTGCGTCGCGTCGAAAATGCCGGAACTGCCGGCTGTCGCTCTTCGGCAATCGTCACTGACTGAAAATCCATCGAGTGTCGGGCCAGCCCCTCGCCGCGCCGCGAGAGATGCGCGGTCGCCGGCCGGCGCCGAATACTGTGCCGCCGACCGATGCAGTTCAACCACAAATGTTGCAGAAATGAGACAAATCGAGGGCGGCGCGGCAGCCTATCGACCGCTGCGGATCACCTGGATGTCGAGGTCGCGGATCTTCTTGCGCAAGGTGTTGCGGTTCAGGCCCAGGAGTTCCGCCGCGCGTATCTGATTTCCCCGCGTCGCGGCGAGAGCGGCGCCGATCAGCGGCTCCTCGATTTCGCGCAGGACGCGGTGGTAGAGGCCCGGCGGCGGCAGGTTGTCTCCGTATTCCTTGAAGTAGTCCGACATGTGCCGCTCCACCGATCCGCCGAGGGTCTCTTCCTCGCGCTCGGCGTCGGCGGTCGGACTGGGCGCGGGCTCGCCCAGCTCGGCCTCTATCGTCTGTTCGTTGATAATTTCCTGGGGATAAAGCGCCGCGAGCCTGCGAACCATGTTCTCGAGCTCGCGCACGTTGCCCGGCCAGCGATAGCGGCGCAGACGGTCGAGCGCCGGCGGCTCGATCTGCTTGCGGGGCAGCCCCTCCTTCTCCGCCTGGCCGAAGAAGTGGCGGACCAGATCCGGGATGTCCTCGGTGCGCTCGCGCAGGGGAGGCAGCCGGATCGGCACGACGTTGAGCCGGTAGTAGAGGTCCTCGCGGAACAGGCCCTGATTGATGAGCTGCCGCAGGTCCTTGTTGGTGGCCGCGACGATGCGCACGTTCGTGCGGATCGGCGTGCGGCCGCCGACGGTGGTGTACTCGCCCTGCTGGAGGACGCGCAGGAGGCGCGTCTGCGCCTCCATCGGCATGTCGCCGATCTCGTCGAGGAACAGCGTGCCGCCCTCGGCCTGCTCGAAGCGGCCGGTATTGCGCGTCTGCGCGCCGGTGAAGGCGCCTTTCTCGTGGCCGAACAGCTCGGCTTCGATCAGGTCGCGCGGAATCGCGGCCATGTTGATCGCGACGAACGGGCCGTTCGCCCGCTTGCCGTAGTCGTGCAGCGCCTTGGCGACGAGTTCCTTGCCGGTGCCGGACTCCCCGGCGATCGTCACCGTCAGGTCGGTCTGCATGAGGCGGGCGAGCAGCCGGTAGATGTCCTGCATCGCCGGCGAGCGGCCGACGAGCGGGATGTTGTCGCCGTCCTCCGCCGCGTTCGCCGCCGGCCGCGGCTTCGGCTCGGCGAGGGCGCGGCCGACGATGGTCACGAGTTCGTTGAGGTCGAACGGCTTCGGCAGATATTCGTAGGCCCCGCGCTCCGACGCCTTCACGGCGGTCAGGAACGTGTTCTGCGCGCTCATGACGATGATCGGCAGGTCCGGGCGCAGCTTCTTGATGCGCGGCAGCAGGTCGAAGGCGTTCTCGTCGGGCATCACCACGTCGGTGATGACGAGGTCGCCGTCGCCCTGGGCGACCCAGCGCCACAGCGTCGCGGCGTTGCCGGTGACCCGTACGTCGTAGCCGACACGCGACAGCGCCTGATTGAGCACCGTGCGGATCGCGGCGTCGTCGTCGGCTACCAGGATGCTTCCATTGGGCATGGGGGATCAGTCCTCGTCGTCGCGAACGTCGGCGTCGCGGTCGGTCACGTACATGGGCATCAGAACGCGGAACACGGTCCGGCGCGGCTGCGACTGGCACTCGATGACGCCGCCGTGGTCACCGACGATCTTGGCGACCAGCGCGAGCCCCAGGCCCGAACCGGACATCTTGGTCGTCACGAAGGGATCGAACAGATGCGGCAGGAGGTCCTCGGCGACGCCCGGCCCGTTGTCGCGCACGCAGAACTCCAGCGGCAGGCTGACGCGCTCGGAATTGCCGGGCACGGACAGGCGCACCCCCGGCCGGAACGACGTCGACAACACGATCTCGCCGTCGGTCGCGCTCGGCCCGATGGCTTCCGCGGCGTTCTTCACGAGATTGAGGAACACCTGGACGAGCTGGTCGCGGTTGCCGAGCACCGGCGGCAGCGAGGGATCGTATTCCTCGACGAAGCGGATGTGCTTGGCGAAGCCGTTCGCGGCGATCTGCTTCACCCGGTCGAGGACGACGTGGATGTTGACGGGATCGCGCTCCACCGGTCGCTGGTCGGAGAACACCTCCATGCGGTCGACGAGCTTGACGATCCGGTCGGTCTCCTCGCGGATCAGCCGGGCGAGCGCCCGGTCCCCCTCCTCCACGGTCGACTCCAGCAGCTGCGCGGCGCCGCGGATGCCCGACAGCGGGTTCTTGATCTCGTGCGCGAGCATGCTGGCGAGCCCCGTGACGCTGCGCGCGGCCGCGCGATGCGTGAACTGGCGGTCGAACTGCTCGGCGATGGTGCGCTCGTGGATCATCACCACGATCGAGTCGCGCTCCTCGGCGATCGGCGCGACGTAGATGTCGACGAGGCGCTCGCCGCCGGTGCGCGGCGTGCCGATCGCGACGCGGTACTCGCTGACCGACGCGTCTCGCTCGCGCGCCTGCGCGAGCAGATTGATCAGCGGGCTGTCATGCGGCACCAGGTCGGTGATCGAATAGCGCTTCAGCACCGACAGGCTCGCCTGGAAGAAGGATTCGGCGGCCGCGTTCGCCGAGACGATGGCGTTGTCGCCGGCGACCACGATCACCGGGTGCGGCAGGGCGTTGAACACGGTGTCGGAGGCGGGCGAACGGGCGCCGCGCGGGGAAACCTTGTCGAGCAGGGCACTCATCATCACGCTGCGAACTCCAACTGGCCGGCCTCGAACGCCGCCGGGATCGACGACGCGACTTTGGCGGGATCGTCTTCGGTGAGCAGGGTGCCGCGCCAGCCGGCGCGCGCGTTCTCCCCGCGGGAGGCTTCCAGGTACCAGCCGAGATGCTTGCGGGCGACACGCACGCCGAGCGAGGTCCCGTAGTGGCTCAGCATCCCCTCGTAGTGCTCGAGAACGATGCCGGCGACGTCGTCCGGCGCGGCTTCGAGCGAGTCGGCATCGGCGTCGAGGGCGCGGGCGATCGCCCCGACCTGCCACGGCCGCCCGCAGGCGCCGCGCCCGATCATGACCGCGTCCGCCCCCGAAAGCGCCAGCGCCCGGCGCGCGCCCTCGAGATCGGTGATGTCGCCGTTGACGACGACCGGGACATTTGCCGCGTCGACGACCGCGCGGACGGCGGGCCAGTCGACCGGCCCCTTGTAGAAATCGCACCGCGTGCGGGCGTGCACGGCGATCATCGAGACGCCGAGATCCTGCGCCCGGCTGGCGAGTTCCGGCGCGTTCAGCGAATTGCGATCCCAGCCGAGACGCATCTTCAGCGTCACCGGCACCTCGACCGCCCCGACCGTCGCCTCGATCAGCCGGCAGGCGGAATCGAGGTCGCGCATCAGCGCCGAGCCGGACCACCGGTTCGCCACGCGCCGCGACGGGCAGCCCATGTTGATGTCGACGATGTCGGCGCCCGAGCCGACCGCGATCCGGGCGCCCTCCGCCATCCATTTGGCCTCGCAGCCGGCAAGCTGTATGACGTTCGGCGAAACGCCCTCGCCTTCCAGGCGGCCGACGGCCTCGGGCTTGCGCTGGACCAGTTCCTCGCTCGCCACCATTTCCGAGACGACGAGGCTCGCGCCGAAGCGGTGCGCGAGCCGGCGGAACGGCGCGTCGGTGATCCCCGACATCGGCGCGAGCACCGCCCGCCCGGCGAGCCGTATCCCGCCGATCGAGAGATCGATCGGCGGCGCATCACCCCTGCCCATTTCGTGTGCGTTTTTCATGTTGCCCGCATTTTAGCCAGATCGGTTTGCAGCGCAACAAGAAGGTTTTGGCCGCCAACGACGTGTTAAACACGGTTGAAAAGTGGATTTTATCGGGCAGCGGCGTCTGGATGGCGCTATCGGAAGGCGATGAAGACAATTGGCGTGATCGTGGCCGGCGGATCGGGCAGCAGGGCAGCGGGCGGGCAGGAGACGGAGCCCAAGCAGTTCCGCCTGCTCGGCGGGCGCAGCGTGATCGAGCGGGCGGTCGGGCCGTTTCTCGGTCATCCCCGCGTCGACGCCGTCGTGGTGGTCATCCGTCCGGGTTGGGAAGGCCGCTTCGCGGACGCCCTCGGCGACCGCGAAGGCCTCCTGCCGCCGGTCGCCGGCGGGAATACGCGCCAGGCGTCGGTGCGCGCCGGGCTCGAAGCGCTCGTCGAGCTGAAGCCGGAGCGCGTGCTGATCCACGATGCGGCCCGCCCCTTCGTCTCGCCGGACGTGATCGGCCGGGTGCTCGACGCCCTCGACGCCGCTCCGGGGGCGATCCCCGCCCTGCCCGTCTCCGACACGCTGAAGCGGGCGGGCGACGGCGGCGCGATCGCCGGTACCGTCGACCGGCGCGGCCTGTTCGCCGCCCAGACGCCGCAGGGCTTCGCCTACGCGGCTATCCTCGGCGCACATCGTCGGGCGGCGACGGTCGATATCGAATTCACCGACGACGCCTCGATCGCCGAATGGGCCGGCATTCCGGTCGCCCTCGTCCCGGGTGATCAGGCCAACCGCAAGATGACGACACCGGAGGATTTCGACATGGCCGAAGCGCTGATCGGCGGTGCCCGGGAGACCCGCGTCGGAACCGGTTTCGACGTCCACCGGTTCACCGACGGCCGTTTCGTCACCCTTTGCGGCATCGAGGTCGCGCACACGCACGGCCTGCTCGGCCACTCCGACGCCGATGTCGGCCTGCACGCGCTGACGGACGCCATCCTCGGCGCGATCGGCGACGGCGACATCGGCAGCCATTTCCCGCCGAGCGATCCGCAATGGAAGGCGGCCGCATCCGACATCTTCCTGCGCCATGCCGCCGGCCTCGTCGCCAGGCGCGGCGGATCGGTCGTCAACGCCGACGTGACCCTCGTCTGCGAAGTCCCGAAGATCGGACCGCATCGCGACGCCATGCGCGCGCGCATCGCCGAGATCCTCGGCATCGCGGTGGAGCGCGTCGGCGTCAAGGCGACAACGAGCGAGGGCCTCGGCTTCGCCGGCCGCCGCGAAGGCATCGCCGCCCAGGCGGTGGCGACCGTCGCCCTGCCCCGCGGAGAGTGGAGATGACGACGCCAGAGGAACTCGACGCACGCGCCGCCGCACTGCTCGAAGGCCTGCGGCGGAAGGGACTGACCGTCGCCACGGCGGAGTCCTGCACCGGCGGCCTCGTCGCCGGCTTCCTGACCGATATAGCCGGCTCCTCCGACGTCTTCGAGCGCGGCTTCGTCACCTACTCGAACGAGGCGAAGCACGAGGCGATCGGCGTTCCGGCGGAGACGATCGCAAGACACGGCGCGGTAAGCGAGCCCGTCGCCCGCGCCATGGCCGAAGGCGCGATCCGCTTTTCGCGCGCGAACATCGCCGTGGCGATCACCGGTGTCGCCGGCCCGGGCGGCGGATCGGCGGAGAAGCCCGTCGGCCTCGTCCATTTCGCCGCGGCCCGGCGCGGGGGAACGACGATTCACAAGGAGCGCCGCTTCGGCGATATCGGCCGCCGCCAGGTGCGGCTGGAGAGCGTGGCGCAGGCCCTCGAACTGCTTGCGGACGTCGCAGCCGAGGCACCGCGCGGCTAGACCGTGCCTTCGCCCTTGCCGTAGACCACGTCCGCCCTCTTCTCGAAGGCCTCGGCGAAGCGGGAGAAGGCGGCGTCGAACATCGCCCCCATCAGCATCTGCAGGGTGCGGCTGCGGAACTCGTACTCCAGGTAGAAGTCGATCTCCGAGCGGCCCGCCCCTAACGGATTGAAACGCCAGCGGTTTTCCAGGTGCCTGAAGGGTCCGCTGAGATACTCGACGAGGATCTCGCGGTTCTCGCGGTCGAGCGTCACCCGGCTCGTGAAGGTCTCGCGGAACATCTTGTAGGCCGCCGTCATGTCGGCGACGAGCACCTCGCTTCCGTCCTTGGCCGTGCGGCTGCGCACCTTCAGGGCCTCGCACAGCGGCACGAATTCGGGATAGCGCTCGACATCGGCGACCAGCGCGAACATGTCCTCCGCGCTGTGGGCGACGGTCCGGCGGGTCTCGAACTTGCGCATCCGGCGACCGGTCAGGCCCCCGCCTGCGCGCGGCGGGCGGCGCGCAGCCTTTCGAAGTCCTCGCCGGCATGGTGGCTCGACCGCGTCAGCGGGCTCGATGCGACCAGAAGGAAGCCCTTGGAGCGGCCGATGGTCTCGAACGCCTTGAACTCGTCGGGCGCGACGAAGCGGACGACGGGATGATGCTTGCGGGTCGGCTGCAGGTACTGACCGATCGTCAGGAAGTCGACGTCGGCGCTCCTGAGATCGTCCATCAGCTGCAGGACCTCGTTCCGCTCCTCGCCGAGCCCCACCATGATGCCCGACTTGGTGAACATCGCCGGATCGAGCTCCTTCACGCGCTGAAGGAGGCGGATCGAATGGAAATAGCGGGCGCCGGGGCGCACCGTCAGGTAGTTCGACGGCACCGTCTCGAGATTGTGGTTGAACACGTCGGGCCGCGCCTCGACGACGGTTTCGAGCGCCCCCTCCTTGCGCAGGAAATCGGGCGTCAGCACCTCGATCGTGGTGCCCGGCGCGCGCTCGCGGATCGCCAGGATCGTGTCGGCGATGTGCTTCGCCCCGCCGTCGTCGAGATCGTCCCGGTCGACCGAGGTCACGACGACGTGGGTCAGGCCGAGCGTTGCCGTCGCCTCGGCGACCTTCGACGGCTCGGCCGGATCGAGCGGCCCGGGCAGACCGGTGCGCACGTTGCAGAAGGCGCAGGCGCGCGTGCAGGTATCGCCCATGATCATGAAGGTCGCGTGCTTCTTCGACCAGCACTCGCCGATGTTCGGACAGCCGGCCTCCTCGCACACGGTCACCAGCCCGTTCTCGCGGACGATGCCGGCCGTCTCCCTGTAGACCGGGGAAACCGGCGCCTTGACCCGGATCCAGGCCGGTTTGCGCTGGACCGGATTGTCCGGCCGCGCGGCCTTTTCGGGGTGGCGGGGGCGTTCCTTCCCGCCCGAGACGGTATCGAGGATCGTGACCATGGCGTTCGGCTTCGCTCAAACGGTACCCGCCGTCAAGGCGGCGACCTGCTTCACCCTGGAAAGATAGACGTTTTGCCGCGCCGTTCCACGTCTCGCCGGCCCGGGCGGGCCGGCGCGGCAGAGGCCGGCGCCGGATGGTCCGTCAAGCCAGTATCCGGGCCACCAGCACGACGACGATCGCGCCCGCCGCGGCGATGATCACCTGTTCGACGAAGGCGTTGCCGATCTTCAGCTTGATGCCGAACTGCTGGGCCAGGAACCCGCCGACCAGCGACCCGGCGAGGCCGGTCAGGACGTAGCGGATCAGCCCGCCGCCGCCGACGATGAAGCTCGCCAGCCACCCGGCGATAAGACCGATGACGATCCAAATGAGTATCGATTTGGTTTGGTCGCTCATGGTTCCTCCTGTCGGTTCCCTCAGACGTGGATCGCACGCCCGTAAGCCGCCAGCACGCTCTCGTGCATCATCTCGGAAAGCGTCGGGTGCGGGAAGACCGTGTGCATCAGCTCTTCCTCGGTCGTCTCCAGGTTCATGGCGATGACGAAGCCCTGGATCAGCTCGGTGACTTCCGCGCCGACCATGTGCGCCCCGAGAAGCTGTCCGGTCTTGGCGTCGAAGATCGTCTTCACGAGCCCGTCCGGCTCGCCGAGCGCGATCGCCTTGCCGTTGCCGATGAAGGGGAATTTGCCCACTTTCACCTCGCGGCCCGCGTCCTTCGCCTTCTTCTCGGTCAGTCCCACCGAGGCGACCTGCGGATTGCAGTAGGTGCAGCCGGGAATCATCAGCTTGTCGAGCGGGTGCGTCTTCAGGCCCGCGATGGTCTCGACGCAGACGACACCCTCGTGCTCGGCCTTGTGGGCGAGCATCGGCGGCCCGGCGACGTCGCCGATCGCATAGACGCCGGGCACGTTGGTGCGGCCGTAGCCGTCCGTGACGATGGTGCCGCGGTCCGTCTTCACGCCGAGCTTCTCCAGCCCGAGGTTCTCGATGTTGCCGACAACGCCGACCGCCGAGATCACCCGGTCGACCGTGATCGTCTCCACCTTGCCCTTCTCGTCCTCGATGGTGGCCGTCACCGAGTCCGGTTTCTTGTCGAGCTTCGTCACCTTGGCAGAGGTCAGGATCCTCATGCCCTGCTTCTCGAAGCGCTTGCGGGCGAGCGCGGCAATCTCCTCGTCCTCGACGGGGAGGATCTGCGGCAGCACCTCGACGACGGTGACGTCCGCTCCCATCGTCTTGAAGAAGCTCGCGAATTCGATGCCGATCGCGCCGGAGCCGACGACCAGAAGCGATTTCGGCATCTTCTCCGGCACCATCGCCTCGAAATAGGTCCACACGAGCTTCCTGTCGGGCTCGAGCCCCGGCAGCGCGCGCGGCCGCGCGCCGGTGGCGAGAATGATGTGCTTCGCCGAATAGTCGCCGCCCCCGAGCGCGCCCTTGATCGGATTGTCTGCCGCCTTCACCGAGACCTTGCCGCCGCCCGCGAGCGTCGCTGTGCCCCAGATCACATTGACCTTGTTCTTCTTCAGGAGGAACGCGACGCCGTTCGAGAGCTGCGCGGCGACCCCGCGGGAGCGCTTGACGACGGCGGAAGGATCGTAGGCGACGTTGCTCGCGGACAGGCCGTAATCCTTGGCGTGCTCCATGTAGTGGTAGATCTCGGCGGATCTGAGCAGCGCCTTCGTCGGGATGCAGCCCCAGTTGAGGCAGATGCCGCCGAGATACTTGTTCTCGACGACCGCCGTCCTGAAGCCGAGCTGCGCCGAACGGATCGCTGTGACGTAGCCGCCGGGGCCGGACCCGATCACGATCACGTCGTAGTTCTTGTCAGACATCGATTTCCTCCGGTCGGGCGCTCTCGCCCGCCTGTTCTAGAGTTCCAGTTCCGCCGATCCGGGCCGATGCGGCATCCCACGACCTCCCGTTCGCCGGCTGCGGTTACTTGCAGGCCATAGGGCTTATTTCCGCGATCGCGTAGGTCGTCGGCCCGGCCATCCCGTCCTTCGGCGGGATCGCCGCGAGCGTCACGAACACGAGGCACTCGCCCCCGTGCACCACGAACACCCCGTCCGCGCGCCGCACGATGCGGTCGATGGGGCGCTCGCCGAGCGCGTCGAGGACCTGCGGGCTCAGGACCGCCTCGAACTGCTTGAGCCGGTCGTACTTCGGCGCGAGCGCGGCCTGGGCCACCGACAACGCCGCCGTCGCGGCGACCAGAGCCACCGCGAGGGTGCGCAGCGGACGGGCTATCATCCTCGAGCCTCCTCTTGTGTGCCGGACGGCTGGACGGAGCGGCGCTACACCAGCATCGACATCGGCTTCTCGATGAAGCCCTTGAACGCCCCGATCAGCTCGGCGCCGAGTGCCCCGTCGACGGCGCGGTGGTCGGTGGACAGCGTGCAGGTCATCACCGTGGCGATCGAAACGGCGTGGTCCTTGACGACCGCCCCCTCCTCGCCGGCGCCGACCGCCAGGATCGTCGCGTGCGGCGGGTTGATGACGGCGGAGAAGTCCTTGATTCCGAACATCCCCAGGTTGGAGACCGCCGTCGAGCCGCCCTGGTATTCCTCCGGCATCAGCTTGCGCGCCCGCGCGCGAGCGGCGAAATCCTCCATCTCGTTGGAGATCGCCGACAGCGTCTTGATATCGGCGTCGCGCACAACCGGCGTGATCAGGCCGCCGGGGATGGAGACGGCGACGCCGACGTCGGCGACCTTGTGCTTCAGGAGCCCGCCGTCGGTCCATGTGACGTTGGCGTCGGGCACGGCCTTCAGCGCCAGCGCCAGCGCCTTGATGACGAAGTCGTTGACGGACAGCTTGTAGGCCGGGTTGCCGTCGACGACCGGCGCGGCGGCGTTGATATCGGCCCTCAGCTTCAGGAGCGCGTCGAGCGCGACGTCGACGCTCAGGTAGAAATGCGGAATGGTCGACTTCGCCTCGGTCAGCCGCCGGGCGATGACCTTGCGCATGTTGTCGAGCGGGACGACGTCGTAGGTGCCCTCCTTGAACAGCGCGCGGACCTTGTCGTCGGACGGCGCCTGGACCGGCGCGGGCCCTGCGGCGGGAGTGGCGGCCGGACGAGCCGCAGCCTTCGCCCCGCCGCCCGCGGCGGCCGTCTCGACGTCGCGCTTCACCACGCGCCCGTGCGGGCCGGTGCCCGAAATCGCGGAGAGGTCGAGCCCCTGCTCCCTCGCGAGCCGGCGGGCGAGCGGCGAGGCGAACACGCGGTCGCCGTCATGTCCGTTGGCGCGAGGGGAAGCCGCGGCCGCCGGAGCGCTCGGCGCGGGAGCCGGCGCAGAGGGCTGCGGTGCGGCCTGCCGTGCGGCCTGCGGAGCGGCGGGCGGTGCGGCCTTCGGCTCCGCGGCCGGAGCCGGCGCCTTGGGCGCGGCGGTCTCCGCACCCTTGAGCGCGCCCGCGTCCTCGCCTTCGCCGAGCAGGATCGCGATCTTCTGGTTGACCGGCACGTCGGCGGTGCCGGCCGGCACCAGGATCTTGCCCATCGTGCCCTCGTCGACGGCCTCGACCTCCATCGTGGCCTTGTCGGTCTCGATCTCCGCGATCACGTCGCCGGGCGCGACGGAGTCGCCTTCCTTGACGAGCCACTTGGCGAGCGTGCCGACTTCCATGGTCGGGGAAAGCGCGGGCATCAGGATGTCGATGGGCATGGTCGTTTCCGCCTTCGTAAGTTCGTTGACCTACATGACCGCGCCGGTCGTGCCGCTATCGGTCGACCGGTCGAGTTCGGCTTCGAATAGCATCCGCACGCGTGCCACCACGTCGTCCTCGCTGACGCCGTCCTCCGCCGCGAATATGCGCCCGACGTGACGTGCGACGTCGGCGAGCAGGATCCCCCAGGCGTCCGGCTCCTCGAACGCGCGCTGCAGCGCGACGTGCAGTCCCCCCTCCACGATCGCGGCGCGGAGCACTTCGACGCCGCCCTTTTCGATCGCCCCGGGAGGAGCGCTCAGAGCTTCGAATTTCCCGTCCACGGCCTCACCTTCCGACATGTCGCGTTCGCGGAAACGTCTCATTCAGTCCTTGTATGTGACGGCTTTGACCGCCTCGATGACATCCTTCACCGAGGGCAGCGCCAGCTTTTCGAGATTGGCCGCGTAGGGCATCGGCACGTCCTTGCCGGTGACGCGCAGGACCGGCGCGTCGAGCCAGTCGAAGGCCTTGTCCATCAGCTGCGCGGCGATCTCCGAGGACACCGACGCCTGCGGCCAGCCCTCCTCGACCGTGACGCAGCGGCCCGTCTTCTTGACCGACGCCACGATCGTCGCGACGTCCATCGGCCGGATGGTTCTGAGATCGATCACCTCGGCGTCGATCCCCTCGGCCCTGAGTTCGTCGGCGGCCTTCAGCGCGTAGGTCATGCCGATGCCCCACGAGACGATCGTCGCGTCCGCGCCGGCCCTGGCGATCTTCGCCTTGCCGATCGGCAGCACGTAGTCGTCCATCAGCGGCACCGGGAAGGTATGGCCGTAGAGGATCTCGTTCTCCAGGAACACGACCGGATTGGGATCCCGGATCGCGGCCTTGAGCAGGCCCTTGGCGTCGGCGGCCGAATGCGGCTGGATCACGGTGAGGCCCGGCACGTGGCCGTACCAGGACGCGTAGTCCTGGCTGTGCTGGGCGGCGACGCGGGATGCCGCGCCGTTCGGCCCCCGGAACACGATCGAGCAGGTGACCTGCCCGCCCGACATGTAGTGCGTCTTGGCGGCCGAATTGATGATGTGGTCCATCGCCTGCATGGCGAAGTTGAAGGTCATGAACTCGACGACGGGTTTCAGGCCCGCCATCGCCGCGCCGACGCCGAGGCCCGCGAAGCCGTGCTCGGTGATCGGCGTGTCGACGACCCTGCGCGGGCCGAACTCGTCGAGCAGCCCCTGCGAGACCTTGTAGGCGCCCTGGTATTCGGCGACCTCCTCGCCCATCAGGAACACCGTCTCGTCGCGGCGCATCTCCTCGGCCATGGCGTCGCGCAGCGCCTCGCGCACGGTCATCTCGACCATCTGCGTGCCTTCGGGAACCTCCGGCGGGGCCTCGGGCGTCTCGTCGGGGCGCACCTGCGTCGACAGCGCCGGCCTGGCGGCGGGCGCAGGAGCGGCCTGCGGCACCGGTGCCGGCTCGGGCTCGGGCACCGCCGGCGCGGGAGCGGCGGGAGCGGCCGCCGCGCCGGAAAGCGCGTCGGCATCCTCGCCGTCGGCCAGGATCACCGCGATCGGGGTGTTGACCTTCACGCCCTCGGTGCCTTCGGGAACGAGGATCCTGCCGAGCGTGCCCTCGTCGACCGCCTCGACCTCCATCGTCGCCTTGTCGGTCTCGATCTCGGCGATGACGTCGCCCGAGGCGACGGCGTCGCCTTCCTTCTTGACCCACTTCGACAGCGTGCCCTCTTCCATCGTCGGGGAAAGGGCGGGCATCAGTACCTGTACCGGCATGTGTCGTCCCTCCCCGGCCCTAGCGCAGCACGTCGGTCCAGAGCTCGGAGGCGTCCGGCTCGGGATCGGTCTGGGCGAACTCGGCGGCCTCGTTGACGATCGCGCGCACGTCCCGGTCTATGTCCTTCAGGGCGTCCTCCCCGACCGCGTGCTCCTCCGTGAGGCGCGCCTTCACCTGCTCGATCGGGTCGTGCTCCTGCCGCATCTTCTGGACTTCCTCCTTGGAGCGGTACTTGGCCGGATCCGACATCGAGTGGCCGCGATACCGGTAGGTGAGCATCTCCAGGATGAACGGCCCATTGCCCGACCGGCACCATTCCGCCGCTTCCTCGCCGGCGGCGTGCACCGCGCGCACGTCCATGCCGTCGACCTGCTTGCCGGGAATCTCGAAGGAGGCGCCGCGATGCGACAGGTCAGTCGTCGCCGAGGCGCGGGCGATGCTCGTGCCCATGCCGTACTTGTTGTTCTCGATCACGTAGACGACCGGCAGCTTCCACAGCTTCGCCATGTTGAAGCTCTCGTAGACCTGGCCCTGGTTGGCCGCGCCGTCGCCGAAGTAGGTGTAGCTGACGTTGTCGTTGCCGCGGTACTTGTTGGCGAAGGCGAGGCCCGTGCCGAGCGACACCTGCCCGCCGACGATGCCGTGCCCGCCGAAGAAGCCCTTCTCGACGGAGAACATGTGCATCGAGCCGCCCTTGCCCTTGGAATAGCCGCCACGCCGCCCGGTGAGCTCGGCCATGACGCCCTTCGGATCCATGCCGCAGGCGAGCATGTGGCCGTGGTCACGGTATCCGGTGATGACCTGGTCGCCCTCCCTGGCGACCATCTGCATGCCGACGACGACGGCTTCCTGGCCGATGTAGAGATGGCAGAAGCCGCCGATGAGGCCCATGCCGTACATCTGGCCGGCCTTTTCCTCGAAGCGCCGGATCAGCAGCATCTCGCGATAGGCTTCCAGCTCCTGGTCCCTGGTGAAATCGGAAGCCGGGCTGCCGCGCAGCGACGTCTTCGCCGCGCCGCGCGATTTCGCCGCGCCCTTGCCCGCCGGCTCCGCTTTCGATCTTGCCTGGGATTTCGCCGCCGCCGCGCGACGGGAGCCGGATTTGGCGCGAGCCGCCATACGAGACCTCCCTGGGTACCCACTTGTTGCTCAAGAAGTAGCGTACCCGCGATCGGAAAACCAGTGACAGCGGTAATTTCGATCGCGAAATAATTATTTGAAATATCGAAGAAAATCGACTTTTAACTGCAGCTCAGTTAAATCCGAAGCCGCGGTGCGGGTCAGTGCTGGCCCCGCATGATCACGATATCGTTGGGGTGCGCCACATTCAGGAGCGCGCGGGCGCGTTCCTCGAGCATGTCGGGATCGAGACTCTCGGGCCGCAGCAGCGACACGTGCTGCTCGAGCATCTCGCGTTCCGCGCGCAAGTCGCCGAGCTGCTTCTGGAGCTCGGCGACTTCGAGCTGCAGCTGCTGCGAGGCATAGAAGCCGCGGGCGCCGGTGAAGCCGTGGTAGACGAAATAGCCGATGACGGCGACGCCGATCAGCGGCACCAGGAAACCCTTCGTCGAGGATCGGACCGTGCGCCTCGCCATGACAGAAAATCCCCGCGTCGAACCCGTCGGCGCGACTTTCGGCCATACGCGTTAAGGGCTGATTAACCGTCGAGCACGGCCGCACGATTTCGCACGGGGCGATGCTCCGCCTTCCGCCATGGCCGGGCTCGTCCCGGCCATCCGTGGTTGCGGCGACGGACCCGTCGCTCCGGCCCCTGTTCGCAGGAGCGAACGGGAGGGGACCGCGCAATCGCGGGATACGGCTGCGCCTACCCCTTCAGCGCCGACTTGCCGGCATAGACGGCGGTCACGCCCAGTTCCTCCTCGATCCTGAGGAGCTGGTTGTACTTCGCCAGCCGGTCGGAGCGGGCGAGCGAGCCGGTCTTGATCTGCCCGCAATTGGTCGCGACCGCGAGATCGGCGATGGTCGAATCCTCCGTCTCGCCGGAGCGATGCGACATCACCACGCGGTAGGCCGCCCGGTGCGCCATGTCGACGGCTTCGAGCGTCTCGGTCAGCGAGCCTATCTGGTTCACCTTGACCAGGATCGCATTGGCGGTGCCCTCCTCGATGCCGCGCTTCAGGCGCTCGGTGTTGGTGACGAACAGATCGTCACCGACGAGCTGGCAGCGCTCGCCGATCGTGTCGGTCAGCATCTTCCAGCCGCGCCAGTCGTCCTCGGCCATGCCGTCCTCGATCGAGGCGATCGGGTAGGCATCGGCCAGTTCGGCGAGATAGGCGACCATGTGCTCGGGATTGAGCACCTTGCCCTCGCCCTTCAGGTGATAACGGTCGTTCTCGAACATCTCGGTGGAGGCGACGTCGAGCGCGAGCACGACGTCCTCGCCGGGCTTCAGCCCCGCATTCTCGATCGACTTCATGATGAAATCGAGCGCCTCGTGCGCCGAGCTGAGGTTCGGGGCGAAGCCGCCCTCGTCGCCGACGTTCGTGTTGTGGCCGGCGTCCTTCAAACCGCTTTTCAGCGTGTGGAACACCTCCGCCCCCATGCGCAGGCCCTCGGCAAAGCTGTCGGCGCCGACCGGCATGATCATGAATTCCTGGATGTCGATCGGATTGTCGGCATGCGCGCCGCCGTTGACGATGTTCATCATCGGAACGGGCAGCACGCGGGCGTTGACGCCGCCGACGTAGCGGTAGAGCGGCAGGCCGGTCGCATCCGCCGCCGCCCTGGCGACGGCGAGCGACACGCCGAGGATCGCGTTGGCGCCGAGCCGGCTCTTGTTCGGCGTGCCGTCGATATCCTTCAGCACCTCGTCGATATGGACCTGCTCCTCGGCGTCCATGCCCGACAGCGCGTCGAAGATCTCGCCGTTCACCGCGTCGACCGCCTGCCGGACGCCCTTGCCGAGATACCGCTTGCCGCCGTCGCGCAGTTCGACCGCCTCGTGCGCGCCGGTCGACGCGCCCGACGGCACGGCGGCACGGCCGGCGGTGCCGTCCTCCAGCACGACGTCGACTTCCACGGTCGGATTGCCGCGGCTGTCGAGGATCTCGCGGCCGACGATGTCGATGATGGCAGTCATTTTCGTCCCTTCCGGTGCTCGAAACCTTCCCGCCGCCGCTAATAGCCGAGCGCCACACCGCTGGAAAGGCCCGCGCGCGCCATAATCCATGACTTGCGCGCAAGACGCCGTTGCGCCAGCTATTGGCGCCGAGGAGTTCCGCCCATGTCCGACGAAAACCCGCAGCTCGGCCGCAAGGTCGCGATACCCGCCTCGCCGGAGGAGGCCGTGCTCGACCGCGTTGCCAATCCGCATGCCGACACCGACTACGTCACCCGCTTCACCTGCCCCGAATTCACCTCGCTCTGCCCGGTGACCGGCCAGCCGGACTTCGCCCACCTCGTCATCGACTACGTGCCGGACAGGTGGCTGGTCGAGTCGAAGTCCCTGAAACTGTTCCTGTTCTCGTTCCGCAACCACGCCGCCTTCCATGAAGGCTGCACCGTCGCCATCGGCAAGCGGCTGGTCGAGCGGCTGGAGCCGCGCTGGCTCCGCATCGGCGGCTACTGGTACCCCCGCGGCGGCATCCCGATCGACGTGTTCTGGCAGACGGGAAAGGCGCCGGAGGGGCTATGGGTGCCGGATCAGGGCGTTTCGCCGTATCGCGGGCGGGGGTGAGGCGCGGTCCGCGCCAGCGGACGAAACGCATCGCATTTCGAGCAACGAACGCCCGAGGCTCGAGCCGAGGGCCGGACGGGGCCTCCCCCTCCCCCGCTGATGTCCGCGCAAAGCGGGAATCGGATTGCCTGGGGCAGGGCCGAGCCTCGATCAGAGGGCCCCGCCGCTTGCGGGGAAATGAGCGGAAGGGGAAAGGTTCGAAAAACCGGCGTCAGATATCGGCAAGAACCCCATCCACCGTCCCGATCTGCGCGAATTCCCCGGACAGGATCGCCAGTTCCACCTCGTGAACCGTGCGTGCCGGCACCATCTCCCCGCCCGGGGCGCGCCGGTCGAAGGTGAAGCAGGCGTCGGCGGCGAGCGTGACGGCGAAACCGAGGTTCGCCGCCATCCGCGTCGTCGTGGAGACGCAGTGGTCGGTCGTCACGCCGGCGATGACCAGGCGGCCTATACCCTTGTCCCGCAACAGCTTTTCGAGACCGGTGCCGATGAAGGCCGAATTGACCGATTTCACGATCACGGGCTCGCCCGGCAGGGGAACGGCGAAGGCCATGACGGCGTTGCCCGCCTCGCCCGGCGCGAGCAGCGAGCCCGGCTCGACGGAATCGTGGCGCACTTGGATGACCGGCAGGCCGGCCTCGCGGAAGCCCGCGAGCAGACGCGCGGCATTGCCCTCCGCGTGGCCGTTGTTGCGCGGGCCCATGCGGGCGTCGTGGAAGGCTTCCTGATAGTCGATCAGCAGAAGGGTCGGCCCGTCCAATGGGTCAGCCGTTCACGCGCTTGGCGACGGCATCGAACGCCATCAGCGTCTCGACCAGCGCCGGCAGGTCCTTGAGGGCGATCATGTTCGGCCCGTCGGAGGGCGCCTTGTCGGGATCGGGATGGGTCTCGATGAAGACGCCGGCGACGCCGACGGCGACCGCCGCCCGCGCCAGCACCGGCACGAACTCGCGCTGGCCGCCCGACGAGGTGCCCTGCCCGCCCGGCTGCTGCACCGAATGGGTGGCGTCGAAGATCACCGGCGCGCCCAGGCTCGCCAGGATCGGCAGCGCCCGCATGTCGGAGACGAGGGTGTTGTAGCCGAAGCTCGCGCCGCGCTCGGTGACGAGCACGTTCGGATTGCCGAAGCCGGCCACCTTGTCGACCACGTTCTTCATGTCCCACGGGGCGAGGAACTGGCCCTTCTTGACGTTGACGACGCGGCCGGTATCGGCCGCAGCCTTGAGCAGGTCCGTCTGCCGGCACAGGAAGGCCGGGATCTGCAGCACGTCGACCACCTCGGCCACCTGCGCGCACTGCCAGGTCTCGTGCACGTCGGTCAGAACCGGCAGGGCCGTCTTCTCCCTGATCTCGGCGAAGACCGGAAGCGAGGCCTCGAGCCCGACGCCGCGCGCGCCGGATGCGCTGGTGCGGTTCGCCTTGTCGTAGGAGGTCTTGTAGACGAGGCCGATCTTCAGCGTCTCGGCCATCTCCCTGAGCGCCAGCGCGGTTTCGAGCGCGTGGCCGCGGCTCTCCATCTGGCAGGGACCGGCGATCAGGCAGAGCGGCCTGTCGTTGCCGAAGGCGGCGGAGCCCACCTGAACGAGTGAATTGACGCCCGACACTCAGACCTCCTCGAAGGCGATAGCGACGCCCATCGTCTCGCCGGCGGGAACGACCAGCCTTTCACCGCGCTTCTCGTAAGAAATTCCGGCGTCTTCGAGGCAGCCGGCCGCCGCTTCCAGGCGCTCGACGCCGACGACGAAGGCCGCGAAGCGCGGCGTGCGATAGTCCTCGACCGGGATCGCGCTGCCCCAGACCGCCGCGGCCGCCGTCGGCGTCTCGATACGGATCGTCCCGCGCGCCGTCTCGACGGTCAGCCCCATGCTGGTCGCCCGGATCTCGCGCGTGCCGACGAACGCTTCGAAGAACTCGTGATGATCGGCCGGCGTCTGCGAGATCATCACGACTTCGGCGACCGTTTTCGCCGTGTTGGCGTGGCGCTGGTAGTCCGGCTTCCAGAAGAATTGCGGCGCGAGCTGCTGGCAGGTGAAGAACGCCGCTTCCGGAATGAACGGGTCGCTGGCGAAGGCCAGCTTGAAGCCGACCCGTGCGACCGTGCCGTCGGGTTGTCGCGCGTCGCGGCCGAATTCGAAGGGAGAATAGGCCTGGATGCCGGCGGCCGCGAATTCCCTGCCGTCGGCGATCGCGTCCGAGCTGTCGAGCACCAGCATGCTCATGCCCTCGTGACGCTCCAGATAGCGGAAATTGAAGCGCGGAAAGCTGAACTGGCCGGGCTCGGGCACCGGGAAGAGGTCCGGATCGTTGATCCCGAGCAGTTCCAGGAAACAACCGTCGAGCTGGACGAGATGGTTCTCGGTGCCGAAGGGATGCTGCGCCTTCGGCGTCACCGTGAAGCCGAGGCGCCCGTAGACGTCGTGCGCCCGGTCGAGACCGTGCACGGCGAGGACGAGATGATCGATACCGCGGGGCATGCCCCAGCGAATAGCCGCTGGCGGCCGCCGGCGCAATCGTGCCCGTCAGCTCCGGCAGCCGAACTCCACCCAGAGCGGATAGTGGTCGGACATGCGCCACTGCAGGCTCGACTTCGTCATTTTCGGCTGGGTGTAGAGATAGGGCACGAAATCGACCCCTCCCGCCGAGCGGAATTCGAGATCGAGCAGCTTCTGCCTGCCGTCGATGAACCAGGCGATCTGGTCGTAGAACTTGGCCGTCCGCGGCTTGGCCGGATCGGCGAAGATCGAGCGCGGCACGTTGTCGAGCGCCTCGGGCACCGTCAGCCCCGTCATGACGAAGGCCCGCCACAGCTCGTCGTCGTAGCGGTCGATGTTGAAATCGCCGAGGACGAGCAGGTTGTGATGCCAGCGGTTGGTCTGGTCCGCCCACTCCTTCATCCAGCGCGCGATCGCCTGCAGTTCCGGTATCCTGTCCGAGGAACTGTCGCCGTAGTCCACATGCAGCGTCACCAGGATGAAGGTCTCCTGGCCCGCCCGGAAGCTCACCGCGTAGGGCGTCCGCGCGAACTGGGTTCTCAGCGCGCCCGGCGAGATCTCGTCGAGCCATTCCTGCGGCACCACCAGCTCGCAGGCGAGACCGGACAGCTCGACGCGGGCGGTATCGAACAGGAAGGCGATGCGCTCCCCTCCCGCCGCCGTGCCGCGCGTCACGTCGGTCATCAGGAAGCTCCAGCGCGGCCCGAGCGTCTTCATGAGCGTTCGCAGGGCCTTGAGATCGCCGGTCGCCTCCTGGACGGCGATGACGTCGAAGCGCGAGACGATCTCGGTGATCGCCCACAGCGCCCGCCAGTCGCGCTTCGGACTGTCGTCCGGACCGGACCGCCATTTCTCGGTCAGGGAGCCGAATTCCTTGATGTTCCAGGTGCCGACCAGCAGGTTGCGCGGCGCATGGCGCTTGGCCGGCACCTGGAGATCAATCGCCCGGGCGAGCTCCTCGAGCTCCTCGCGGGCGGATTTGGGCGTCCTGGACTGATGAAGTGAGGGCAGCGCGTCGGCCATCGGTTCGTGCCTCCCTGCGGATCGACGCGCCGAATCTACCACCCCTGCGTGTGGACTTGAACCTTAGCCGTCTCAGACGAGGCGGCTCTGCTCGACGGCCGCCTCGATGAACGAGCGGAACAGCGGATGCGGATCGAACGGCCGCGATTTCAGTTCCGGATGGTACTGGACGCCGATGAACCAGGGATGATCGGCGAATTCGACGGTTTCGGGCAGGATACCGTCGGGCGACATACCGGCGAAACGCAGCCCGTGCTGCTCAAGCCGGTCGCGATAGTCGATATTGACCTCGTAGCGGTGCCGGTGGCGCTCGGAAATGTCGGTCTTTCCGTAGATATCCGCGATCTTGCTGCCGGGCCTGAGCGTCGCCGCATAGGCGCCGAGCCGCATGGTGCCGCCGAGATCGCCGGCCGCCGCCCGCTTCTCCAGCGCGTTCCCCTTCAGCCATTCGGTCATCAGGCCGACGACCGGTTCGGGCGTCGGGCCGAACTCCGTGGAGCTGGCGTCCTTGATGCCGACCAGGTTGCGCGCCGCCTCGACCACCGCCATCTGCATCCCGAAGCAGATGCCGAAATAGGGCACGTTCCGCTCTCGCGCGAACGCGGCCGCCGCGATCTTGCCTTCCGAACCGCGCTCGCCGAAACCGCCGGGCACCAGGATGCCGTTGACCTGCTCGAGGAACGGCGCCGGATCCTCGCGCTCGAAGACTTCCGACTCGATCCAGTCGATGTTGACGCGCACCCGGTTGGCGATGCCCCCGTGCATGAGGGCTTCGTTGAGCGACTTGTAGGCGTCCTTCAGGCCGGTGTACTTGCCGACGATAGCGATCGTCACCTCGCCTTCGGGGTTGCGGATGCGCTCGACGATGTCGACCCAGCGGGAAAGATCAGGCTCGGCACCCGGCTCGATGCCGAAGGCGCGCAGCACCTCGTCGTCGAGGCCTTCCTCGTGATAGGCGAGCGGCACGGCGTAGATCGTGTCGACGTCCATCGCCTGGATCACCGCGGATTCCCGCACATTGCAGAACAGCGCGAGCTTTCTGCGCTCGTCGTGCGGGATCGGCCGGTCGCAGCGGCACAGCAGGATGTCGGGCTGGATGCCGATCGAGCGCAGTTCCTTCACCGAGTGCTGGGTCGGCTTGGTCTTCATCTCGCCGGCGCTGGGAATGAACGGCAGCAGCGTCAGGTGGATGAACACCGCATCGCCGCGCGGCAGTTCCTGGCCGAGCTGGCGGATCGCCTCGAAGAACGGCAGCCCCTCGATGTCGCCGACGGTGCCGCCGATCTCGACGAGCACGAAATCCGCCCCGTCGTTGTCGCGCCGCACGAAGTCCTTGATGGCGTCGGTGACGTGGGGGATCACCTGGATCGTGGCGCCGAGATAGTCGCCGCGCCGCTCCTTGGCGATGATGTCCTGATAGATCCGGCCGGTGGTGATGTTGTCGTTCTGCGAGCAGGGCACGCCCGTGAAACGCTCGTAGTGGCCGAGATCGAGATCGGTTTCGGCGCCGTCGTCGGTAACGAAGACTTCGCCGTGCTGATAGGGGCTCATGGTCCCCGGATCGACATTGAGATAGGGGTCGAGCTTCTTCAGGCGCACCTTGTAGCCGCGTGCCTGAAGGAGCGCGCCGAGCGCCGCCGAAGCGAGACCCTTGCCGAGGGAGGAGACCACGCCGCCGGTGATGAATACGTACCGCGCCATGGGCCTCGAAGTTAACTCCGTCCCGAACGATTCGGGGAGTCGATTTGCGCCTCCCCCACCGATTTTCGAATTGCCGTCCGGACCGGCCCCGGAACGGGCCGGTTTCCGGCCGTCTATTGAGACTGCGGCGCCTGCGGCGTAGCGGGCTGCTGCTCCTGCTGCTGTTCCTCGAGCCTCTTGATCTGGTCGAGGACGTTGGCGCCGCCGGTGCCCGAAGCCGGCGCCTCGCCGGTCGCCGGCGCGCCGGCCGGTGCCCCGGTCGTCGCCGGAGCCGCGTCGAAGATCGACGGCGCCTGGCCGCCGGTGCGTGCAAGCAGCGTCAGAATAATCGAGGTCGCGAAAAACGCCACCGCGAGGATCGTCGTCGCGCGGGTCAGCACGTTCGCCGTGCCGCGGCCGGTCATGAAGCCGCCGCCGCCGCCGCCGATCCCGAGGGCGCCGCCCTCGGATTTCTGCAGCATCACAACGGCAACGAGCGCCACGACCACCATGAGGTGGATGACGATGATGACGGTTTCCATCTTCGCTCAAATCCAGATGTCGGGAAGTCGCGGGCCTTTTACACCGGTAGAGCCCGACGCGCTACCCCGGCAGGACCATTTCGTTCATGCCGTGATTTGGCGATAGGCCTCGGCGATTGCAAGGAAATCGGCCGCCTGCAGGCTCGCCCCGCCAACCAGCGCCCCGTCGACATTGGCGACCGCCATCAGTTCGGCGGCGTTGCCGGGCTTCACCGAGCCGCCGTAGAGGATGCGCGTGCGCGCGCCCTCGGCGCCGAAGCGCGAAACCAGTCGCTCGCGGATGAACGCGTGAACTTCCGCTACGTCCTGCGGCGTCGGGGTAAGTCCGGTGCCGATCGCCCAGACCGGTTCGTACGCGACGACGAGCCGCGCCGCCTGCGATCCGTCGGGAAGCGACCCGTCGAGTTGCGTTCCGATGCGGGCGAGCGTCTCCCCGGCATGGCGTTCCGCCTCGGTCTCGCCGACGCAGACGACGGCGGTCAGTCCGGCGCGCCAGGCCGCCTCCGCCTTCGCACGTACGATTTCATCCGTCTCGCCATGGTCCTGACGTCGCTCGGAATGCCCGACGATCACGGCGGCGGCTCCGGAATCGGCCATCATTTCCGCTGAAACGTCGCCGGTATGGGCGCCGGACGCCTCGGGGTGGCAGTCCTGGCCGCCCACCGACAGCGGCGACTGAAGCGCCATCTGCGAAAACGCCATCACGAGCGTCGCGGGCGGGCAGACCATGAGGTCGACGAGTTCCTTCAGCTCGTCGTCGTAGCCTTCCATCATCGCGCCGAATTCGGCGGCCGACGCCTTGAGGCCGTTCATCTTCCAGTTCCCGGCAACCAGTGGCCGAACATCCGGTGTCATGTCGCATTCCCCGATGAATTTCGAGGCTGAATAGCAGATTGGAAGGCGAAATCGAACACTATCCCGACGGCAGCCCTAGCCGCGCGGCGCCACCCCGAACAGGCCGGAGCGCGAGAGCTTGGGCGACATCGCGCAGCTTTCCAGAAGCTCGACGGGCAGCGGCGCATCTCCGAAAGCCCGGAAAAGCATCGGTTGCTCCTCGAGACCCCAGGCGGCGCGCTCCTCTCCGGCCTTGTAGTCGTAACCCGGGCCGAGCCGAAACGTGACCCCTAGACCTTCCGGCGCGAGTTCTTCCTGGATATCGGTGGCGAGCATTCGCGTCGCCTTTTCCACACACAGCCAGCCGGCGCTCTCGATGAACAGAGCATCGACGGGCTCGGAGGCGTCGAAACGCTGCGCGACCGCCGCTTCCATGCCCGGCCCGAGCGTGAGCACGAAGACGATCACGTCGGTCGCGTTCGCCAGCAGCCGGTCGAAGGCCGCGCAATTGAACCGGAGGCCGCCGGCAAGGGTCAGCGTGCCTTCGGCTACCGACTCGATCGAATAGCGGACATGGCGGGCCTCCGGCGCCGCGATGCCGGCGATTTCGCCGGAGACCTTCTCGGCGATCGCCCTGATCCGTGGACGTATGCGGGCCGGGTCGCGATAGCCCTGGACCCGCAGGATGCGCTCGGGATCGACCGCAAATCCGCCCGTTTGCCAGGATCTCACCACCGGGACTTTTTCAGCAGCGCTTGCCAAAGCCGTCGCTCAGTCCGTGCCGTCGGCGATCGCGGCGGCTTTGATTTCGTCGAATTTCGCTTCGATTTCCTCGGCCAGCGCCGTGGCCGCGCTGATCGCGTCGCCCTGGCGCTCGACGGGCCGGCCGCGGCGCCATTCCTCGAGATACTGGTCGGTTCCGGCCAAACCGCGCCGCATGGCAAGCATGTCGATCAGCTCCTGGAACCGGGAACTGAGCTGGACCTTGTGGCTTCCGCTCGCGTCGCGCGCCTCGACCATCGAGGGGATGTCCTGCCAACTGAGAACGCTGCATCTGGCCACAACGAACCTCTTCCAATTCCGCTTTCGGACCCAGCGGTGTGAGTGGAGCCCGATTTTGGATGAGCAATGGCCCAGACGATGTCTCTTTTGCGTCTAACTTTGGTCAATTGGGCGTCGCGATAATTCAAGAAGACGTCCGACCCGCGGCGAATGCGGCGTCGGACCAGAACGCGGCCCGGTAGGAATGGCATCTACAGATCAGATCGAAGCATCCGCAGGACGCAGCGTTCCGTTGTGGGCGTTCCTGTTGTCCCTGCTCGTCGGATTGCTCGCGGCCGTCGTCTTCGCCTGGAAAGTCAAGACCGCCGTGGAGAGCTACCGCGCGCCGGACAAGACCGCCGAGGCGATGCTGGCCGTCGCCGGCGTCCCCTCCGACGTCGAAGCGGTTCTGTTCGATCTGTGGGCGTATGCGACCGGAACCTATGTCGACGACTCCGTGAGCACCCCGCGTCCGGACCGCGACTACAGCGCCTTCAGCCCCGTGGCCGGGTCGAGGGCGTTCGGCATCGAGGGACTGATGATCACGGCTGACGCCTCGCGAGCCGAAAGCGGATGGCGCATCGTGACCGGGGCTTTCGCGATCAACGGCGACGTCACGAACGCCGCGATACTGCTCTCCCCCGACATGGCGATCGAGCGGGTCTGGGAGCTGGACGAGGCCGCGACGTTCGGATCCCTAGTACCTCAGCCCCATTACCGCAAGTTCGTCCACGGCTACGAGTATCTCGACGACGGCTCGTTTCTGTTCACCTTCGACGGCGGGGTCTCGCTTCAAAGGTTCGATGCGTGCGGCCGGCGAATGTGGTCGGCGCCCGGCTACTACAGCCACTCCGTGAATGCCGACGAGGACGGGCGGACCGCATGGACCATCGGCGAGAACGAGATCGTGCAGCTGTCGACCGAGGACGGCGCGGTCCTGCGGAAGATCACCGTCCAGGACCTCGCCGACGCCAACCCGGACATCGACATCTTCCAGGTCCGCCGCCTGTTCGACAACGACCTCGGCGGCAATTCGCGCGACACGGACGGCAACTGGCTCCCGGATCCCCATCACCTCAACGAGGTCGACCCGCTGCCCACGGCCCTGAGCGGCCGCTTCTCAGATCTCGGTTTCAGACCGGGGGACCTGCTGATCAGCGCGCGTTCGTCCAATCTCCTCTTCGTGCTCGACCCGGCGACACTCGAGGTGAAGTGGTGGCGCATGGGTGCGACGCAGCGCCAGCACGACCCCGACTGGGAGGCCGACGGCACCATTTCCGTCTTCAACAACCGGATGAGCCGCGACTACAGCGAGATCGTCGCCATCGATCCGCATACGATGGGCAAGCGCGTCCTGGTCGATGGACAGGACCGCGACTTCTATTCGCGCATCCGCGGTAAGCACCAGATCCTGCCGAGCGGCAACGTTCTGGTGACGAGCGCGCAGCAGGGGATCGCCTTCGAGGCCACGCCGGAGGGCGAAACCGCCTTCGAGATCGTCAACTTCAAGCCCGGCGACGACGCCGTGAACTATGTCCTCTCGGAGGTCGTCTGGCTCCCCTCCGACAAGGTGAGGGTCGTTCCATGCTCAAGCTGACTGCCGCCGCCGCCCTCGTCCTCATTTCCCTGACCACCGCCGCCGATGCCTATATCGGTCCCGGAGCCGGCGCCGGCACGATCGCGGCGGTGCTCGGCGTCCTTGCATCGATCGCGATGGCTGTCGTCGCGATCGTCTGGTACCCGGTCAAGCGGCTGTACAGGAAGCGGAAATCCGTGAAGGCCAAGACGCGATGATCGCCAACGCGGCCGCGATGCTGGTTCTGAGCGCGTTCGCCGTCGAGTGCGTCCTGCGCCTGCCCTTCATCCTCCTCGTCCGGACGGTGATCGTGACGAGCGCCAAGGCCGTCCGCGTGGTCGGCTCGCGGCGAATTTCGGATCACTGGAAAGAAAAGGTGCTGCTCGCCTATTCGGGCGGCAGCCTGGCGGCGTCCCTGAAGCTGGCGGGCCTGCTTGCCGCCGTCGCGGCGGTCCTTGCCGCGGGCTCGCTCGCGGTCGATCGGATCACGGGCGATTTCCTCGCGTTTCTGGCGAGTCCGCCGGGCATCGTCGGCTCCCTCGCCGCAGCCGCCGTCTACGTTAAGGCACGAGCCCTTGTCGCCCCCCGCAGCGCCCGGGTTTAGGTCGAACTACTCCCGTCTCGACCGGCTGCTCCATCGGCTCGCCCTGCAGGTGGCGCCGGTCGCCGAGATGAGCTTCGATCTCGACCAGGCGCTCCGCCCGAAAGACGATGGCCGACCCGAAGTCGCCCGGCAGCGGCACGTCTTCGTGTCCGGCCTCGCCCGCGCCGGCACGACCGTCCTCATGCGGCGGTTTCACGAAACCGGCGCCTTCCGCTCGTTGACCTACCGCGACATGCCCTTCGTGCTGGCGCCGAACCTGTGGCGGCGGCTCTCGACCCCTTCGCGACGCGAAGCGGTGGCGGCGCAGCGCGCCCACGGCGACCGCCTCGAGGTCGATTTCGACAGCCCGGAAAGCCTCGACGAGGTCTTCTGGCGGATATTCTGCGGCGACGACTACATCCGCGACGACCGTCTTGTCCCCCACACCCCCGACGAAGAAAGCATCGCGAAGTTCCGGCGCTATGTCGCGGCGATCCTGTCGGCCGAAAGGCCGGAAATCCGGTACTTGTCGAAGAACAACAACAACGTTCTGCGGCTGGCCGGCATTCGCGAGGCGTTCCCCGAAGCGCTCGTCCTCGTTCCCTTCCGCGATCCGGTCCGACAGGCGGCATCGCTCCTCGATCAACATCGCCGTTTTCGGGAGCTGCAGCGCGCCGACCCGTTCGTCCTCTCCTACATGTCCTGGCTCGGCCATCACGAGTTCGGCGGCGACCATCGCCCCTTCCGCTTCCGCGACGGCGACCTCGACAGTCTCGCGCGCCGATCCCCGGATACGCTGGACTATTGGGTCGCCAACTGGATCGACACCTACGGCTGGCTGGTCGAGACGGCACCCGAGGCGGTCGTGTTCGTTTGCTACGAGGACCTGTGCGAGGACGGGCGCGTGTGGAATGCGCTGTGCGATCTGGCCGGCCTCGACCGCCCCGCCGCCGCCGCGCCGTTCCGGATGGCGGAGCGCCCGGTTCCGTCTGCCTGCGCCGCGGAACTCGAGAAAGCGGCCCGGCACATATACGACCGCCTCCGCGACCGGTCGCTGGGAAGGACACCGCTCCGATATCGCCGACCAGGCTTCTCCGCGGCGTGAACGACAACCTTGCGGCCCCCGCTTGCCGCCTTGGCGCGAGATTCCTAATATGCGCGCCCCGAAGCCGGCATGAAGCCGGACAGATCAAGACAAATCAGACGGATATCGTACTGCCATGTTGGAAGCCTTGCGTCGCGGCGCGTCCGGTTGGGTCGCGAAGATCTTCATGGGCCTTCTGGTGCTCAGCTTCGCGGTCTGGGGCGTCGCCGACATATTCCGCGGCTATCGCGGCACCGATGTGGCCGAGGTCGGCGACACGCCGATCACCGTCGACGACTTCCGCCGCGCCCTGCAGCAGGAAATCCAGCGGGTCTCGCGTCAGGTCGGCACCTACCTGACGATGGATCAGGCCCGCTCGCTGGGGATCGACGGCCGTGTGCTCGGACAGATGATGGCCGAAGCCGCCCTGAACGACGAGGCCAACACCCTGGGCCTCGGGCTCACGGACGCCGTCGTCGCCGAGAGCATCCGCAACGACGACGCGTTCAAGACGCCGGGCGGCCAGTTCGACAAGTCCTATTTCGAGCAGGTGCTGCGCTCCTCGGGCTACACCGAGGCCGGCTACGTCTACCAGACCCGCAAGGCGCTGGTGCGCCAGATGATCGCAGATGCGGTCGGCAGCGGCGTCGGGGCGCCGCTCGTCCTCGAAAAGGCGGTCGACCGCTATCGCAACGAGGCCCGTCAGGCCGAGTACATCGTCGTCACGACGGACATGGTCGGCCCGATCGCCGAACCGACCGAGGAGCAGCTTCGCACCTTCTACGACGAGAACAAGGCCGATTTCCGAGCGCCCGAGTATCGCAAGATCGCGGTCCTGACGATCTCGCCGGCCGCGCTCGCCAATGACATCGAGGTGAGCGACGAGGAGACCAAGGCCTCCTACGACGCCGATCCGGACCGTTTCGGCACGCCCGAGCGGCGCACGATCGAGCGGATCGTGTTCGAGGACGTGGCCGCCGCCGAACAGGCACGCAAGGAAATCGAGGAGGGCAAGAGCTTCGAGGACGTCGCCGCCGGCCTCGGCCTCACCGACGACGACCGCAAGCTCGGAACGCTGACCAAGGACGGCATCCTCGATCCGGCGGTCGGCGATGCGGCCTTCGCCCTTCAGATCGGCGATGTGAGCCAGCCCGTGCAGGGCACCTTCGGTCCGGCGCTGGTGCGCGTGACCGAGATCCTGCCGGGCATGAACCGGACGCTCGACGACGTCCGCGACGAGATTCGCCTCGACCTAGCGACCCAGAAGGCCAAGGACCAGATCCTCGACATGTACGACGCGATCGAGGACGACCGCGCCGGCGGCATGACGCTCGCCGAAATCGGCCAGAAGCGCGGTCTTCCCTTCCGCGAGATCGAGGCGATCGACGACAAGGGCCTCGCTCCCGACGAGAGCACGGTCGCCGACCTGCCGGAATCCCCGCAGTTCCTGTCGGAAGCCTTCGCGATGGAGATCGGCGTCGAGGCCGACCCCCTGCAGACCCGCGGCGACGGCTGGGCATGGTTCGACGTGGAGGACATCACGCCCTCGCGCGAGCTGAGCTTCGAGGAGGCCCGCGAGAAGGTCGCGACCGCCTGGCGCGCCGAGGAAACCGCCAAGCTGATCGAGGCCAAGGCAAAGGAACTCGCCGACAGGATTCGCGGAGGAACCGGATTCTTCGCCGCTGCGGAGGAACTCGGCACGACCTCCGGCCTGGTCGGGCCGATCAGGCGCACCCAGACCGACGGCGCCTTCGGCGGTCCGGCGGTGCAGCTGATGTTCACGACGGCGAAGGACGACGTCGCCTCGACAGCCGCGGCAGTCTCGCCGCAGCGCGTGGTGTTCCGCGTCACCGATATCACGGTCCCCGAGTTCAAGCCCGGCGAGGCCAACGAATACAAGGCCGAGATCGAGACCGGCATCTCCAACGACCTGCTCGGCCAGTACCTGCGGGAGCTCGAGGCCCGGATCGGCACGGCGGTGAACCAGGAAGTGCTGCGCATGGCGCTCGGCGAGAGCGACCAGTGACGGCCGAGATTCCGACCCCGGCCGCATCATGGCGCTGATAGAGCCGGCCTACGACGGCTTCGAGGAACGTTATCGGGTCGGCGCCCCGCAGGTCGTCTGGACCCGGCTGGTGGCCGACCTCGAGACCCCCGTCTCGGCGATGCTGAAGATCGCCGGCGACAGGCCGAACAGCTTCCTGCTGGAATCGGTGGAGGGTGGCGCCGTGCGCGGGCGCTACTCGATGATCGGGCTCGCCCCCGACGTCGTGTTCCGCGCGTATGGCAACCGCGCCGAGATCAATACGAGCCCGGAGACCCGGCCGGATGGCTTTGTTCCCTGCCCGGAGCCGACGCTCGCCGCGCTCCGGCGGCTGATCAACGAGGCGCGCGTCGACCTGCCCGAGGATCTCCCGGCGATGTCGGCCGGCGTCTTCGGCTACATGGCCTACGACACCGTGCGGCTGATGGAGGACCTCGGCGACCCGAAGCCCGACCCGTTCGGCCTGCCCGACGCGATCTTCGCCCGCCCGACGGTGATGGTGATCTTCGACTCGGTGAAGGACGAGGTGACCGTGGTGACGCCCGTGCGTCCGTCGGCCGACCTGTCGGCGAGCGCCGCCTACACCCGCGCCGTCGACCGCATCAACGAGGTCATCGACGCCCTCGACCGGCCGATCGAGAAATCGGCGAGCACCGACATGGACGACGTGATCGGCCGCGCGCCGGTCTCCAACACGGCGCCGGCCGAGTACCGCGCGATGGTCGAGCGTGCCAAGGAATACATCGCCGCGGGCGACATCTTCCAGGTGGTGCTGAGCCAGCGCTTCGAGGCTCCCTTCGCCCTGCCGCCCTTCTCGCTCTACCGCGCGCTCAGGCGCGTCAATCCGGCGCCGTTCCTTTTCTTCCTGAATTTCAACGACTTCGCCGTCGTCGGGTCGAGTCCGGAGATCCTCGTGCGACTGCGCGAGGACAAGGTGACGATCCGCCCGATCGCCGGCACGAGGCCGCGCGGCGCGACGCCGACCGAGGACCGCGCCAACGCCGAGGACCTGCTCGCCGACCCCAAGGAGCGCGCCGAGCACCTGATGCTCCTCGATCTCGGCCGCAACGACGTCGGCCGCGTCTCCAAGATCGGCACGGTGAAGGTCACCGACCAGTTCTTTCTCGAGTACTACAGCCAGGTGATGCACATCGTCTCCAACGTCGAGGGCGAGATCGATCCCTCCCGCGACGCGATCGACGCGCTGATCGCCGGCTTCCCCGCCGGCACCGTCTCCGGTGCGCCGAAAGTGCGGGCGATGCAGATCATCGACGAACTGGAGAAGGAAAAGCGCGGCATCTACGCCGGCTGCGTCGGCTACTTCTCCGCCGACGGCGACATGGATACCTGCATCGTGCTAAGAACCGCTGTGGTCAAGGACGGCAAGATGTACGTCCAGGCCGGCGCGGGCATCGTGGCGGACTCGGTGCCGGAGAACGAGCAGCGCGAATGCATCAACAAGGCGCGCGCGCTGTTCCGGGCGGCGGACGAGGCGGTGCGGTTCGCTTCGGCCTCCTCGCGCGGCCAGTGACGATGGGATGCGGCGTGTAAGGCTCGATCGGCAATGATCATCCTGATCGACAACTACGACAGTTTCACCTGGAACCTCGTTCATTTCCTGGGCGAGCTGGGCGCCCGCGTGCGCGTGCACCGCAACGACAAGATCACGGTCGAGGGCGTGCTTGCCGCCGACCCGACCGGCATCGTCCTGTCGCCGGGCCCATGCACGCCGAACGAGGCGGGCATCTGCCTGGATCTCATCGAGCGCGCGGGCGGCTCGGTGCCGATCTTCGGCGTCTGCCTCGGCCATCAGGCGATCGGCCAGGCGTACGGCGGCAAGGTCGTGCGCGCGCCGGCGCTGATGCACGGCAAGCTCAGCGAGATCAACCACACCGGCGGCGGCGTGTTCCGCGGCATCAACGGCCCGTTCCACGCCACCCGCTACCACTCGCTGGTCGTCGAGCGGCAGGGCCTGCCCGAGGACCTCGTCGTCGACGCCGAAACCGACGACGGCGTCGTCATGGGGTTCCACCACGCCACACATCCCGTCTACGGCGTGCAGTTCCACCCCGAGAGCATCGCCTCGCAGAACGGCCACCTGATCCTGAGGAATTTCCTAGAGGCATGCGCCGAGTGGCACCGGCGGGCCGCCTGATCGCGACATCGCGGGTCCTTTGCCGGGCCGCCCCCGGTTCCCGGTCGGAGATCCCTGCCGCCTGTTCCGGACATGCCGGAGCGGGACGGGCGGTCGCGGAAGCCGACGGCGAGCCGCCTGGACGAGGCCCGGCCGCCAGTCACTTGCGCCTGTGGGCATTTTGCGGCACGACAGGGCCGCAAGGAACCCCGATATGCAACCGACGACCCTCAAGGAATTCATCGCCAAGGTCGCGACCGGCGCGCCGCTGAGCCGCAAGGAGGCGACGCAGGCTTTCGACATCATCATGTCGGGCGAAGCGACCCCGACGCAGATCGGCGGCTTCCTGATGGCGCTGCGCGTGCGCGGCGAGACCGTCGACGAGATCGCCGGCGCGGTGACCACCATGCGTGCCAAGATGCTGCCCGTGAAGGCGCCGGCCAACGCCATCGACATCGTCGGCACCGGCGGCGACGCGGCGGGCACCTACAATATCTCGACCTGCTCGTCCCTGGTCGTCGCCGCCTGCGGCGTCCCCGTCGCCAAGCACGGCAACCGGGCACTCTCGTCGAAGTCCGGCGCCGCGGACGTGCTCATGGCGCTCGGCGTCAACATCGAGCTGACGCCCGAGCAGATCGCGAAGTGCGTCGCCCGGGCCGGCGTCGGCTTCATGTTCGCGCCCGCCCACCACGCGGCGATGAAGCATGTCGGCCCGAGCCGCGTCGAGCTCGGCACGCGGACGATCTTCAACATCCTGGGACCGCTCTCCAATCCGGCCGGCGTCAGGCGCCAGATGATCGGCGTCTTCGACCGGCAATGGATCGTGCCGATGGCGGAGGTGCTCGCCTCGCTCGGCGCCGAGCACGTCTGGGTCGTCAACGGCAGCGACGGCCTCGACGAGATCACCACGACCAGCGCGACCCACGTCGCCGAGCTGGTCGACGGCGACGTGCGCACCTTCGATATCTCGCCGGCCGATATCGGGCTGCATCCGGCAAAGCCCGAGGACCTGAAGGGCGCCGACGCTGAGACCAACGCGGCGGCGATCCGTGCGCTGCTCGGCGGCGAGCACGGCCCCTTCCGCGACATCGTCGTCTTCAATGCCGCCGCCGCCCTCCTCGTCGCGGGCCAGGCGGCGACGCTGACCGAAGGCGCCGAGATCGCCGCGAAAGCTATCGATTCAGGCGCCGCGCTCGGGACTCTCGAGACGCTCGTCGACGTATCGAACGCGTGAAGCCATGGCCGATATCCTGAAGAAGATCGAGGCCTACAAGCGCGAGGAGATCGCCGCGGCCAAGGCAGCCCGTCCGCTGTCCGTGCTCTGCGAGGTAGCCCGTCACGCGCCTCCGGTTCGCCCCTTCAAGGCTGCGCTCGACGCCCGCATCGCGCGCGGCGAGACGGCGCTGATCGCCGAGATCAAGAAGGCGAGCCCCTCCAAGGGCCTGATCCGCGCCGACTTCGATCCCCCCGCGCTCGCCAGGGCCTACGAGGCGGGCGGGGCGGCGTGCCTGTCGGTGCTCACCGACGCGCCCTCCTTCATGGGCAGCCCCGACTATCTGGTCGCCGCCCGCGCCGCCTGCTCCCTGCCGGTGCTGCGCAAGGACTTCCTGTTCGACCCCTACCAGGTCGACGAGGCGCGCGCCTGGGGCGCCGACTGCATCCTGATCATCATGGCCGCCGTCACCGACGACGAGGCCGCCGCCCTGGAGAACGCCGCCGATCTCTACGGTATGTCGGTGCTTGTCGAGGTCCACGACAGGGCCGAGCTCGACCGCGCGCTGCAGCTCCGCTCGAAGCTGATCGGCATAAACAACCGGAATCTCAGGACGTTCGAGACCTCGCTTCAGACGTCTGTCGACCTGGCCACGTTACTGCCGGACGGCTACACGCTGGTCGGCGAGAGCGGCATCTTCACGGCCCGGGACGTGGCGATGCTCGCCGAGGCCGGCATCCACGCGATCCTCGTCGGCGAGAGCCTGATGCGCCAGGACGACGTGACGGCGGCGACCCGCAAGCTGCTGTCGCGCTCCGCCGCGGACGCGGCCGAATAGCCCGGAGAGCGACCCCATGAACGCCGGCAAGACCCTCACCCATCTCGACGAGAGCGGCAACGCCCGTATGGTCGACGTCTCCGACAAGGCCATCACCGCCCGCTCCGCGACCGCCGAGGGCTGGGTCAGGATGGCGCCCGGGACGCTCGAGCTGATCCTCAAGGGCGAGGCCAGGAAGGGCGACGTGCTCGGCACCGCCCGCATCGCCGGAATCATGGCCGCGAAACGCACGCACGAGCTGATCCCGCTCTGCCACCCGCTCGGCCTGTCGAAGGTGACCGTCGACCTCGAACCGGTGCCCACCGAGAACGCCGTGCGCGTCACCGCGACGGCCAAGGTCACCGGCCAGACCGGCGTCGAGATGGAGGCGCTGACCGCCGTCTCCGTCGCCTGCCTGACGGTCTACGACATGGTGAAGGCCGTCGATCGCGGCATCGAGATTACCGGGATCCGGCTTCTGGAGAAGTCCGGCGGCCGCTCGGGCGCATGGCGGGCCGAAGGGAAGTGACCGGCATGGTGTTCGATGCGCCCTGTTTTCCGCGCCGCCGCGCCCTATCCTACTTTCGCTCGCTCCCGCCAAAGCGGGAGACCAGCGCCGTCGCCACCGACGGAACAGGCACGCCAGCGATTCCCGCTTTCGCGGGAATGAGCGGCGATTGGATCGTCTCCGGCCCGACGGGCCAATCCCGGACTGGCAGCTAACGCATGTCCCTCCTCCCGGTCGAAGAAGCCCTGCGGCGCATACTCGACGGCGTGAAGCCGAAACCCGCCGAGACGGTGAGACTGGACGACGCGCTCGACCGCGTGCTCGCCGCCGATATCGCCGCCAAGCGCACGCAGCCGCCCTGGAACACCTCGGCGATGGACGGCTATGCGGTTCGCGCGGCAGACGTCGAGACCGTCCCGATGCGCCTGAAGGTGATCGGCGCGGCGCCCGCCGGCCATCCTTTCGCCGGCACCGTCGGCCCCGGCGAGGCGGTGCGGATATTCACCGGCGCGCCGCTGCCCGCAGGCGCCGACGCGATCGTCATCCAGGAAGACACCGAGCGCGACGGTGACGATGTGGTTGTCCGGGAATCGCCGGGCGTCGGCCATTTCGTGCGCCGGCGCGGCCTCGATTTCGCCGAGGGCGACGTTCTCCTGACCGCGGGCCGCCGCGCCGATCCGCGCATCGTCGCGCTCGCCGCCGCCATGAACCACGCGGAGCTGCCGGTTCACCGGCGTCCCAGGGTCGCGATCCTGGCGACCGGCGACGAACTCGCCGCGCCGGGCACCGATCCCGGTCCCGACAGGATCGTCGCCTCCAACAGCTACGGCGTCGCGGGAATGGTCCGCCACGCCGGCGGCACGCCGGTCGACCTCGGCATCGCGCGCGACGAGCGCGACATGCTCGCCGCCGCCGTCGCCAGGGCCAGGGAGTCGGACGCCGACGTCCTCGTCACGCTCGGCGGCGCCTCGGTCGGCGAGCACGACATCGTGCGCGACGTGCTGGTCGGAGAAGGCCTGTCGCTCGGCTTCTGGCGGATCGCCATGCGCCCGGGCAAGCCGCTGATGTTCGGTACCTTCGGCGGCGCGCGCTTCCTCGGCCTTCCCGGCAACCCGGTCTCCGCGATGATCACGGCACGGCTCTTCCTCGTCCCGCTCGTCCACGCGCTGACCGGCCTGAAGGAAACCACCTCCGGCGAGACCAGCGGACGGCTCGGCGCCGACCTCGCCGAGAACGACCGGCGCCAGGACTATCTGCGGGCCACCACGCGCGTCGACCCCGACGGCACCCTCGTCGTCACCCCCTTCGGCAAGCAGGACAGCTCGATGCTCTCGACGCTCGCCAGGGCGGACGCGCTGGTCGTCCGCGCGCCCTTCGCGCCGGCCGCGAAGGCCGGCGAGACGTGCCGCGTCCTGCGGATGGACTTCTAGAACGGCCCGACCTCAGGGAAGTCGATATTTCGTTCCCGCCGAACTCCGTCTTCACCCGATATTAACCGTTGCCGAACACAACAAGAACATGTATGTTTGTTCTTGATTTGTACACAATCTAGCGGCTAGGGCCGGCCGAGAGCGGCAACGGGGAGCGCGCCATGCTGACGCGAAAACAGCACGAATTGCTCATGTTCATCCACGAGCGTCTGAAGGAATCGGGCGTGCCGCCCTCTTTCGACGAGATGAAGGAAGCGCTCGACCTGCGCTCGAAGTCCGGCATCCACCGGCTGATCACGGCACTCGAGGAACGCGGCTTCATCCGCCGCCTGCCCCATCGGGCGCGGGCGCTGGAGATCGTCCGCCTGCCCGAATCGGTCACTCCGGGCCTCGCCGCGCGGGGCCGCGGCTTCGCCCCGAGCGTCATCGAGGGAAGCCTCGGCAAGGTGCCGCCGCCTTCGGTCGAGAAGGACGCCGCCGCGCCGAGCGAGGCTGCGAACTCGAACGCGGTCGCGATCCCCGTCATGGGCCGCATCGCCGCCGGCACGCCGATCTCCGCGATCCAGAACCACAGCCACTCGATCCAGGTCCCCGTCGAGCTCCTGTCGAAGGGCGAGCACTTCGCCCTCGAGGTACGCGGCGATTCGATGATCGACGCCGGCATCCTCGACGGCGACACGGTGTTGATCCGCAGGACCGACACAGCCGACACCGGCGATATCGTGGTCGCGCTGATCGACGACGAGGAAGCGACCCTGAAGCGCCTGCGCCGCAAGGGCGCCTCGATCGCGCTGGAGGCGGCGAACCCCGCCTACGAGACGCGCATCTTCGGGCCCGACCGGGTCGCGATTCAGGGCCGCCTCGTCGGGCTGATCCGCCAGTACTGAGAACGCGCGGCAGGCTTCACCGCGCCCGGCGCGTCCACGGGCGCTCGCCGGCCCGTTCGGCGGCCGTCTCGATGGAAATGCCCTCTCCGGTCCGCGTCAGCACCGTCGCGCCCGACCGGGCGGCGTCCTTTGGGCCAATCACGATCGCCTGCTCGCGGCACCAGTCCGGGGGCTCGATGGCCGTGACGATCACGTCGGCCCAGGCGCAGTCCTCGACGAAGGCCATCGGCTCCCTGACGTAGGAAACCCGCATCCGGCCGTTGTCGGCGATACAGGCCTGGCCGTCGCAATCGGCGCGCGCCGAGCGGGTGCCGTCCGGCGCGATTCCGGCGTTTCGCTGCCAGACCTCCGCTTCGTAGTCGGATCCCCGGCGCGGCAGGTAGACGAGCGTCCCATCGTCCGTCCTCAGGGCTGCCGCCTTCGCGTCGCGCGAGACGTAGAGATCGGGCGGCGTCGCGACGATACCGCTTGCGAGGCCCGCGACAATCGGCACCAGCCCCAGAAGCCGCGCCCACGTGCGCCACAGCGAGAGCCACAGGCCCCCGGCAACGGTCGCCAGAAGTCCCGCGACCGGCACCTGCGCGACCATGCGCACCGCCCCATCGTAACCGGCCACGGTGTTTGCCACCCGCAGCACGCCCTCGATGCCGAGCCCCATCAAGGCGAGCATCGGGCCCTCGAGCCCGAACGGCATCAGCAACACCGCGGCGAGCGCGGCCGGCATCACCAGCACGCTGACGAGCGGCATCGCCGCGACATTGGCGAGGAGGCCGTAGACCGCTACCCGGTTGAAGTGATAGGCGGCGAACGGTCCCGTGGCGAGACCGGCGACGAGCGCCGTGAAGACGAGGCCGAAGACCGCCCGCCAGGCGAAGCGGACGGATGCCGGAGTCGCGCTCTCCGCCCTCCCCGCCGCCCGCGACCTCAGCGCCTCGTAGGCTGCGACCAGCGCGACGGTCGCGGCGAACGACATCTGGAAGCTCGCGGAGACCAGCGCCTCGGGCGTCAGCGCCAGGACGATCAGCGCCGCCAGCGCGACGTTGCGCAGCGTGATCGCCGGCCGGTCGAGCAGGATGGCGACCAGCATGATCGCCGCCATGATGAAGGCGCGCTGCGTGGCGATCGACGCCCCCGACAGGACCAGATAGCCGGCTCCGCCGAGAAGCGCGATCGCCGCCGCCCACTTCTTGATCGGCCGGGTCAGCGCGAGGTCCGGCGACAGCGCGAAACAGGCGCGGGCGAACCAGAACAGCGTTCCCACGACCAGCATCATGTGCAGGCCGGAGATCGCCAGGATGTGGGCGAGGCCGGAGGCCCGCAGCGCCTCCTCGTCGCTCTCGGGGATCGCGCCGCGCTCGCCGGTGATGAGCGCCGCGGCGACCGCGCCAACGGATCCGGGCAGGCGGCGTTCGATACGTGCCGCGATCGACAGGCGCAGCCGTTCCACCCCGACGCCGAGCCCGGCGAGCAGGCCCGCCCTCCCGGTCGCCCCCGCCGATACAGGCGCGCTCGTCAGAAAGCCGACGCCGCCGATCCCGGCAAACCACGCCTGACGCGCGTAGTCGAAGCCACCTGGCACGGCCGCGTCCGGCGGCGGCATGAGGATGGCGTCGAAGCGGACGACGTCGCCTGGCGCCGGTACGGCCCACTTGCCGCGCATCCAGAGCGAAAGGCGGTGCGGCAGGTCCCGTGCCGGCCAGGCGGCGATCCGGCGCGGTTCCACCAGCAGGCGCGTCGATCCGTCCTCGTTGCGCTCCAGCCCGGCGATACGGCCCGTCACGGTGACCGGCGCGCCCGTCTCGGCGACGACCGGGGCGGCGACGCGAAGGCTGCGCAGGCCGGCGTCCATCATGCCGAGAGAAGCGAGGAACAGAGCCATGAACAGCGTCCCCGAGAGCCGGCCGGGCCCCGCCCTGACGGCGATGAACCCGGTCAGGGCGCAAAGCACGCCGACGGCGGCGAGCGAGGGCTCGCGCGGCAGGGCGAAATAGGCCGCAATCCCGGTCCCGAACGCGACCGGGACCCACAGGAACAGCCGCTCGCGCTCGGCCTCGACGGTCCTCCGGAGAACTTCCGCCCCGGACCAGCCCCCCAACCGCCCAAACGCACCCGGCCACAGCCGGGCCGTCGCCCGCGCGCGCCGCTCGCCGATCGAGGACGTCTCGCCGCTCACCGGATTGCCCGCTTCAATCTTCGCCGAAGGCCGTGCTACTAGAGCCCTTCATGGCTCCATGCCCCCCCGAACCATACTAGACCGCACGAGAATTCGACCGCCACCCGTCATGTCCAAGTCCGAGATCGTCACCCGCTTCGCTCCCTCGCCGACCGGCTTCCTGCACATCGGCGGCGCCCGCACGGCGCTGTTCAACTGGCTCTACGCCCGCGGCCGCGGCGGCAGGATGCTGCTCAGGATCGAGGACACCGACCGCGAGCGCTCGACGGACGAGGCGATCGCCGCGATCCTCGACGGGCTGAAGTGGCTCGGTCTCGACTGGGACGGCGACGCGATCTCGCAGTTCGCCCGCGCCCAGCGGCACCGCGACGTCGTCGAGGAGATGCTCGGCCAGGGCAAGGCCTACCGCTGCTACGCGACGCCGGAGGAGCTCGCCGAGATGCGCGAGACCGCGCGCGCGGAAGGCCGTCCGCCGCGCTATGACGGCCGCTGGCGCGACCGCGACCCGTCGGAAGCACCGCCCGGCGTGAAGCCGGCGATCCGCCTGAGGGCGCCGGTCGACGGCGAGACGGTGGTCCAGGATCACGTCCAGGGCCGGGTCGTCTGGCAGAACAAGGACCTCGACGACCTGATCCTCCTGCGCTCCGACGGCAACCCCACCTACATGCTCGCCGTCGTCGTCGACGACCACGACATGGGCGTCACCCACGTCATCCGCGGCGACGACCACCTGACCAACGCCGCCCGCCAGACGCAGATCTATCAGGCGATGGGCTGGACCGTGCCGGAGATGGCCCATATCCCGCTGATCCACGGCCCGGACGGCGCGAAGCTGTCGAAGCGCCACGGCGCCCTCGGCGTCGACGCCTACCGCGCGATGGGCTACCTGCCGGAAGCGATGCGCAACTACCTCGTGCGCCTCGGCTGGAGCCACGGCGACGACGAGGTGATGTCGACCGAGCAGATGCTCAAGTGGTTCGACCTCGACGCCATCGGCAAGTCGGCCGCGCGCTTCGATTTCGCCAAGCTCGAGAACCTGAACGGCATCTACATGCGGCAGACGCCGGACGCCGACCTCACCGACGCCTTCCTGAGGAACCTGCCCTACCTGCCGGGCGGCGCGGCGTTCCTGGCCAGCCTCGACGCGGTGAAATCCGAGCGTATCCGAACGGCCATGCCCGGACTGAAGGAGCGCGCCAAGAATCTCGTGGAACTCCTTGAAAATTCGAAGTTTCTTGTGGAGGAAAGACCGCTTTCCCTCGACGAGAAGGCACAGAAGATCCTGGACGACGCCGGACGCGGGACGCTCGCCGACGTGCTTGCCGTCCTGAAGGCGGCGCCCGAGTGGAACGCCGAAAGCCTGGAAGCCGCGGTGAAGGCATTCGCGGAGAGTTCGGGCCGCAAGCTCGGCTCGATCGCCCAGCCGTTGCGGGCCGCGCTCACAGGTCGCACCACCTCTCCCGGCATCTTCGACGTGCTCGCGGTGCTGGGACGCGAGGAAAGCCTTGCCCGGATTGCCGATCAGGCCGCTTGATGCGTAACCGTTCCGCTACATGTATGAACTAAGGTGCCGATCGGCGCCGCTTGCCGACGCCGGTCAAATCGGCTACCGAGTCTGACGAATTCCTTCCGAGCCGCACACCAGCCGACCACGGGACCGAGTGCGTATCCCGGCGAGCCGAAACAGGGCTGTGCGGACGCCCGCCAACAGGACAGGAGCCACCTGCCCATGAACGATACCACGACCCCTGCCACCAGCACCGCGACGCTCAAGCTCGGCAATTCCGAGTACCAGTTCCCGGTCAACCCCGGCACGATCGGGCCCGATGTCGTCGATATCTCCCGTCTATACGCCGACGCCCACGCCTTCACCTACGACCCGGGCTTCACCTCGACGGCGAGCTGCGAGTCGAAGATCACGTATATCGACGGCGACGAAGGGGTGCTGCTCTATCGCGGCTATCCGATCGACCAGCTCGCCGAGCACGGCGACTTCCTGGAGACCTGCTACCTGCTCCTCTACGGCGAGCTGCCGACGCAGGGGCAGAAGGCCGATTTCGATCACCGCGTCACCAACCACACCATGCTGCACGAGCAGATGGCGAAGTTCTATTCCGGCTTCCGCCGCGACGCGCACCCGATGGCGGTCATGGTCGGCGTCGTCGGCGCGCTGTCGGCCTTCTACCACGACTCCACCGACATCTCGGACCCCTACCAGCGCATGGTCGCGAGCGTCCGGATGATCGCCAAGATGCCGACGATCGCCGCGATGGCCTTCAAGTACCATGTCGGCCAGCCCTTCATGTATCCGCGCAACGAGCTCGACTACGCCTCGAACTTCATGCACATGTGCTTCGCGGTGCCCTGCGAGCCCTACAACGTCAATCCGGTGCTCGCCCGGGCGATGGACCGCATCTTCATCCTGCACGCCGACCACGAGCAGAACGCCTCGACCTCGACGGTGCGTCTCGCCGGCTCGTCGGGCGCCAATCCCTTCGCCTGCATCGCCGCCGGCATCGCCTGTCTGTGGGGTCCCGCCCACGGCGGCGCCAACGAGGCCGCGCTCAACATGCTTTCGGAGATCGGTTCGGTCGACCGCATCCCCGAGTACGTCGCCCGCGCCAAGGATCACAACGACCCCTTCCGCCTGATGGGCTTCGGCCACCGGGTCTACAAGAACTACGATCCGCGCGCCAAGATCATGCAGAAGACCTGCCACGAGGTGCTGGCCGAGGTCGGCATCAAGGACGACCCGCTGCTCGACGTGGCGCTCGAGCTGGAGCGCATCGCTCTCCAGGACGAGTACTTCGTCGAGAAGAAGCTCTACCCGAACATCGACTTCTATTCGGGCATCACGCTGAAGGCGCTGGGTTTCCCGACCTCGATGTTCACCGTCCTGTTCTCCGTCGCCCGCACCGTCGGCTGGATCGCCCAGTGGAAGGAAATGATCGAGGACCCGAAGCAGAAGATCGGCCGTCCCCGCCAGCTCTACACGGGCGCGACGCGGCGCGACTACGTGCCGGTGTCGATGCGTAAATAACTGGACTGCAACGAGATTCAGATCAGGCCGGGGCGTCCGACGCTCCGGCCTTTTCATTTGACCCTGACGGGCTCTAGCAGGTCCAGGACCGCCGCGGCGGCGCGGCGGCTCGGACTGTCGCCGTCGATCAGTGTCGCCGAGCGCACCTTTCCGATCGCCGATATCTGGGCGCGCCGGTCCGGCGTATCGTCGAACAGGGGATCGAGAGCCGCCGACAGCGTCCGCGGATCGCAGCCGGCGTGGATGAATTCGGGAAACGCGTTCTCGCCGATCACCAGATTGGCCATCACGACGGAATGGGTCCGGAGCATCCAGCGCAGCGCGGCCGTCAACGGATCGAGCCTGTAGGTGACGACCATCGGCACTTCGGCGAGCGCCAGCTCGAGGGTGACCGTGCCCGACGCGGCGAGCGCGACGCGGCCCGAGGCGAACGCCACCCACTTCTCCGTCTCGCCCGACACGACCCGCGGCCTGACCGGCCACCCGGCGACCTCGTCTCTCAGCCGATCCGCCAGATGGGCGACCGCCGGCAGGATCGCGTCGAAGTCCCGGCCCCTGTCGCGCAGCGCCACCAGCGTGTCGCGGAAGACGGGCATCAGCCGCTCGATCTCGGTCACGCGGCTGCCCGGCAGAACCAGCAGGACCGGCCGCGCCTCGCCCTCGTCCGCCCGCGGCGGCATCAGCCCCATCCTCTCGATCGCCGGATGGCCGACATAGACGCACTCCGGCCCGCCGAGCTTCCGGTGCACGTCCGGCTCGAACGGGAATACCGCCAGGACGCGGTCCACGTAGGCGCGCATCTTTCGCGCCCGCCACGGCCGCCAGGCCCAGACTGTCGGCGAGACATAGTCGACGATCGGGACCTGCGGCATCCGCCGGCGTACCCGCTTGGCGACCTGATGCGTGAATTCCGGACTGTCGACGATGATCAATACGTCGGGCGCGAACGCCACGACATGGTCGACCGCCTCGTGGACGCGCCGGATGAGGCCCGGCAGGCGGGCCAGGATCGCGAGCGGCCCCATGACCGCGATCTCGGAGAGCGGGAAAGCGCTCTTCAGGCCCGCCAGCTCCATTTCCGGACCGCCGACGCCGGCAAACCGGATCTCCCGCCGGGTATCGGCCCGCATCGCGTCCATCAGTCCGGCGCCCAGGTGGTCGCCCGAGGATTCGCCGGCGATGATCGCGACGCGAAGCGGCCGCTCGGCATGCTCCGGGCCCGGCTCCCTCATCTGCGGCCGGATGGTCTGTCGGTCTCGATGCCGACGACGAACAGCCCGGCCTCGTCGGCGGCGTGGCGCACGTCCTCGATCCTCGGCAGCAGCACGCAGCCCGCCTCGACCGCGATGCCCTCGAGGCCTGCGGCATGAGCGGCGACCACGGTTTCGATGCCGACGACCGGCATATCGAGCCGGAGTTCCTGACCCGGCTTCGCGGCTTTGACGAGAACGCCGGACGGCGCGGCCGCCGAAATCCGTCCCTGCGCGCGAAGGTCCGCGCAACGGCGCACCATCGCCGTGGTCCCTTCCGCCGCCTCGACCGCGACGATCCGCTCCGACAGCACGACGACCGCCTGGCCGATATCGAGCGAGCCCATCTGGCCGATGGCGCGGAAGCCGAAATCCATGTCGGCGCGCGACTTGCGGGCCGGTTTCACCTTGCCGAGCGCGCCCGCCGGCGCGACGAGCTTCGGCACCGCCTCGCGCGGGCCGACGATGCGGAAGCCCTCGCTCTCGAATATCCGGACGACGCCGTTCACCGCCCGGTCGTCGCCGCCCCGCATGATCCGCATGATCGTCGGCAGGGCCGCCTTGACGGTGCCCATGTCCCACTCGATGTCGGAAAAGCGCGGCCGGCGGACATTGCCGGCCATCAGCACGTCGCGGCAGCCCTGGTCGAGAAGCAGGGTCTTCAACCTGCCCGCCGCGCCGATCGGCAGGCGCGCCCTCGGAAAGGCGCCGAAATCGGCATCCGCCTCGCCTTCCACCTCGACGACGAACAGGGGCCGCCCGGAGGCGTGCACCTCCTCTGCGACGATGAGCGGAAGCTCTCCGGACCCCGCGATGATGGCCAGCGGCCCCGGACGCTTGTCGTCCCGGCGCCCCGGACCGGCGGACATGGGGTCAGCCTCCGCGTCCATTGCGCGGGGTGCACAGGGACCGGTCGGAATCGGCCCGGATGAAGTCGACCACCGTCGTCACCAGCGGATGGTCCGGGAACAGCTGCGCGACGTCCTCGACCCGCTCCATCAGCGTGCCCTCGTTGGAGAACAGCAGCCGGTAGGCCTGGCGCAGGGTGTGGATGTGCTCGCGGTCGAAGCCGTGCCGCTTCAGGCCGACGATGTTGAGGCCGCCGAGATAGGCGCGGTTGCCGAGCACGGATCCGTAGGGGATGACGTCGTTCTCGACGCCGCTCATGCCGCCGACGAAGGCGTACTGGCCGATCCGCACCCACTGGTGGACGGCCGCCAGTCCGCCGAGGATGGCGTGGTCCTGCACCTGGCAGTGGCCGGCGAGCGTGGCGTTGTTGATGAACAGCACGTTGTTGCCGACCTTGCAGTCGTGGGCGACATGCGCGCCCACCATGAAGTAGCAATGGTCGCCGACCGACGTTTCCATCCCGCCGAAGGACGTGCCGGGGTTCATGGTCACCTGCTCGCGGATCACGCAGTCCGCCCCGATGACGAGCCGGCTCGGCTCGCCCGCGTATTTCAGGTGCTGCGGCGGCTGGCCGAGCGAGGCGAACGGGAAGATCTTGGTCCGCGCGCCGATGGTGGTGTGGCCGTCGAGGACCACGTGGCCCATCAGTTCCACGTCGTCGCCGAGGACGACGTTGTCGCCGATCATGCAGAACGGCCCGATTTTCACTCTGTCGCCAAGGCGGGCCGTTTTGCCGACCATGGCCGTCGGATGTACGTCTGTCATGGAGTACGCTTTACTTGTCCGCGATCATCGCGCTGATTTCGGCTTCCGCCACCACAGAGCCGTCGACGCGGGCTTCCGCCGCGTACTTCCAGATCGTCTTGCGGTTGCGGATCTTCTTGACGTGGTAGTGGACGACATCGCCCGGAACCACGGGTTTTCGGAATTTGCATTTGTCGATGGTCATGAAGTAGACGAGCTTCGGCTGACCGCTCCCGTAGCGCAGGATGCAGACCGCTCCCGCGGTCTGCGCCATTCCCTCGACGAGCAGCACGCCGGGCATGATCGGCCGCTCCGGGAAATGACCGATGAATTGTGGCTCGTTGAAGGTCACGTTCTTTATGCCGATGCAGGACTCGTCGCCACGGATATCGACGATCCGGTCCACCATCAGGAACGGATACCGGTGCGGCAGCAGCTCCAGAAGCCGCGTGATATCAAGCGACTCGAGCGTCTGAATGCTAGTCGGGCTCGCGCTCATGTCCATTTCCGTCTGCCCTTTCAGGCGCCCGCCGCCCCGCGATATACTCGCGGGCGATCTTTTGCAGCGCCGCAACCTCCCTAAGCCACTCGCGCGCCGGCCTGGCGGGAACCCCGCCGTAGCGTCCGCCCGGCGCGAGATCCTCGTTGACGGCGCTGAGCGTGGCCACCTGTGCGCCGTCGCCGATCGTGACGTGGTTCATGACGCCGGCCTGACCGCCGATCGCGACGAAATCGCCGAGGGACGCGCTTCCCGCGATGCCGACCTGGGCGACGATGACGCAATGCCGACCGACGACGACGTTATGGCCTATCTGGACCATGTTGTCGATCTTCGTCCCCTCCCCGATCACCGTGTCCCGGAGGGCGCCGCGGTCGATCGTTGTATTGGCACCTATCTCGACGTCGTCCTGGATGATGACGCGGCCGATCTGCGGGATCTTCGCGTGCCCCTTGGCGCCCATCGCGTAGCCGAAGCCGTCCTGGCCGATGCGCACGCCCGGATGGACGATGACCCGGTCGCCGATCAGGGCGTGCAGCACGGAGGCCGCCGGCCCGATCGAGCCGTCGCGGCCGATCTGCACCCGCGCGCCGACGACGCTGCCCGAGAGGATTCGCGTGCCGCGGCCGATCCGCGCGCCCATCCCCACGATCGCGCCCGGCTCCACGACCGCCCCCGGCTCGATCACCGCGGTCGGGTGAACTCCGTTTCCGGCCGGTGCGTCGTCCCAGACCCGCGCCGGCCGTGTCGCGTCGGGGAAGAAGCGGCGCACGATCTCGTTGAACGCCCGGGACGCATTGCCGACGACCAGCGGAACCGCGCTCCCGGGCACCTGATCGGCATTCCTGGCGGCGACGACGCAGGCGCCCGCCCCGGTCGCGGCGAGGTCGGCTGCGTATTTCGGGTTGTCGAAGAAGGAGATCTGCGTCGGGCCGGCGAGCGGCAGCGCCGCGACGTCCTCGATCAGGCGGTCGGCATCGCCGGACACCGCCTCGGCGCCGACCCAGCCCGCGATCTCGCTGAGCGCGAAGGGGCCTGCCCTGTCAAAGAAACGAACATCGTCCATGGCGGAAAACTACCCCAAGCCCGGTCACGATCATACCGGAGAGGACAGCCTCGGAAATACGCAATGCCCCCGCGATGCGGCCCCTTTCCGAAACGCCTGACGCCCGGACGGCCGGGCATCCCGCGCTACGAAGGTGGTGGGGTCGGGGGCGGGCCGGGG
>JAEWYT010000090.1 GCA_023458595.1 Pseudomonadota bacterium
GGTATGGGCGGTGGTGCGGTTGAGATTTTCAACGATCGAAACGTTGAGGTTGTAGTAGGTGCTTCTGGCGACGCAAAGACTGCTGTAGAGAACTATCTGAAGGGCGATCTTAAGACAACCGGTTCCGTCTGCCACGAGCATCAGCATCATGATGAATGCGGCGAGTAAGGTGATGATATGTCTATAGGTCTATTTACAGATGAAGTGATCGATCATTTTTCAAACCCGCGTAATGCGGGTGAGATTGAAGGCGCAAATGGGATAGGTGACGCCGGAGATCCCGGATGCGGCGATGCAATGAGTCTTTATATAAAAGTCGAAGATGATATTATTACAGATGTCAGTTTTATGATATGCGGCTGTGTTGCCGCGCTTGCTTCGGGGAGTATTACTACAGTTCTTGTAAAGGGAAGGACCATTGAAGAAGCGCTTAAGATTACCAACAAGGATATTTCTGACGCTTTAGGTGGTTTGCCCGAACAAAAGATGCACTGTTCTGTGCTTGGAGAAGAAGCAATTCGAAACGCTGTCGCGGATTACAGAAAAAAATCAGCTGTTTAGGGGAAATTACATGACAATTGCACTTTACGTAATATCTGTATCTGCATTAGCGGTTTCCTTTTTCAAAAGCAGAGAGAAGACACTCCTCGCTCTGAAAAAAGCGTGGAAGTCGTTTGAAAATATTCTGCCGCAATTCTTATCCATTTTGATCATTATAGGTATACTGCTGGCTATTCTGACACCCGAGCAAATATCAAAATTGCTGGGTAGCGAGTCTGGGTGGTATGGTGTATTAATTGCAGCAGCAATAGGTTCCATTACACTTATCCCTGGCTTCGTAGCTTTTCCGCTAGCGGCTGCTTTGCTAAAGAGCGGTGCTGGATATATGCAGATTGCCGCGTTTGTATCCGCTCTAATGATGGTGGGAGTTGTAACGATGCCCGTTGAGATTAGCTATTTTGGCAAGAAAGCAACGATTGTTAGAAATGCTGCAGCATTCGGTTTTTCGCTTATAGTCGCATTGGTGATAGGGGTTGTACTATGAAAGAGAAAATATTATCGCTATTAAAAAGATATCGAGTCTTTCTTCTACTGCTGATAATAAACTTTGTGATGCTTATTATCTTCCCGGACTTTGGGAAAAAATCCTTTCAATTGACAGGATCGAATTTCCTTGAAATGTTGTCAGTTTTACCACCAATTTTCATTCTGCTTGGTTTGCTGGATGTTTGGGTAAAAAGGGAAACTCTAATCAAGTATATGGGCGATAAGTCCGGTATCATTGGTGTTTTAATCGCCTTCTTTCTCGGTTCCGCTGCAGCTGGGCCTTTATACGCGGCGTTTCCTGTTGCCGGTGTTTTACTTAAAAAAGGTTCAAAATTATCAAATGTTTTTATAATGCTGGGAGCCTGGTCTACTACAAAGATACCTTTGATACTCTTTGAAGCCTCCGCCCTTGGCCTGAATTTCATGCTAGTTAGATTTGTTATGGACTTGATTGGCATAGCTGTTATTGCATATATTACTGAGAAATCATTGACACAAATAGATAAAGACGCAATATCTCAAAAAGCTCAAAAATCCGAGTAATGTTTTCTGGGGGCTAAATTTAGTATATACTGATTTTGTTAACCTGGTAATCTGACTTATGATACCATTGTTTCGGTGGTATCATTTGTAATTCACAGGAAGGAAACGGGCTTGCTTTACGCGCAGCTTGGTAATAAATCGCGAGAATGTTTGAGGGCTTTTATGAACCGTTTTGCTTTTGAAAATTTATTTGGAATACAGGGGCTTAATATCGCTTGGTATGGCGTCATCATTGCCTGCGGGATGGCTCTTGGCACTCTGCTTGCTATGCATAGGACAAAGCAGCGAGGGCTTAATCCCGATATAATTCTTGACTTTATGCTCTGGGCAATCCCCCTGGCTATTGTCGGAGCGAGGCTGTATTATGTGATTTTCGAATGGGAGAACTATACCGGCGATCTCTTAAAGATTTTTGCTATCAACCAAGGTGGCCTTGCCATTTACGGTGGCGTGATCGGAGGCATCATTGCTGCGACCATCTTCTGCAAGATAAAAAAATTCCCGTTCTTCACCCTCATTGACCTAGTGGTCCCGAGCTTGATTTTAGGTCAGTCAATCGGTCGTTGGGGGAATTTCGTTAATCAGGAGGCGTTCGGGAATATCATTACCAATCCATCCCTACAATTTTTTCCTGTAGCTGTTTATATTGAGCAACTCGGGGAATGGCATCAGGCGACCTTCTTTTATGAGAGCGCGTGGAACATTGTGTTGCTATGCGTTGTCCTTCTGTTAAGCCGCAAGAAAGTGAAGGACGGGACTTTGCTTTCCGCGTATTTTATCGGATATGGCATTGGACGCTTTTTGGTAGAAGGTTTGCGCACCGACAGCTTATATATCATGCCCGGTATCCGGGTTTCGCAGATATTGTCTCTTATGCTGGTTGCTATCGGTATTGTAATGCTGATTCTAATCCGTAAAGGTATAATCAAAATACCATCGTATGAAGGTAAGTATCTGTTGAAACAAGAATAAATGCTTACTACAGGGTTGGGGACAGCGGTAGTGAACTAAGCATAAAAAGCGAGTTTGGAAAAATGAAAAGCACCGAGGGTCGGGGTAAGAATAAAGGCATCCCTGCACCCTAATAACTAAGGAGGTTTCTATGAGCAGAACAAGGTTACTTCACACAGTATGTATAATTGTCTTGGTGGTATCTATGACCGTTTGCTTGCTCGCAGGCTGCAGCAGAGGGATTTCGGGGCCTATGGTCAAAGGCAATGTAGCAGCTTCACCGAATCCAACATCGAGTCAGGTGATGCTTGAAGCTGTTCAGCAGACGCCCGAAAGCATATTAAACGATGGCGAATTGGGCAAAGCGGAAACTCTTTTAGACGTGACGGTAACCATACCTTGGGCATACTTCGACGAGAACTTCGACGCTAACGCGTATAACGAGGAAAAAGGGTTCATCAGCACAACGGTGCATGAGAACGGCAACGTGTCGTTTACGATGAGCAAAGCCCAGTACGAAGAATTGCTTTTGGAAAGGGCTGCCGCTGTAGAGGATTTCTTCAACAGGATTATGATCAATGGCATACATACTCCCTATGTCAAGGCCATTACCTCGACGGAAGGATATTCGAAAGTTGCGGTGGACGTTGACAGGGAGGGTTACAAAAAAGACATCACCGACCTCACTTGCTATGAAGTATGGACGAGTGTGCAACTGTATCAGTATTATCTGGGTTTGACGCCGCAATGCGAAGTAAGCGTCTACGATGTTCAGACCGGCGACTTGATCAAAACCATCGCTTACCCCAAGTCCGATGCGGCCTCCGTTGGCGATTCCACGGCGCTCACCGCCGAAACGACGCCCGTTCCGACAACCGTGGCAGACATTAAAATCGATTTTATGACCGACGACAATTTAATAGCGGTTGAAAAAGCGGATATCAACTTAGACGGCAAAGCGGATACCGTTCAGCTCTACCGCCCCTACAGCCCGGGTGGGGAATTTGATCAGTACGCGCTTCAAGTTGGCGAGGCGAAAATATGTATCGAACAGTACGGATACGAGCTGTATCTAGGGTTGGCGGATATCGACAAAAACGATAAATTTATCGAGATGGCCGTGAGCAGCTTCGGCGATAGCGATTTTACCCAGACCTCGTTTTTCCGGTACGATGGGAAATCAATCATACAACTCGGTACTATGGATGGCTTTTACGGAGAATACCGCTCAGGCTCATATTCTTCCACTGGCGATGTAGTTGTCAATGGTTCCGGAGTAGTCAGGACACAGACAAGAGGCGATATTCTCCACACATGGTACTACGATGATGAATTTATCGTTGAGGACAATGCACTAGAGCGGGTTTCAAAGGACCTGTACCTGATGAATCAAAAGGTAACCGTTATCGAGGAGATCACGTTAATAAAGTCACGTACCGATGCCAGCCCCGGCATCACCTTAAAAGTGGGCGAAATTGTCACCATAAAAGAAACGGATAATAAGAAGTGGTGCTCCGTCGTGAATAGCAAGGGGGAAACGGGATGGTTTGAAGTGTATGATTTCAGTATGATAAAAGGTACGAAAAAAGGTGCCGCTGCATTCTTTGACGGATTAGATTACGCTGGATAAGAAAGAGCTTTATCATAGATGAGTATCGAAGGGTATATCGGCAAACAATGAGCCTGGTCCCATCGTCAGCGGGGTGAGGCTCGACGAGTGATATTTGGGATTGGCCGTTGATCTCAATGTGGTTGTATTTCATCACAACAGCGAAGGATGTAATTGCCGATTGTCAGAAAAACAACGTTAGAATT
>JAEWYT010000091.1 GCA_023458595.1 Pseudomonadota bacterium
GCTTTTTTCATGCCCGCCGCACGATCCACGGGCCTCAGTCGTTGGGGTGGGACAGTGGCGCTGCCGCGTGGCGCTCGGCGTGCTGCTGCACCCAGGGCCCGATGTCGGTGGCCGGCATCGGCTTGGCGAAGCGGTAGCCCTGCAGCACGGGGCAGCCGTGGCGCGCTAGCCAGTCGGCCTGCTCCTGCGTTTCCACACCCTCGGCGACCACGGTCATGCCCAGGCTGGTGGCGATGTTGAGCACCGAGCGCGTCAGGGCGCTGGCGGCACTGCTGACGGTCACATCCTGCACAAAGCTCTTGTCGAGCTTGAGCTCGGAAATCGGCAGGCGGTGCAGATAGCTCAGGCTGGAGTAGCCAGTGCCGAAGTCGTCCATGGACAGGCGCATGCCCATGGCGTGCAGCGTCTGCAGGTTGTTGAGCGTCGCGGGGCTGCTGTCCAGCATCACGCTTTCGGTGATCTCCAGCATCAGGTCCTGGCCGGTCAGGCCATGGCGCAGCAGGGTCTGCTGCACCTGTATGGCGAAGTCGGGCAGGTGGAAGTTGTTGGTGGACAGGTTGATCGACACGTGCGGCATGGGCACGCCCTGGGCGCGCCAGGTGGCCAGTTGGGTGCAGGCCGCATCGATCAGCCAGCTGGTCAGGGTGTGGATCAGGCCGGAATCCTCGGCCACGGCGATGAAACGCGGCGGCGGCACCCAGCCCCATTCAGGGTGCTGCCAGCGGGCCAGCGCTTCTACGCCGTACAGCCGTTGCGCCCCACTGCTGCAGATCTGGGGCTGGTAGTGCAGCTGCAGGCCGCCGGCGGCCAGGGTGGTGCGCAGCTCGCGCTCCATGTCGGCGCGCTCCTGGCTGATCTTGCCCATCTCGGGGCGGTAGCGCTCCCAGCGCTGGCTGCCCTGGCCTTTGGCGGCATACATGGCCTGGTCGGCGTGGCGTAGCAGGGTTTCGATGTCGGTGCCGTCCTCGGGGTAGGTGCACACGCCGACGCAGGCGTTGGGCGTGGTCATCACGCCGTTGATGCTGAAGGGCTCGGCAATCGCGTCCAGCATGCGCTGCGCCAGAAAGCGCATTTGGTCGGGGGCGCAGTGTGGCATCAGGACCGCGAATTCATCGCTGGACAGGCGCCCGACCACGTCTTCGGGGCGCGTGCAACCGCCCAGGCGGTCGGCAATTTCGCGCAGCAAGGCATCGCCGGCGGCGTGGCCCAGGCTGTCGTTCCACAGCTTGAAGCGGTCCAGGTCCAGGAAGAACAGCAGGCCCTGGTGGCCACGCATGGCGTGCAGGGCCTGCTCCGCACACTCGTTGAACATGGTGCGGTTGGGCAGGCGCGTGAGCGTGTCGTAATAAGCCAGTTGCCGGATGCGGTGCTTGCTGGCGTCGCGCTCCATGGCCACGGCGCACAGGTGCAGGCAGGCCAGCACCAGTTGGCGGTGCAGCTCGTTCGGGCTGCGCGGGGTGTCGAAGTAGAAGTCCAGCGTGCCGACGACCCGGCCTTCGTGGTTCTTGATCGGGTTCGACCAGCAGGCCAGCAGGCCTGCGCTGGTGAACAGGGTGGCGACGGCGCCCCAGTGCGCATCCTCGGCAATGTCGGGGGTCATTACTTCATGGCCGAGGTAGGCGGCCGAGGCGCTGGCACCGTGGTCGGGACCGGAGCGCACGCACTTCATGAGCTCCAGCACCTGGGGCGCGATGCTGGGCGCAGCCAGCGGGTTCAGCAGGCCGCTGGCGTCCACGTCCATGACGCAGACCTTCAACCGGGGAATCATCTGCTCCAGCGTGCCGCACATGTCGTGCAGCAGGTTGGCCAGGGGCTTTTCCATGACCACGTCTTCCAGCATCTGGCGCTGCAGGGCTTCGAAGCGTTTGGTGAAGCCGATGTCGGTCAGCACGATGACCTCGGCCGTGGTACCGACCTTGGGGAAGGGCTGGCGGTTGAGGGTGTTGACGGTGGCTGCAACCCACAGGGGGCTGCCGTCTTTGCAGCGCAGCAGCAGCTCGCCCGTGTAGGCGCCGTGCTGCTCCAGCTCGTCGCGGATGTGGGGCGCCAGCTCCGTGTCCTGTCCCAGCAGCTTTTCCAGCGGCCATTGCCCCTGCATGTCTTGCAGGCTGTAACCCAGCAAACGCGTAAAACCTTCGTTGACATGGGCCACGCGCAACTGCTCGTCGGTGACGAGCCAGGCACTGTTGCTGCTGTGTAGCGCTTGTAACCAGTCCGCGGTGGGGGTGGCTGGTGTCAAGATGGTCATCAAGCGGCTTCCTTGAAAAATTTCTCAAATAGTAACAAGCTGTGGAAGTCACGCCAAGGCGTGACGGGTTGCGCATGCATAATTCAGCGCACTATGAGCGGCAATACCTTCGGAACACTTTTCACCGTCACCAATTTTGGCGAGTCGCATGGCCCAGCGATTGGCTGCGTCATCGATGGCTGCCCTCCAGGGCTGCCCTTGACCGCGCAGGACATCCAGGCGGACCTGGACCGTCGCCGTCCCGGCACCAGCCGCCATGTGACGCAGCGCCAGGAACCCGACCAGGTGGAAATCCTCTCGGGTGTCTACGAGGGCGTGACGACAGGCACTCCGATTGGCCTGCTGATCCGCAACACCGACCAGCGAAGCAAGGACTACGCCAACATTGCGCAGAGCTTTCGCCCCGGGCATGCGGACTATGCCTACTGGTACAAGTACGGCGTGCGCGATCCGCGCGGCGGCGGGCGCTCGTCGGCCCGCCTGACGGCCCCCACCGTGGCGGCCGGCGCGGTGGCCAAGAAGTGGCTGAAGCAGAAGTTCGGCACCGAATTCCGCGCCTGCATGACCCAGATCGGCGAGCTGCCCATCGGCTTCGAAAGCTGGGCGCATGTGCCGCACAACCCCTTCTTTGCGCCCGTGGCCGATGTGCAGGCGTTCGAGGACTACATGGATGCGCTGCGCAAGGCTGGCGACAGCTGCGGCGCCCGCATCCGCGTGCAGGCCACGGGCATGCCCGTGGGCCTGGGCCAGCCGTTGTACGACCGGCTGGATGCCGACATCGCCTACGCCATGATGGGGCTGAATGCCGTCAAGGCGGTGGAGATCGGTGCCGGCTTCGGCAGCGTCGCCCAGCGCGGCAC
>JAEWYT010000092.1 GCA_023458595.1 Pseudomonadota bacterium
CCTGCGGGCTGATGGGTACACAGGTTTCGATGGATCGGGCCTGCGACCCGATCCATCGAGAACTGCGTGGGGCGGACCATGCGCGACTTCATCATTCAGATCTTCGCCTGGTGGCACAAGGCGACGCTCGGCACGCGATTCAACACGTGGCTGCGGGGCGAGTTCGTCGGCGAGGACCAGTTCGGCAACCGCTACTACCGCACCCGCGGCGGCGCGGTCGACCGCGACCTCGGTTTCCAGCGGCGCTGGGTCATCTATAACGGCCCGGCCGAGGCGACCATGATCCCGCCGGGCTGGTGGGGCTGGATGCACCACAAGTCCGACGTGCCGCCGACCGAGACCGACTACGAGCCGCGCGAGTGGCAGAAGCCGCACAAGCCGAACCTGACCGGCACGCCGGCCGCCTACCGTCCGCCGGGAAGCATGCTCACGCCCGAGCGGCGCCCGCGCGTCACGGGCGACTACGAGGCCTGGTCCCCGGACGCGTGATCCGGCTCGTGGCATGACCGATTCACCGATCGTCCGTCTCTTTTCGCCGATCGCCCGGCACCGTTCCGGGATCGGTGCGCCGCATTCGCGCCTGCCGGACCCGAAATGACCACATTTCGGGGCGATCGGACGGAGGATGCGTCGGCACCGGCGCGCGGAACGGAGCAGGGCGTGAGGGAACACGGGATATTGCGGGGCGGTACGGGGCGCCTCTTGTCGGCGCTGGCGATTGCCGCCGCCGTCACCGCCGCCTGCGTCGTCCCCTCGCGCGCGGAGAAGATCTCCAACCCGGTCGCCGAGTTCACCGGTCTCGACAAGATCACCGGCCAGATCCGCACGTTCGACGTACTGGTCGACGAGACGGTGCAGTTCGGCGCGCTGCAGCTCACCCCGCGCGTCTGCTATTCGCGCCCGCCCACCGAAGCGCCGCAGACGACCGCCTTCGTGGAGGTCGACGAGGTGACGCTCGACCGCAAGATCCAGCGCATCTTCACCGGCTGGATGTTCGCCGACAGTCCGGGCCTCAACGCCGTCGATCACCCGATCTACGACGTCTGGCTCACCAACTGCAAGACGAGCTCCGAGGAGCTCGGTGTCGGCAACTGAGCGAAGTCCGCCCGCCCGGCGACCGCCCGTTCCAGCATCTGCTGATAGGCCTTCCGCGGCACCTCGATCGCGCCGAAACGCTTGAGGTGGTCGGTGACGAACTGGGTGTCGAGCAACTCGAACCCGCCGCACTTCAGCCGCGCCACCAGATGGACGAGGGCGACCTTGCTGGCGTCGCGCTCGCGGTGGAACATGCTCTCGCCGAAAAACGCGGCGCCGAGGCTCACGCCGTACAGGCCGCCGACGAGCCGGTCGTCGCGCCACATCTCGACGGTGTGCGCGTTGCCGATGTCGAACAGGCCCCGGTAGAGCCTGCGGATCTCCGCGTTGATCCAGGTCTTGCGCCGGCCGGGCGCCGGCTCCGCGCAGGCTTCTATCACCGCGTCGAAGTCGTGGTCGATGCGGATTTCGTAGTCGTCGCGGCGCACCGCGCGCGCGAGCCTGCGCGGGATGTGGAAGTCGTCGAGCGGCAGGATGCCGCGCTCCCGCGGCTCGATCCAGTAGAGGCTCGGATCCTCCGCGCTCTCGGCCATCGGGAATATGCCGCAGGCATAGGCCTTCAGCACCACCTGCGGCGTGATCGAGAGCGACAGGTCGTCGGATGATGTCATGACGGGGAACCTAGTGGACCGGTCCGGATATGTCACGGCGCGCGGAACGTCCGCTCCGGTCTGCTGTCCAGGGGAGGGCAATGACCGGGTGTGCGCGATCGCGGAACGCCGCCCCGGTGCCGCTCAGCCTTCCGGCGCGTTCGCCGCCAGGAAGCGCTCCAGCCAGTGGATGTCGTAGTTGCCGTCCAGGATGTCGGGCTGGTCGAGCAGCCGCTGGAACAGGGGGATCGTGGTCGAGATGCCGTCGACGACGAACTCGCCCAGCGCCCGGTGCAGCCGCATCAGGCATTCGTTGCGCGTCTTGCCGTGGACGATCAGCTTGCCGATCAGGCTGTCGTAGTAGGGCGGGATCGAATAGCCCTGATAGACGGCCGAATCGACGCGCACGCCGAGGCCGCCGGGCGGATAGTAGTAGTTGATCCTGCCGGGTGAGGGCCGGAACGTCGCAGGGTCCTCGGCGTTGATGCGGCACTCGATGGCATGGCCGTTGAAGACGATGTCGTCCTGCTTCACCGACAGCGTGCCGCCGGAGGCGACGCGGATCTGCTCGTTGACGAGATCGATGCCGGTGATCATCTCGGTCACGGGATGCTCGACCTGCAGGCGGGTGTTCATCTCGATGAAGTGGAACTCGCCGTTCTCGTACAGGAACTCGACCGTTCCCGCGCCCGAATAGCCGAGGTCGGCGATGGCCTTGGCGACGCGCGCTCCGATCTCGGAGCGCTCCCTGGCGTTGATGCCGGGCGAAGGCGCCTCTTCCCATACCTTCTGGTGGCGGCGCTGCAGCGAGCAGTCGCGCTCGCCCAGATGGATGCCGCCGCCCTGGCCGTCGCCGAACACCTGGATCTCGATGTGGCGCGGCAGTTCCAGGTACTTCTCGATGTAGAGCGCGTCGTCACCGAAGGCCGCCTTCGCCTCGGCCCGCGCGGTGCTCACCGCCTCCGGCAACTCGTCCGCGGTGCGCGCGACTTTCATCCCGCGCCCGCCGCCGCCGGCGGCCGCCTTCACCAGCACCGGATAGCCGATGTCGGCGGCGATGCGGGCCGCCTCCTTGTCGTCCTTCACCGCGCCGTCGGAGCCGGGGACGACCGGGATGCCGAGCCGCTTGGCCGTGCGCTTCGCCTCGATCTTGTCGCCCATGATGCGGATGTGCTCGGGCGAGGGGCCGATGAAGGCAATGTTGTGGGCCCGCAGGATCTCGGCGAAGCGGGCGTTTTCGGAAAGGAACCCGTAGCCCGGATGCACCGCGTCGGCGCCGGTGATCTCGCAGGCCGAAAGCAGCGCGGGAATGTTGAGATAGCTGTCGCGCGCCGGCGGCGGGCCGATGCACACGCTCTCGTCGGCGAGCCGCACGTGCATCGCGTCGGCGTCCGCGGTCGAATGGACCGCGACCGTCGAGATGCCGAGCTCCTTGCACGCGCGCAGCACCCGAAGGGCGATTTCCCCGCGATTGGCGATGAGGACCTTGTCGAACACGGGCGTGCGGCCGGCGGTTATCGGTGTCGGATCATTCGATGACGACCAGCGGCTCGCCGTACTCGACGGGCTGGCCGTCTTCGACGAGGATCGCCGTCACCGTGCCGCCTTTCGGCGCCGGGATCTGGTTCATCGTCTTCATGGCCTCGACGATCAGCAGCGTCTGGCCCTCGCGGACCGTGGCGCCGACCTCCACGAACGGCGGCGCGCCGGGCTCCGGCGCCCGGTAGGCCGTGCCGACCATCGGCGAGGTGACGGTGCCGGGCTTGAGGCCCTTTTCCGCGCTCTGCGCCGGGCTCGGCGCGGCGGGAGCGGCGACCGGCGCTGCGGCCACCGGCGCGCTCGCGACCACCGACACGGTGCGCGCCACGCGCACGCGCAAACCCTGCTGCTCGATCTCGATCTCGCTCAGGTCGGTCTCGGTAAGAAGCGCTGCCAGTTCGCGGATGAGGTTCTGGTCAATGTCCCGTCCGGATCGTGCCATTTTGTCTGTCCTGCCGAACGCCGCATGGCAGCCCGGTCCGATTGTCTGTTTCCGCGTCTGTCGCGGGGTCCATACATAGCGGTTCGGACGCGATCCGCAATCGCGCCCGAACGGGAAACCGTACCGTCTGGGGAAAATCCCCGCGTATGGATGCCGTTACGTCAGAATCCCGCTGTCAGCAGGTGCGGCAGGCCGATTCGCGGGCCTTGGTGATCTTCTCCTGGAGGGCCTCGAAGCTGATCGCGCCGGGGATGACCTCGTCGCCGACCACATAGGAGGGCGTACCGCGCAGGCCGAGCGCCTCGGCGATCTTGTAGTTCTCCGATATCTCCGCGTCGACGGAGGGATCCTTGGACGCGGCGATCACGGCCTCGCGGTCGATGCCGAGCTTCTCGACCTCCTCGATAGCGCGTTTCCCGTCGATCCCGTCATTGCCGCTGGGTTGCGACATCAGCCCGACGTGGAAGTCGAGATACTTCTCCGGGGCGACCTTGAGCACGCCCAGCGCGATGCGCGCGGCCTCGCCCGAGCCGTCGGAGAGGACCGGCCATTCCTTGAAGACGACGCGCAGGCTCGGGTCGGTCTTCATCAGGTCGACCATGGCCGGCAGCATGCGCTTGCAGTAGCCGCAGTTGTAGTCGAAGAACTCGACCAGCGTGACGTCTCCGGTCGGATTGCCGGCAACGGGCGAGTTGCGCGCGTTGAAGATCGACTCGCGGTTCTGGTCCAGCGCCTCGGTGCGGGCGGCCGCCTCGTCCTTCTCCCGTTTCTCCTCGAGCGCGGCGAGCATGTCCTCGAGGATCTCCGGGTGGGCGACCATGTAGTCGCGGACCACGGGGCCGATCGCATCGGGATCGAGAGGCTCAGCCTGCGACGCCCCGGTCTGCGGTGCCCCGGTCTGCGGTGCCGGCGTCGCCGCGGGCGCTTCCTTCGCCGCGGCGGCGATCTTCTCCTCGATCATCGCGGTCACGGCCGCGGCGTCGAGGCCGCCTGCCGGCGCCGGCTTGTCCCGGAATGCGCCGATCGCCGCCGCGACGGCGACGACGAGGGCCAGGGCAGAGAGGAGGATGGGCAGTCTCGTCATGATGGTTTCCCGCAAGATCGCTGGCGCCGTTCGGTCCCGCTTATCACGACCGGGGTGGCCTGTATGTCAAAATATCGTCAGCACGCAGCCATGCCGGCGATCCGGTCTTCAGCCCCTGCTTGGCGCGTTGGGCGAAACGCTGCGCCATCTCGTAGTCGCCGAGCGCGAAGTGCTCCTGGGCCGTGGCGAGTTCGGCCTCCGGGACGCGGCCGGCCTTGCCGTAGGCGATCGCCAGCTGCCGGTAGCCCATCACGAAGTCCGGTTCGTCCTGGAGACCCTGCGTCAGATACTTGATTCCCTCGTTCACTCTCGCAGGATCGTTTGACGCCGCCATGGCGGCCCCGAGGGAAACCTTGATCAGCGCCGGCTTGGGCGCCAGCGACACGGCCTTCTGATAGGGTCCGATGGCGTCGCTCGGCTTGCCCGTCTTCACCAGCAGGTCGCCCTTGAGCTCATGGAAGTACGGATAGCTCGGCATCGCCGCGATCAGCTTGTCGACGTTGGCGAGCGCGGTGCGGTAGTCGCCGGACCGCATCTGGGCGACCGAGCGGGCGTAGATGGCGGGCACGCTCTTGTCCGATTGGGGATAGCGGCGGGCGACCGTGCCCGGGTGCTCGAGATATCCGGAGAGCTTGGCGCGGACGAGGTCGTGCCGGAACTGCAGGTCCGGCGGATCCTTCTTGTCGAAATACGGGCTCTCGCGGGCGAGCTTCTCGAGGGCGGCGATGCGTTCGCGCGGCATCGGATGGCTGACCGTATAGGGGTCGGCGTATTTCGCCGACAGGAACGACTGGTCGGAAAGGCTTGCGAAGGTGGTCAGCATGCCTTTCGCCGACTGGCCGGTGGCGTTCAGGTAGTTGATCGCGGACCGGTCGGCCGCCGCCTCCTCCGTGCGCTGGTAGGCGAGCAGCGAACGCCGGGCGATCTGCGAGCCGCCGAGCATCATCGCCTGGCCGGCCTGCGCCCCGGCGTTGTAGGAGCCGGTCGCCGCGCCCGCGCCCATGGCCGCCGCCCCGAGCAGCATGGTCAGGACCGATATGGCCTGCGCGGCCTGGAGCTGCTGGCGCATGCGGGCGAGATGTCCGCCGGCGATGTGCCCGGTCTCGTGCGCCAGGACGCCGATCACCTCGTTGGGCGTCTTCGCCTGCATCAGCACGCCGGAATTGACGAAGATGCGGCGCCCGTCGGCCACGAAAGCGTTGAAGGCCGTCGAGTCGATCAGATAGATGTGCGTCGCGGACGCGCCGACGCCGGCCGCCTTGAGGATAGGCGTGGCGTAGTCGCGCAGCAGCCCCTCGATCTCCGCGTCCCGCACGAAGCCCATCGACTGGGCCGAGACCGGTGTGGCTGCCGCCGATCCGAGCGCCGCCGCCGTGACGAGCGCGACGGCCGTTCTTGCAGCGCGCACGACGAGGCCGTTCCCGCCTGCGCGCATCGCGGCGCGCTCCGCCATAGATCCTGTCGACCTAAGAGACATCGTTTCAACCGACTCCGAGAATGCAGGGAGGGTAGGGTGGTCGCCGGTCGGGGTCAAACCCCGCCCCTCGACCCGCCCGGCGAGCCGTCATCGACTGTCGCCGGCCAATATGGACCCGTCGTCCGCACTCGGCTACGAAAGCGCGGCAATTGCGGCGACAGGGTGGCGGAATGCCACGGGAACCCCAGCGGATGGCAGGAAAATGAGCGAAACGATCGGCAAACACAAAACCGCGAGCGCGGGCCGCTCGCCCTCGCGGCGCTCCGAGGTCGCCCCGTTCATCGCCATGGACGTCCTGCGTGACGCCAGGGCGCTCGAGGCTCAGGGCCGCCGCGTCCTCCACCTTGAGGTCGGCCAGCCCGGCGCGCCGACGCCCGAGGGCGTGCGTCTCGCCGTCGAGCACACCCTGCACGAGGGCCGCATCGGCTACACCGAGGCGCTCGGCACGACGCCGCTGCGCGAGCGCATCTCCCGGCACTACCGCGACGCCTATGGCGTCGACGTGCCGCCCTCGCGCATCGTCGTGACGACCGGCTCGTCGGCCGCGTTCGTGCTGACCTTTCTCGCCGCATTCGATGTGGGCGCACGCATAGCGCTGCCGTCGCCGGGCTATCCCGCCTATCGCAACATCGTTCAGGCGACCGGGCTGGAAACGGCATGGCTGGAGACGGACGAGCGCTCGCGCTGGGCCCCGACGCCGGAAATGCTCGACGAGGCCGCCGCGAGCGGACCGCTCGACGGCATCCTGGTCGCGAGCCCCGCCAATCCCAGCGGCACCGTCATCGAGCCCGACCGGATGGAGGCGCTGATGAAGCGCGCCCGCGACCTCGGTCTGTGGTTCATCTCCGACGAGATCTATCACGGCCTGACCTACGGCGCCCCGTGCGACACCGCCCTCCAGCACGACGGCGAGGCGATCGTCATCAACAGCTTCTCCAAATACTACTGCATGACCGGCTGGCGCGTCGGCTGGATGGTGGTGCCCGACGCGCTGGTCAGGCCGATCGAGCGGCTCGCCCAGAACATCTACATCTCGCCGCCGGCGCTGTCGCAGGTCGCAGCCCTCGCCGCCTTCGATTGCGTCGAGGAACTCGAACGCAACAAGGCCGTCTACGCGAAGAACCGCGAGATCTTGATGGAGGCCCTGCCGCGCCTCGGCCTCGACAGGATGCTGCCGATGGACGGCGCCTTCTACGCCCACGTCGATGTCGGCCGGTTCACCAACGACTCCAACGAGTTCGCCGAGCGGATGCTGAAGGAGGCCGGGGTCGCCACGACGCCCGGCCTCGATTTCGATCCGGTGCGCGGCAACCGTTTCCTGCGGATATCGTTCGCAGGTCCGACCGCCGAGATCGAGGAGGCGGTGGACGCGCTCGACGGATGGCTGAAGCGATAGCGCCGCCGGCCCGGACGTTCCCGCCGGAGCGGGATCGCACGGTTTGAGCGACGGTCGTGCCGCCGGGCGCCCGGCGCCCGCCTTCGCGGGAGCGGGCGGGGATGGGGATTAAGGTGAGGAGGCCTCAGTCGCCGAACAGGCTGCGGCGCTGCCACCAGCCCTTGCGCGGCGGCCCGGAAGCGGTGCCTTCCGAGACCGGCTCGCGGTCCGGGCCCGGCTGTTCCTTCGGCCGGGATACGATCGGCTCGGGTTCCGCCGCCGCCTCGAGAGCGTTCTCCGCCGGTTCCTCGGCGGCGCCTTCGATCGCCGCCTCGGTTGCGGCTTCGGGAACGGCTTCCGCCTCCGGCTCCGCTTCCACTGGCCCGGCTTCGGGTTCCTCGGCCTTGCGGCGCGTGCGGCGCGGCTTCTTCTCCTCGGTCTCCGCCGCGGCCACCTCGATTTCGGCGACTTCGGTGATCGGCTCTACCGGGGCTTCCTCCATCGCTTCGGCGCCGGAGGGGCCTTCCAGCAGCGCAGGCTCGGCGCCCTCGACGGTCGCTTCGGTCTCGACCGCCTCGGCCGCTTCGACCGCAGCCGTTTCGTCGCCCGCCGCCCCGGCCTCACCGCGATGACGCCGGCCGCCGCGCCGGCCGCGCCGCCGCCGCCGTCCCGCAGGCTGGCCGCCTTCGTCCGTCTCGGGCATCGCCACGTCCGGCTGCTCTCCGGTGCCGGGCAGGGCCTCCGCTTCGTCTTCCGCATCGGCGCCTTCGGCTTCCGGCGAGGCCGCGGCTTCGCCGCCTCCGCCGCGCCGCCGCCTGCGCCGCCGCCGGCGGCGTCCGCCGGCCTCGTCTTCGCCGCGCCCCCGAAGCTCCTCGGCTTCCTCGTCTTCCTCCTCGGCTTCGGCCTCGAAGACCGCCTCCTCGACTTCCTCGGGCTCGACCGAGACCGGCCGCACGACGGCTTCCCGTTCGGTCGGCCGGGCCGGCTCGCCCTTCTCGATGTCGAAGGAGGAGGCGCCGATCGACGCGTCCGCCTCTATCGTGAGCGTCACGCCGAAGCGCTGTTCGAGTTCGCGCAGATGCCCGCGCTTGTGATTGAGGACGTACAGCGCGACCTCGGTGCGGGTGCGCAGCTTCAGGTCCGTCGGCTTGCCCTTGAGCAGCTCCGACTCGATCGTGCGCAGCAGGTTCAGCGCCACCGACTCCACGGAGCGGATGCGGCCCGTTCCCTCGCAATGCGGGCAGGGCTGCATGGTCGATTCGAGCACGCCGGCGCGGATACGCTGGCGCGACATCTCGAGCAGGCCGAAATGGCTGATCCGGCCGACCTGGATACGCGCCCGGTCGTGGCGCAACGCGTCCTTGAGACGCCGCTCCACCGAGCGGTTGTTGCGCTTCTCCTCCATGTCGATGAAGTCGATGACGATGAGACCGGCGAGGTCGCGCAGCCTGAGCTGCCGCGCCACCTCGTCGGCGGCTTCCAGGTTCGTCTTGAGCGCGGTGTCCTCGATGTTGTGCTCGCGCGTCGAGCGGCCCGAGTTCACGTCGATCGAGACCAGGGCCTCGGTCTGGTTGAGGATGATGTAGCCGCCGGACTTCAGCGTCACGCGCGGGCTGAACATCGCGTCGAGCTGCGCCTCGATCCGGTTCTTGGCGAAGATCGGCTCCGGTTCTCGATAGGGCTGGATGTTCTTGGCATGGCTCGGCATGAGCATGCGCATGAAGTCCTTGGCCTCGCGATAGGCGTCGTCGCCGGCGACCAGCACCTGGTCGATGTCCTTCGTGTAGAGGTCGCGGATCGCCCGCTTCACGAGGCTGCCTTCCTCGTAGACGAGGGTCGGGGCGACCGACTTGAGCGTCAGCTCGCGGACGTTCTCCCAGAGCCGCAGCAGATATTCGAAGTCGCGCTTGATCTCCGCCTTGGTGCGCGAGGCGCCGGCGGTGCGCAGGATGACTCCCATTCCCTCCGGAACGTCGAGTTCGCCGACGATCGACTTGAGCCGCTTGCGGTCCGACGCGTTGATGATCTTGCGGGAGATGCCGCCGCCGCGGGCGGTGTTCGGCATCAGCACCGAATAGCGCCCGGCGAGCGACAGGTAGGTGGTCAGAGCCGCGCCCTTGTTGCCGCGCTCCTCCTTGACGACCTGCACCAGCAGGATCTGCCGCTTCTTGATGACTTCCTGGATCTTGTAGGTGCGCCGCGGCTTGGACTTGCGGACCGGCACCTCCTCGAGGGCATCGTCGCCGCCGACGGATTCGACCGCGTCGTCGCCGTTGCCCGCGATCTCCTCGACGGTGTCGCGCGGTGCGTTCTCGCCGCCGTTGTCCTCGCTTTCGCCGCTCTCGCCGCCGTTTTCTCCGGCGTCCGCCTCGGTGCCGGCCGGCGGTTCGTCGCCTTCGGCGGCGGCCGTCTCGGCCGCCGTGTCCTCCGGCTCGTCCTCTTCGTGGACGGCCTCTTCCTCCTCGGCGAGCAGCGCCTGCCGGTCGGCGAACGGGATCTGGTAGTAGTCCGGGTGGATTTCGCTGAAGGCGAGGAACCCGTGCCGGTTGCCGCCGTAGTCTACGAAGGCGGCCTGGAGCGAGGGTTCTACCCGCGTGACCTTCGCGAGGTAGATGTTGCCGCGCAACTGGCGGCGCGCGGCGGCCTCGAAGTCGAATTCCTCGACCTTTCCGTCGCGCAGGACGACGACCCGGGTCTCCTCGGGATGCGCCGCATCGATGAGCATCTTGGTGGGCATGTTCTCAACTCGGAATTGCAGGAATCCGTGCGTGCCGTCGCCGCCGGCCTTGAAGGGGCATGCGGGCGCGCCGGATCTGCGGGTTGTGTTCCCGGCCTGTGGGCCTTTCGGGAATCGGGGAAGCGGATGCCGCGGCTTCGGGCCGTCCCGGCCGGCGTCACAGTCGTTGCGTCTGGGGACGCAAAACCGGCCGGTGGCTCTCCAAAACCATACATCCGTAACACTCACTATCCTGCCGGATATATCCGGCAGAGGGTCAAAACGGGGCGAGACGAATCTCTCTGTGCCGCCCTTTCAAGCCGCGACCAAGGTGACGCGGCGGTTGATTCGACCTCCGGCGAAAAAGGAGCGCGGTGTTGGCGGGACGTCCCGTGTTTTGGCAGAGATGCCAGGGTCGTCGCGCGGAACCTTCGGTCCTCCGCGGCCCTCCTGAGGATCGGCCGCCTTGCGCTCAAGGCCAGAGACGCGAATTCGAAACCTGTCCGTTTATTAATGTGTCGGCATCCGTCTTTGCAAGAGTTGTGTTGCCGAGGCCACAACCGCGGAACAATCGGCCCCAACCGTCAATATCCGATTAACCCTGCGCCTATAATCCTCGCTACGAGTCATCCATAGTGACGCCACCATAGGGCAGGTGCTGGGTCGCTGAACGGTGTACGGAACCGCCGCCACGAAAGGGTTTTTGCTGGGCCTCGCCCTGTCGATCGGGGCGGCGTTCGGCTGCGTGGCGCATGCCGAGGAAGCGCCCGGCGACATCGATGCCGCCGCCGTGCCGGCCGCGCCGGCCGAAAAACCGGTCGTCGCCAGGGAATCGCGGCTCGCCGGCGACGAGAAGCGCACGCGTTTCGTCGTCGACGTGGACCGCAACGTCGCTTTCGGCGTCTTCACGCTCGCCGATCCCTACCGGATCGTCGTCGATCTGCCGGAAACCGCCTTCCAGTTCGGGCCGGGCGAGGGCAATACCGGTCGCGGTCTCGTCAGCGCCTACCGGTACGGCCTGATCGGCCCGGGCAAGTCCCGCATCGTCCTCGACACGACCGGGCCGGTCAGGATCGACAAGGCCTTCGTCGTCGACGCGGTCGACGACCAGCCCGCCCGGATCGTCGTCGACCTCCTGTCGACCTCGCGGCAGGATTTCCTCGCCGGCCTCGCCCTGCAGAAGCCCAGGCAGTCGGCCGTCCGCCAGGTGCCCGCGGTGACCGGCCACGAGGCGGTGCGGCCCGGCAGCGGCCACGAGGGACGCGACATCGTCGTCGTCATCGATCCCGGCCACGGAGGCATCGATCCGGGCGCGAAGAGCAGGAGCGGCACGCTGGAGAAGGACGTCGTGCTGTCGTTCGCCCGGCAATTGAAGGCGAAGCTGGAGGCGTCCGGCCGCTTCGACGTCAGGCTGACCCGCGACGGCGATGTCTTCATTCCGCTCGGCGAGAGGGTGAATTTCGCCCGCGAGAACAAGGCTTCGCTTCTGATCTCGGTGCATGCCGATTCCGTGCTGGCCGGCAGCGTCAGCGGCGCGACCGTCTACACGCTGTCGGAACGGGCGTCGGACACCGTGGCCGCCGCGCTGGCCGAGCAGGAGAACCGCTCGGACGTCATCGCCGGCGTCGATCTGTCGGGCGAATCCGATGCCGTCGCCGACATTCTCATCGATCTCGTCCAGCGCGAAACCAAGAATTACGCGGTCTTCTTCGCCCGCACTCTGGTCGACGAATTGAAGCGCAACACCAGCCTCGTCAAGAACCCGCACCGTTCCGCCGGATTCCGCGTCCTGAAGGCCCATGACGTGCCCTCGGTGCTGCTCGAGCTCGGCTACCTCACCAATCCGAACGACGAGAAGCATCTGGTCGATGCCGCCTGGCAGGAGAAGATCGCGGATTCGGTTTCGGACGCGGTTTCGGAATATTTCGGCGAGCGCCACGCCCGCGCGCCGTTCTGACGCGACCGGTTGTCGTCGGGTCACAATTTCGTCATTCGGGTGCACTTCAACGGCCGAAATGGCGATTTGATCGTAAGATCGGTTCGGGGTATGAGCATGATGAGGATTGCCGCGCATACGGGGGCGACGCGGAAAGCCCTGTTTGACGGCCAGGCCACCGGCCGCCGTCCGGACGTAAGCGACACGCGGCGGTAGCCTGGAATGCTTTGGAGATTCATCGGTTTTCTGTTCACGGCGGGCGTGATCCTGTTCGTGGTGGGTGCGGCAGGCGCCGGCTACCTGCTCTGGAAGGTCTCGGGCGACCTTCCCGACTACGCCAAGCTGCGCGAGTACGAGCCGCCGGTGATGACCCGCGTCCATGCCGCCGACGGTGAGCTCGTCGCCGAGTATGCGGTGGAGCGCCGCCTGTTCATGCCGATCCAGGGCGTGCCGAAGCAGGTCGTCGAAGCGTTCCTTTCGGCCGAAGACAAGAATTTCTACTCCCATTTCGGCATCGATCCCGTCGGCATCTTCCGCGCCGCCGTCGAGAACGTGCAGAACATGGCGCGCGGCGGCGGACGGGGCCTGCAGGGCGGCTCGTCGATCACGCAGCAGGTCGCCAAGAACTTCCTGCTTTCCAGCGAGAAGTCCTACGAGCGCAAGATCAAGGAAGCGCTGCTGGCCTTCAGGATCGAGAACGCCTTCACCAAGGACCAGATCCTCGAGCTCTACCTGAACGAGATCTACCTCGGCCTCGGTGCCTACGGCATCGCTGCCGCAGCGCTGATCTATTTCGACAAGTCCGTCGACTCGCTGACGGTCGCCGAGGCCGCCTATCTCGCCGCGCTGCCGAAGGCGCCGAACAACTATCACCCCTTCCGCGAGCCCGAGCGCGCCATCGAGCGCCGCAACTGGGTCATCGACCGGATGGAGGAGAACGGCTTCATCACGCCGGACGAGGCCGATCAGGCCCGCAGGACACCGCTGGAAGTGAAGCTGCGCCCAACCGGCGCGCGCCTGCCGGCGGCCGATTACTTCGCCGAGGAGGTCCGCCGCAAGCTCTACGAGCTCTACGGCGAGGACGGCCTCTACAAGGGCGGCCTGTCGGTGCGCTCGACGCTCGATCCGAAACTGCAGGTTCTGGGCCGCCGCGCGCTGGTGAAGGGCCTCGTCGGCTACGACCGGACCCGCGGCTGGCGCGGACCGGTCGCCAGTGTCGAGATCGGCGGCGACTGGGGCCCGGCGGTCGGCAAGGTCGACCAGCTCGGCGACGTCGAGCCCTGGCGGCTGGCCGTCGCCCTGAAGGTCGACGAAACCGGCGCCGTCATCGGGCTTCGCCCGGACAAGCTGCCCTCCGGCCAGTTCAGCGAGAAGCGCGACGTCGGCCGCATCCCGGCCGAGCAGATGAAATGGGCCGGCAAGAAACCGGCCGACGTCCTCAAGCCGGGCGACGTCTTCTACGTCTCCCCCGTGGTCGACGCCGAGTCGGGCGCCGAGGAGGAGGGCGTCTTCGAGCTGCAGCAGGTTCCGAAGGTGTCGGGCGCGCTGGTGGCGATGGACCCGCATACCGGCCGCGTGCTCGCCCTCGTCGGCGGATTCAGCTTCGCCGAGAGCGAATTCAACCGCGCCACCCAGGCGATGCGCCAGCCCGGCTCCTCGTTCAAGCCGTTCGTCTACGCCGCCGCCCTCGACAACGGCTACACGCCGTCGAGCGTCGTCATGGACGCGCCGATCGAGATCGTCTCGGGCGGCAAGATCTGGCGGCCGCAGAACTACGGCGGCAAGTTCGCCGGGCCCTCGACGCTGCGCCGCGGCATCGAGAAGTCGCGCAACGTCATGACGGTTCGGCTGGCCCAGGACATGGGCATGCCGATCATCCGCGAATACGCCAAGCGGTTCGGCATCTACGACGACCTCGCGCCCTATCTGCCGATGGCGCTGGGGGCCGGCGAGACCACGGTGCTCCGCATGGCCGGCGCCTACTCGACGCTCGCCAACGGCGGCCGCAAGATCACGCCGACGCTGATCGACCGCATCCAGGATCGGTACGGCCACACGATCTACAAGCACGACGAGCGCGTTTGCGAGGCTTGCAACGCGGGCGACTGGAAGGGGCAGGACGAGCCGGAATTGATCGACAACCGCGAGCAGGTCCTCGACCCCTATACCGACTATCAGGTCATCTCGATGCTGGAAGGCGTCGTGCAGCGCGGCACCGCGACGGTTCTGAAGACGATCGGCAAGCCGGTCGCCGGCAAGACGGGCACCACCAACGACGAGCGCGACGCCTGGTTCATGGGCTTCACGCCCGACCTCACCGTCGGCGTCTATATCGGCTACGACCAGCCGAAGCCCCTCGGCCGCGGCATGACCGGCGGTCATCTCGCCGCGCCGGTGGTGCGCGACTTCTTCGAGGTGGCGCTCGCCGACAAGCCGGCGATTCCCTTCCGGGTGCCGCCGGGCATCCAGCTCGTGCGCATCAATGCCACGACCGGCCTGCGCGCCGGCCCGAACAACGACAACGTGATCCTCGAGGCCTTCAAGCCCGGCCAGGCGCCGCCCGAGAGCTATTCGGTCATCGGCTACCAGGACCAGTTCGGCAAGCCGCTGACGGTAAGCCCCGAGGCGGACCGGGCGGTCCGCTCTGGAACCGGCGGGCTGTACTGACCACATGGAAGGCCGCTAGTACCTACCCGAAACACCAAAGCAAGAACGAGACCGCCATGCGCGCCGAACATTTGCAGATGGTCGACGAGATTCGTCAGTCGATCTCCCTGCTGAGGAGGCATCTTTGACTGGGACAACGCGCTTGCCCGTCTGGATGACCTGAACCACTACGCCGAAGACCCGAACTTCTGGAGCGACTCCGAGAAGGCGCAGACGCTCATGCGCGAGCGTCAGCAGCTCGAGGATTCGGTGGAAGCCGTCAAAAGGCTCGAGAGCGAGCTCGCCGACACGGTCGGCCTCATCGACATGGCCGAGGAGGAGGGCGACGACGGCGCCCTTGCCGATCTCGACGCGGCGCTGAGGGCGCTGCACGCCGAGGCGATGAAGCGCCAGGTCGGCACGCTCCTGTCCGGCGAGGCCGATTCCAACGACACCTACCTGGAAATCCACGCCGGTGCCGGCGGCACCGAGAGCCAGGACTGGGCCGAGATGCTGCTGCGCATGTACACGCGCTGGGCCAACGCCCACGGCTACAAGGTGGAGGAGATCGGCTACAACGCGGGCGAAGAGGCGGGAATCCGCTCGGCGACGCTGCTGATTAAGGGGGCGGACGCCTACGGCTGGCTCAAGACGGAGTCGGGCGTCCACCGGCTGGTGCGCATCTCGCCCTACGATTCGAGCGCGCGGCGCCACACGAGCTTCGCCTCCGTTTGGGTCTATCCGGTCGTCGACGACTCGATCCAGATCGACATCAACGAATCCGACGTGCGCGTCGACACCTACCGGTCAAGCGGCGCGGGCGGCCAGCACGTCAACACGACCGACTCCGCCGTGCGCCTGACGCACATGCCGACCGGCATCGTGGTCGCCTGCCAGAACGAGCGCTCGCAGCACAAGAACCGGGCGACGGCCTGGGCGATGCTGCGCTCGCGGCTCTACGAGGCCGAGCTCCAGCGGCGCGAGGAGAAGGCGATGGCCGAAGCCGCCTCCAAGACGGACATCGGCTGGGGCCACCAGATCCGCTCGTATGTCCTGCAGCCCTATCAGCTCGTCAAGGATCTGAGGACCGGCGTGGAAAGCACTAATCCGCAAGCCGTTCTGGACGGAGACCTCGACGAGTTCATGGAGGCCTCGCTCGCCCACCGCGTCAATCAGGAAGCGGAAGAGAAGGCGGCGGCGAACGCTTGAGAAAGCGGTTCAGAAACCCTTCGGAAGTAGCTCGGCGGCCTCGACAAACGGAATAGGATCCTTCGCGCGGCCGTTGATCCGGGTTTCATAGTGCAGATGCGGGCCCGTGCTCCGTCCGGTGCTGCCGGCGAGGCCCACGACGGTGCCGGCACGGACTTCGTCGCCGACCTCGACCTCGATGCGGCTCAGGTGGCCGTACCGGGTCACGTAGCCGTCGCCGTGGTCGATCTCGACCATGCGGCCGTATCCGCCCGAATAGCTCGCGACCGTCACCCTGCCGTCCGCCGTGGCGTGGACGGGTGTTCCGCTGGCCGCGCGGAAATCGAGACCGGTATGCAGCGCCGGCCGCTTGAGGAACGGGTCCATCCGGGTACCGAAGCCGCTGGTGTATTCGATCGGTCCGTAGATCGGGCTGCGCACCGGGAGATGCTCGACGTGCTCGCGCAACGTGTCGAAACGGTCGAGGCTCAGCCGGATCCGGTCGATCTGGCGGTCGGGCAGGGGCGGGCTGTCCAGGCGCCGCAGCTCGACGAGCGGGCCGCCGACGCCCTCGCCCGCCTTGTCCTCGGGCAGGTCGGCGCCGATCGCGCCGCTGACTTCGACCAGCTTGCCGGACAGGCCGGCGACGGTGGTCTCCAGGGAGTTCAGCATCGAGCCCTGCAGGGTCTCGACGCGCTCCATGGACGCCTGGATGCGTTCGAGCGCCGGCATGTCGGCGCTCGCCGACAGCCTGGCGACGGGCTTGCGGACGGGATCGAGCGGGGCGGGGCGGGAAGGATCGAAGGCGGCGGCGCGGGCGGCCGTGACGAGGAGCCCCGATCCGCTGCGCCCGGCGACGTCGCCGCCCGTGGCTCCGTCCAGATTGATGGTCAGCTTGCGGGCCTTGGCCTCGTCGAACAGGCCGGCGATCTCCTGATGGCGCTCCTCGAGGTCGGCCTGCCTGCGCAGGAGCGTATCGAGCCGCCCTTCGAAGGCCTGCTGATCGAGGAACTGGCGGGTGTTGATTTCGTCGATCTGGCGCCGCAGCGTCGCGATGCGGTCCTCGTAGGCCCGTTCCACGGAGATGCGGTGAACCTTGGCCGCGGCGTAGATGTCGTCGTGGAAGGTGATGTAGACTGTCGATCCGACGAGCCAGGCGAGGGCTGCGAGGCACGTCGCGCCGCCTGCCCACACCGCCCAGGCCGGCAATGTCACCGAACGGACCTTTTCGCCGCGCGCGACTGTGATCTGGTGTGGCTGCGAGCGGCGCCCGAAGATCGTCTTTACACTTTGCATGAAATCAACAACGCGATTCTGTTCTCACCCAGCACCGCGATTATCGATCCATTAAGGTTAAGAAAGTCCGAAGTCGGCTCTGAAAGGCGACGGAATTCCGATCCATGTTGCCGCGGCGACTCAATTCGGGCCGTGCGCGCCGACGCTGTCGGAGGCAGGCGTCAGACGGCCCGCGCGGCCTGCAATACCTCCTCGGCGTGGCCGGCGACCTTCACTTTCCGCCAGATTCGTCGGATCACGCCGTTCCCGTCGATCAGGAAGGTCGAGCGCTCGACCCCCATGAACTTGCGCCCGTACATGCTTTTCTCCTTCCAGACCCCGTACGCCTGGAGCACGGCCTTTTCCTCGTCGGAGGCGAGGCCGATCGCGAGATCGTGCTTGGCCTTGAACCGGTCGTGGGGCGCCCCCCGGGCCGGCGCGCCCCCCCCCCCCCCCGCCCCCGC
>JAEWYT010000093.1 GCA_023458595.1 Pseudomonadota bacterium
GCCGGCCGCGCCGACCGCGGCGGCCAAGCGCCTGGAACAGCGCAACCGCGTCGCCGAGCTCGCCCGCGAGATCGAGGCGGCGAAGGGCCGGCTCGGGGCCGCCCGCGCGGTGCTTTCGGAAACCGAGGCGGCAGCCCGCGCCGCCGCCGAACAGGCGTCCGCGGCGCGCGAGGCCCGGCGCGTCGCGCAGGCTCGGCTCAAGGACGCGACCGAGCGCCAGTCGGCCGCCGAGCGCAAGGCGAGCCAGGATACCGCCCGCCTGGGCGCTCTCGCCGAGGCCAGGGTGCGCGTCGCGCAGTCGATCGAGGAATCCCGTGGCGCCAGGCGGGACGCCGAATCGGGCCTCGAAGGGCTCGCGGGCGAAGCGGATCTGGAATCGCGCATCGAGCAGCTGAAGGCCGAAACGGCGACGGCGCGCGGGCAGTATGCCGAGGCGCGCTCGGCGGTCGATTCGCTCGCCCGCGAGGCGGAGCTCCGCCGCACCCGCGCGGAACGCAACAAGGCCGAGCGCCAGCGCTGGTCGGAGCGGATCGCGGACGGCGACAAGCACATCGCCACCCTTTCGGCGCGCGAGAGCGAGATCCGCACCGAGTGGACCGCGCTCGAAGACGTGCCGGCGCAGCTCGATGCCAAGCGCGCCGCGCTCGCAAACGAGATCGACGCCGCGGAAGCCGCGCGCAAGACGGCCGCCGACACGCTCGCCGAGGGCGAGACGCGGCTCGCCGAGGCCGACAAGACCGCGAAGGAAGCCGACGAGGCCCTCGCCGGGGCGCGCGAGGCCAAGGTCCGCGAGGAAGCGACGCTCGACGGCCTGCGCCAGCGGCTCGCCGACATCGAGGAATCGATCGAGGAGGCGCTGGAGCGGCCGGCAGACCAGGCGCTGGCCGTCGCCGGGCTCGAGTCCGACGCCGACCTGCCGCCCGTCGACAAGCTCGAGGCCGACCACGAGCGGCTGAAGCGCGACCGCGAGCGGCTCGGCAGCGTCAACCTGCGCGCCGAGGAGGAGATGCGCGAGATCGAGACCCGCCACGACGGCCTCGTCGCGGAACGGAGCGACCTCGAAGGCGCGATCCATCGCCTGCGCGGGGCGATCGGCGGCCTCAACAAGGAAGGCCGCGAGCGCCTCCTGGCCGCCTTCGAGACGGTGAACGGCCACTTCCAGAACCTGTTCACCCGCCTGTTCGGCGGCGGCGCGGCGGAGCTGCAGTTCACCGAATCGGACGACCCGCTGGAAGCCGGCCTCGAGATCATCGCCCGGCCGCCGGGCAAGCGGCCCACCTCGCTGACGCTCCTTTCGGGCGGCGAGCAGGCGCTGACGGCGACGGCCCTTATCTTCGCGGTGTTCCTGACCAACCCGGCGCCGATCTGCGTGCTGGACGAGGTCGACGCGCCGCTCGACGACGCCAATGTCGAGCGCTTCTGCGACCTCGTCGAGGAGATCTCGCGGACGACCGAAACGCGCTTCCTGGTGATCACCCACAATCCGATCTCCATGGCGCGAATGGACCGGCTGTTCGGGGTGACGATGGCCGAGCGCGGGGTGAGCCAGCTCGTGTCCGTCGACTTCGGCGGAGCGATGGACCTGCGCGAAGCCGGGTGAGCCCGGCGCGGCAGGCGCCCCGGCGGCGATGATGCGCCGCAATATGTTGGCTAATTAGCCTTCAATATCAACTACTTAATGAAAAGTTACCCGTCCTTGACAGCCCACTGCGGCCAAACTATGGTGCGCCCGGCTTTGGGGGCGGGCCGCCCCGGCCTTTCCGTGGAGCCGAGACACGCCAGCCTTTCGTGGGAACGGCGATGAGCGACGCGCCAGGGACAGGGCCGGGTTCCGTTGAACCAGCAGCCAGATCGGCTGATCTTGACGACCGCCGCAAGGCACTCGGAGCTTCGCTCGAAGGTGCACGGCGCCGTCACGAACCGCCGCCGACAGAGGCGTCCGCGCGCGGTTCCGCGCTCGGCACCGCCTTCAAGATCGCGACGGAGTTCGTCGCGGGGCTTGCGGTGGGCGGCGGCATCGGCTGGTACCTGGACTACTGGTTGGGGACGCGGCCCTTCCTGTTCCTGTTGTTCCTCGCGTTGGGCGCGGCGGCGGGATTTATGAACGTGTTTCGGCAGGCCTACCGGATGAACCGGGAAGCGCAGGCCGAGGCGAATCGAAAGACGGAGGCCGGCGACGCCGGCCAGGGTTGACGGCACGGGATCATCGGGAGCGCACGCGTGGCGGCTGAAAATGGACATGGGGGTGGGCACGGGTTCGACCCGATGCACCAGTTCGAGATCCAGCGCATCCTGCCGCTGAACATCGGCGGCCTCGACGTATCCTTCACGAATTCGGCGCTGTTCATGGTCGTGGTCGTGGCGCTGGTGAGCCTCTTCACCATCGCCTCGATGAGCGGGCGCGCGCTGGTTCCCGGGCGCATGCAGTCGATGGCCGAGCTCTCCTACGAGTTCGTCGCCAACATGGTGCGCCAGAACACCGGCACCGCTGGGATGAAGTACTTCCCCTTCATCTTCACGCTGTTCATGTTCGTGCTGTTCGCGAACATGCTGGGGATGATCCCCTACACCTTCACCGTCACCAGCCACATCATCGTCACCTTCGCGCTGGCAATGGTCGTGTTCATCGGCGTGACGATCATCGGCTTCATCAAGCACGGCGCCGGCTACCTCAAGCTGTTCGTGCCGTCGGGCGTGCCGGTGGCGCTGCTGCCGCTGCTCGTCGTCATCGAGGTCATCTCCTACCTGACCCGGCCGGTCAGCCTGTCGGTCCGACTTTTCGCCAACATGATGGCGGGCCACACCATGCTGAAGGTGTTCGGCAGCTTCGTCGTCGGGCTCGGCATCATCGGCGGCTGGGCGCCGCTCGCCTTCATGGTCGCCTTCACGGGCCTGGAAGTGCTGGTCGCCTTCCTGCAGGCCTACGTGTTCGCCATCCTGTCATGCATCTACCTCAACGATGCGCTGCACATGCATCACTGAGGCAGGGCAGAAAAACCCGACCCCTTAACGAACTCATCAAACCTAAGGAGCACTTCCATGGAACCTGAAGCCGCAAAGCTGATCGGCGCCGGTCTCGCCGCCATCGCGCTCGCCGGTGCCGGCGTCGGCATTGGCCACATCTTCGGCAACTATCTCGCCGGCGCGCTGCGCAACCCGTCCGCGGCTCCGGCGCAGTTCCCGAACCTGCTGCTGGGCTTCGCCCTCGCCGAGGCGACCGGCCTGTTCGGCCTCGTCGTGTCGCTGATCCTGCTGTTCGTCGTCTGACGCAACCGGATCGATCAACAAGCAGGTAGACGGGGCTCGCCTCAATGCGCACCTCGATTGACGGTATTGTTCTGGCCCAGAACACGCACGACGTCGCCCCGGGCGCCGCGACCGGGATGACCCAGGAGGTCATCGCCGACACCGGCCTGGAAGCGAGCGCAAAGCCGGGCATGCCGCAGCTCGATTTCTCGGGCTACGCACCGCAGATCGTCTGGCTGGCGATCACCTTCGTGGCGCTCTACATGCTCATGTCGCGTGTGGCGCTGCCGCGAATCGCCACCGTGATCGAGCACCGCCGCGACCGGATCGCCAGCGATCTCGACGCGGCCGCGCGGCTCAAGGAAGAGACCGACGAGGTGATCGCGGCCTACGAGGCCGAGCTCGCCGAAGCGCGCGGGCGGGCCCATGCGATCGCCGCGGAGACCCGCGACAAGCTCAACGGCGAACTCGCCGAGGAGCGGGCGGAAGTCGAGGCGGGGCTCGCCAAGAAGACGGCCGAGGCCGAGAAGCGAATCGGCGAGATGAAGGCCAAGGCGATGGCGGAGGTCGATTCGGCGGCCGCCGGGGCCGCCGGCGAGATCGTCACGGCGCTGACCGGCCTGAAGCCCTCGAAGGCGGAGATCGACGAAGCCGTCGTTTCCGCCCGGCGAACCTAAGGGAGCGGACGTATGGAAATCCTCAGCGCGCCCGAGACATGGGTCGCCATCTCGTTCCTCGGCTTCGTCGCCCTGATCGTCTACTACAAGGTGCCGGGCCAGGTGACGAAGGCGCTCGATTCGCGCGCCGAGCGCATCCGCGTCGAGCTCGACGAGGCGCAGAAGCTGCGCGAGGAGGCCCAGGGGCTGCTCGCCGAGTACCAGCGCAAGCGCCGCGAGGCCGAGCAGGAGGCCGAGGAGATCCTGGCGCTGGCCAAGGAGGAGGCCGAGCGGCTCAAGATCGAGGCCCGCCAGCAGATGGACGAGCTCGTCGAGCGGCGCTCGAAGCTGGCCGAGCTGAAGATCGCCCAGGCCGAGGAGCAGGCGGTCGCCGATGTGCGCGCCGCCGCTGCCGAGGCCGCCATAGCCGCCGCCGAGAAGGTGCTCGCGGCGAAGGTGAAGGGCGATGCCGCCAAGGACCTCGTCAGCGCCTCGATCGCGCAGGTGAAGGCGCGGCTGCAGTAGGCCGTCGCCAAGCCGAACCGAACAAAGGAAAGCCCCGGCTCGCCCGGGGTTTTTTCGTTTGCGGAGGGATGCGGCATGGCCTCTCCACGCCGGGGATGGTGTCCATGTCGTCGGGAAGCGGTAGCCCGGATGGAGCGGAGCGCAATCCGGGTCGGGCTGTCCGGCAGCGAGACCGTTCCCGCATTGCGCTTCGCTCCATGCGGGCTACGGCCAGCCGGCAGCGAGCGACGACGGCTGCAGTAGGCCGTCGCCAAGCCGAACCGAACAAAGAAAAGCCCCGGCTCGTCCGGGGTTTTTTCATTTGCGGAGGGATGCGGCACGGCCTCTCCGCGCCGGGGATGGTGTCCATGTCGTCGGGAAGCGGTAGCCCGGATGGAGCGGAGCGCAATCCGGGTCGGGCTGTCCGGACAGCGAGACCGTTCCCGCATTGCCCTGACGCTCCATGCGGGCTACGGCCAGCCGGCAGCGCGCGGCGATCGCTCAGAGGCGCGCGGCGAACCCGTCCGTCGCCGCGATCAGCTCGTGCAGGATGCCGGGCTCGGACCAGGCGTGGCCGGCGTCGGGGACGACGACGAAGCGGGCTTGCGGCCAGGCCGTGTGCAGGTCCCAGGCGGTGCGCGCGGGGGTGCACATGTCGTAGCGGCCCTGGACGATGACGCCGGGGATATCCCGGAGACGGGGCGCGTCGCGGATGAGCTGGCCTTCCTCGAAGAAGCCCTCGTTGACGAAGTAGTGGTTCTCGATGCGGGCGAAGGCGAGCGCGAAGTCGTCCCTGCCGTGCTCGGCCTTCAGCTTCTCGTCGGGCAGCAGCGTCAGCGTCTGGCCTTCCCACAGGCTCCAGGCGCGCGCCGCCGCGACCTGCACCGCGCGGTCGGGATCGGTGAGGCGCCTGCGGTAGGCCGCCATCAGGTCGTCGCGCTCGGCCTCGGGGATCGGCGCGAGATAGCCCTCCCACAGGTCCGGGAACACCCAGGAGGCGCCCTCCTGGTAGAACCACAACAGCTCGTCGCGGCGCAGCGTGAAGATACCGCGCAGGACGAGGGCCGAGACGCGGTCGGGGTGGGTCTCGGCGTAGGCCAGCGCGAGGCAGGAGCCCCACGAGCCGCCGAAGACGAGCCACCTGTCGACGCCCAGCATCTCGCGGAAGCGCTCGATGTCGGCGACGAGGTGCCACGTGGTGTTGGCCTCGAGCCCCGCATGCGGCGTCGAGCGGCCGCAGCCGCGCTGATCGAACAGCAGGACGCGGTAGCGCTCCGGATCGAACAGGCGGCGGTGATCCACCGAGCATCCGGCCCCCGGCCCGCCGTGCAGGAAGACGGCGGGGATGCCGTCCGGGTTGCCGCAGACCTCCCAGTAGACCGAGTGCCCGTCGCCGACGTCGAGATGGCCGCAGTCGTAGGGTTCGATGGCGGGATAGAGGGTGCGCAGTCCGACGGTCCGCGATGCCATGGCCTACTCTGCCGCGTCGCGCCTTGGCTCGGGCTCGCCCGGCGGCTGCGGCGTCCAGCGCAGGACCGGCTGCCGCGCCGCGCGCGTTTCGTCGAGGCGGCGGCGCGGAGCGTGCCAGGGGGCGCCCGAGAAGCGCTCGGTATCGCCCCGTTTGGCGGCCATGACGAGGTCGCGCAGGGTCGCGACGAAGAGGTCGAGGCTCGCCTTCGATTCCGACTCCGTCGGCTCGATCAGAAGCGCGCCGTGCACGACCAGCGGGAAATACATGGTCATCGGATGGTAGCCCTCGTCGATCATCGCCTTGGCGAAATCGAGGGTGGTCACTCCGGTGCCTTCCAGGAAATGGTCGTCGAACAGGACCTCGTGCATGCAAGCGCGGTCGCCGAAGGGCAGGCTCATGACGTCCTTCAGGCAGGCGCGCACATAGTTTGCGGAGAGCACCGCGTCCTCGGAGGCCTGCCGCATGCCGTCGGCGCCGTGGCTCAGCATCCAGGCGGCCGCGCGCACGAACATGCCCATCTGGCCGTGGAACGCCGTCATGCGGCCGAAGGGCTTCCCGTCGCCGGCGTCGTCGGAATGCTCGATCAGCTCGAAGCCGTTCTTGCCCGAAACGACCCAGGGCAACGGCGCGAAGGCGCTGAGCGCCTCCGACAACACCACCGGCCCTGCGCCCGGCCCGCCGCCGCCGTGCGGCGTCGAGAAGGTCTTGTGCAGGTTTATGTGCATGGCGTCGACGCCGAGGTCGCCCGGCCGCACGCGGCCGAGGATCGCGTTCAGGTTGGCGCCGTCGCAGTAGAAATAGGCGCCCGCCTCGTGGACGGCCCTTGCGATGTCGATGATGTCGCGCTCGAACAGGCCGCAGGTGTTCGGGTTCGTCAGCATGATCGCCGCGACGTCGGCAGAGAGCCTCTCCTTGACCGCGGCGACGTCGACGGTGCCGTCGTCGCGTCCGGGAATCGCCTCGACCCTGTAGCCAAGGAGCGCGGCCGTCGCCGGATTGGTGCCGTGCGCCGACTCCGGCACCAGCACCACCGAGCGCGCGTCGCCGCGGGCTTCCAGCGCCGCCTTGATCGCCATCATGCCGCACAGCTCGCCGTGGGCTCCCGCCTTCGGCGACATGGCGACCGCCGGCATGCCGGTCAGCTCCTTCAGCCCGGTCGCGAGCAGATCGATCAGCTCCAGCGCCCCCTGCACGGTGGAGACGGGCTGCAGCGGGTGGACGTCGCCGAAGCCCGGCAGCCGCGCCATCTTCTCGTTGAGGCGCGGGTTGTGCTTCATCGTGCAGGAGCCGAGCGGATAGAGCCCGGTGTCGATCGCGTAGTTCTTCTGCGAAAGGCGCACGTAGTGGCGGACCGCCTCCGGCTCGGTCATGCCGGGCAGGTTGGGCGTGTCGCTGCGCTCGAGACCGCCGAGATGCATCTCCACGTCGTCGACGCCGGCGAGGTCGACGCCCGTGACGTCCGGCCGGCCGGTCTCGTAGAGCAGCGGCTCCTCGATCATCAGCGCCTTGTTGCCGGTGAAGGTCCTGTGCCCGCCCTCGCCCGCCTGGTTCGGGGCGGTCGGCCGGCCCTGCGTGTTCATGCTCATGCCAGCACCTCTTTCACATTCCGGCTTTGGTGCGGGACGCAGAGGCCGCAGCGCCAGAGCGAAGCATCGCACCGACGGCTGGTGAAATCGCATCCCGGTTTGCAACAATAATTTGCTGACCTACGTGATTGATTCGTCCGTTTCTCGTGATCCCTGTCTCGAGACCTGCGAAGTTTGAACTCGCACGATCCCCTCGCTTTACGAAGCCAACCACACCCTCTACCGAGATAGAATCGCCAAACCCGAATACCAATGCCAGCGCGCTGTGCTCTCGGTTGAGTTCAATGATGTTGCCATCAGAATTGTGGAACTCGATCGTCTTTTTCGTTTCCCGGACATACCGGAAACCGCACTTGCCAAGTTCCCGAATGGCATCCTGTTCGCGCAAAGTGAAAGGATACTCTTTCATCCCAGCACCTCCTTCAGAGCGGCGGCGTAGGCGGCCCGATCCTCGTCGGTGTTGATCTCCGTCGCCGCGACAATCATCAGGTCGTCGTGGCCGTTGCGCCGGAACAGGCGCGTCATCGGCACGCCGCCGAGGACGCCCTTCTCCGCCAGCGCCTCGACGACGCCGGCAGCGTTCTTCGGCACGCGGATCGTGAACTCGTTGAAGTACGCGCGATTCAGCACCTCGACGCCCGGCACGGCCGCCAGCGCCCCGGCGAGCCGCACGGCATTGGCATGATTGATCCGCGCCAGCCTCCTCAGGCCCTCGGCGCCGAGCAGGGTCAGGTGGATCGAGAAGGCGAGCGCGCAGAGACCGGAATTGGTGCAGATGTTGGACGTCGCCTTCTCTCGGCGGATGTGCTGCTCGCGGGTGGAGAGGGTCAGCACGAAACCGCGCTTGCCCTCCGCGTCCACCGTCTGGCCGGCGAGGCGACCGGGCATCTGGCGGACGAACCTGGAGCGGGTGGCGAACAGGCCGACATAGGGCCCGCCGAAATTGAGGCCGTTGCCGATGGACTGGCCCTCGCCGACGACGATGTCGGCGCCCATCGCTCCGGGCGGCTCGACAAGGCCGAGCGAGACGGCCTCGGTGAACACCGCGATCAGCAGCGCCCCGTGGGCGTGCGCCTTCTCGGCGATCGGCCCGAGGTCGACCAGATGGCCGAACACGTCGGGAGTCTGAACGACGACGCAGGACGTGGTGTCGTCGATCACCGAGAGCACGCCGTCCTCGCCGACCGGAACCGGCGGCAGGGCGACGACCTCGTGGCCGCCCATATGGGCGAGGTTCTCGACGACGGCGCGGTACTGCGGATGCAGGTTGCCGGCGAGCACCGCCTTCTCGCGGCGGGTCAGGCGGTGCGCCATCAGCACCGCCTCGCCGGTGCCGGTCGAGCCGTCGTACATGGAGGCGTTGGCGACCTCCATGCCGGTCAGTTCGGCGACCTGGGTCTGGAACTCGAACAGGACCTGCAGCGTGCCCTGGGTGACCTCCGGCTGATAGGGCGTGTAGGAGGTCAGGAACTCCGAGCGCTGGATCAGGTGGTCGACCGTCGCGGGCACGTGGTGGCGATAGGCGCCGGCGCCGACGAAGAAGGGCACCGATCCCGCCGACACGTTCTTCCCGGCCATGCGCGACAGCAGGCGCTCGACCTCGAGCTCGCTCTTCGCAAGCGGCAGGTCAGCCAATCCCTCGCGCCAGGCGGCCTTCGGCACGTCGGCGAACAGGTCGTCGATCCCTTCGACCCCGATGCGGGCGAACATCGCCTCGCGGTCGGCGTCGCTCAACGGCAGATAGCGCATGAAAGTCTCCTCAGGCCGCTCTTGCCGCCGGTTCGACGGCGACTTCGGTGCGGACGGAATTGGCGATGAAGCAGAGATGGTGGGCGTCGTCGTGAAGCGCCTTCGCGGCCGCCGCGTCGGGGGCGCGGCCCGCCGCGTAGACGATGCGCGGGCGCAGCGTCACCTTGTCGATCCAGTACCGGCTCGTCTCGATGCGCACCATCGAGCCGACCGCGTCGTCCTCGTAGGACTCGACGACGAACCCGCGCTGGCGGGCGAGATCGAGGAACCAGAGCATGTGGCAGGACGACAGGGAGGCGACGAAAGCCTCCTCCGGATCGATCGCGTCCTCCCTCGACATCGGCGGCCTGACGACCGCGGGCGAGGACGACGCGGGAACGGTCAGACCGTCGAAGCGCCATTCGTGGCCGCGGCTGTAGCGGCCGGACGCGAAGTCGCCTTCGCAGGCCCAGGCGACGGTGACGTTGTAGAGATGCGCCATGGCCCCTCCTCAGGCGACCGAGGCGACGTAGGCCTTGTAGGCGTCGGCATCCATCAGGGCGTCGAGCTGCGAGGCGTCGGACAGCCTGATCCTGACGAACCAGCCGTCTCCTTCCGGCGACTCGTTGACCTTGGCGGGCTCGTCGGCGAGCACCTGGTTGACCTCGACCACCTCGCCGGACACCGGCGAATAGATCTCGCTCGCCGCCTTGACGGATTCGACGACGCCGGCCTCGTCGCCGGCAGCGACGGTCTTGCCGACCTCGGGCAGCTCGACGAAGACGACGTCGCCCAGCTGCTCCTGTGCGTAGTCGGTGATGCCGATGGTGCCGACGTCACCCTCGACGCGGATCCACTCGTGGTCCCTGGTGAAGCGAATGCTCATGCGGTGTGTTCCCTCTTCAAGGTCATTTCTCCGGCCGCCGGCGGGCGGCCGATCCGGTCAGCGCTTGTAACGGCTCGGCACGAAGGGCAACGCGGCGACCTTGGCGGGCTCCGCGCGAGCGCGCACGGTGAGGACGAGTTCGGTGCCGACGGCCGAGAAGGGCGTCTCGACATAGCCCATCGCGACCGGGCCGCCGACGGTCGGCCCGAAGCCGCCGCTGGTGACCCTGCCGACCGTCGCTCCGCCCGCCGCAATCTCGGTCCCTTCGCGCGCAGGCGCACGGCCGTCCGGCCTGATTCCGACGCGGCGGCGCGACGGACCCTCGGCAAGCTCCCGGCGGATGCGCTCGTGGCCGGGGAAACCGCCCTCCTCGCGGCGGCGCCTGCCGATCGACCAGGTCAGTGCGGCCTCGACCGGCGAGGTCGTCTCGTCGATGTCGTGGCCGTACAGGCAGAGCCCCGCCTCGAGGCGCAGCGTGTCGCGGGCGCCGAGGCCTATCGGCTCGACCTCGGAAGCCGCCAGGAAGGTATCCCAGACCGTGCCGGCCCTGTCGGCCGGAATGGACAGCTCGAAACCGTCCTCGCCGGTATAGCCCGAGCGCGAGACATGGCAGGGCACGCCGTCGAAACTGGACTGACATGCGGTCATGAAGGCGAGATCGGTCGCGGGACCGCAATGGCGCGCCATCACGGCCTCCGCCCTAGGTCCCTGCAACGCGAGGAGCGCCCGGTCCCCGATCGGCTCGAGCGCGATGCCCGCCGGCAGGCCGGCGCGCATGTGCTCGTAGTCGACGGCCTTGCGCGCGGCGTTGACGACGAGGAACAGCCGGCCGTCCTGGGAGGGGTCGACCGGGCGCGTCACCATCAGGTCGTCGATGATGCCGCCGTCCCCGGTGAGGAACTGGGTGTAGCGGATGGCGCCGGGCCTGAGGCCCGCGACGTCTCCCGGCACCAGCGTCTCGAGCGCCGCCGCAGTGGCGGCATGGTCGGGACCGACCAGCCATGCCTGCCCCATGTGGGAGACATCGAACAGGCCGGCGTTCTCGCGCGTCCATCTGTGCTCGGCGATGATGCCGCGGGCGTACTGGACCGGCATCGAATAGCCCGCGAACGGCACCATGCGTCCGTCGAGGGCGACGTGCCGATCATTGAGCGGCGTCGTAAAGAGGTCCGAACTGGAAGTCTCGTCGGTCATAACTGGTCCTGCGCAACGACACAGCGCGACCCGAACGGGTCCGCTCGCGCCCCTCTCTGTCGCAGGACCTGAGAGATTTCACCGCGGAACGCCCGCGACTTACCCCCTTCGGTGAGCCGCCGGCGCCTGGGCGCCAACGACTGCTTTCCAGAGTCTCATCCTCCCGCGGTCCCTTGTGCCTGAGAGTTTCCGGGGCCGGTTGCTCCTTCGGCGCCGGTCTTGCGACCGGTCTCTCCCGCGGGATTCGACGAATGTGGAGGCGATCTTACGGGCCGCCCCTTCCCTGTCAACCTCGACCGAGGTCAGCCGCGCTTCGGCTTGCCTCCCATCTCGTCGAAACCGACGTAGATCACGTAGTTGTTGATGTGGTCCCCTTCGGGCACCTCGTAATAGAGCGTGTCGTCGACCTGGCTGAACTGCTGGACGCTTTCGCCCGGCAGGATCGTCGGCTCGAGCTCGTAGAGCTGCGACCACACCGGCTCGCCGCCCGTCTTCACGAACGCGGCGCGCAGCGGCATCTGGATCGCGTTGTTGTTCCAGGCCGGGCCGGTAACCACCTTGCCGGAGACCCCGAGCTTGATCTTGATGGCGTTGGTCCCGATGAACTCGCATTCGCGCGCGGTCCTGACAATGCCGCCCTGGTAGACGACGTGCTCGGGATCGCCGTCGAAGCCCTTCTCGTAGACGCGGTAGGTCTCGGTTCCCTCGCGGATGACGACGGGCGGACACTTGGCCTCGACGGGCGGCGGCGGAGCGCCGGCGTCCACCGGCAGTTCGTTCGGATCCTTGCCGTCGGAGCCCACCAGCATGCGGGCCAGCCCGATCGTCGAATCGCTGGCGTCGCGGGCCGCCTGGGAATCGCAGCCGGCCACCGCCACGGCCAGTCCGAGCACGGCCGCCGTCCTGATGGCCAGGCGGCGGTATGTAGTTTCGCGGAAGAAACGCATATTCTCGACTATCCCTTCGAGAACCCCACGGGGCGCCCTTATAGCAGGGCAGGCGCGCGAATCCCAAGGGGGGCGGCGCGCCTTGACAGAACCGCGCAAAGACCCTGTATAGCCTCTGCCGATCGGCCGCCCGGCCAATTCGGGCGCGCCGAAAGGCGTCCAACATGGTCTTGACGACATGAAGCCGCCCCTCAAGATCCTGCTCTGCTCGCCGCGCGGCTTCTGCGCCGGGGTCGACCGCGCGATCCAGATCGTCGAGCTGGCGCTGAAGCGGTTCGGGCCGCCCGTCTACGTGCGCCACGAGATCGTGCACAACCGCTATGTGGTCGACAGCCTGAAGGCGAAGGGCGCCGTCTTCGTCGAGGAACTCGACCAGATTCCCGATACCGACGCGCCCGTGGTGTTTTCGGCGCACGGGGTCGCCAAATCGGTGCCGCGGATGGCCGCCGAGCGGCATCTGTTCCAGATCGACGCGACCTGCCCGCTCGTCACCAAGGTGCACCGCGAGGCCGAGATCCATCATCGCAAGGGCCGCGAGATCGTGCTGATCGGCCACGCCGGCCACCCGGAGGTGATAGGCACCATGGGCCAGCTTCCGGAGGGCGCCGTCAGTCTGATCGAAACGACCGGGGACGCGCGCACCTTCGCGCCGCGGAACCCGGCATCGCTCGCGTTCATAACCCAGACGACCCTGTCGGTCGACGACACGGCCGAGGTCGTCGCGGTCCTGCGCGAACGGTTCCCCGACATCGTCGGGCCGCACAAGGAGGACATCTGCTACGCCACCACCAATCGCCAGGAAGCCGTGAAGGCGGTGGCGGGGCGGGCAGACGCGACCATCGTCGTCGGCTCGCCGAACAGCTCCAACTCGCAGCGCCTCGTCGAGGTCGCCCGCCGCGCGGGTTGCCCGAAGGCGGTGCTGCTGCAACGCGCCGACGATCTCGACTGGGCGGCATTGGGGGAGATCGGAACGCTCGCCATCACGGCCGGGGCGTCGGCGCCCGAGGTGCTCGTCGAGGAAATGATCGGCGCCTTCGCGCAACGCTACGAGATAGAGGTCGAAACGGTGTCGACCGCCGACGAGACGGTTTCCTTCAACCTGCCGCGGGCACTCCGCGAAACGGCCGCCGAGTAAGCGCATGGCCGTCTACACGGAAGTTCCCGACGAGGAACTCGCCACCTTCCTCGCCGGATACGACGTCGGCGCCCTGCTGTCGTTCAAAGGCATCGCCGAAGGCGTCGAGAACACCAACTACATCGTCCACACCGAGACGGGCAGCTATATCCTGACGCTCTACGAGAAGCGCGTCGATCCGGCCGACCTGCCGTTTTTCCTCGGCCTGATGGAACACCTCTCCGGCAAGGGGGTCACCTGCCCGCTGCCGCTGCACGGGCGCGACGGCAAGACGCTCGGCACGCTGTGCGGCCGTCCGGCGGCGCTGATGACGTTCCTCGAAGGCGTGTGGGTGCGCAAACCGAACGTCGAGCACTGCCGCGCGCTCGGCGGCACGCTGGCGGCTATGCACAAGGCCGCGCTCGACTTCGCCGGCGAGCGCGGCAATGCGCTGTCGGTCGACGGCTGGCGGCCGATCTTCGCCGCGGTCGCCGACCGGGCGGACACGCTTCAATGGGGCCTCGCCGACGAGATGGAGGCGGAGCTGACGTTCCTGGAGGCGAACTGGCCTGTCGACCTGCCGCCGGGCGTCATCCACGCCGACCTGTTTCCCGACAACGTGTTCTTCCTGAAGGAACGGATCTCCGGTCTGATCGACTTCTACTTCGCGTGCCGCGACGCGCTCGCCTACGACATCGCCGTCTGCCTCAACGCCTGGTGCTTCGAGCCGGACCTGTCGTTCAACGTGACCAAGGCGCGCGCCATGCTGAGCGCCTATGCCGGACGCAGGCGGCTGACGCAGGCCGAGTACGAAGCGCTGCCGCTGCTCGCGCGCGGGGCGGCCATGCGGTTCTTCGTGACCAGACTCTACGACTGGCTGAACCATCCCCCCGGCGCCTTCGTGCGCCCGAAGGATCCGCTCGAATACGCCAAGCGCATCCGCTTCCACCGCTCGGTCGCGAGCGCGCGCGAGTACGGCCTCGACTGATGGCGGAGAAGCGCGTCCAGATCTGGACCGACGGCGCGTGCTCCGGCAATCCGGGCCCGGGTGGATGGGGCGCCCTGCTCATCTGGAACGGTCACGAGAAGGAGCTCTTCGGCGGCGAGCCGGAGACGACCAACAACCGCATGGAGATGCTCGCCGCGATCCGCGCCCTGGAAGCGCTGACGCGGCCCTCGTCCGTCGATCTGCACACGGATTCCGCTTACCTCCGCAACGGCATCACGAGCTGGCTGAAGCAATGGAAGGCGCGCGGCTGGAAGACCGCCGACAAGAAACCGGTGAAGAACGTCGAGCTGTGGCAGGCGCTCGAACTGGCGATGGCGCGCCACGACGTGCGCTGGCACTGGGTGAAAGGCCATGCCGGCAACGACGGCAACGAGCGCGCCGACCAGCTCGCCAACAAGGGCATGGCGCCGTTCAAGCCGAGGAAACGGAAGAAGCCGGCGGAGAACGGCGCCTGAGCGCCGTCGCCGTGCTGGCGCTCACATCGCGGCGAGCAGCGCGTCGGCTCCGGCGATTTCAGCCTTGCCCGGTGCATCCCCCAAATTGAGGATCTTCACGACGCCGTCGTCGACCAGCATGGCGTAGCGCTGCGAGCGGATGCCCATGCCACGGGCCGTGTTGTCGAGTTCGAGGCCGATCGCCTTGGCGAAGGCGGCGCTGCCGTCGGCGAGGAATTCGATCGTGCCCTGCGCGCCGGTCGCCTTCGACCAGGCATCCATGACGAAGATGTCGTTGACCGCAACGCAGGCGATCGCGTCGACGCCCTTCGCCCTGAGCTTGTCGGCGTTGGCGAGGAAGCCCGGCAGATGGTTGGCGTGGCAGGTCGGCGTGAAGGCGCCGGGAACCGCGAACAGCGCCACCTTGCGGCCCTTGAACACGTCGTCGGTGGTCTTCTCGGCCGGCCCGGAGCCGGTCATCACGACGAAAGTTGCCTGCGGAAGCCTGTCACCGACCTCGATCATTGCCGTCGTCTCCACATCCTGCGCATCCCGCCGGTTCGCTTCGTCCGGCCGGGTTCCAACTGGTGTCGGACACCACTAGTCGAGTGTGACCGACTGCTCAAAGGAAAATTCGGGTGAAACACCCGTAACCCTGATCGTGGCGCCGGAGATCGATGCCCGGTCGGAAACCCCGTCGAGCGGCACCTCGAATGTCGTGTTGCCGGCCGTATCCGTGCCGGTGCGCGTCGGCACAGGCAGATACCAGCCCTCCGGCCCTTCCACGATCGCGAAGACATCATCATCCGCGGAGGGGAAACGGACGTGCAGATCGAGCACGGGCTTGCCGTCCCTCTCCGCGACGTCGGTCGAGACGACGCCCCCCGTCTCGGTCGGGCCGGCGATCGTGGTCGGGACCCGCACGCGATAGAAGTCGATCTCGGCGACCCGCGGCTTCGCGCCGTCCAACACGATGCCGACCTCGGCCTCCGCCGGGATGCAGATGTCCTTGCAGACCGCGTAGTCGAGCTTGACGTTCAGATTCGCGGTCTCGCCCGGCTTCTGCGGCCTGACCAGGAGCGGGAAGACGACGGCGTCGGTATAGCCGATCACCCATCCGTAGCCGTCGAAGTGCAGCTCGGGGGCCGGCCACTCGACCGTCACGCCGTCGACGTTCGTGGAAGCCGCGAAGTCCATGTGCGGCGGAATGCCGGAATCGCCGGGACTGCGCCAATAGGTCTTCCATTCCGGATCGAGGACGATCTCCAGGCCGGCGAGGCGCGTCACGCCGTCGGACAGCACGCCGCCGTCGATCAAACGAACCTCGGCGCGCTCCTTGAAGTCGCCGGCGTGCGCGAGGGCGGGTGCGAGCGCGACGGCAAACGCTGCAACACGGACAATCGTCATGCGCGACACGGGACGCGATGCTCCTTTTCGACGGACCGGCCGTTTTCGACGCACCGGCCGGTCGCCCGAGACTATGCCCGAGCGGGCGCTGGATGCCACATCAACCGGTTTCAAGCCTTCGTGACGGCGATTCATGTCGGCCATTTCCAAACAGCAGTCGGGAAGTTACCATTCAAATATGGCGTTCAAGGAAATTCAGGGGTTCGGCGGTGGCGGCGGTCGCGGTTTCCTCGACGGTCAGATGCTGATCGCCATGCCGACGATGCGGGATCCGCGCTTCGAGCGGAGCGTCGTCTACATGTGCGCCCATTCCGACGACGGCGCCATGGGCATCATCGTCAACCAGCTCGCGCCGAATATCAACTTCACCGAACTGCTGCGCCAGCTCGATATCATCGGGGCGGGCGAGGAGATCCGCCTGCCGCCCGAAGTCGGCCAGATGCGCGTGCACATCGGCGGTCCCGTCGAGACGGGCCGTGGCTTCGTCCTGCATTCCTCCGACTGGTTCGTCGATTCCTCGACGCTGCCGATCGACGACACGATCTGCCTGACGGCGACGCTCGACATCCTCAAGGCGATCGCGCGCGGCAGGGGGCCGGAGAATTCGCTGCTCGCGCTCGGATATGCCGGCTGGGCTCCGGGCCAGCTCGAAAACGAGATCCAGTCGAACGGCTGGCTGCACTGCAACGCCGATCCGGATCTCGTGTTCGGCGAGGATCAGTCGGTGAAATACGACCTTGCGCTCAAGAAGCTCGGCATCGATCCGGGCCATCTCGCCCCGGACTCCGGACACGCCTGAGGCGACCGACACCATCGGAACCCGGTGCGGCGGCCGGCGCGGCTCAGTGCCGCATCATCGCCGACTGGCGGGCCAGCATGTGGCGGCACTCGTCGGCCGACATCGGCTCTCCGAAAAGATAGCCCTGGGCATACTCGCAGCCGAGAGCATAGAGTTCGATCGCGTCCTCGTCGGTCTCCGCACCTTCGGCGACCACTTCCATGCCGAGATCGTGCGCGAGCGCCACGATGGAGCGCAGGATCACCGGCCGGGCCCCGTTGCCGTTCTGGCGGACGAAGGACCGGTCGACCTTGATCGTGTCGAAGGGGAAGCGCTGCAGGTAGCTCAGCGACGAATAGCCGGTGCCGAAGTCGTCCAGCGACAGGCCGGCGCCGAGCTCGCGGACACGTTCCAGAACCTGCGCGGCGTATTCCGGGTTCCCCATCACCAGCGACTCGGTGACCTCGAGCTTCAGCGTGCCGGGGACGACCTCGTTGCGGGCGAGCACGGCGCGGATGTCGTTGATCAGGTCGTGGCGCAGGATCTGACGGCTCGACACGTTGACGGAGGCGAAAATCGGCACGTTCGAGCCCATCGCCCGTTGCCAGGCGCCGAGCTGGCGCGCAGTGCGCTCCAGCACGAACAGGCCGATCTCGACGATCAGGCCACTCTCCTCGGCAATCTCGATGAATTCCTGCGGGTTGAGGCGGCCGTGGCGGGGATGGTCCCAGCGCACCAGCGCCTCGAAGCCGGCGATGCGCTTGTCCTCGAGCCGCATGATCGGCTGGAAGACGAGCTTTATCTCTTCGCGCTCGAGCGCGCGGCGCAGATCGGATTCGAGCGCGAGGCGGTCGCCACCCATGGTCCGCATGACCGGCTTGAAGGCTTCCACCCGGTCCGGGCCGAAGCGCTTGGCGTGGTACATGGCGATCTCGGCGTCCTCGAGCAGGTCCTCCTTGCGCTTGTCGGAACCGTCGTAGACGGAAATGCCGACGCAAGCGGTAAGGAACACCTCGCGGTCGCCGAAGGTGATCGGCGTGCGAATGGTGCGGCGCACCGCCTCGGCGAAGGAGGCGATCCGCTTCGGGTCGCGCTCGGAGACGAGAATGATGCCGAACTGGTCTCCGGCGAGACGGGCGAGCGTGTCGTTCGGCTTGAGGTGACGCTGCAGGCGCCGCGCAATCGTGAGGAGGATCGAGTCGCCCACCGCGATGCCGAAGCCGTCGTTGACCTGGCGGAAGCGGTCGACGTCGACGACGAAGACGGTGGGTCGCGGATCGTCGCCCACGCGCGAGCGCAGGATCGCGGCCTCCAGCCGGTCGAGGAACAGCTCGCGGTTCGGCAGACCGGTGAGGTTGTCATGCACCGCGTCGTGGAGAAGCCGCTCCTCGGCGTTCTTGATCTCGGTGACGTCGACCAGCGTGCCGACGAGACGGACCGCCTCGCCGTCGTCGCCGAGGATCGGGCGGGCGCGCATGCGGAACCAGTAGTAGTGGCCGTCCGCGGCGCGCAGGCGGAAATCCTGGGCGATGCGGCCGCGGCGCTGCTCGACCACCGCGTCGAGGGAGGCGCGGAAGCGGTCGCGGTCGCCGGCATGGAGGACGTCGAACCACTTGCGGGCGGTGCCCTCCAGCGTGCCGGGCTTGAGTCCCAGCTTCTCCTCGAGCTCCGGGGAAACGAACACGCGGTCGCGCGGGACCTCCCAGTCCCAGACGAGATCACCGGCGCCGATCAGCGCCAGCGCCTTGCGGTGGAAGTCGGAGAGCATGCCCTGCCCCATCGCACCGCCGGCGAAAGCATGCTGCATCACCGTGAAGCCGACGAGCAGCACCAGGACGACGAGGCCGCCGGCGAGCGCGGGAGCGACGAGATCGTTCGACAGCCGCCCGGTCACCGTCATGCCGGCGGCGGCGAGCCAGGCGAGCAGCAGCAGCCAGGTCGGGATCAACAGAATCGCGCGGTCGAAGCCGCGGAAGGCGAGGAACAGGATCAGGCCAAGGCCGATGATTCCGGTCAGGCCCAGCGACAGACGGGCGATGCCGGCGGCGAGCGGAGCGTCGAACACGGCGATGCCGGCGACGCCAAACAGTATGACGAGCCAGAGACCGACGACAAAGAGCAGCCGGACGTGCCACCGCATGAGGCTGAGATAGGAAGTCAGGAAGATCAGCAGCGTCGCCGACAGGATCGCCTCGGCGCCGGCGCGGAAGACCTGGTCGCCCTCGACGGCGACGTCGAAGATCTTGTTCCAGAAGCCGAAGTCGATCGACAGGTAGGCGAGCACCGCCCAGGCGAACGCGGCGGCGGCCGGGAATATGATCGTGCCCTTGACGACGAACAGGACGGTGAGGAACAGCGCCAGCAGGCCGGCAATGCCGATCACCATGCCCTGGTAGAGCGTGAACGAGTTGACGTTCTCCTTGTAGGCGTCCGGCTGCCAGAGCCTGAGCTGAGGCAGCGAGTCGCCCTGCAGCTCGACCACGTAGGTGACGACGGCGCCGGGATCGAGCGTGATCAGGTAGATGTCGGAATCGTGGCTCTCGTCACGGTCCGGCCTGAACCCCTGGCTCGGGGTGATGGCGGCGAGCCGCGAGGTGCCGAGGTCGGGGCGGATGATGCCGGATCCGACCATGCGGAAATAGGGGGCGACCAGCAGGCGGTCGATCTGCTCGTCGGAATCGTTTCTGAGCGCGAACACCACCCATGAAGCCGTCTGGCCCGGCTCGCGCGAACGCACCTCGATGCGGCGCACGAAGCCCTCGGCGTCGGGAGCGGTGGAGACCTGGATGCGGTCGCCGTAGCGCAGATAGAGATCGACCGAGTCGGTCAGGTCTATCGCGCCGGAGTCGAGCGGCACGGGGATCGCCTCGAGCGCCTGCGCGGGCAGGCCCGACAGCAGGACGAGCGCGAGCCCCAGAAGGGCCGCGGCCAGCCGTCCGAATTTCCCCCCAAGCAGATCGTTCATCCGGTCTTCCGTGTGTCGCGGCCCCGGCAAGGCCGGCATGTCAGGACCTACCGCGCCGGGGGACGCGGGTCTTCGCTGAGCATCGCGTAAAGGAAATGGTCCTGCCAGACGCCATTGATACGCAAATACCGCCGCGCGAAGCCCTCGCGCGTAAAACCGACTTTTTCAAGGAGCCGTATAGATGCCGCATTCGAGGGAAGGCAAGCCGCTTCGAGCCGGTGAAGCCGCAGTTGATCGAAGACGAACGGCACGACCGCCCTCACCGCCGCGGTCATAAAGCCTTGGCGGGCATGGCTTTCGCCGATCCAGTAACCAAGGGACGTCGATTGGGTGACGCCGCGGCGGACGTTCGACAGGGTTATGCCGCCGAGAAAGGCGGCGTCGTCCGCGCGGAACACGAAGAAGGGATAGGCGCTGTCTTCGCGGATATCCTGGATGTAGCGGCGAATCCGGCGCCGGAACGAGGCCCGAGTGAGGTCGTCGAGCGGCCAGGTGGGCTCCCAGGGGGTCAGAAAGGCGCGACTTTCCTCGCGCAGGGAGACCCACGCCGGGTAGTCGCCCATCTGCGGCGTCCGCAGATAGACGCCGTCGCCGTGGATTGCCGGCCCAATATCGGAAGTGACCGACCGCAGGAAGACCATCTGTACGAAACCAACGCCTCTAAGCCGCGCTTCTGGCGGCCAAACGCAATCTTTCCTGCAAATCGCCTGCAGTTTCAAGATTTCCGACGGGTCCGACGGCCGCAAGCGTCGGCGGAGTCTCGAACACGATGCGGGCGAGGATCTGGCGGACGCGGGCGGCATCGACCGCGTCGATGCGCGAAACGAGCTCCTCCATCGGCACGGTGCGCCCGAGGAACAGCGACTGGCGGGCGATCTGCTCGGCGCGCGCCGCGCAGCTTTCGAGGCTCATCAGCAGCCCCGCCTTCAGCTGGGCGCGGGCGCGGGCGACTTCCGTCTCGTCGATGTCGTCAATCGCAAGCGCCAGCTCTCCCGTGGTCACGTCGACCAGTTCCTCTAGGTCTCCGGGACCCGTCGCGGCCGATATGCCGAACAGGCCGACGTCGGAGAAGGCCCAGTTGAAGGCGTAGATCGAGTAGCACAGACCGCGCTCCTCGCGGACGCGCTGGAACAGCCGCGACGACATGCCGCCACCGACCACGGAAGCGGCGATGCGGGCGGCGTAGAAATCGTCGTCGACGAAGGCCGGCGCGCGGAAGGCGAACAGGAGGTTGGCCTCGGACAGGTCGCGTTCGGCGCGCCTTTCCCCGCCCGTGTAGCGGGCTTCCTGCGTCGTGTCGCCGGCCGCCGTCGCGAAATCGCCGAACAAGCGGTCGGCGATCTCGACCATCGCGTCGTGCTTCACCGCTCCCGCGGCGCCGACGATCATCTGGGGGCCACGATAGTGCTCGGAGAGATAGGCGCGCAGGCTGCCGGGATCCTGCGCCCTCACGGTGTCGGCGGTGCCGAGGATCGGCCGGCCGATCGGCTGGTCGCCGAAGGCCGCCTCCTGCAGGAGGTCGTGGACAAGATCGTCGGGATCGTCGAGAGCCGCACCGATCTCCTGGACGATCACGTGCTGCTCGCGCTTCAGCTCCTCGGCGTCGAACTGGCTGTCGCGCAGGATGTCGGAGAGGATGTCGAGGGCGAGCGGAACATCGTCCTTGAGGGTCCGGGCGTAATAGGCGGTCGTCTCGTGCGACGTCGCGGCGTTGAGGTCGCCGCCGACGGATTCTATCTCCTCGGCGATCTGGCGGGCGCTGCGGCGGCTCGTGCCCTTGAACGCCATATGCTCGAGCAGGTGCGACAGGCCATGCTGCTCGGTCCGCTCGTCGCGGGCGCCGGCCTTGACCCAGACGCCGAGAGCCGCGGTCTCGACATGCGCCATCTCCGCGGTGACGACCCGAACGCCGTTGTCGAGCCGGGTGGTACGCACGCTCATTCAGACACCCTCCGCGACGACGCGCGTCGACGATCGTACATGGTCCGCGACAGCCGCCAGATCGGCGGGCAGGCGGGTGAAGCGCTCCTCGCGCTCATTCAGATCGGAGAGCCACGACGGCAATCCCGGCCGGATCCCCGCGGCGTCCTCGACCGCGTCCGGGAACTTGGCCGGATGGGCGGTCGACAGCGTGATCATCGGCACCTCGGCACTGCCGCGCACCTGGCGGGAGGCGGCGATGCCGACGGCGGTGTGCGGGTCGGCGAGGTAGCCGGCCTCGTCGAGGACGCGCCGGATCGTCCGCGCGCATTCGGCCTCGTCGGTGCGCGCGGCGTCGAAATGGCGCCGTATCTCGCCGAGCGTCTTGTCGTCGAGCGTGAAGGAGCCCGACTGCTTGAGGCCGTCCATCCAGCGGTTCACGGCGACGGCATCGCGGCCGTTCGCCTCGAACAGCAGGCGCTCGAAATTGGAGGACACCTGGATGTCCATGCTCGGGCTCGACGTCGCGACCACCGAGCGGACCTCGTAGCGGCCGGTCTGCAGCGTGCGGGCGAGGATGTCGTTGACGTTGGTGGCGACGACCAGCCGCTCGACGGGAAGGCCCATCCTGGCGGCGACGAAGCCCGCGAAGATGTCGCCGAAATTGCCGGTCGGAACGGTAAAGCTCACCGGCCGGTGCGGCGCGCCGAGCGCCACGGCCGAGGTGAAGTAGTAGACGACCTGCGCGACGATGCGCGCCCAGTTGATCGAGTTGACGCCGGACAGCGCGACCTGCTTGCGAAGGCCCGCGTCGTTGAAAAGCCCCTTCACGATCGCCTGACAGTCGTCGAAATTGCCGGAAAGCGCGAGCGCATGGACATTGTCCTCGCGCGCGGTCGTCATCTGTCGGCGTTGCACGTCGCTCACCCGCCCGTCGGGGAAGAGGATGAACACGTCCGTGCGGGCGCGGCCGCGGAAGGCCTCGATCGCCGCCCCGCCGGTGTCGCCGGAGGTCGCGCCGACGATGGTCGCCCGGGCCCCGCGCTTTTCCAGCACATGGTCCATCAGGCGGGCGAGCAGCAGCATCGCCACGTCCTTGAAGGCCAGCGTGGGCCCGTGGAAGAGCTCGAGAATCCAGTCGTTCGGCCCGATCTGGACGAGGGGGGCGACGGCGGGATGGCGGAATTGCGCGTAGGCGTCCGCGATCATGGCCTTGAGCGCCTGCGGCTCGATCGAAGCGCCCACGAAGGGCGCCATGATCCGCTCGGCGGCTTGCGCATAGCTCATGCCCGCGAGCGCCGCAATCTCCGATTTCGACAGAATTGGCCACGTTTCGGGCACATAAAGCCCGCCATCGGCGGCAAGACCGGTCAAAAGAACGTCGGCGAAGTCGAGAACGGGCGCCTGCCCGCGGGTGCTCACGTATCGCAAATCGGTACCAGACAAGTCGTTGGGGAGCGCGAACAGCGCCGTTTTCGTTTGGACCCTATTGCCGGGGGGGCTTCTCGGCAAGCGTGCGACGGCGCAACTGGCCATAGGCCCAGACCGCGTAGACGCCGGCAAGGGCGGCGGCAAGGCCGTACCATGTGATCGCGTATCCCAAGTGATCGTTGCGGAAACGGATCCGCGTGGTTCCGCCGAGCGGCAGTCCGCCGGGGTTGGGAGCGGCATCGGCGTCGACGAAGAACGGGGCGACGCGGCCGAGCCCGAATGCCGCCGCGATCGCGGCGGGATCGCGCACATACCAGTCGCCCCTGTCCGGATCGGGCTCCGGCGTGAACAGGTTGCCTGGCTCGGACATGCGGATCAGGCCGGTGACGGTCACCTCGCCCCCGACCTGGCCTTCCGGCCGGGTCTTCGGATCGCGCCTTTCGTCGGGGACGAAGCCGCGGTTGACGATCACCGTCGAGCCGTCGGCCAGCGAAAGCGGTGTCAGGATCCAGTAGCCTGGCCCTCGGACCGGGAAACGGTCGTCCTCGAGGCTCGTGAAGACGGACACCTCGTGGGCGTGGTCGAACCGGCCCGTCAGCACGACCTTCCTGTATTCGTCGTTCGCATAGGTGAGCGAGGGCCAGTCGGCCTCGGGCGGCAGCGGCTCGGCGGGTTCCTCTATCCGCGCGCCCACCATCGCGATCAGGCCCTCCTTCCAGGCGAGCCGCTTCATCTGCCAGGTTCCGAGGCCGCACAGGATCGCGACGCCGACCGCGCAGACGACGCCGGTGAGGACGACCCTGCCGGGCGACGAGGCCATCACGTCAGTCTCCCCGCCCCTCCAGCCGTCCCTCCTGAGCCCTGTGGGCGTACTGCAGGGCGATCATCAGCCCCTTCAGCGGCCGCAGCATGCCGACGGACAGGACGAGGATCAGCGGAATCCACAGGGCGAGGTGAACCCAGTAGGGCGGCTGCCAGGTGAACTCGACGAAGAAGGCGAGGCCTACGACGATCGCGCCGACGATGAAGATGACGAACACGGCGGGCCCGTCGGCGGAATCGGCGAAGGAATAGTCGAGCCCGCAATTCGAGCATTTCGGTGCGGTTTCGATCCAGCCGGAGAACAGCTTGCCCTGTCCGCAGCGCGGGCATCGGCCCGACAAGCCGGCGGAGAACGGCGAAACGGGCGGATAGCGGTAGTCGTTGCTCATCTTGAGCGCCCTCAGAAAGCAGGAAGGCGGCCGTGCGGCCGCCCCCCAAGGTTCACGCGAGGCGGAAGGGCCTCAGTAGATTTCGGCGCCGCTCGACCCCCACACGTAGATGCAGGCGAACAGGAACAGCCATACCACGTCGACGAAATGCCAGTACCAGGCCGCCGCCTCGAAGCCGAAGTGATGGTCCGGCTTGAAGTGACCGGCGAGCGCGCGGAACAGGCAGACGATCAGGAAAATGGTGCCGATGATCACGTGCGCGCCGTGGAAGCCGGTCGCCATGAAGAAGGTCGAGCCGTAGATGTTGCCGCCGAAGGAGAAGTCGGCGTGCATGTACTCGAAAGCCTGCACGCAGGTGAACAGCAGGCCGAGGACGATCGTGGTGATCAGGCCCCACTTCAGGCCGTTGCGGTCGTTGTGCAGCAGGGCGTGATGGGCCCAGGTGACCGTCGTGCCGGAGGTCAGCAGGATCAGCGTGTTGAGCAGCGGCAGGTGCCAGGGATCGAACGTCTCGATGCCCTTCGGCGGCCAGACGCCACCGGTCGCCTCGACGCGCGAGTACTGGATCGCCTCGTTGCTGAACAGCGAGGCGTCGAAATAGGCCCAGAACCAGGCGAGGAAGAACATCACCTCGGAGGCGATGAAGAGGATCATGCCGTAGCGCAGGTGCAGCTGCACGACCGGCGTGTGATAGCCGCCGACCTCGGCCTCGTTGATGACGTCGCGCCACCAGGAGATCATCGTGAAGGCGACGAGCAGCAGGCCGACTATGAGCACCCAGGGTCCCGAGTCGTGCATGAACAGGACCATGCCGACGGCGCTCACGAAGCCGGCGAAGGCGCCAACCAGCGGCCACGGGCTCGGGTCGACCAGATGATAGTCGTGATGTTTCGCGTGGGCGTCTGCCATTTCGATCGGTCCCCTCGTCAGGTCGCGTACCGCTTAGCGCGGCCTGTTCCCTCTATCAAGTCTCACAATGGCTGCCTGTCCGCCCCGGAAGGCGCGGCTGCAACCGGTTTCGTTCCGGCCTTCTCCGCGTCCCTGTCGGGGAAGAAGGCATAGGAGAGCGTGATCTCCGTGATCTGCCGGGTGTCCTTGTCGTCGACGATCGCCGGGTCGACGAAGAAGACGACGGCCATGTCGGACGTCGCGTCCGCGGCAAGCGGCTGCTCGGTGAAGCAGAAGCACTGGATCTTGTTGAAATAGATGCCGGCCTGCGGCGGCGACACGTTGAACGTCGAGGTGCCGACGGTGTCCGCGTGGCCGAGATTCCGGGCGACATAGATCATCTGCCCGGTCTCGCCGATCCTCAGCGTGAGCTTCGTCTGCTGCGCCCTGACCTTCCACGGCAGGTCGCCGGCGACGGTGGCGTCGAAGCGGACGGTGATGGTGCGATCCAGCACGCGGTCCGAGCCCTGCTCGGCGCGCTGCGTCGTGCCGCCGTAGCCGGTCACGCGGCAGAACATGTTGTAGAGCGGCACGGCCGCGAACGACAGGCCGACCATGGCGGCGACCAGCGCGAACAGCGAAATCGCCGTCGCTGTCCGCCCGCGTCCCGCGCCCGTGTTCGTCCTGCCGCCGTTCATGCCCATCCTCCGACCCTCACAGCGGCCGGTCCATGACGCCGGGCCCGAGCTTGACGATGGTGATGAGGTAGAAGAGCAGCACCAGGGCGCCGAGCGCCAGGCCGAGCGCGATCGAGCGGGCGCGCCGCCGCCGCTTCTGCTCTTCCGTCAAGACGATGCCTTTTTCTTCCATGGCTCACGCGAAGATCCCCGGAAGAGCGACACCCGGAAGGCCGGCGACATGCTCGACGAGCAGCGCGGCGAACAGGGCGAAGAGATAAAGGATCGAAAAGCCGAACAGCCGCTTGGCCACCGGGCCGACCGCATCCCCCCTGCCCCGCCAGAGCTTGAAGGCGAGGCCGAGGAAGACCGCGCCGAGGGCCGCCGACACGGCGAGATAGAGCAGGCCGCCGAAGCCGATCACGGCCGGGGCGACGCCGAGCGGCACCAGGACCAGCGAATAGAGGAAGATCTGGCGGCGCGTCTCGTCGACGCCGGCGACGACGGGCAGCATCGGCACGCCGGCGCGGGCGTAGTCGCCGGAGCGCACCAGCGCCAGCGCCCAGAAGTGCGGCGGCGTCCAGAAGAAGATGACGAGGAACAGGATCACCGGCTCGAGCGCCACGGTGCCGGTCGCAGCCGCCCAGGCGACGACGGGCGGGAACGCGCCGGCGGCGCCGCCGATGACGATGTTCTGCGGCGTCGCCCGCTTCAGCCACATCGTATAGACGACGACGTAGAAGAAGATGGTGAAGCCGAGCAGGCCCGCGGCCAGCCAGTTGGCGGCGAGGCCCAGAACCACCACCGAGAACGCCGACAGGATCAGTCCGAAGGCGAGCGCCTCGTCGCGGCCGACCAGTCCGGCGGGGATCGGGCGGGCGCGGGTACGCGCCATCACCCGGTCGATGTCGGCGTCGTACCACATGTTCAGGGCACCCGCCGCGCCGGCGCCGATGGCGATCGACAGGATCGCGGTGGCGGCGAGCACCGGATGCATGTGCACGGGCGCGACGGACAGCGCGACGAGCGCCGTGAAGACGACGAGCGACATGACGCGCGGCTTCAGGAGCGCGACGAAGTCGCCTACGCCGCCGCTCCCGGAGAGCGTCGTCTCGATCGTCGTGTCCAACTCGATGCGCGCGTCACTCATGCGATGCCGAAGCCTGCCCGTTTGGCTCTTCCGTCGTTTACGCGCGATCCGGCGGCATCGCGGGATGCCGCCGAACCGATTTCCGTTCCGCCGTCAGCTGATCTTCGGCAGCGTGTTGAACTGGTGGAACGGCGGCGGCGAGGACAGCGTCCACTCCAGCGTCGTCGCACCGGCACCCCACGGATTGTCGGCGGCCTTGCGCTTGGCCATGAAGGCCTGGATCACGCCGAACAGGAATATGAACACGCCGAAGGCCGACATATAGGAGCCGATCGAGGAAACGAAGTTCCAGCCGGCGAAGGCGTCCGGGTAGTCCACGTAGCGACGCGGCATGCCGGCGAGGCCGAGGAAGTGCTGCGGGAAGAAGACCAGGTTCACGCCGATGAACGAGACCCAGAAGTGCAGCTTGCCGATGGTCTCGTTGTAGAGATAGCCGCTCATCTTCGGGAACCAGTAGTACCAGGCCGCGAAGATGCCGAAGGTGGCGCCCAGCGACATCGTGTAGTGGAAGTGCGCGACCACGTAGTAGGTGTCGTGCAGCGACCGGTCGACGCCGGCGTTCGACAGAACGACGCCGGTGACGCCGCCCACCGTGAACAGGAAGATGAAGCCGACCGCCCAGAGCATCGGCGTGCGGAACTCGATCGAGCCGCCCCACATGGTGGCGATCCAGGAGAATATCTTCACGCCGGTCGGCACCGCGATGATCATGGTCGCGGCGACGAAGTAGGCCTGCGTGTCGACGTCCATGCCGACCGTGTACATATGGTGCGCCCACACGATGAAGCCGATGCCGCCGATCGCGACCATGGCGTAGGCCATGCCGAGATAGCCGAACACGGGCTTCTTCGAGAAGGTGGCGACGACCTGGCTGACGACGCCGAAGGCCGGCAGCACGATGATGTAGACCTCCGGGTGACCGAAGAACCAGAACAGGTGCTGGTAGAGGATCGGGTCGCCGCCGCCTTCCGGCGAGAAGAACGTCGTACCGAAGTTGCGATCGGTGAGCAGCATCGTGATGGCGCCCGCCAGAACCGGCAGCGACAGCAGGAGCAGGAAGGCCGTGACCAGCACCGACCAGACGAACAGCGGCATCTTGTGCAGGGTCATGCCCGGCGCGCGCATGTTGAAGATGGTGGTGATGAAATTGATGGCGCCGAGGATCGACGAGGCGCCGCCGAGATGGAGCGCGAAGATCGCGAAGTCCACCGCGGGGCCGGGATGTCCGCTCGTCGACAGCGGCGCGTAGACCGTCCAGCCGGTGCCGGCGCCGTTGCCTTCGGCGCCGCCGGGCACGAACATCGAGATCACCAGAAGGCAGAAGGCGGCGGCCAGCAGCCAGAAGGAGATGTTGTTCATGCGCGGGAAGGCCATGTCCGGCGCGCCGATCATGATCGGCATGAACCAGTTGCCGAAACCGCCCATCAGCGCCGGCATGACCATGAAGAACACCATGATGAGGCCGTGCCCGGTGACGAACACGTTGAACATCTGGCCCGAGCCGAAGATCTGCAGGCCCGGCTCCATCAGCTCGGCACGCATCATCACCGAAAGGAAGCCGCCGACGATGCCGCCGGTCAGGGCCAGGATCAGGTAGAGCGTGCCGATGTCCTTGTGGTTCGTCGAGAGAAGCCAGCGCCGCCACCCCGTGGGATGATGATCATGGGCCTCGTGAGCCGCTGCGTAAGCCATTAGTTGTCGTCCTTCTTACGTCTTGTCCGCTGCGTGGTGACCGGATCAGTCGTCCTTGGCGGCCGGCGCCGCCGTCCCGGACGCGATCTGCGCGAGTTCGGTCTTGCCGTCGCGCGGGTGAAGCGCCGCCATCTTCTCGGAGACCCAGGCGTCGTACTCTTCCTGGGTCACGACCTGAACCGAGATCGGCATGAAAGCGTGGTCACGGCCGCAGAGCTCGGAGCACTGGCCGTAGTAGATGCCGGTCTTGGTCGCCTTGAACCAGGTCTCGTTCATGCGGCCGGGAACGGCGTCGACCTTCGAGCCGAACGCCGGGATCGTCCAGGAATGGATGACGCCGAGGGGATCGGCGGTGACCAGCACCTTCACGATCTTGTCGACCGGCACGACGACGTTGTTGTCGGTGCCGAGCAGGCGCGGCGGAACGGGATCCACCTTTTCGCGCTCCTCGTCCGTCAGCATGACGGCGTCGAAGCTCAGCCCCTCGTGATCGGGATACTCGTAGCCCCAGTACCACTGGTAGCCCGTCGCCTTGATGGTCACGTCGGGCTCCGGGACCTCGAGCTGGAAATAGAGGAGCCGGAAGGAAGGAATGGCGATGACCACGAGGATGATCACCGGGATGACCGTCCAGGCGACCTCGAGCACCGTGTTGTGAGAAGTCCGCGACGGGTTCGGGTTGGCGCGCGAATTGAACTTGAAGATGCAGATGCCCAGCAGCGCCAGCACGAAAAGCGTGATCAGCGTTATCAGCACCAGCAGGAAATTATGGAACCCGGTAATCGACTCCATCACCGGCGTGCTGGCCGCCTGAAATCCCAGCTGCCAGGGTTCCGGCTGCTGCGCCAGCGCCGGCACCGCGCCCGTCATGAATGCCGTTGCAACCGCGAGAGCTGCCGCGATTCGCAATCTCGAAGCCATATTGAGCGTGCTCCCTTGCCTCTTGCCCCTGCCCTCGAAGCGCGTTTCCGTCTCCGCGCCGGCCGGCGATCTTCGCGCCGGCAATATGGGCCTGCTTTAAAATCACACTTTCGCCGCTCTCGGCAATGACCTTTCCCCGGAAGTGGCGCGACAAATTTGCACAGCGGTCACTATGTCGCACGGACGTCGCCGACGCGCCGTCCCGGAATCGGCGGGGTCGTCTTGTGCGCGGCGGGGTGCGAGGCCACCTTGAAGCAAATCCGGGGCGATCCCTTGACAGTCCCAAGCGGTCTGGTAGCACCGCGGCGAGCAAAGGGGCGGGTTCCGCCCGGCGATCGAAAAGGCATCATCACATGGCGAATCGGTGCGACTCGCTGAGAGAACGGGTCCGGAGCCGTTTGGCCGGCTCCCGATCCGGCATTCTGGCTGCTGTTCTTCTAGGAATCGGCGCCGTATCGGCGATTCCCGTCCTCCCCTCCCCGGCGAACGCCCAGGGGGCGGTGCGCTCCACCCACGGCGACTGGCAGATTCGCTGCGACACGCCGCCCGGCGCCCAGGGAGAGCAGTGCGCGCTCATCCAGAGCGTGACGGCGGAGGACCGGCAGAACGTCGGGCTGACGGTCATCGTGCTCAAGACCGCGGACGGCAAGGACCAGATCCTGCGCGTCCTCGCCCCGCTCGGCGTGCTGCTGCCGACCGGCCTCGGCCTGAAGATCGACGACGCCGACATCGGCCGCGCCCAGTTCATCCGCTGCCTGCCGAACGGCTGCGTCGCCGAGGTCATCATCGACGCCGACCTCGTCAAGAAGCTCGAGACCGGCAAGCTCGCGACCTTCATCATCTTCCAGACGCCGGAGGAAGGCATCGGCATCCCGATGTCGCTGGCCGGCTTCACCGAAGGCTACGCGGCCCTGCCCTGAGCGGAGGCACGGAGGGCGTAAGGCGATGATCCGCCTCGCCATCTTCGACATGGACGACGTGCTCTACGCCTACGACCGGGAGGCGCGCGTCGACCACATCGTCTCGGCGACCGGGCTCGCCCCGGACCGCGTGCGCGAGGCGCTCTGGGGCGGCGACTTCGAGAACCGCGCGGAGGCCGGCGAATGGCCGACGGGCGCGGCCTATCTCGAGGCGTTCAACCGGCGCCTGGGTTTCGACCTGCCGCGTGCGGATTGGGTGGCGGCGAGACGGGCGTCGATGAGGCCCGACACGGCGACGATAGCGCTGGCCGAAGCCCTGAAGGCGTCGGTGGCCGTCGGGCTCCTGACCAACAACGCCTCGCTGCTGCGCGAGGAGATCGCCGTGATCGCGCCGGAGATCGTTCCCGTGTTCGCCCCGCGCCTGCATGCCTCCGTCGATTTCGGGGCACGCAAGCCGGATCCCGCGGTCTTCCTGCGTTATCTCGACCGCTACGGCATCGCCCCGCAGGAGGCGCTGTTCGTCGACGACGGCGCCGACAACGTGGCCGGTGCCGAGAACCTCGGCATGGCGGGCCATGTCTTCGCCGGGGCGGAGGGCCTGCGCGGCTGGCTGGCGTCGCTTTCGCTGCTGCCCGACGAACGCTGAGCGAAGGCGTCCACCGGGGCGCGCCGGTCCCGTTGCCGTTCTCCACAGGCGCTTTCTGTGCTGCCGGTTGTGGAAATCGCGCGCTTCAGCGGCTATCTATCGATGGGACTAGGCGACAGACGGCCCTGACGGGGACAGCATGAACCGCTACGAACGGCCGGCCGCGCAAGGCGAGGCGGTCATCCAGTATCTAGACGGCGACTTCCGGATCCTGAAGCCCGGGGGGTACGTCGTGTGCGCGGTGACCGGCGAGCACATCCCGCTCACCGAGCTGCGCTACTGGAGCGTGGACCGGCAGGAAGCCTACGCGGGGCCCGAGGTGGCCATGAAGGTGTACGAAGAGAAGGTCCGCAAGCGCTGACGTCTGCGGCGGAACTCATTGCCGTTTCAGGGCTTTTTCCAACAGATCGTGAAGCGCCAGGGCGCTGTTCTCGTCGAGGACGAGGCTCACCGGCAGGGCGACCAGGGCGTCGGCTAGGGCCTTCATCGTGCCGCCCTTGGGCCGGCCGATCCGCACCGCGTCCTTTTCCGTCGTCACCGGAATCGCGCCGGACCGGCGCTGCAGCGCCATCAGGCCGCGCGCATCGGTCTCGTTGTAGGCGTGATGGTCGGGAAAACCGCGCGCTTCCAACACCTCGGCGCCGATTTCCCTCAAGGTCGCAAAGAACTTTTCCGGCCGGCCGATGCCGGCGAAGGCGAGGACCGGACGGCCGCCGAGCGCCGCGCGCATCGACGAATCGGCCGCCAGGCGGCCGCGCAGCACCGTAACCCCCCTGTCGCCCGCGCGCAGCCCAACGGTCGCCCCGGCGTCGCCCTCGCCTATCAGCAGCACCGCCCCGGCCCTGCCGAGCTGGGGACCGAGCGGCAGGCGCATGGGACCGGCCGGCAGACAGTAGCCGTTGCCCACCCCGTAGCCGGCGTCGACCACCAGGATCGACAGGTCCTTGGCGAGCGCCGGGTTCTGGAAACCGTCGTCCATGACGATGACGTCGCCGAGGGTCCGGGCGAGCTCGGCGCCCAGGGCACGGTCCGGCGAGACCACGGCGGGGGCGGTTCGGGCGAGCAGCAGCGGCTCGTCGCCGACGTCGGCCGCGGTATGGATGTCGAGGTCGACGGCGACGGGGCCCGAGACGCGGGCGCCGTACCCCCTGCTCAGGAAAACGGGCTTTCGGCCAAGCGCGGCCAGAAGGCGGGCGATCAGGATCGCGGTCGGGGTCTTGCCCGAGCCGCCGACGGTCGGATTGCCGACGCAGACGACCGGCACGTCCATCTTCCTCGACGGCGCCCTGCGGAAGCGCCAAAGGGCGACGGCGGCGTAGATCAGGGAGATCGGCCACAGGCACATCGCCTGCCAGCCCGGACGCGGCCCCTGCCAGAAGCCGGGCGGGCGCATCGTCAGCGCGCCCCGGCCGCGACGGGGAGAAGCGGTTCGAGCGCCGCCATCGCCCGGTCGAGGGCGCCGGAAAAGGCGCTCACCGCCCCGCTGGCCGCCTCGGCACGGCGTGCCGCCTCGGCGGGCCGGGCGACGAGCGCGGCGACACGCGCGGCGAGCGCGGCCGCGTCGGCGACCTCCTCGGCCCCGCCGGCGGCATGGAGCGCGGCGTAGACGTCGGCGAAGTTGTGGACGTGCGGGCCGTGCAGGATCGCGGTGGCGAGCTTCGCCGGCTCTATCGGGTTCTGGCCGCCGTGCGGGACCAGGGAGCCGCCCATGAAGACGATCGGGGCGAGGCGGTAGACGAGACCCATCTCGCCGATCGTGTCGAACAGGCAGATCGCCGTGCCGGCGCCCGGCATCTGCCCCTTCGAGCGGGTCGCGACATCGAGGCCGCGCGCGGACGCGGCGGCGGCGACCTCGGCGCCGCGCTCGGGATGGCGCGGGGCGACGATCGTCAGGAGGCCCGGATCGGCGCCGGCGATCGCGACGTGGGCGTCGAGGACGGCGTCGATCTCGCCCGGATGCACGCTCGCCGCCGCCCAGCGCGGCCGGTCGCCGAGCGCGGCGGAGAATCCGGCGAGCGCCCCCTCGTCCGCCCCGGGCGCCGGCACGTCGTACTTGAGGTTGCCCGAACACGTCACCGGCCCGGCGCCAAGCGCCCGCAGCCGCCCGGCATCGCCCTCCGACTGGGCGAGGCAGAGATCGAAGCACGACAGGAGCGCGCCGATCATCGCCGGGCTGCGGCGCCAGCGGCGGAAGGAGCGGTCGGACATGCGGGCGTTGAGGAGCGCGAGCCTCGCGCCGCTCGCGGCCGTCTCGATCATCAGGTTCGGCCAGAGCTCCGACTCGACGAAGATCGCGAGGCCGGGCCGCCAGTGGTCCAGGAAGCGGCGCACGAAGCGCGGGCCGTCGAGCGGCACGTACTGGTGGATCGCGCGGTCGCCGAGACGGGCCCTGGCGATGCTCGTCGAGGTCATCGTCCCGGTCGTCAGCAGCACCGAGGCGCAGCCGCGCCCGAGGATGCGGTCGATCAGCGGCAGCACGGACAGGGTCTCGCCGACGCTCGCCGCATGCACCCAGACGAGCGGGCCCTCGGGACGCGGCAGGCTCGCCCTGCCGTAGCGCTCGCCGCTACGCTCGGGATCCTCCTTGCCGCGCTTCAGGCGCCACCGGAGGATCAGCCCGGCGAGCGGATGGGCCACCGACGTCGCCAGCCGGTAGGCCTCCAGCATCACCGAGCGCGGGGCATCAGCCATTCGCGGGTCCGTCGACGATCTCGTAGGCGCGGCGCGTGCAGGCGTTCAGCGAAGCCTGCAGCTCGAGCCGGATCGCCTCGAGCGTATCGCGATCGGCGTCCGGCGCCACCGTTATCTCGTCGCCGACGACGGCGGCGAGCCGGCTGAACGGCAGGTTCACCGCCGCCTTGTCCCAGCTCCTCATCTCGATGCGCCGGCTCGAGGCGATGGCGAGAGGCAGGATCGGCCGGCCGGACTGCTGGGCCAGCTTGACGACGCCGAGGCCGGCGCGCCGCGAGATCTTCGGCACGTCGGCGGTCAGCGCCACGTTGACGCCCCCGTTCAGGGTCGCGACCATTTGGCGGAACGCCGACGAGCCGCCCTTGACGTGGAAGCGGCCCTTGGTGTCGCCGGAGCCGCGGATCGTGGCGACGCCGAGCCGCTCGGCGGCCTGCGCGTTGATCTCCCCGTCGCGGTGGCGGGAGATCAGCACGGCGGCCTTGTGATAGGGCCGCCTCACGAAGGGCATCATGAAATGCTGGCCGTGCCAGAAGGTCAGGATAAGCGGCAGGTCGCGGTCGATGCGGTCGTAGACGTCCGGCGGCTCGATCGTGACCCTGCCGGTGACGTAGACGAGGCGCAGATAGGCCGCGATCAGCGCACCGAGGGAGACCTGCACCCAACGGGTAGCGAAAAGCCGCTTCAGCATCGCCTCAGGCGTTGGTCGCTTTGGCCGGCGCGCGCTTGCGGGACCGGCTGGCGGGCGGCACGGCGGCCGCCGGTTCCGCGGGAACGGCCGGTTCGGATGCGGCGACCGGTTCGGGTGCGGCGACCGGTTCGGCGGCCGGCCGGTGCTCGGCGGCGCCGAACTGGGTACGGTGCAGCCGCGCGTAGGCGCCGCCGCGGGCGACGAGCTCGTCGTGGGTACCGCTCTCGACGATGCGGCCGCGGTCCATGACATGGATGACGTCGGCCTTCTTAACCGTCGACAGGCGGTGGGCGATCATGATGACGGTGCGGCCCTTGAGCAGCACGTCGAGGGCTTCCTGGAGCTGCGCCTCGGCCTCGGTATCGAGCGACGACGTGGGCTCGTCGAGGAGCAGGATCGGGGCGTCGCGCAGCATGGCGCGGGCAAACGCGATGCGCTGGCGCTGGCCGCCCGAGAGGAGGCCGCCGGCCTCGCCGACCGGCGTGTCGTAGCCCTTCGGGAAGGCCATGATGAAGTCGTGGGCGACGGCGGCCTTGGCGGCGGCGACCACCTGTTCCTCGCTCGCCCCTTCCGAGCCGTACATGATGTTGGCGCGGATGGTGTCGTCGAACAGCACCGGCTCCTGGGTGACGAGGGCGCTGGCGAGCCGCACCGAGGGAATGGTGCAGTCGGTGACGTCCTGTCCGTCGATCATCACCTTGCCGGACTGGGGGTCGTAGAAGCGCAGGAGCAAGTTGAGCACGGTGCTCTTGCCCGCGCCGCTCGGGCCAACCAGGGCGACGCGCTTGCCCGCGGGAACCTCGAGCGAGAAGTCGCGCAGGACCGGCTCGCCGTCGCGGTAGGAGAAGGAGACGCCGTCGAAGCCGATCGCGCCGGAGGTGACCTTGAGCGGCGTCGCGCCGGGCTTCTCGGAGACCTTGGTGTCGAGATCGATGATGCCGAAGACGCGGTTCGAGGCGGCGACGCCTTCCTGCAGCATGGTCTGCAGCGAGGCGACGGTCTTCATCGGCTGGTACATCAGCATCGCGGCGGTGACGAAGCCCATGAACTGGCCCGCCGTCAGCGAGCCGTGGATGCCCTGGTAGCCGCCGTAGAAGATCGCGAGAGCGAAGCCGACGCCGGTCAGCATCTCGACGACGGGTCCCGACGACGCCTTGGTGCGCACCGAGCGCATGATGAACTCGAGGGTGCGGTCGATGATGGCCCGCGCCCGCTCGGTCTCATGCGCCTCGCGGTCGTAGGCCTTGACGACGCGGATGCCGGTCAGCGTCTGGGAGACGAGGATGCCGAGGTCGCCCGTCTCCTGGAAGGTCTTGGTGGCGGAGACGTGGACGCGGCGGCGCTGGCGGCCGAGCACCCTGAGCGCGAAGGGAATGGCGATCATCGCGAAGATCGACAGGCGCCAGTCCATGTAGACCATGGAACCGGTGAGGATCAGGACCTTCAGGATGTTCTGGCCCAGCGCGACGATGGTCAGGCTCGCCGCCTCGCGGATCGCCAGAACGTCGTTCATGAAGCTCGAGACGAAGCGGCCGGAATGGGTGCGCTGCAGCCAGCCGAGGTCGGCCTGGGTCAGCCGCTCGAACATCTCGACGCGCAGGTCGGCGACGATGCGGTTGCCGACAAAGGCCTGGGCGACGTTGGCGTAGTACTCCGAGGCCGCCTTGATGCCGACCAGGACGACGACCAGGACCGGCAGGACGTAGAGCATGGTCTCGTTCTTGCCGAGGAACACCTCGTCGGCGGCCTGCTGCATGAGGAAGGGGAGCGAGCCGGTGGTGATCGCCGACAGGATCATCGCGCCGAAGCAGCCGGCGAGCAGCCTCTTGCGCGGCAGCAGATGGTCGCGCAGCAGGCGGTTGATGACCTGCCAGGTCGACAGATTCGTCGTGTGCAGGGAGTCGTCCGCCCTGTCGATCGAAGTGCTGTCGCTGAATACGTTCGAAACCACGCGTTCCGTCCTCGAGCGCGGGATGATCCGCGTGCGTTCTATCCGGTCTGCGGCCCGCCGTCACCTGCAGGCGACGGCGATTCGGCCCCGAACGGCCGGAATTTCACGAGACTGTCGCCGATCGGCCTCTGTTCAGGCCTCCGGCCCGTCTTTCCCGATGGCCTCCGGATCGAGCAGACGGTGCATATGCACAATAAAATAGCGCATCTGCGCGTTGTCGACAGTGCGCTGCGCCGCATCCTTCCAGGCGTCGTAGGCCGTAGCGTAATTCGGATAGATGCCGACGATATCGAGCTCGTCGAGATCGCGGAATTCCAGTTTCTCGACGTTCCTGAGCTCGCCGCCGAAGACGAGATGAAGAAGCTGCCTGCCCGTCGCGCTATCGGCCATTTCGTTCACTCCTGCGCTCGATGTTGGTGCTGCAATCGTCCGATGGCGGCAAGAATCGCGCCATGCAGCCGCGGTCCGGCGGCGACGAAGGCGGGGTGACGGGCCGAGGCGCCGTTCAGGCGAATCGGGCCGCCCTTCAGGTCCGTCACCGTTCCGCCGGCTTCCTGCACGATCAGGAGCGCGGCGGCAAGGTCCCAGTCGGCGCTGCCGGTCGTCGCCAGCGCCCCGTCGACGTCGCCGCTGGCGACGCGGGCGAGCCGATGCGCGAGCGACTTCAGGAAGCGGCGATCGGCCGCGAAGCGGACGGATTCGAGCCCGGCCTGGGCTATCGCCTTCTTCGATGCCGCGATCTTCGCCGATCCGAGGCTCTCGCAGCCGGTCACATGGAGCCTCTCGCCGTTCAGCCAGGCCCCGGCGCCGCCGCGCGCCGACCACATCTCGTCGCGCACGGGGTTGAAAAGCACCCCCGCCACGGGCGCCCCGGCCTCGACGATGCCGACGGAGACCAGCCATTCGTCGGTACGCTCGACGAAGGCGCGGGTGCCGTCTATCGGGTCGACGATGAAGACGCGGGCGGCCGCGTGCCGCGAGCCGTCGTCGGGACGCTCCTCCGACAGCCAGCCGTAGTCCGGCCGGTATCCCGTCAGCCGCTCGTGCAAAAGCCGGTCGAGGGCGATGTCGGCCTCGGTGACGATCGACTGGTCGTGCTTGTTCCAGCGCCGCGGGTCGCCGCGGAAGTACTCGAGCGCCAGCGCGCCGGCCTCGCGGGCGACGGCGGCGATCATGTCGAGGTCCAGGCGGAGGCTGGTTTCGGACAAGCGCTTGAATTCCGTTCGAGGGCCGGGCGGCGCGCGAAAAAGCCGCCGGCGCGGCCGTTGGACGGGAAATCGTCTCGGATCGGCCCGTTGTGTAGTGATCCGGCCCGTCGTGTTCAAGTCGGCGGATTTCGGTCACCGGCTTTTAACCGATCCCCTTAAGCCGATCCCAAGGTTTCTTGCGCACACTCCCTGACGACGACGGGCACCAAACAAACAAACGGGCCCGGCAGGGAGACTTTCATGAGGCGTCAGACCGCGGGCACCGCAGAGGTGCCGCGGGGAGAGAGCCGCCATGCGCGGCTCGACCCCTTCGAGTTGCCGGCGCGGGTCGTCTATCACGGGACGCCCCGTGCCGGCGGCCATGCCGCAGCCGGGCAGGTGGCGATCATCGGGCGCGACAGCGTCATGATCCGGCGCGAGACCGGCGCCGGCGTGCCGCTTTACGTGACCGTCCCGATCGCCGCCTACAGCGGCGTGCTGCTCGCCGTGCGCGACGAGCCGGGGGCGCCGCTGGTCGAACTCAGGCTGCACCACAGCAACAGCGATCTCGACGTGCCGCTGTTCGAGGCCGACGACACCTGCGACGTGATCGCCGACTGGCAGTCCTGGGCGCGCACGCTGTCGCGGCCGCTGCTGATCCGCGACGCCGACGGCACGATCACCGAACCCTACGAACGGCTCGGCGGCGTGGTCGTGAAGCCGGCGGCGGCGCGGCGCGCCAACCGCTTCTTCGCCGAGCGCCGGCCGAGGTTCCTGTGCCGGCGGTCCGTCGGCGGCAGGTTGCCCGGGCTCGTCCACCGCGAGGCCGAGATCATCGCCCGCGACGTCGCCAGCTGAGGCCGCCTCGGCAACGACGGCGCACCCCGCCGCGGCGGGGGGGCCCGGAGAAGCCGACGTCCCGATCGTCCGCCGCCGCTCAGCCGAGCGCCGCCCGCGCCTCGCGGACGGCGACGACGTGCAGCAGCAGGACGGTCGCGACGAAGCGGTCGACGGCGTCGATCAGCGCGCCGGTGACGCGAATGCCCCCGCCGCGCCCGGCGGGACGGACGGCGAGCCCGTTCCGCTCGGCGGCGCGCAGCACCGAGAGCACGTGGCCGCGCGACACCGAATAGCGCCTGGCGAGTTCGCTGATCGTCATGTCGAGCGGCGCGAGAGGATCGCCCCCGCCGCGGCGCGCCTCCACCGTCAGCGCCATCAGGATCAGCATGCCGGCGTCGCGCTGGAAGGCGTCCGCCAGCTCCGGCACGTAGTCGACGATCCGCACGCCGGCGGCGTACATGCGCGCAAGCGCGCCGACATGGGCGGCGGCGAAGGCGGGATCGTCCTGGCGCTCGAGCGCGAAGCGGCCCTCCGGCACCATCCCGGCCAGCGCCTCGAGGAAGCAGCGCCGGCGCGCGCCGTGGACGGCCAGGAACTTCTCGGTCGGGCGCATGCGGCGGACGCGGCGGTCGCCGCCGTGCACCTCGACGAGGAAGCCGAACAGCCGCAGCGCGCCGAGCATGGCGGTCACCCGCCCGGGGCTGCAGATGCCGAATTCCGAGCAGCGCTCCTTGAGGCGCGTCGCCGTCAGGCCGCCGTCCTTGCCGCCGTTGTAGTGGAGGTCGAGAATCGCCAGGCCCATGAGGGTGCGGCCGCGATCGCCCAGCAGCCGGTTGAGCGCCCAGTTGCCGCGGTATTGCTCGGCGACGCATCCGGCGGCGTGCAGCGCCGCCTCGCCGAAGCCGGGGGCGCGGCGAAACGCCTCAACCTCGTCCGGGCCCGGGTAGCCGCCGCGGAGCGGAAACGCCGGCGCCGATTCGCCTCCCGCCCCGCCGTGGGCCGTCTTCACGTTCGCAGATGCCGCCAAGATGCAATCAATCTTTGTCATTGGCCCGCCGGCCGCGCGTCACCAGTCTATCCGGTCTGGATGGCGTGGGCGACCGGTCCGCGCACGAAAACGAGTCGTCGGCGATGTCCCGACCGGTTTCCCGGGTACCATCGAGAAATCGAAGGAATCCGGGGCGCTTACGAGGCTTCGCACCCTGACCGGGCATCGCCGCGGCCCGCCGTCGTCACGCCGGTGCCCCCAACCCGGCGCGGCGATGGCGTCGGCCGAATCAGCGGCGGACGCTATAGTCGCCGCCGGACGCGTACGACGCGCGCCGGCGGTGATGAGATGGACCGGATCGCCATAACCCCAGACATCGCGATCGACGAAAGCGAGCTCGAGGAGCGATTCGTCCAGGCATCCGGCCCGGGCGGGCAGAACGTTAACAAGGTCGCGACCGCCGTGCAGCTGCGCTTCGACGTCGCCAATTCGCCGTCGCTGTCCGGTTATGTCCGCGCGCGGCTGAGGACGATCGCGGGGAAACGCATGACGCGCGAGGGCGTGCTCGTCATCGACGCGCGCCGGCACCGCACGCAGGAGCGCAATCGCGAGGACGCGCGCGAGCGGCTGATCGAGCTGATCCGCAAGGCCGCCGAACGGCCGACGCCGAGGCGGCCGACGAAGCCGACGCTCGCCTCGAAGAAGCGGCGGCTCGAAACGAAAAGCGCGCGGGCGCGGATCAAGAAGGCGCGCGGCAGGCCCGAGGTCGAATAGGCAGGGCACTGGCCTTCGCGCCATCCTGTGCTAAGTGGCGCGGAGTCGATCCAAGCGAGACCCTCCATGCCAAGCCAGCTCTTCTCCCCCTTCGAACTCGGTTCCCTCACGCTCGAGAACCGCATCGTCGTCAGCCCCATGTGCCAGTATTCGGCGGTCGACGGCTCGGCCACCGACTGGCACCTGCTCCATCTCGGCAATCTCGCCATGTCCGGGGCGGCGCTGCTGATCGTCGAGGCGACCGCCGTCGAGGCGGTCGGCCGCATCACCCCGGGCTGCCTCGGGCTCTATTCGGACGCCAACGAGGCGGCGCTCGCGCGCGTGCTCGAGGCGGTGCGCGGCCAGTCCGAGATGCCGATCGGCATCCAGATCGGCCATGCCGGCCGCAAGGGATCGAGCGAGCCGCCATGGCGCGGCGGCCAGCTCATTCCCGCCGACCAGGGCGGCTGGCGGCCCGTCGCCCCGTCGGCGGTCGCGATGTACCCGCACGAGGCCGCCCCGGTCGCCCTCGACATCGCCGGCATCGAGCGCATCCGCGACGCCTTCGTGGCGACCACGAGACGGGCGGTCGCGCTCGGCTTCGACGCGCTTCAGCTGCACTGCGCCCACGGCTATCTGCTGCACGAGTTCCTCTCGCCGCTGTCCAACCGCCGCGACGACCGCTACGGCGGCAGCCTCGAGAACCGCATGCGGCTGCCGCTCGAGATCTTCGAGGCGATCCGCGCCGTGTGGCCGGCCGGCCGGCCGCTCGGCGTGCGCATCTCCGCCACCGACTGGGTCGAGGGCGGCTGGGACCTGGAGCAGTCGGTCGCCCTCGCGCAGGAGCTCAAACGCCGCGGCTGCGACTGGATCGACGCGTCGTCGGCGGGCGTCTCGCCCGAGCAGAAGATCGCGCTCGGCCCGGGCTACCAGGTGCCCTTCGCCCGCGCGATCCGCGCGGAGACCGGCATCCCGACGCTCGCCGTCGGCCTGATCACCGAGCCGCAGCAGGCCGAGGAGATCGTGGCGAACGGCGACGCCGACCTCGTCGGCCTCGCCCGCGGCCTGCTCTGGGATCCGCGCTGGCCCTGGCACGCCGCCGCCGAGCTCGGCGGTCAGGTACGCGCGCCGAAGCAGTACTGGCGCTCGCTGGAACGCCGGGCCAAGGGCGTGTTCAAGGACATGGAGTTCGGGATGCGGTAGGGGCCCCGCATGCGACGGACACGACAGACCGCTCGCCCCGCTTCCAGGACGGGTACTTGGCGTATTCGTCCCGGCTGCGGTAGAATAACCCCGTGGAGAAAGAAGCCATCATCGCCTGCCTCAGGATGCATGAAGCCGAGCTGAAAGGTTCCGGCATCGAGAATCTTGCGCTCTTCGGGTCCCGGGTTCGCGATGACGCCGGGAAGCAATCCGATGTCGATCTCGTCGCCGCGTTCGACGAGGCCGTCCGGTTGTCTCTACTCGACATAATCCGTCTGGAGCGACGCCTTTCCGATCTCATCGGCGCGCCTGTCGACCTCGTCGAGGAAACGGCGCTAAAGCCGCCGGTACGCGAGGCCGTCGCGCGCGAGGCCCTGCGTGCCTTCTAGCGATCCCGCTGCGCGGTTCCAGGACATCATCGACAACATCGAACCCATTCGTCGCTTCACCCGGAGTATGGACGCCTAGACCGTTCGCGCAACCGCATCTGGTACATCGTCGAACGCGACCTCGATCCGCTCGACATCGCCTGCAGGGACGCGGTCGCACGGTCGGGCTCGGGCGGGCAGGACTGAACCCACCACACCGCCCCGAGCGGCGACGGGAAGCGGGCGAGCTACCTAGCGAACGTGCCGTCCTCGCCGAAGCGAGGTTGCGTTTCCTGTTTCCGGAGTGCCGGAATGTCGGCGAGCCATTTCTGCGACGAACGGAACCAGAGCTGATCGCTCGGGATCAGCCGGTCGCGCTGCGCGATGGTGCCGACGCGCAGGCCTACGACGCGATCGCCCTCACCGACGGGCGCCGAGTAGATCGGCGTGCCGCATTCGGGACAGAACGTCTGCTCCCGGAGGTTTCCGCTCGCCGCCGCCTTCACATAGGTCTTGAGCATGCCCGACAGGAGCCGGAACGTGCCGGGCCGGCTCTGCACGACCGTCCGGAAGGCGGAGCCGGAGAGGGTCTGGCAATCGGTGCAGTGGCAGATGACGACCTTGCCGGCGTCCACCTCCGCTTCGAAGCGTACCTGGCCGCAATGGCAACCGCCGTCGATCCTCATGACTCTCCTCCCCCGTCGCACGACGGGCCGGACAAGCCCACCGCGTCTCGCAAGGAAATACCCGCGGCCCGATGACCGCAAGCAGTCCTGCAACGATGCGATGCGCGCCGGGCGGCCCCGGATGCTCCGTACCCGTCAGGCCCACCCCATCGCCCCGAGCGCCGCGTCGGCGACCAGCCCGGCGAAGAGGATCCAGCCGTAGTCGCGGTTCGAGCGGAACAGCATCAGGCAGCGGGCGGGATCGTCGTAGCGGAACGTCACGACCTGCCAGGCCAGGTGGCCGGCGCCCGCCGCGAGCCCCAGCCAGGCCGGCCAGCCGGCGCCGGCCAGATGGAAGGCGACGCCGAACAGGATGGTGGCGAGGCTGAAGAACAGCGCGATCATCTGCCGCGTCCTGCCGCCGAACAGGCGGGCGGTCGAATGGACGCCGATCAGCTCGTCGTCGGCGATGTCCTGATGGGCGTAGATCGTGTCGTAGCCGATGGTCCAGGCGATGCCGCCCACATAGAGGGCGAACGGCGCGAGCGAGAGCGATCCGAATGCCGCCGCCCAGCCCATCAGCGCGCCCCAGTTGAAGGCGAGCCCCAGCACGAACTGCGGCCACCAGGTGACCCGCTTCATCAGCGGATAGACCAGCACGATCGCGACCGAGGCGAAGCCGACGCCGACGGCGAACCAGTTGAACTGCAGGAGGACGGCCAGGCCGACCAGGCACAGGCCGAACATGAAGGCCGCCGCCTGCAGGACGGCGACCCGGCCCGAAGGGATCGGGCGCAGCCTGGTGCGCTCGACCTTCGCGTCGATGTCGCGGTCGACGATGTCGTTCCAAACGCAGCCCGCCCCGCGCATGGAGACCGCGCCGACAAGAAACAGGAAGATGTGCCACGGGTCCGGATACGGCGCGCCGGCGGCGACGGCGGCGAGCGCCACCGACCACCAGCACGGCCAGAGCAGGAGCCACCAGCCGATCGGCCGGTCGAGGCGGGCCATACGCAGATAGGGCTTGGCCCAGTCCGGCGCGAGGCGGGCGACCCAGTGGTCGCGCACCGCGTCGACGGTGGCGGACGGGTCGACGGTCCCGGTCGGGCCGGCCATCATCGGTCGCCGGCCCGCGTCAGGAGCTTGGTCATCATGCGCGATTCGCGCATCTCCCAGCCGTGGCGGCGATAGAGCCGCGCGGCGCCCTCGTTGCCGTCCATCACTTCCAGATGCAGAGCCTTGATCCCGTCGGCACGGGCCATCTCCTGCATCAGCTCGAGCGCGCGCGAGGCGACGCCGAGACCGCGATGTCCGGGCACCACGTAGAACTCGTCGACGAAGCCGTCCCGGCCCTGGAACTCCAGCGAATAGCCGTAGCAGAGCACGGCGTAGCCGGCCGGCGCGCCATCGCGGCGGATCATCAGGGCGCGGCCGTAGAGCGGGTTTGCCATGAGCTCGCCGAGGGCGGCCTCGTTCCCGGGGCCGTGCGGATGGCCGTCCTCGGCGCAGAACGCCCTGGTGAAGGCGGTCAGCGTATCCCACTCGTCGTCGCCGCACGGTGTCAGCGTGATGTCCATCGGCCGCCGTCCCGGGCTTCCTATCGATCGCGGCGGACGGTAGACGAGAGCGGTCGAAAAATCGAGGCGGCCGGAGAACGCGGCCGAACCGCCATGAGCAAACCGCAACGCCTGTTCGTCGATGCGCCGCTGGCAGAGGGCGCGCGCGTGTCGCTGTCGGGCGACCAGGCCCACTATCTCGTCAACGTCATGCGGCGCGGCGACGGCGACCCCGTCGCCCTGTTCAACGGCCGCGACGGGGAGTGGACCGGCGCGATCAGGAAGACGGGAAAGCGCAGCGTCGAGGTCGAGCTCTCGGAAAGGACGCGCGGGCAGTCCGCCCCGCCCGACATCCACTACTGCTTCGCCCCGATCAAGCGGGCGCGGCTCGATTTCATCGCCCAGAAGGCGACCGAGCTCGGCGCGGCGCTGCTGCAGCCGGTGCTGACAAGATTCACGGTCGCCGAGCGGGTGAAGACGGAGAGGCTCGCCGCCAATGCGGTCGAGGCCGCTGAGCAGTGCGGCGTCCTTTGGGTGCCGGAGATCGCCGAACCGGTCGCCTTCGAGCGTTTCCTCGCCGGGCGGAACCCCGCCCGCACGCTGGTCTTCTGCGACGAGGCCGCCCCCGTCGCCGATCCCATCGAAGCCCTGAAGGCGGCGCCGGACGGGCCCTTCGCGGTGCTGATCGGGCCGGAAGGCGGCTTCGCCGAGGAGGAGCGGCAGCTTCTCCGGCGCGGCGAGAACGTCGTCGCGGTCTCGCTCGGGCCCCGGGTGATGCGCGCCGATACGGCGGGAATCGCCGCGCTGGCGCTGCTCCAGGCGGTCAAGGGCGACTGGCGCTGACCCCACGTCCGGCGCATGGGTGCCCCCGCATCTGGATGTTTGTTCTTCGGCGCGCGCTATGTAAGGTGCGCGACCTGTCAGATCCCAGAGCTTCCCGCATGGCCCGAGACCTCACCGATTCCACGCCGCTCGAGACCCGCGACGAGCTGATCGCCTACCTCGAGGACGGCTGCAAGCCCGCCTCGAAGTTCCGCATCGGCACGGAGCACGAGAAATTCGGGTTCTACGAAGCCGACTGCTCGCCGGTCCCCTACGAGGGCGAGCGCGGCATCGGGGCGCTGCTCAACAACATGCAGGTGCTGCTCGGCTGGGAGCCGGTGACGGACGGCGACAAGATCATCGGGCTCGTCGATCCGACCCACGGCGGGGCGATCTCGCTGGAGCCGGGCGGCCAGTTCGAGCTGTCCGGCGCGCCGCTCGATTCGATCCACCAGACCTGCCGAGAGGTGAACGCGCATCTCGCGCAGCTTCGCGAGGTCGCCGAGCCGCTCGGCATCGGGTTCCTGGGGCTGGGCTTCTCGCCGAAGTGGACGCTCGCCGAGACGCCGCGGATGCCGAAGCAGCGCTACAACATCATGACGGCCTACATGCAGAAGGTCGGCACGATGGGCCTCGACATGATGTACCGGACCTGCACCGTGCAGGTGAACCTCGACTTCGCCTCGGAAGCCGACATGGTGAAGAAGATGCGCGTCGGCCTGGCGCTGCAGCCGGTCGCGACCGCCCTCTTCGCCAACTCGCCCTTCAAGGAGGGCGAGCCGAACGGCTTCCTGTCGCTGCGCAGCGAGGTGTGGAAGCACACCGACAACGACCGCGCCGGCATGCTGCCCTTCGTCTTCGACAAGGGCTTCGGATTCGAGGCCTATGCCGACTACGCGCTCGACGTGCCGCTCTATTTCGTCAAGCGCGGCGACACCTATCACGACGTCGCGGGCGAATCCTTCCGCGACCTGATGGACGGCAGGCTTAAGAGCCTGCCGGGCGAGCGGGCGACGCAGTCGGACTGGGTGAACCATCTCACCACGATCTTCCCGGAAGTGCGGCTGAAGAAGTTCATCGAGATGCGCGGCGCCGACGGCGGGCCGTGGGGGCGGCTGTGCGCGCTGCCCGCCTTCTGGGTCGGCCTGCTCTACGACCAGACGGCGCTCGACGCGGCGTGGGACATGGTCAGGGACTGGACCGCGGAGGAACGCCAGAGCCTGCGCGACGCGGTGCCGAGGACGGCGCTGAAGACGCCGTTCCGGGGCGGCACCGTGCAGGATCTCGCGATCCGGGCCGTCGCGATCGCGCAGGAGGGCCTGAAGCGGCGCGCCCACGGCTATGGCGGCGAGACCGACGAGACGCGCTTCATCGAGGAACTCGCCGAGATCGCGGAGAGCGGCGTGACGCCCGCCGAGCGCATGCTCGCCGAGTTCGCCGGCCCCTGGGGCGGCGACATCGACCGCGTCTTTGCGGAGTACGCGTATTGACGGCTGCCGCTCCTCGCGCCGCCTCGGTCGGGGACGCGGCGGGCGCGTTCGGGACCGCGGAATTCGTCCTCTATGCCCTGACGGTCGCCACCTGGTCGACGAGCTGGATCCTGATCAAGATGCAGGTCGGTCCCGTGCCGGTCTGGCAATCGGTGCTCTACCGCTTCGCCATCGCAGCCGTCGTGATGTTCGCCTGGGTCGTCCTGTCGGGCCGGCGGCTGTGGTTCCCCGTCCGGCTGCATCCGCGCTTAATGCTGATGGGCGTGCTGATGTTCTCGCTGAACTTCGCGCTGTTCTATGTGGCGGCCCAGTGGCTGACGTCGGGACTGCTGGCGGTGGTCTTCTCGCTGGTGACGATCCTCAATCCGATCAACGCCGCGATCGTGCTGCGCGACCGTTTGGAGCCGCGCGTGCTGATCGGGGCGCTGATCGGCGTCACCGGCATCGCCCTCATCTTCTGGCCGGAGGTGAGCCGACCGGAGACCGGCACGGCCGCGCTCTTGGGGCTGGCCTCGGCGGGCACCGGGGCAATGTGCTTCTCGCTCGGCAACATGGTCGCCTCGCGCGTGCACAGGCAGGGCTATCCAGTAGTCTCCACCAATGCCTGGGGCATGTTCTACGGCGTGCTGCTCCTGGCGGCGATCGTCGCCGGCATCGGCGAGCCCCTGGCCTTCGACACGAGGCCCTTCTACGTCGTGCCGCTCGTGCTGCTGGCGACGGTCTCGACGGTCGTGCCGATGGCGAGCTTCCTGACGCTCATGCGGCGGATCGGACCCGGCCGGGCCGGCTATGCGACCGTCATGTTCCCGGTCGGCGCCCTTGTCATCTCGTGGCTTTTCGAGGGATACGAATGGACGGTGGTCGCGTTCGCGGGGCTTGCGATGGCGCTTGCTGGCAATCTGTTCGTGCTCGGAAAGCCCCGCTCGTCCTGAAGCGCGCCGCCACCGGCCTTGGGGGCTTGCGACATGAAGGGACTTCTCGCATCGGCGACGATCGCAGCCGCGCTGGCGCTGGCCGGCCCGGCGGCCGCCAACTGGCGCGTCGTCTGGGACGGCATGGCGGTGGGCGAGGCGCGCAGCGGCAAGGCTTCGCTGTCGGCGGAATGCCTCGGCGACGGCCTCGTGCTCGGCGTCTACGAGAAAGCCTGGCCGTTCGAGCACGCGGCGGGCATCGACATCGTGATCGACGGCCACGCCTATCCGGTCCGGCAGTATGGCTCGGGCGATCGTATCGTGCTGTCGGACGCCGACGGCAAGGGCGGCACCCTCGGCACGTCGCCGACGCTCCGCGCCGCGCTGAAGGCGGGCCGGGAAGCGCGGCTCGTCGGCGCATCCGTCTCCGGCATCGCGCCGAAGGAGATCACCTTCGGCCTGCTCGGCTCGGAAAAAGCGATCTCGACCGTCGAGGCGTTCTGCAGGTAGGCGGGCGCGGCCCGGCGGAGAACCCCGCCCCTACTCCGCGGCCTCCGACATCGCCGCCGACAGGTTGCCGATGCGGCTGACGATGTGGTGGGTGAGCGCATCGTGAATCGCCGAGCGGGCGTGCCTGGCGCGGATGAAGCCGATGTCGCAGGGCGGCAGCGCCGGAAAGCCGTCGCGTTCGGTCAGAATGCGCATGTCGGGGCGGATGGCGCTTTCGGGCAGGATCGTTATGGCGAGACCGGCGAGGACGGCGCTGCTGAGGGCGGCCGCCGCCGAGCTCGTATAGGCGACGCGGTACTTGCGGCCGACCGAATCCAGCGCCGCCTGGGCGGTCCTGCGCCAGGAGCAGGTCTGCGGCCCGACCGCGAGCGGCAGCGGGTCGGCGAGGTGCGTCGCGTGATCCCGCGAGCCGACGAAGTTGAGGGCCTCGCGGCGGATCACCTCGCCGTTCATGACGTCGCAATTGGTGACGATGGCGAGATCCAGCTCCCCTTTCTCGATATGCCTGTTCAGATTGGTCGAGCCGTCGCACCGCACCATGAGCTCCACGTGCGGATGGCTGCGGGCGAAGGCGGAGAGAACGCGCGGCAGCAGCCGGTCGGCATAGTCGTCGGGAACGCCGAGCGTCACCAGGCCCTGCAGGTCCGGCTCTGAGAACACCGACACCGCCTCCTCGCTGAGCGAAACGATGCGCTGGGCGTAATCGAGCAGCCGCAGGCCGTCCGGGGTCAGGCGCACCGAGCGGGCGCCACGCTCCAGCAGCGCCTTGCCGACCATGTCCTCGAGCTTCTTCATCTGCATCGAGACCGCCGACTGGGTCCGGTGCACCTCGTCGGCCGCGCGCGTGAAGCTGCCGGTCTCGGCGATCGTCAGGAACGTGCGCAGAAGCTCGACGTCGATCAGGTTCGTCATGGATCTCTCCATCAACATATCTGATGGGTACGATTAAAAACATTCGTTGGAATAATCAATCCCCGTACACCATCTTCCGCTCATCCGAAATCGACACCTGCTTCGCGGCGGCCGGGCGGAAGACCCGACGGGCCGCCGAGGGGGGTGCATTCCGCAAAAGGAGGCGGACATGACGACAAGATCCGTTTCTCTCGGCAAGAGCGGGCCTTTCCTCGCGGCCGGCAACCGGCTGATCGCCCGGACGTGGCAGCTGTGGCGCGCCTGGATGGCCCGCCGGCAGGTGATGGGGCTCCTGGAGGCCGACGACCGCATGCTGGCCGACATCGGGCTGACCCGTTCCGACGTCGTCGGATCGCTCGCCTCGGCGATGGATGTCGATCCGTCGCACCAGCTCATCCGGGCGCGGGACGAGCGGCGGACCAGCCGCCTGCGCCGCCGTTCGTAGCGGCAGGTCGCGAACCCCTTATTCGCGGTCGCAAAAACGACACGGACGATCGGCGCCAAGCCTTTGGTGCATGGCTGGATTTCGGGCCCGGCATAGCACAATTAAGTCCCAATCAATATCTACGTGTTGCAATGCACAACGAACGTCGCGCCGGCTTTGCCAGCGCGGCGTTTGTGCCCTCAACGGTCGTTTTGAAAGACAACGCCATGGACATGCTCACCTATGCCGGCCACGCGGCCGGTTCCATCCAGCCGCCGCACGCGTTCCGTGACCACGTCGCGCATCTGATCACCCGTCTGGTCCGCGCCCGCAAGGCGCGCCGGGACTTCGAGACCCTGCGCGGCGCCAGCGACCATCTGCTGGCCGACATCGGCTTGACCCGCGGCCAGGTCGACCGCGCGCTCGCCACTCCGTTCTGGGTGACCCCGTCGGACCGCATCGCTCTTTCCCGTCAGCAGCGCAGCCGCTGAACGGTGGGTGGGGCGACACCGGCCGGATTCACGGAAATCCCGCCAATTGAATGGCCGCGGCCGAGCTGATCGCCGCGGCCATTCGCTTTTTCCAGAGCCCCGCACGAACCCACTTGCGCATTTCTCAGGGTCGTCTATATATATTCAATAATTGGAATATGAACGGGGTGACCGCAATGAATATCGACCGTTTTGTGATGGCCTTCGCCGGCGCCGTTGTTCTCGGCTCGCTGGCGCTGGGTTTCTACGTCAGCACCTGGTGGTTCCTGCTGACGGCCTTCGTCGGCCTCAACATGTTCCAGGCGGCTTTCACCGGTTTCTGCCCGCTCGCCATGATCCTGAAGAAGGTCGGCTTCAAGCCGGGCAACGCGTTCGCGTGACCGGCTCCGGGCAGTAGCGCCCGAAATCCTGATCCCTCCCGGGCCTGAACGGCGCTAGTCGTCGAAAAGGCTCGCCTGACGGCCGGGCTTCCGCCCGGCCTTTTTCTTGTCTTCCCCGCCGGCTCCGGCCGGGCGCGGTGTCGCGCCGTCGGGCGCGACGGCGACCGGCACCGTGCCGTCGGCGAACTGGATCTCCAGCCGATCGCCGGTCGCGTGGCCCTTGGCCGTGCGCACCATCTCGCCGGCGGCGTCGCGAACCAGCGCGTAGCCGCGCTTCAGCGTCTGTTCGTAGCTCAGCGCGTCGAGCAGGGTCGCGACCCGTCCGAGCCTGTCCTTGCGCCGCTCTACCAGCACGGTCATCGCCCGCCCGGCGCGGGCCCGAAGCGCCTCGACCCGTTCGCCGCCGCGCGCGATGCGGTCGGTGATGCGCCCCGGCGACAGGCGCGCGGACGCGCGGGCGAGCCGGGTGCCGTGCGACCGGGTGTTGGCGATCAGCGCGCGGCCGAGCCGGCCGGCAGCCTCGTCGAAGCGCTGTCGGGGCAGCGCCAGGAGGTCGCCGAGCTTCGGCAGGCCACGGGAGGCGGCGCGCAGATGGGCCTTGCGCTCCTGAACGAGGCGCATGAGCCCGGTCTTCAGCCGCTGCGCCCGGTCGGAAACGGTCGCGATCAGCTCTGAGCGGACCGGCACCGCCATCTCGGCGGCCGCCGTCGGGGTCGGCGCGCGCACGTCGGCGGCGTGGTCGATCAGGGTCCAGTCGGTCTCGTGGCCGACGGCGGAGACGATCGGGATGACGCTTTCGGCAGCCGCGCGGACGACGATCTCCTCGTTGAAGCACCACAGGTCTTCCAGGCTGCCGCCGCCGCGCGCGGCGATGATGAGGTCCGGCCGGGGGATACGTCCGCCTGTGTCCAGCGCGTTGAAGCCGCGGATGCCGCCGGCGATCTCGTCCTCGGCGCCCTGCCCCTGCACCCGCGCCGGCCAGACCAGCACGCGCACGGGGAAACGGTCGGCGAGGCGATGGAGGATGTCGCGGATCACCGCGCCGGTCGGCGAGGTGACGACGCCGATGACGCGCGGCAGATAGGGCAGCGGCACCTTGCGGTCGGCGTCGAACAGGCCTTCGGCCGCGAGCTTCTTGCGGCGCTCCTCGAGCAGCGCCATCAGCGCGCCGACGCCGGCTGGCTCCAGCGATTCGATGACGATCTGATAGGTCGAGCGGCCGGGATAGGTCGTCACCTTGCCCGTCGCGATGACCTCGAGCCCCTCCTCCGGCTTGAAACGGAGCTTGCCGAAGGTGCCCTTCCAGATGATCGCGTCGATGCGCGCGTTCTCGTCCTTCAGGGCGAAATAGACGTGGCCCGACGAATGCGGCCCGCGATAGCCCGACACCTCGCCGCGCAGCCGTACATAGGGAAACGCGTCCTCGACCGTCCGCTTCACGGCAAAGGCGAGCTCGGAAACGGAGAGTTCCGGAATGTTGGCTTGGGCGGGCTCGGCCATGCCCCTGTTTACGCTAAAGCAGGCCGCGCCGCGAGGGGCCGGGGGCCCCGCCCCTCAATCCCGATCCGGCGCCCCGCCGGGGAAAAGTGGCCGGTATTGCCGCGCCTCGTCCACCGCGCGGGCGAAGGAGGGCCTGGCGAGCAACCGCGCGCGATAGGTGCGGAGGTTTTCGAATTCCGGCGCGATCTCATGAACCCAGTCGGCATAGAAGAGCGACGGCGCGGCGGCGCAATCGGCAAGGCTGAAATGGGCGCCGGCGGCCCATTCCCTGTCGGCGAGACGGACGTCGAGCCAGCGGTAGGTCCGTTCGAGCTGGTCCCGGGCGCGCTGGGCGCCAAGCGGATCGGCCGCGCCCTCCGGCCGCAGCCGGTTGGAAACGATCTGCTGCATCGGCGTCATGACGTAGTTGTCGAAGACGCGGTCCATGAAGCGGACGTCGAGCGCCGTATCGAAGTCATCCGGGACGAGCCGGACCGGACCGGGGTACTCGTGCTGGAGATATTCGATGATGACGGTCGATTCGATCACGGTCCGATCACCGTCGACGATCACGGGGAAGCGCTTCAGCGGCCAGACGGCTTCGAGGGCCTCTTCGTCGGCCTTGCCCTGGAACTGGATCAGCTTGAACTCGAAGGGAACCGCATTCTCGTAGAGCGCGGTCAGCACCTTCTGGCAGTAGGACGAGAACGGGTGCGCGTAGAGCTCGGGTCTCAAGATTTCCTCCCTGACTGATCTCGATTTGCAATCGGTTTACTTCTAGCCAGACCGATCCTAATTTGCAAGCGGATATGGCGAAACGCTCAAACGACGGACACCGGTCGGGCTGCCCGATCAATCTGACGCTGGAGACGCTGGGCGACCGCTGGAGCCTGATCGTCATACGCGACGTGATGTTCGGCAACCGGCGCCACTTCCGCGAACTGCTGAACGGGTCCGAGGAAGGCATCGCCTCGAACATCCTCGCCGACCGGCTGAAACGGCTGACCGATGCCGGGCTCCTGTGGAAGCGCGACGACCCGACCCACAAGCAGAAAGCGATCTACAGCCTGACGGAGCCCGCGATCGAGCTCGTGCCGCTGCTCGCCCAGATGGGCGCCTGGGGGCGGCGGCATACCCCGGTCTCCGAGGAATTGTCGATTCGCGCGCAGATTCTCGAGGAAGGCGGACCGCCGTTCTGGGGCGCCTTCATGGATGAGCTCAGGGCCATGCATCTCGGCGCGCCGACGCCGAAGCGCTCGGTCTTCGCCGAGCTGCGGGCGGCCTATGAGGCCGTCATGGCCAGGAAGGCCGGCAGGCCCGACGCCTAGACGGGTGACGACAGGGGGAAGCGCGTGCTAGTCGGACTGTTCCGACGGTCGGCACCATAAGAACGAGGCCAGATGAACGTCCTTCTCATCGGCTCGGGTGGGCGCGAGCATGCGCTGGCCTGGGCGCTTTCCAGGAGCACGCTGCTCAAGAAGCTCTGGGCGGCGCCCGGCAACGCCGGGATCGCCGAGGTGGCCGACTGCATTCCCCTCGACGTGACCGACCACAGGGCCGTCATCGCCTTCTGCAAGGAGAACGGCGTTGACCTTGTGGTGGTCGGCCCCGAGGCGCCGCTGGTCGCGGGCATGGTCGACGACCTCGCCGGGGCCGGCATCCGCGCTTTCGGCCCGACGGCGGCGGCGGCCCAGCTCGAAGGCTCCAAGGCCTTCATGAAGGATATCTGCAGCCGCTACGGCATTCCGACGGCCGCCTACGGCGTCTTCACCGACGCGGACGCGGCGAAATCGTTCGTGCGCACGGAGGGCGCGCCGATCGTCGTCAAGGCCGACGGCCTCGCCGCCGGCAAGGGCGTGATCATCGCGCAGACCGTCCGGGAAGCCGAAGCGGCGATCGACGACATGCTCTCCGGCGCCTTCGGCGAGGCCGGCGCGCGGGTCGTGATCGAGGAGTTCATGGAGGGCGAGGAGGCGAGCTTCTTCGCGATCTGCGACGGCCACACCGCGCTGCCGCTCGCCACCGCCCAGGACCACAAGCGCGCGCACGAGGGCGACACCGGCCCGAACACCGGCGGCATGGGCGCCTATTCCCCGGCTCCCGTGATGACGGACGAGTTGTGCCGTCGCGCGATGGAGGAGATAGTCACGCCGACGATGACGGCCATGCGCACGGAAGGCACGCCGTTTTCCGGCATCCTCTACGCCGGGCTGATGATCACGCCGAAGGGGCCGCGCCTGCTCGAATACAACGTGCGCTTCGGCGATCCGGAGGCGCAGGTGCTGATGATGCGGCTCGTCGACGATCTCCTGCTGCTGATCCTCGGCGCGCTCGACGGGTCGCTGAAGAGCCGTTCGGTGCGCTGGCGACCGGAGCCGGCGCTAACGGTCGTCATGGCGAGCCGCGGCTATCCGGGCGCCTACGAGAAGGGCACCGTCATCGGGGGCGTCGAGGAGGCGGCTGCGATGGAGGCCGTCGAGGTGTTCCACGCGGGCACGCTGCGCGACGGCGACACGCTCAGGGCGAACGGCGGGCGCGTGCTGAACGTCACCGCCCTCGGCCGCGACATCCGCGAGGCGCAGACGCGAGCCTATGCCGCCGTCGATCTCATAGACTGGCCGGACGGCTTCTGCCGGCGCGACATCGGCTGGCGTGCCGTCGAACGGGAGCTGGCGGGATGAGCGCGGCGCTCGCCGATCTGTTCCCGGGCTTTGCGGCGCGCACCGTTGCCGGCGACGGGGCGGAGATCTTCCTGCGCCTGGGAGGAGAGGGCCCGCCGCTGCTGCTCGTCCACGGCTATCCGCAGACGCATGTGACCTGGCACCGGGTGGCGCCGACGCTCGCCGAGCACTTCACGCTGGTGATCCCCGACCTGCGGGGCTACGGGCAAAGCTCGGTGCCGGCCTCCGACCCCGAGCACCGGGCCTATTCGAAGCGGGCGATGGCGAACGACCTGGTCGCCGTGATGACGGCGCTCGGCCACGAACGGTTCGGGCTGTGCGGACATGATCGCGGCGCCCGGGTGTCGTATCGCATGGCGCTCGACCATCCGCACCGCGTCGAGAGGCTCGCCGTGCTCGACATCGTCACGACGCTCGACACCTGGGAGGCGATGGGCGCGAAGGCCGCGATGAAGGCCTATCACTGGCAGTTCCTCGCCCAGCCCGAGCCGCTGCCCGAGACGCTGATCGCCGCCGACCCGGCCTACTATCTCGACCACACCATCGCGAGCTGGACCAAGGCGAAGACCCTCGAGGCCTTCGATCCCCGCGCCCTCGACCACTACCGCGCGTTCTTCGCGCGGCCGGAACGCGTGCACGCGTGCTGCGAGGACTACCGGGCCGGCTGGACCTATGACAAAACGGCCGACGAGGCCGACCGAAAGGCCGGCAGGCGCATCGCCGCGCCGGTCCTGTCGATCTGGGGCGATGCGGGTTTTCCGACAGGCGGGCCGACGCCGGTCGACGTCTGGCGAAACTGGGCCGACGACGTGTCCGGAGGCCCCATCGATTCCGGCCACTTCCTTCCGGAAGAAAATCCGGAGGCGACGACAACAGCACTGCTCAAATTCTTCCGGGGAGGATCATGAACCAACAGCCAATCGACCGGCAGGCCGCCTACAGCGGCACCAAGGATGTGGCCGAGGCGCTCGCCTTCGACGAGGCACGGCTCGCCAGGTATCTCGAAGGCGCCGTGCCGTCGTTCAGGGGACCGCTGAAGGCGAGGCAGTTCAAGGGCGGCCAGTCGAACCCGACCTATCTGATCGAGGCCGCCTCCGGCCGCTATGTCCTGCGCCGCAAGCCGCCGGGCAAGCTCCTGCCCTCCGCCCACGCCGTCGACCGCGAGTTCCGGGTCCTGAGCGCCCTGCACAGCGTCGGCTTCCCGGTCGCGCGACCGCTGGTGCTGTGCGACGACGACGAGGTCGTCGGGACGATGTTCTATCTGATGGAATTCGTCGAGGGCCGGGTCTACTGGGTGCCGGACCTGCCCGACTGCGACAACGCCGAGCGCGCCGCGATCTACGACGCGATGAACGCGACGATCGCGCAGCTTCACACGATCGACTACGAGGCCGTGGGCCTCGGCGGCTTCGGCAAGCCGGCCGGCTACGTCGCCCGCCAGATCAGGCGCTGGTCGGAGCAGTACCGCTCTTCGGAGACGCAGTCGGTCGAGGAGATGGAGCGGCTGATCGAGTGGCTGCCCGGCGCGACGCCGCCGGACGCGGGCGCGGCAATCGTCCACGGCGACTTCCGCCTCGACAACATGATCCTCGCCCCGCACGGGCCGAAGGTGCTCGCCGTGCTCGACTGGGAACTCGCCACCCTCGGCGATCCGATCGGCGACTTCACCTATCACCTGATGCAGTGGCACATGCCGAAGTCGCGCTTCGGATCGGGAACCGGCAGCCTCGTCGACGTCGACCTGCCCTCGCTCGGCATCCCGACGCTCGATGAGTACGTCGCGCGCTACTGCGAGCGGACGGGGCGGGAGGGCATCCCGAACCTCGACTTCTACTTCGCCTACAACTTCTTCCGTCTGGCCGCGATCCTGCAGGGCATCGTCGGGCGCGTGCGCGACGGCACGGCGACGAACGAGAACGCCGCGGCTATGGAAAGCCAGGTCCGGCCGCTCGCCGAGACCGCCTGGGGCTTCGCCGAGCGGGCCGGGGCACGGTAGCGATGCCGCGCCGGCCCGGCCACCGGCACCACGGCGGGCCGCGCATAGGCCTCGCGCTCGGCGGCGGCGGTGCTCGGGGGCTGGCCCATATCCCGGTGCTCGAGGCTTTCGACGAACTCGGCATCCGCCCCGCGCACGTCGTGGGAACGTCGATCGGCTCGATCGTCGGGGCTGCCTATTGTTCCGGCATATCGGCTTCGGATCTGCGCGAGTTCGTGCTGTCGACCTTCAAGCATCGCGGCGAGGTGCTGGCGCGACTCTGGAAGCTCCGGCGCGAGCGCTTCAGCGACCTCCTGACGCCCGCCCTCGGCAACCCGGTGCAGCTCAATTCGCGGCGGCTCCTGGACATGTTCCTGCCGGACGGCGTGGCGACGCGCTTCGACGAGCTCGAGATCCCGCTCACCGCCGTCGCGACCGATTTCTACGCCGCGAAAGCGGTCGGGCTGTCGTCGGGCGATCTTCGGATCGCGGTCGCCGCTTCCATGGCTATCCCGATGATGTTCCGCCCGGTGGTCGTCGGCGGCCGGGTCATGATCGACGGCGGCGTCACCGACCCGCTGCCGTTCGGTTTCATCGGCAAGGGCGTCGACGTGGTCGCGGCGATCGACGTGGTCAACATGCCCAAGGGCGACGCGGGCCGCGTCCCCTCGCCTTACGAGTCCATCTTCGGCGCGACGCAGATACTGATGCAGAGCGTCATCGCCGAGCAGCTCGTCCACAGCCATCCGGACATCGTCATCCGGCCGAACATCAACGTGTTCCGCGTGCTCGATTTCCTGAAGGCCCGCGCCATCGTCAAGGCAGCCGAGCCGGCCAAGGACGAGATGAAGCGGGCGATCGAGAAGGCTCTGAGGCGGTTCTGAGGGATCGCGTCAGTTGCAGGCCGGCCCGGTGGGCTGGCCGTTGATGATGACGCCGCTGGCGGGCGCGACCTGATGGTAGCAATCCGGCTGCCACTGCGGCGGTAATGTCGCCGGGCCCCTGCTTCCCACCGCTATGGCCGGATGATCCGGCGGCGGCACCGAGCCGTCGGCGGGCCGGGGCGGCGCGATATAGACCGAGGACGGCGGCGCATAGGGCTGATCCTGCGGCTGGCTCAGCGCGTCGTTGATCACCGAGCCCGCGACGGTGCCCGCTATTCCGCCCGCCACGCCGGCCGCGATCGCATCGCGCGGATAGGGATTGGGGTAGGGATAGGACGGTGGAAACGGCCCCCAGCCCGGACGCGCCTGCCATTCCGCGACAGCGCCGCCGGACATGACCGGCAGGCCGGCGACCGACAGCAGCATCGCCGCCAGCAGCGCCGGCATCCGTGTTCCGTGACCGTGCTTCATCGGCTTCGTCCCTCGGACAGCATCTGCGAAATCGAGCCCCTCCCATAGCGCATTCGGCTGAATCAACTCTGAATCCGGCGGGCGGGAATGGCAGCTTCCGCTTATATTTCGATAGTTCTCGAAATTTCGATTGACGACTGTCCGGATTCGCGACAGGCTGATCGGCATGAAGGTCCAGGATGTCGCCGCACGCCTCGAAGCGCTCGGCAACCCGACACGGCTCGAGATCGTCCGCACGCTGGTGCGCACGGGAAATCGCGGCCTGCCCGTCGGCGAGCTCAGGCAACGCATCGACATCGCCGCCTCCACCCTGTCGCACCACCTGGCGAAGCTCGTCACCGTGGGGCTCGTCAGCCAGGAGCGCCAGGGAACGACGCTGATCTGCCGCGCGGAGTTCGAGACGATGAAGGACACGGCCGACTACCTGATGTCCGAGTGCTGCATCGAGGAATGCGCGCCGGTGACGGCCGGGGAAGCGCCGCAGGACGCAGCGGGGACGACGAAGGTCGCCTGCTGATTTTTTTGTCCGAAATTTCGGTAATTCTAGAATGTTCGGAGATAACGATGTCCGCCGCAATCGCAAGCCTCAGGCGCCACGCCGCCACCATCGACCCGGCGCTCGCCGCGATACTCCTGATCCTCCTCGCCCTCGCCGTGGCGGCGCCGGCGCAGGCGGGGACGTCGGCAGGCTTCACCGTCGAGAGCCTGATCTCGATCCTGCCCTATCTCGCCGTCTCGGTCGGCCTTGCCGCCTACGCCGCCGCGTCGGGCGCGGACAACCTGATCGCCAAGGCGTTTCAGGGGCACACGGCGGGCATGGTGGTGATGGCCGCGCTGATCGGGGCGCTGTCGCCGTTCTGCTCCTGCGGGGTGATCCCGCTGATCGCGGCGCTGCTGGCGATGGGCGTGCCGCTGCCGCCGGTCATGGCGTTCTGGCTCGCCTCGCCGATCATGGACCCGTCGATGTTCGCGCTCACCGCCGGCACGCTCGGCGTCGGGTTCGCCGTCGCCAAGACGATCGCGGCGATCGGCATGGGGCTGCTCGGCGGCTTCGGCATGTGGGCGCTGATGCGGCTGCCCGTCTTCGAGAACCCGCTGCGCCCCGGCATCGGCGACGGCGGCTGCGCCGGCGGCAAGGTGCGCGCGCCGAAACCCGTCGTCTGGACCTTCTGGGTCGAGCCGGCGCGGCGCGGGACCTTCGCGAAAAACGGGCTCAGGAACGCCCTGTTCCTCGGCAAGTGGCTCACCCTCGCCTTCCTGCTCGAATCGCTGATGCTCGCCTATGTACCCGCCGACACGATCGCGCGCGCGCTGGGCTCGGGCGGGATCGGCACGGTGGCGCTCGCCACGATCGTCGGCATCCCCGCCTATCTCAACGGCTACGCGGCGCTGCCGCTCGTCGGCGGGCTGATCGGTCAGGGCATGGCGCCGGGCGTCGGCATGGCCTTCCTGGTCGCCGGCGGCGTCACCTCGATCCCCGCGGCGATCGCCGTCTTCGCGCTCGCCCGCCTGCCGGTGTTCTTCGCCTATGTCGGCTTCGCCGTCACCGGCGCGCTGATCGCGGGGCTGGTCTACGGGGCGATCGCCTGAGCGGGACAGGCTAATCCCGCTTGTCCTCGAAGAACCCCTTCAACAGTTCGGCGGCCTCGCGCTCGGCGATGCCGGAATAGACCTCCGGGGCGTGGTGGCAGGTCGGCTGGCCGAAGAAGCGCGGCCCGTGCTCGACGGCGCCCATCTTGAGGTCCGGGGCGCCATAGTAGAGCCGGCGGACGCGGGCGAACGAGATCGCCGCCGCGCACATGGCGCAGGGCTCGAGCGTCACCCACAGGTCGCAGCCGGTCAGCCGTTCCGAGCCGATCGTCCCGGCCGCCTCGCGGATCGCCAGAAGCTCGGCGTGGGCGGTCGGATCCTTCAGCTCCAGCGTCCGGTTGCCGGCGCGGGCGAGGATCGTGCCATCCCTCACGATCACCGCGCCGACCGGCACCTCGCCGCGTTTCCCCGCCGCGCGGGCTTCCTGAAGCGCCTCGGCCATGTAGCTTCTGCCGACCATCTTCGTCCTTATCCTGGACCTTATCCTTCAGGCTGCACTCTGCTATCAGGACGCCATGTCCGGCAAGGCCACCCAGAAACCGAAGACCAGAGAACCCGATCCGCTCAAGGCCGAGCGCATCGCCAAGCGCATCGCCCGCTCGGGGCTGTGCTCGCGCCGCGACGCCGAGAAGCTGATCGCCGAGCGCCGCGTGGCTGTGAACGGCCAGGTGCTCGACAGCCCGGCCGTCACGGTCGGGCCGCAGGACACGATCGCCGTCGACGGCAATCCGCTGCCCGAGATCGAGCCGACGAGGCTGTGGCTCTACCACAAGCCGGCGGGCCTCGTGACCACCAACCGCGATCCGCAGGGCCGCGCGACGATCTTCGAACGGCTGCCGAAGGACCTGCCGCGCGTGATGACGGTCGGCCGGCTCGACATCAACACCGAGGGCCTGCTGCTGCTCACCAACGACGGCGGCCTCGCCCGCGTGCTGGAACTGCCCGCCACCGGCTGGCTGAGGCGCTACCGGGTGCGCGCGCACGGGAGCATCGCGCAGGAGCGGCTCGACGCTCTGAAGGCCGGCATCACCATCGGCGACGTGCGCTACGGACCGATCGAGGCGAGCCTCGACCGCACGCAGGGGGGCAACGTCTGGCTGACGATGGGCCTGCGCGAGGGCAAGAACCGCGAGATCAAGACCGTGCTGGAGGCGCTGGGGCTCAAGGTCAACCGGCTGATCCGCGTCTCCTTCGGCCCCTTCATGCTGCGCGACCTGGCGATCGGCGCGGTCGAGGAGGTGAAGGCGCGCATCCTGCGCGACCAGCTAGGCTTCAAGCTCGCCCGCGAGGCCGGCATCACCCTGCCCGAGCCGACCAGGGAAGCCGCGCCGAAACGGGGCAAGGGTGCCAAGGAGGCCGCGGCGAAGCGGGAAAAGGGGCCGCAGAAGCCGGCAGCGAAGAAGAGCGGCGCAGTCGGGCCCGCCGGGAAGAGCCATGCGCGTCGTCGGCGGCCGGCTTAAGGGGCTGTCGCTCGCGACGCCGAAGAGCCACGCGATCCGGCCGACGTCGGACCGGTTGCGCGAGGCCGTCTTCAACATCCTCGCCCATGCCTACGACGATCCGGTTCAGGGCGCGCGCGTGCTCGACCTGTGCGCCGGCACCGGGGCGATGGGCATCGAGGCGCTGTCGCGCGGGGCGCGCTCGGCGGTCTTCATCGACGTCTCGGCGGAGGCGCGCGCGCTGATCCGGCGCAACCTGGAGGCGGCCGGCATCATGGGGCTTGCCCGCATCTCGAAGCGCGACGCCGCCCATCTCGGCCCGGCGGGGGCGCAGGGCAACTTCAGCCTCGTCTTCCTCGATCCGCCGTATGGGCAGGGGCTGGCCGAAAAGGCGCTGGCGAGCCTCGCCAGGGGCGGGTGGCTCGCCGACGGCGCGCTGCTCGTCGTCGAGGAGCGGGCGGGGCTCGAACTTAAGATGCCGGCAGGCTATATCGAGCGCGAACGCCGCGCCTACGGCGAAACGGAAATACGAATCCTCACCTACGAGCACCCATGAGAATCCTTGTCGTCGAGAACTACCCGAACTCGCCGCTCGGCAATGTCGGTGAGGCGCTGGCCGAGGCCGGCGCGAAGATCGACACGATCGCCGCGCATGGCGGCGAGCCGCTACCCGAGACGCACGAGAACCACGACGCGCTGATCATGCTCGGCGGGGCGCAGAGCGCGCTCGACGACGACGACTATCCGTACCTGCCGTCGCTCTGCCGGCTGACGCGCTCCTTCGGCGATTCCGGCCGCGCCGTGCTCGGCATCTGTCTCGGCTCGCAGATCATCGCCCGCGCCTACAACGGCGAGAACGTCCTGGACCGGCCGCTCGAATTCGGCTACCGGCCCGTCTCGCCGCTGCCCGGGGCCGCCGAGGACCCGGTGCTTTCGGGCCTCACGACCCCGACCCCGACCTTCCACTGGCACAAGGACACCGTGCGCCTGCCGGCCGGCGCGATCCGGCTCGCCGAGAGCGAGATGACGCCGAACCAGGCCTGGAAGATCGGCGCCAGGGTCTACGCCGTCCAGTTCCATTTCGAGGCGTCCCGCGAGGTCGTGGCGGACTGGTCCAGCAAGTCCGCCGAGTACGTCCGCGATCTCGTGCCCGACTGGGAGCAGCGGATGCCGTCCGAGCTCGCCACGAACGGCGTGGTCGCCGATACGCTCGGGCTGGAGCTTGCGCGTCGGTGGGTGGAGGTGGTGGGGGCGTAGTTGCCGTGCCACCACTGAAACCAACCCGAGAACGGGCCGCGTCGTATTCCGTCGAAATCGACACGGCGGGCTGCGGGATCATCGCAGCCGCCGAATGGGCCCCGGATCAAGTCCGGGGCACACCTTTGTTTGTATGGCCAGGTGGCAGCCGGAAAACAGGCCCGGTGTCCTGGACTTGATCCAGGACCCATGGGGCGGCTGCGAAACCGCACTACCTTTCCGCAAATGCCGATTCCGCCGAAGGAAACGCCGCCCTACCGCCTCCCGAACAGCCGCTCGATATCCGACAGCTTCAGTTCCACGAAGGTCGGCCGGCCGTGGTTGCACTGGCCGGAATTCGGCGTCGCCTCCATCTCGCGCAGGAGCGCGTTCATCTCCTGCGCGTTGAGACGGCGGCCGGCACGCACGGAGCCGTGGCAGGCCATGCGCGAGGCGATCGCCTCGAGCCGGTCGAGGAGCCGCGTCGAGGTGCCCGCCTCGGCGATGTCGTCGGCGAGGTCACGGACGAGGCCCTTCACGTCGAAATCGCCGAGCATCGAAGGCGTCTCGCTGACGGCCACCGCGCCGGGGCCGAAGGGCTCCAGCACCAGCCCGAGCGCAGCCAGTTCCCCGGCCTTCTCGGCGAGGCGGGCGGCGTCGGCCGGGGCCAGGTCGACGATCTCGGGGATCAGCAGCGCCTGGCGGGCGACGCCGTTTTCCTCGATCGCCCGCTTCAGCCGCTCGTAGACGAGCCGCTCGTGGGCGGCGTGCTGGTCGACGATGACGATGCCGTCGGCCGTCTGGGCGACAATGAAGGTCTCGTGCACCTGCGCGCGGGCGGCGCCGAGCGGATGATCGCTCGTCTCCGTCTCCACCGGCGCGGCCGTCGCGCGGGTATCGGCGGAGGGGGCGGAGGGCGCGGCGAAGCCTTCGAAGGTCCGCGGCGCCTCCGCGAAGCCGGTCGCGGCGAGCGCCGTCGATACCGCGTAGGCCGACGGGCCGCCCGAACCGTATCCCCCGCCGCCCCCGTAGGGCGCCTGCCCGCCTCCGTTCGCACGGAAGCTCGACAGGGTGTCGGCGGCCATCGCGGCCGACGGCTTCGGCCCGGTGCCGGCGAGGGCGGACCTGAGCGCGCTGACGACGAGGCCGCGCACGAGGCCCGGGTCGCGGAAGCGCACCTCGGCCTTGGCGGGATGGACGTTGACGTCGACCTCGCGCGGATCGAGCGACAGGAACAGCGCGCAGGCCGGCCAGCGGTCTCGGGCGAGCACGTCGCCGTAGCCGGCCTTCACCGCGCCGACGAGGGCGCGGTCCTTCACCGGGCGGCCGTTGACGAAGAGATAGAGGTGGCGCGCGTTCGGCCGGTGCCAGGTCGGATGGCCGGCGAGGCCGGTCAGGCGCACGCCGCCGTGCTCGACGTCGAGGACGATGCCGTTGTCGCGGAACTCGTTCCCGAGCACGTCGGCGATGCGATCGGTCAGCGCGTTTTGTTCGTCGATAAGCTCGCCGGCGGCTGCGACCGACAGGACGTTGCGCTCGCCGACGGTGAGCGAGAAGGCGATCTCGGGATGGGCGAGCGCCAGGCGGCGGACGACGTCGGTGACGGCCTGGTTCTCGGCCGGCTCGGTCTTCAGGAAGCGCAGGCGGGCGGGCGTTGAATGGAACAGCTCGCTCACCTCGACGCGCGTGCCGCGCGAGAGCCCGGCCGGCATCGGCCCCTCGCGGAGACCGGCGTCCACGACGACGCGGCTCGCGTGGCCGGCGTCGCCGGTGCGCGTCGTGATCGACAGCCGGGCGACGGAGCCGATCGAGGGCAGCGCCTCGCCGCGGAAGCCCAGCGTGCGGATATCGACCAGGTCGCCCTCGGGGAGCTTCGAGGTCGCGTGGCGCTCGACGGCGAGCGCGACGTCTTCCGGAGACATGCCCGAACCGTCGTCGTCGACGCGGATCAGCCGCCGGCCGCCGCCCTCGACCACCACGTCGATACGCCGCGCGCCCGCGTCGATGGCGTTCTCGACCAGTTCCTTGACGACGCTCGCCGGTCGCTCGATCACCTCGCCGGCGGCGATGCGGTCGACGATCGTATCGGGCAGACGGCGGACGGCCATGGGGTCCAAGCGATTCGCGGTTGACGTGGAACGGGGCCAGTTTCGCCCAATCCGGGCGCGGCGTCATCCTTTGCGGGACAGGGCGGCGGGAAAACGTCGCCTCATTTCCAGGTCATGGCCGAGCTCGTTCCGGCCATCCACCGTTTCCTCCTCGGGACGGCCGCCCGTGGCTGCCCGGGACGAGCCCGGGCATGACGGCTTAGAAGCATGCCACATGGCGGACCGCAACAAAGGCCGGGCTTGGGCCCGACCTTTCTACATCTCCTCGAGATACGTCCGCGCCAGCACCTTGCCCTCCTCCACCGCCGGCTGGTCGAAGGCGTCGACGCCGATCAGGTGGGCGGCGACGATGGTCTCGAGCATGAAATGCATCATCAGCTCGCCGATCCGCTCGGCGTCGAGCACAGAGGCGTTGAGGACGCGCACGGGGCGGCCGTTGCGGGCGAGCGTCTCGACGGTCGCGCGCTGCTGGCTGGCGACGAAATCACCGACGGTGCGGCCGCCGAACTCCGGTTGGCCGGCCTCGGCGGCGAGTGCGGGATCGATGCGCGGACCCTTGTCGGCGACGTCGGAGGTAACGACGGTGAAGAGCTTGTCGGCGGGACCGTCGAGGAAAAGCTGAAGCTGCGAATGCTGGTCGACGGGACCGACGGCGGCGATCGGGGTCATGCCCCTGCCCTGCTTGCCGAGGCTCTCGGCCCAGAGCTGCACGTACCAGCGGGTCAGCCGCTCGGTCCTGTCGCCATAGGCGAAGAGCACGTTCTGGGTGATGCCGCGCGCCTCGGCATAGGCGACGGCCATCGCCGCGCCGACGGCGGACGGCACGGCGTCCGGCGCGGCCTTGTCGAGGACCGGCTGCAACGCGCGGGCGGCGCCCTTGCGCGCGGCCTTGACGTCGAGGCCGGCGACCGCGGCCGGGATCAGGCCCACATTGGTCAGCGCGGAGAAGCGGCCGCCGACGCCCGGGTCGTGATCGAGGAACCTCACGCCGAACGGGCCGAGCAGCTTCCTGAGCTTGTTGAGCTTGCCGGAGACCGCCGGCTCGCTCAGGCCCAGCACGCGCGCGCCGATCCTGTCCTTCAGCCCCGCGTCCTCGTATGCGGCAAGCAGCGCCATCGCCTGCATCAGCGTCTCGCCGGTGCCGCCGGACTTGGAGACGACGATCGCCTTCGTGGTCTCGAGCGGCAGGGCGGCGAGCGCGTCGGAGAGGCCGGCCGGATCGAGATTGTCGAGGAAATGCAGCCGCGGACCGGAGCGGAAGTCGCCGAGAACCGGCAACCGCCAGCCGGCGACCTGGGCGAGCGTCTGGCCGCCGAGGCTCGAACCGCCGGTGCCGAGCACCAGGACGTCCGTGGCGCCGTCGCAAAGCCACTCGGCCGCCTCACGGATCGCGGCGAGGTCGCCGGTCGTCTCCGGCAGGGAGAGAAGCGGCAGGGCGCGGGACTCCCGCGCCTCGCGCAGCCAGGTGAGCACGGGCTCCGTGCGGCCCAGAACGGCCTCGAACTCGCCGTGGGTCAGCCCGCCCTCGCCGACTTCCACATCGAAACAGGTATCGATCGTCTGCTTGAGCGGCATCGCCCTTCCCTCGCCCGGCACTGAGCGGCGGCAGCGCCGCGCGTCCCTTTCCTTTAGGCGAAAGGAATGACGCAATCCAGCCCGGCGGGCCGGTCGGGCGGCGGGCGGACTGCCGGGACGGCCCGGCAGCGACCACGAAACGGAAGGCGGGGCATGGGCGAGGGCTCCGCCTCCCCGTCACCCCGCTGCCGATCAGCCGCCCTTGGCGGGCGTTTCGACGCCGTCGGGGCGGCCGACCATCGTCACGTAGAGGCTGCCGTCCCCGTAGAGACGGCGGGCGACGCGGCGGGCGTCCTCGATGGTGACGGCGTCGATCAGGTCGTTGCGCTCGTTGATGTAGTCGATGCCGAGATCGTCGCGCTGGATCTCGACGAGCTGGCGGGCGATCTTGGTGGAGGTGTCGAAGCGCAGCGGATAGGACCCTTTCAGGAAGCGCTTGGCCTTCTCCAGCTCCTCCTCGCTCGGGCCCTCGCCGGCCATGCGCCTGATCTCCTCGTCGATGATGGCGAGCGATTCCGCGGCGCGGTCGTTGCGGGTCGCCGCGCCGCCGGCGATCAGGCCGGCGCGGTCGAGGGGATAGAGGTAGCTGTAGACCGAGTAGGACAGGCCGCGCTTCTCGCGCACCTCCTGGTAGAGGCGCGAAGAGAACGCGCCGCCGCCGAGGATGTGGTTGACCACGTAGGCCGGGATGAAATCGGGGTCGTCGCGCTTGAGGCCCGGCCGGCCGAACTGGATCACCGTCTGCGGGATCTCCATCTCGACGACCTTCCGGACGCCGCCTTCGGGAAGCGTCGCCTCGGCGACGGGGACGAGCTCCGCCTTCTCCGGCAGCCCGCCGAAGACCTCGTCGAGGAGGGGGCTAAGCCGTTCGGCGGCGATGTCGCCGACGACGGCGATCTTCAGCGTGTCGCGGGCGAAGACGCGGCCGCGATAGGCGCGCAGGTCGTCGGCCGTGATGGCGGCGACCGTCTCCAGCGTGCCCTTCACCGGCCGGCCGTAGGGATGGTCGCCGAACACGGTGTGCGACCACAGCCTGCCGGCGACGGCGTCGGGACTGGTCAGCTCGCGGCGCAGGCCGGACTGCGTCTGGACGCGCATGCGCTCGATCGCGTCGGCGTCGAAGCGCGGCTCCGTGATCGCCAGACGAAGAAGCCCGGCCGCCTCGTCGAGGTTCTCGGTCAGCGTCTGCATCGAGCCGTAGAAGGCGTCGCGGCCGGCGTCGAAGGACATGTCGATCGCCAGCGTCTCGAGCTTCTCCTGGAAGTCGGACGCGGTGATCCCGCCGGCGCCCTCGTCGAGCAGGATCGAGACCATGTTGGCCACTCCCGGCCTATCGGCCGGGTCCTGGGCGGCGCCGCCGTCGAAGGCGAACTGGAAGGAGACGAGCGGCACGGCGGACTCGGAGACGAGCCAGGCCTCGATGCCGCCGGGCGAGACGACCTTCTCGATCTCGATCGCCGAGGCGGGGCGGATGGCGGCCGTCGCGACGGTGGCGACGGCGAGCGCGGGCACGATCGTGTCAGTCATGACTTTCCATACCAGGGACTTCAGCATGAGCGGGCAGCCTCCGGCCTCGAAGGATCGAAGTACACGGAAACGGTCTACCGGACGGCGGCGGGGGAGGCGGCGTCCGCCGCGGTCCCGCCGCCCGGCGGCATGGCCGCCTGCGCGACCGGATCGGCGCGCAGGTAGGCGGTGACGGAACGCTCCGGCGTCAGGTACTTGCGGGCGACCGCGACGACCTGCTCGGCCGTGACCGCGCGGATGCTGCCGGTCCATTCCGCGACCTGGTCGACGGTGCCGCCGGTGGTGAGCGCGACGCCGTAGATGCGGGCGAGCGCCGACTGGCTGTCCTGCGCATAGACCGATTCGGCGATCAGTGCGTTCTTCACCCGCGTCAGTTCCGCCTCGGTGATGCCGCCGGCGACGAGATCGGCGATGACGCGGTCGAAGGCGTCGGCCAGCGTGTCGAGATCGACGCCGGGCTTCGGCACGCCGTAGACCATGAAGCGGGAATCGTCGAGGGCCGAGCCCTGGTAGAAGCCGCCGGCGGCCGCCGCCTCGCCGCCGTCGACGACGAGGGCCCTGTAGAGGCGGCTGTTGGCGCCGCCGCCGAGAATGCCGGACAGCACGTCGAGCGCCTCGGCCTCGCCGGGAGCGGCGGTGTGATAGCTCGGCACCAGCCAGGCGCGGCGCACGCTTTCCTGCTGCACGCGCGGGCTCTGCATCGACACGGTGCGGGCGGCGCGCGGCTCCGGCTCGCGCGGGCGCAGGCGCTCGCCCGGCTCGGCGCGGCGGGGAACCTTGCCGTAGGTCGCCTCGGCCAGCGCGCGGACCTCGTCCGGCGTCACGTCGCCGGCGACGACGAGCACCGCGTTGTTGGGCGTGTAGTAGCGCTGGTAGAAGGCGAGCGCGTCCTCGCGGGAGAGCTGCTCGATCTCGTGCTTCCAGCCGATGATCGGGCGCGAATAGGGATGGGCCATGTAGAGGGCGGCGTCGAGTTCCTCGCCGAGCTGGGCGCCGGGATCGTTGTCGGTTCGGCTCGACCGCTCCTCGAGGATGACCTGACGCTCGGACTTCACGTCCTCCGGGGCGAGCACGAGACCGGTCATCCGGTCGGCCTCGTACTCCATCATCAGGCCGAGATGGTCCTTGGAGGTCTTCTGGAAATAGGCGGTGTAGTCGGAGGAGGTGAAGGCGTTCTCCTGGCCGCCGATGTCGGCCACGGCCCGGGAGAACTCGCCGGCGGGATGGGCCGCCGTGCCCTTGAACATCAGATGCTCGAGGAAGTGGGCGATGCCCGACTTCGTCGGCGGCTCGTCGGAGGCGCCGACCTTGTACCAGACCATGTGGGTGACGACCGGCGTGCGGTGGTCCTCGATGACGACGACCTTGAGGCCGTTGTCGAGGTCGAACGTCGTCAGCGCCTCGGCGGACGCCGCGCCGGCCGGCGCGCGAAAGGCAAAGCCGTAGGCCATTACAACCACCAGAGCTGGAACCATCAGGCGTATCGGTGCGAACGCTCGCATCGGGAACCCCTCACGTAGTCGGTCGCACCGGTGCTATCAACCGGGGCGACGGCTGCCACCGATATAGACGGGGCCCCCGACCGGCGCCACCACGCTCCCGAAGTCGTGATCGCCGGTTCTCCTCTGGCGTCTGGGTATCAGCTGTTGCCGAACAGCTTCGAGAAGAAGCCCTTCTTCGCCGGCGGCGGCGCCTCGCCGTCGACCGTCGGGGCCGGCGTCCGGTAGCCGGGCGGCGGCTCGTTCAGCGACTGGCGCGGCGGCTCCGAGCGCAGCGCCTGGTTCGGATCCTTGCGCCGGTCCAGAAGCTCGCGCGGGCTGAGCGTCTTGGTCTCTTCCTTGCCGCCGGGCTTCTTCGGGCCGAGCGCGACGCCCGAGCCGTTGCTCTTGCCGTACATGCGGCCCCATTCGTCGAGCTCATCCGGCGACATCGGCTCGGAGGCGTACTCGACGTCGCGCGGCTTCTCCTGCAGGGCGGCCTGGCGCATGGCCGCTTCCGACTTGCGCCGCTCGACGTCCGGGTCCTTCGGCCATTGCGGGCTGAGGACCTCGTTGCTCGCCTGCGCGACCGGCGGCGGCAGATCCTGGCTCGGCTGCGCGCCCGGCATCACCAGCGGCGACCGCGGACCGTATTCGATCTCCTCCTTGGTGGGATCGACCTTGAGGCCCATCATCACCAGCGGGTCGCCGAGCATGTCCTCGACGGGATCGCTGAAGCCGCTGCTCGAGCCCGAGCAGGCCGCCAGTAGGCCGCCCGCAACGCAGACCGCGAGACCCGTCGCCAGTCTCGCCTTGATCCGATTGTCGTCTGTCATGCGATCAATCCGTTCCCGTGCCCTTCGGCGCGATGCCCCGGCGCCGTACGCAAACACAAGCACGTCTCTCTGCCTCTTTCGAAGCTCAGCCCGCTAATCGGGCTTTGGGGCTCTTTTATGACTGTCCGTCAGGGATTCATACAGAAGCCCGACCACCCCCGCAACAATGGCGACGTCGGCGAGGTTGAAGACGTACCAGGACCAACCGAAGGCGTGGAAATGGAAAAAGTCGGCAACCGCGCCGTAAATCGCCCGGTCGACGGCGTTTCCGACGGCCCCGCCGATGACCAGGCCGATGGAAACGGCGGTCAGTCCCCTGTGGACGCGGGCGAGCCAGGCCCACAGCGCCAGGCTGGCAATCACGTTCACCACAACGAGAATCAGCCGGCCCGCATCCGAATCCTGCTGGAACAGGCCGTAGCTCACGCCCCGGTTCCAGACGAGGACGAGGTCGAAGAACGGCGCGACCTCCACCGCCCCCTTGCCGCCGATGTCGAAGGGACCGAGCATCGCCCATTTGTGGACGCGGTCGACCACGAAGACGGCCGCTGCGACAAATGCGCCGAGGCCCGTGAGCGGACCCCAGAGGATGCGGCGCGTCATCGGGCGGCTCCGAGGGAATATGGGGGGTAATCGGCAAGGGTTCCCGCGCTGCGACCCCCCTCTCCATCTCTCCCCCGCAAGGGGGGAGAGAGGTGTTTGCCGCCCCCTCTTCCTCCAGCAAATGGCTCCTCGGAATCGGCTCGGGTCGCTTGGACAGCGATATGCGCTGAAGGTCGCCACAAGTGGCCCTCTCCCCCCTTGCGGGGGAGAGATGGAGAGGGGGGTCGCCACACGGCAGGGCCCCTCGAATCCGCCCCCTCCAGCATCGCCGCCCTATTCCGCCGCGGCCCGGCTCGCCTCGAACTCGCGCATCGCCATGGCGTCGCGCGCCGAAAGGTCCGGCCAGTGCGGGTCGGAGCCGACGTCGGGCAGGATCTTCCACGAGCGGGCGCACTTCCTGCCCTCGGCGAGCTTCGGCACGACGGCGACGCCGGCGACCTCCTCGATCCGGTGGGCGTCGGCGGGCCCATCGCCTTCCTTCAGCGCGATCTGGCTGGTGATCGAGATCTCGGCGAGATCGACGTCGGCGACGGCCGCGATCAGCTCGGCGTCGCTGAACCAGACCTCGGGGGCGGCCTCGAGGCTGGAACCGATCCGCTTGGCCGCCCGCTCGATCTCCAGCGCCCCGGTGATGACGCGGCGGACGCGGCGGACGCGGCGCCACTTGTCGGCGAGATGCTCGTCGTACCAGCTCTCGGGGACCTCCGGGAACGTCACGAAGTGCACCGAGCCGTCCTCGGAGGGACGCCGCGACAGCCAGGCCTCGTCCATCGTGAAGGGCAGCATCGGGGCCCACCAGGCGATCAGGCGGTCGAAGATGCGGTCGAGCACGGTGAGGCAGGCCTTGCGCTTCACGCTGGAGGCGGGATCGCAGTAGAGCGCGTCCTTGCGGATGTCGAAATAGAAGGCCGAGAGATCCACGGTCGCGAAGTTGAACAGCGCGTGCGAGATGCGCTTGTAGTCGAAGTCCTGGTAGCCGCGGCGCACCAGCCGGTCGAGCTCGGCGAGCCGGTGCAGCATGTAGCGCTCGAGCTCGGGCATGTCGGCTTCGGCCACGTCGTCGCCGGTGTAGTGGGCGAGCGAGCCGAGCATCCAGCGCACCGTGTTGCGCAGCTTGCGGTAGGCCTCGACGGTGGTCTTCAGGATCTCCGGGCCGATGCGCAGATCCTCCGAATAGTCCGACGTCACCACCCACAGGCGCAGGATATCGGCGCCGGACTGCTTGATGACGTCCTGCGGGAAGACCTGGTTGCCGAGCGACTTCGACATCTTGCGGCCCTCCTCGTCCATGACGAAGCCGTGCGTCAGCACCGCGTCGTAGGGTGCGCGCCCGCGCGTGCCGCAGGATTCGAGCAGCGAGGAATGGAACCAGCCGCGATGCTGGTCGGAGCCTTCGAGATAGAGCGAGGCCGGCCACTTCAGGTCCGGACGAACCTCCAGCACGAAGGAATGGGTGGAGCCGGAATCGAACCAGACGTCGAGGATGTCGTCGACCTTGTCCCACGCGGCGGGATCGTCGACGAGGCCGGACAGGAAGCGCTCGCGCGCGCCTTCGGCGAACCAGGCGTCCGCCCCTTCCGCCTTGAAAGCGTCGCCGACGCGGCGGATCAGGGCGCCGGACTCGGCGAAACCGGCGTTCGGGATCACCTCGCCCGTCTCGCGATGGACGAAGACGGTGATCGGGACACCCCAGGCGCGCTGGCGCGAGATCACCCAGTCCGGACGCTCGGCGATCATGCTGCGCAGGCGGTTCTGGCCCGCCTCCGGCACGAAGCGGGTCTCGGCGATGGCTTTCAGCGCCTTGGCGCGCAGGCCGTTCTCGCCCTGACCGTCACCCATCGAGATGAACCACTGCGGCGTGTTGCGGAAGATGACCGGCTTCTTGGAGCGCCAGGAATGCGGGTACTGGTGCTTCAGGCGGCCGCGGCCGACGAGGTTGCCGGCGGCGGCCAGCGCGTCGATGACGGCCTGGTTGGCGTCGCCCTTGTCGCCCTTGTCGGTGATGACCCGCTTGCCGGAGAAGCCCGGCGCGTCGTTCGTGAAGAAGCCGTCGGCGTCGACCGTATAGGGGATCGTCGGGTCGATGCCGCGCGCCTCCAGCGAAGCCCTGCTCGAGGTCCAGGCCTCGAAGTCCTCCGCGCCGTGGCCGGGGGCGGTGTGGACGAAGCCGGTGCCGGCGTCGTCGGTGACGTGATCGCCGGGCAGAAGCGGCACCTTGAATTCGTAGCCGCCGTCGAGGCCCGCGAGCGGATGGGCGCAGACCATCTGGCCGGGCTCGGCGTAGTCGATGTCGCGGACGCGCTCGTAGCGATCGACGCGGGCGGCCTTCATCACCTCCTCGGCGAGCTTGTCGGCGAGGACGTAGAGGTCTCCGGCCTTCGCCCAGTTGTCGGCGGGCGCCTCGACCACCTTGTAGAGGCCGTATTCGATGCGCGGGCTGAACGAGATCGCCCGGTTGCCGGGGATCGTCCAGGGCGTCGTCGTCCAGATCACCACCGACGCCTGGCCGGCCTCGGGGCCCTCGACGATCGGGAACTTCACGTAGATCGTGTCCGACGTGTAGTCCTGATACTCGACCTCCGCCTCGGCGAGCGCGGTCTTCTCGACGACCGACCACATGACGGGCTTGGAGCCGCGATAGAGGCCGCCGTTCATGGCGAACTTCGTCAGCTCGCGGGCGATCTGCGCCTCGGCGGCGAAGCTCATGGTCGTGTACGGGTTCTCCCAGTCGCCCTCGACGCCGAGGCGGCGGAACTCGGCCTTCTGCACGCCGATCCAGTGCTCGGCGAACTGGCGGCACTCCTTGCGGAACTCGATGACCGGGACGTCGTCCTTGTTCCTGCCCGAGGCGCGGTACTGCTCCTCGATCTTCCATTCGATCGGCAGGCCGTGGCAGTCCCAGCCGGGCACGTAGTTGGAATCGTAGCCCAGCATCTGGTGCGAGCGGGTGACGACGTCCTTGAGAATCTTGTTCAGCCCCGTGCCGATGTGGATGTTGCCGTTGGCGTAGGGCGGGCCGTCATGCAGGACGTACTTCTCGCGGCCCTTGGCGATCTCGCGCTGGCGCCCGTAGACGTCCAGGCGGTCCCAGCGGGCGAGGAATTCCGGCTCGCGCTGCGGCAGGCCTGCGCGCATCGGGAATTCGGTCTTCGGCAGGAACAGGGTTTCGGAATAGTCGCGCTTGGCGGCGGAATCGGATCCGTTTGTCATGGTCTTCGGACTGGCTTTCGGGCGGTCGTTCGATTGTTTCGGACAAAAGGTCGGCATTCCCGGCTTTCCGCCCGACGGGGTCGATGTCCCGTCTCAGGCGAAAACCGGGCCGATAATTCGCCGCGCGGCGACAGGCCCCGGCGCCATGACCGATGAATCCGAACGCATGGCGGGCCTTCTATCAGGCGAAACGGCAAGGATAAAGAGGCGGATTCCCGGTCAGAGGGCGGCATCGGGCGAAGGAAGCGGCGCATCCGCCTCCTTCCCGCGGGCCCGGAAGACGACGTAGACGCCGCTCGTCACGATCACCGCGACGCCGATCCAGGTCCAGAAATCCGGGAAATCGCCGAAAACAAGGTAGCCGAGGACCGTCGCGCCGACGATCTCGAAATAGCCCATCGGAGCGAGCGTCGAGGCCGGCGCCCGGCCATAGGCGAGAATGATGAGGAAATGGGAGACCGTCGAGATGAGCCCGACCACGGCCAGCAGCCCCCATTCGGTCGGCGTCGGGGCGACCGGGGTTATCAGCGGCAGCGGCCACGCCATCCCGACGAGGAGCGGGGCTCCGACCGTGACGACGCTGACGACGGCGGTGAAGAAATGCGTCGAGATCGGCGCCGCCGAGGTCTTCAGGTGCCGGGTGACGATCAGGTAGCAGGCGTAGGAGACGGCGGCCGTCAGCGGCAGCAGGGCGACGAGCCCGAACAGGCCCGAGCCGGGCCGGATGATGACGACCGCGCCGAAAAGGCCGATGAAGACCGCCGCCCAGCGGCGCGGACCGACCGTCTCGCCGAGCACCAGCGCCGACAGCGCCGTCACGATCAGGGGCGCGATGAAGACGAGGGCGATCGCGTCGGCGAGCGGCATGACGACGATCGCGGAGACGAAGGCGACGTTGGTGCAGCCGATGAACAGACCGCGCAGGATCTGCAGGCCGTAGGGCTTCGGCAGCAGGCCGGCGACGCCGGGGCCGATCAGCACGAAGGGCAGCGTGATCAGCATCTGGAAGAACATGCGCGCCCAGGCGACCTGGACCGGCGGCACCGCGCCGCCGAGGATCTTCATGATCGTGTCCTGCATGGGCTGCAGCGTCGTCGCCGCCAGCATCAGGAGGATGCCGATCAGGGCTTCCCGTTCGCCGGCGCCGGAGCTGACGGACGGGGACGCCACGGCGGCGGCTCAGCGCGCCGCGCCGAAGGGCGCGAGCGACAGGCCCGCGGCCCCCTCCGCCTCCGCCGCGGCGAGCAGGCGGCGCGCCTCCTCCACGTCGACACGCATCCGCGCGACCAGGTCCTCGACGCTGTCGAACTTCAGCTCGGGGCGGATGAAGGCGACGAACTCCACCTCGACCGTCTTCCCGTAGAGATCGGGCGAGACGTCGAGCAGATAGGTCTCGAGCAGGGGCGCGCCGTTGTCGAACTGCGGGCGGCGGCCGTAGCTCGCCACCCCGTCATGGACCTCGCCGCCGACGCGCATGCGGACGGCGTAGATGCCGTGGGCGAGGCCGGTTTCGGCGGGAAGGCGCATGTTGGCGGTCGGAAAGCCGAGGTCGCGGCCGCGCTTCTCGCCGTGGACCACCTCGCCGCGCACGAACCAGCGGTAGCCGAGGATGCGGGCGGCCTCCCCGACCCTGCCCCCGGCCAGGGCCGCGCGGGCCGCGCTCGCCGACCAGTCGGCGCCGGATCCGCCGGCCTTCTCGACGATCTCGACGTCGAAGCCGCGCTCGCGGCCGAGCGCCTGCAGCACCTCCGGCGAGCCGGCGCGGCCCTTGCCGAAATGGAAATCGTAGCCGACGACGGCGGCGCAGACGCCGAGCCGCTCGACAAGGAGCCAGTCGACGAAGGCCTCGGCGGTCGTCGCCGCGAGCGCGGAATCGAAGGCGACCTCGACGACGCCATCGAGGCCGAGGGCCTCGAACAGCTCCGCCTTCACCGTCGGCGGGGTCAGGCGGAAGACCGGGTCGGCGGGACGGAAGAAGGTGCGCGGGTGCGGCTCGAAGGTCAGCGCCAGCGCCGCGACACCGCGCTCCCGCGCCATCTCGATGATGCGGCCGAGCACGGCCTGGTGGCCGCGATGGACGCCGTCGAAGTTGCCGATCGCCACGACGCCGCCGCGCAGGTCCGGCGGCACCGGGTCGGCGTTCCTGATGATGGCGAAACGGTCGTGGGTCATCGGCGCGGCGGTCGAAAATCCGGATCCGGCGGCGGTCAGCCGCGCTTGCGCAGCACGTCGCGGCTCGGCACCATGACGATCGCCTCGCCGTCGAGGACGGTCTTGGCGTCGACGATGCACTCGCAGTGCAGCCGCGCGCGGCGCTTGTCGGCATCGAGCTCCACGACCTCGACGCGCGCCGTCAGCACGTCGCCGATGCGCACCGGGGCGCGGAAGTTGAGGCTCTGGGAGATGTAGACCGCGCCGGGGCCGGGCAGACGGGTGCCGAGCACCGCCGAGATCAGGCTCGCCGTGTAGAGGCCGTGGGCGATGCGCTCGCGAAACGGCGTCTGGGCGGCGAAGTGGTCGCTCAGGTGCACCGGATTGTTGTCGCCGGACAGCTTGGCGAAGCCGATCACGTCGTCGGCCATCACCGTCTTCATCAGCACCTCGGTCATGCCGAGGCGCAAATCCTCGAAGAAGTAGCCGAATCCGGCCGGCGCCACGTTCATAGCGGGTTCCCTTTCCTGCGCGGGCGCAAATTAGGGGCCCGCGCCCACCGGTGCAATCCGCGTTTTTCCGCAAACCCGAGATTAACCATCCGATGCGCGCGGGGAGCGTCTTAACCCAATTTTCAGCGGGCCTTCCTACCGTCGGCGACCGCATGAAGACGGGCAACCCGCAGTCTCGCAGGAAGCGGGCGGCGGGGGACAGGGGCCCAGAAGAGACCTATGGAGAGCTAGGATGGCGATCGACACCGCTATGCCGATTCTCGTCGTCGACGACTACAAGACGATGATCCGCATCATTCGCAACCTCTTGAAGCAGCTCGGTTTCAACGACGTCGACGAAGCGACGGACGGCACCGAGGCGCTGCAGAAGCTGCGCTCCAAGCCGTACGGGCTGGTGATCTCCGACTGGAACATGGAGCCGATGACCGGCTACGAGCTGCTGAAGCAGGTGCGCGGCGACGACCGCCTGTGCTCGACGCCGTTCATCATGGTCACCGCCGAATCCAAGACCGAGAACGTGATCGCCGCCAAGAAGGCGGGCGTGAACAACTACATCGTCAAGCCGTTCAACGCGGCCACGCTGAAGTCCAAGATCGACGCCGTCTTCGGCGCCTGATCCTCGAGTCGGCGAGGCGGGCGCGGGCCCGCCTTCTCCATATCCGGCCGGTCAGCAGGGGGTTCGTAAAATGGCCAAGAAGGCATCTGGCGCCGAGAGGGTATCGCAGGTCCTCAGGGAGATCGGCGTGGGCACGAACGGCGACATCAGCGTCAACGAGATCCTGTCGCTGGCGCAGACGATGACGTCGTCGCTGTCGAGCGTGTACCGCGCCGTCGACGCCTCGATCCAGCGCGAGTTCCGCGAGATCGCCTCCTATATCGAGGTGATGAAGACGGATATCGCCGGGCTGCAGGCCAACGACCTGCAGCAGACCCATTTGCCGACGGCCGGCAAGGAGCTCGACGCCGTGGTGGAGGCGACCGAGGAAGCCACCAACACGATCATGGAATGCGCCGAGGCGATCATGAGCGCCGACGACTCCGATCACGACGCCTACAAGGCGCTCGTCGACGAGAACGTCATGAAGATCTTCGAGGCCTGCTCCTTCCAGGACATCACCGGCCAGCGCATCACCAAGGTGGTCGAGACGCTGACCATGATCGACGAGCGCGTCAGCCGCTTCGCCCAGCGCATGCGCGTCGAGGACGCCGAGGGCCACGCCAACGAGGAAGAGGCGAGCCGCGCCAGGCGCAAGAAGGACCTGCTCCTCGACGGCCCGCAGCAGAAGGGCGAAGGCGTCAGCCAGGACGACGTCGACAACCTGTTCTCGGCCGCCTAGATGTGAGGTTTCAGCAGGTTGTCCATTCGGACCGGACCGGGGAGACTGGAGTTACCAAGCTTCAGCACACACCGGAGGGTCCGAATGAACATCCACAAGAATGCCCGTCTGACACCGCTGCGT
>JAEWYT010000094.1 GCA_023458595.1 Pseudomonadota bacterium
CACACAAGGCAGGGTTGCGACTCTGCCTTTTTTCTTTGGCCCGCTATTTTTGTTTGTTTGCACCATGAAGGTGTTTGACCTGCGCTGCACCCAGGACCATGTGTTTGAAGGCTGGTTTGGCTCGGAAGATGATTTCCGCTGTCAGCTGGACCGTGGCTTGCTGGAGTGCCCGATGTGCGGCAGCCAGGAGATCACCAAGGGCCTGAGCGCGCCGCGCCTGAACCTGGGCGCGCAGCCGCCTGCAGCGGCTATGCCGGCGCCACGCGACGCGGCTGCCCCGGTGCAGGAGCACCAGCGCAAGTTGCATGCCTTGCAGGCGGCCTGGCTGGAGGCCTCGCGCAAGATCGTGGAAAAGACCGAGGACGTGGGCGATCGCTTCGCCGATGAAGCCCTGCGCATGCACAAGGGCGAAGAGCCCGAGCGACCCATCCGTGGCCAGGCCACGCCCCAGCAGGCCTTGGAGTTGCTGGAAGAGGGCGTGCCAGTGCTGCCCCTGGCCTTGCCCAAGGGCAGCAAGCAAACCTTGCAATAAGGGCCGGCCTGCCACCGGTCTGGCCGTGGCCTCCATCCGGGGCTTATACAAAAAAGTGAGTACTCAGCGCTTGGTTTTCAAGCGTTGCACAGCCTTGGGGCTGCTCAACGCGCTCCAGAAGTGCGCAATCTGCTCCTGATTTATGCAGGCACCCAGCCGGAACCTTCCGGGCTTGGATCAACAAAGCTTACAAAAAGCTGCCAACGCCGGAATTGGGCGACAACCCAAAATGCTTGGAAGTGAGTAAATGCTTTTCTTGGTGGGTCCATAAAGCAGTGACCTGATGTATTCAAAGGTGGGGATAGGGTAAGTGCTTAGGTTGTAAGTCTTAGGCACAACTCCCAGTGCTTTTGCCAGAACCGCCACATACGATGCACCGCAACATACGACACGGTGCACGCTCCGGAAAAGCCTCCAGCTTTCCGCGCTGCACCCCAACCACGGAGCAGCCTGGGCGCATGAGCGACGTCATTCTTCAAACCACCCATCTCACCAAAGAGTTCAAGGGTTTCACCGCCGTGAGCGATGTGAACCTGTCGGTGCAGCGCGGCAGCATCCACGCTCTCATCGGACCCAACGGTGCCGGCAAGACCACCTGCTTTAACCTGCTGACCAAGTTCCTGGAGCCCACTTCGGGGGAAATCCGTTTCAACGGCCACGACATCACCCGCGAGGCCCCGGCCCAGATCGCCCGCCGTGGCGTGATCCGTTCGTTCCAGATTTCGGCCGTGTTCCCGCACCTGACGCTGATGGAGAACGTGCGCGGCGGCCTGCAGCGCAAGCTGGGCACCGAATTCCACTTCTGGAAGAGCCAGCGCTCGCTGGACCAGCTCAATGGCCGCGCCATGGAACTGCTGGCCGAGGTGGGCTTGGACGACATGGCCGATGAGGTCACGGTCAATCTGCCGTATGGCCGCAAGCGTGCGCTGGAAATTGCCACCACGCTGGCGATGGAGCCCGAGCTGATGCTGCTGGACGAGCCCACCCAGGGCATGGGCCACGAGGACGTGGACCGTGTGACGCAGCTGATCAAGAAAGTTTCAGCCGGTCGCACCATCCTGATGGTGGAGCACAACATGAAGGTGATCTCCACGATTGCCGACCGCATCACCGTGCTGCAACGCGGTGCGGTGCTGGCCGAAGGCAACTACGCCGAAGTTTCAAGCAACCCGCAAGTGATGGAAGCCTATATGGGGACAACCGACGGCCAACTGCAAGGAGCGCACTGAGCCATGGCCGACAACAAGCACACAACACCTGCGCTGGAAATCCGCAACCTCGAAGCCTGGTATGGCGAATCCCATGTGCTGCACGGCGTGGACATGGTGGGCCACCCCGGTGAGGTGGTGACCCTGCTGGGCCGCAATGGCGCGGGCCGCACCTCCACCATGCGCGCCATCATGGGGCTGACCGGCGCCCGCAAGGGTTCGGTCAAAATCAACGGCCAGGAAACCGTGGGCCTGCCCACGCACAAGATTGCCCACTTTGGCGTGGGCTATTGCCCCGAGGAGCGCGGCATTTTCTCCAGCCTGTCGTGCGAAGAGAACCTGCTGCTGCCCCCGCCGCTGAAGACCGGCCACGACGGCATGAGCGTCGAGGAAATCTACGCCATGTTCCCCAACCTGGCCGAGCGCCGCCACAGCCAGGGCACGCGCCTGTCGGGCGGCGAGCAGCAGATGCTGGCGGTGGCCCGCATCCTGCGCACCGGCGCACGCCTGCTGCTGCTGGACGAAATTTCCGAAGGCCTGGCGCCCGTGATCGTGCAGGCCCTGGCCCGCATGATCCATACCCTGCGCCAGAAGGGCTACACCATCGTCATGGTGGAGCAGAACTTCCGCTTTGCCGCGCCGCTGGCCGACCGCTTTTACGTGATGGAGCACGGCCGCATCGTCGAGACCTTCGAAGCGGCACAGCTGGACGCCAAGATGCCCGTCCTCAATGAGTTGCTGGGCGTCTAAGCGCTGGCCTCGACCGAATTTCACACACCACAACAACAAGGAGACTGCAAGATGCACCCCATTCGTACGCCCCTGACCGCCCTGGCCTTGTCGCTGGCCGTTGCTGGCCTGGCCCACG
>JAEWYT010000095.1 GCA_023458595.1 Pseudomonadota bacterium
TCCCGTGGGCGGGGGGGGGGCCTTGGCGCCCCCCCCCCTTCTCAAATTCGGCATTCCGTTTTCGGGGAAGCGCGCCGCCGCTAGAGCTTGCGGGCGTTGGCGAAGAACTCCTCGATCTCGGTCTCGAGGTGGTTGGCACGGCCCTGCAGGCGCTCGGCGGCGAGCTGAAGCGCCTTGGAGGCCTCGCCGGTCTCGACCGCCGAGCGCGTGACGACGCCGATGTTGCCGGACACCGTGTCCGTGCCGGTGCGGGCCAGCGCCATGCTGTCGGAGATGCCCTGCGTCGCCTCGGTCTGCGCCTGAACGGCGGTGGCGATCGCATCGGAGATGCCGGCGATCTCGCCGATGATCGACGACACCCCGCCGATGGCGGAAACGGCGCGCTCGGTCTCGCCACGGATCACGGCGATCTGCTCGCCGATCCGGTCGGTCGCCTGAGCGGACTGGCTGGCGAGCGCCTTCACCTCGGAGGCGACGACGGCGAAGCCCTTGCCGGCGGCGCCGGCGCGGGCGGCCTCGATCGTCGCGTTGAGGGCGAGCAGGTTCGTCTGGTCGGCGATCGCTCGGATCAGCTCGATGATCTCGCCGATCGCCGCGGCGGCACGCTCCAGGCCCTCGATCGTCTCCTGCGAGGCGCGCGATTCCATCACGGCGCGGTCGCTGATCTCCTTCGCGGTGGAGACCCGTCCGCCGACCTCCTCCACCGTTGCGGCGAGCCGGTCGACCGCCTCGGCGGCGGTGGCGACTTCCCGGTTCATGATCTCCGCCTGCTGGCCGATCTCGGCGGTCTTGGTGCCGCTGTCGTGGGTGGCCGAAGCCATCTGGTCGGCGGTGGCGCCCATCTCCTGGGCGGAGGTGCGGACCTCCCGCATCAGCTCCGACAGCTCCTGCTCGAAGCGGTCCGTCACTTCCTGGAAGTGGCCGAACTTCTCGCCCATGGTGCGGGTCGCGGCGTTCATCACCTCGGCGGCGTGCCGGAAGGAGCCGGTCAGGCCGCGCCGAAGAACGCGCCGGAAGAACCGCCCGTCGCGCACATAGGCGAGCGAGGCGGTCGATTCGCGGGCGAAAGCGTCGACGATGTCGAGCTGGTGGTTGATCGCGTGCATGAGCCGGCCGAGGCTGTCGCCGTCGCCCTCGCGGATGCCGATGATGCGGGCCTCGAGGTCGCCCTGGGCCGCCCGCTCGCAGACGCCGGCCACCATGTCGAGGCGCCGGCCGAGATGGCGCAGCCGGCCGAGCAGCAGGACCGTCACGACGAGCAGCGCCGCGGCAACCGCCGTCGTCGCCAGCGGCCCGAACCATGCCGCAGCCACGATCGCGACCGAGAGGACGGTCGCGGCGAGCGCCAGACTGCGCGCGTCAGAGAGAGAAGACGAACTCGTCATAGGGCATGCCTTTTTCTTTGAGCAGGGTCTCGAGGAGCCCGATGGATGCCTCGAGTCCCCGCGCGCGGCTCTCGTGGCGGTCCTCTTCGGCCTTCAGCCCGGCGTAGATCTCGGTGACGATCGGGAGCACGCGGCGTTCCGGCGTGCGCCGGTTCGAGTGGTAGCCGATGATCGAGCCGTCCGGCGCGAAGCTCGGCGTGACGTGGGCGAAGACCCAGTAGTGGTCGCCGTCGGCTGCCAGGTTCACCACGTAGGCGAAGATCTCCTTGCCGGACTTCAGCGTCTCCCAGAGCAGCCAGAAGACCGCCCGGGGCATGTCCTGATGCCTGATGATCGAGTGAGGGGCACCCAGCACCTCGCCTTCGCTCATGACGGCCATGCGCAGGAAGACGTCGTTCGCGTAGGTGATCCGGCCCTTCAGGTCGGTCTTGGTGACGATCAGCTCGTCTTCGCTGAAGGTCCGTTCGCGGCCGGTCGGCCCGATCGAACGGGTGAGCTTGCGGCCAGGCGCACGGGAGGCGTTCCCCGGGCGCGCCGTGGATGACTTGAACTGCATTTGGGTTGGCCCCTCCCCCAACGAGGGATTTGGTTGCGGTGCAGGCCGACCGTAGAAAGCGGCGTGTTAACGAACGATGAAATACCGAAAAATTTCGTCTCTGTACTAAACTTATTTCTTTAGTTGCGTTGATATTTATCATGTCCTTAGATGGCTAAGCCGGCCGCGGGAGGGAGGGCGCGCACGCCGGTGGCCTTGCGCGGGGCCGTGGTGTAGGTTGTCGGCAGGCTCGAACGCAGCGATTTCGACCGTGGCCACAGACAGGATACCGGACCCGATCCCCGGCAACGCGCCGGCCCCGGAGCCGCCGATCGTGGCGATCGGCGCGGCCGTCTTCGCCGTCCTGCTTGCGGCGGGCGGTCTTCTGTGGGCGCGCTACGGCGAAGCCGTCTATCTCGACCGGATCTTCTCGGCGATCGCCAACTGCCTTTGAGGGCGCATCGCGCCGCGATCAGGCGATCAGCTCGTAGGCCGGCAGCGTCAGGAACTCCTCGAAGGTCGCCGCCGTCGACATGTCCCGGAAGAGCGCGATCGCCTCGGGAAAGCGGCCGGCGTCGTAGACGGCCGGCGTCAGTTCCCCGCGCACCTTCGCCATCTCGTCGTCCAGGGTCGCCAGAAACAGCGCCCTGGTGACGGTGCGGCCGTCCTCGAGCGAAGCGTTGTGGCGGAGCTGCTGCCAGATCTGCGCGCGGCTGATCTCGGCGGTCGCGGCGTCCTCCATGAGGTTGTAGAGCGGCACCGCGCCCCTCCCGCCGAGCCAGGCCTCGATGTACTGGACGCCGACGCGGATGTTCTCGCGCAGCCCGGCCTCCGTCCGCGTGCCCCGATGGATCTCGAGCAGGTCCGGCTGGCCGACGTTCACGTCCTCACGCCCGTTGTCGAGCTGGTTCTTGCCGGGCATCAGGCGGTCGAAGACCTCCGTGGCGACCGGCACCAGGTCGGGATGGGCGACCCAGGTACCGTCGTGGCCGTCGCCGGCCTCGCGCTCCTTGTCGGCCCTCACCTTGGCGAGCGCGATCTCGTTGGCCTCCGGGTCGCGCCGGTTCGGGATCTGCGCGGCCATGCCGCCCATGGCGAAGGCCCCGCGGCGGTGGCAGGTCTTGATGAGGAGAAGCGAATAGGCGCGCAGGAACGCCTTGCCCATCACCACCTGGTCGCGGTCCGGCAGCAGGTAGGCCGGGTTGTTGCGCAGCCGCTTGATGAAGGAGAAGATGTAGTCCCAGCGGCCGCAGTTGAGGCCGGCGATGTGGTCCTTCAGCTCCCAGAGGATCTCGTCCATCTCGAAGGCCGCCGGCAGGGTCTCGATCAGGATCGTCGCCTTGACCGTTCCGTTCGGCAGGCCGAGCGCGTCCTGCGTGTGGACGATGACGTCGTTCCACAGCCGCGCCTCGAGATGGCTTTCGAGCTTGGGCAGGTAGAAATACGGCCCTGCGCCGGCGGCAATCGCCTTCCGGGCGCAGTGGAACATGTAGAGGCCGAAGTCGAACAGGGCGCCGGCCACCGGCTCGCCGTCGACGGCCAGGTGCGCCTCCGGCAGGTGCCAGCCGCGCGGACGCACGAGCAGCACGGCCGGATCGGCCCTCAGCCTGTATTCCTTGCCGCTGTCTGGATCGGCGAAGTCGATGCCGCCGTCCCAGCGGTCCTTCAGGTTGATCTGCCCCTCGACCAGGTTCGACCAGGTCGGCGCGGTGGCGTCCTCGAAGTCGGCCATGAACACCTTCGCGCCGGAATTCAGCGCATTGATCACCATCTTGCGGTCGACGGGGCCGGTGATCTCGACGCGGCGGTCGAGCAGTGGCTCGGGGATCGGCGCGACCTTCCAGTCGCTCTCGCGGACGTGGCGGGTCTCCTCGAGGAAATCCGGCAGCTCGCCCGCGTCGAAGCGCTTCTGGCGCTCGGCCCGCATCTTCAGGAGACGGCGGCGCTGCTCGTCGAAGGTGCGGTGAAGGTCGGCGACGAAGGAGAGCGCCTCGCCGCTCAGGATCTCGTCGTAGCGATCCTTCATCTCGCCGCGAATTTCGATGTCGGCCACCTCGGCGGTCCCGCCCATGACATTCCTCGATGCGTTGTTCGGCTGTCGGGCGCAGTTTCCCACACGGCGCGCCCGGGAGAAACACGCGCTGCACACCGGCTCTCTTTCCGCCCGGGAAAAAATCAAACGGAGCAAGTACTGAAATCCTGCCCCAGCGTAAAATTCCCAGGTAACGAAACTAAAAGATTTCGCGACCAGTCTGCGAAGAGTTGTTTCCGCCGAATCACTCCACGGGGCAAAGATGAAGAATTCTATCTTCGCGTTCGCGATGGCCGCACTGCTGGCCACCTGCGCAAACGCCACGGCCCAGAACGGGCCCAATCCCACGACCGATCTGATCGACGACCGGGTCGTCTCAAGTATCCGCGACTTCCTGAAGGCGCCGGTGGTCTGGAAATCCATCGAAGCGCAGAACCGGAAGACCTCCGAGCTGTCGGAAGCCGACATCGACAGGCTCGACAAGCAGTGGCGGGCCGAACGCGAGGTCGAGGACCAGCCGCTCGTGGCCAGCGTGCTGACGAGCCCCCTCTCGAGCTACCTGACGCGAATCCAGGCGGGTGCGCTCGGACTGTACAGCGAGATGTTCGTCATGGACTCCGCCGGCCTCAACGTCGGCCAGAGCGCGACGACGTCCGACTACTGGCAGGGCGACGAGGCGAAGTTCCAGAAGACCTTCCCGGTCGCTTCGGACGCCGTCTTCATCGACGAGGCCGAGTTCAACGAGGAAACCGGGACGTGGCGGGCGCAGGTGAACCTCACCCTCGTCAATCCGGACGGAACCGCGATCGGCGCGGCGACCGTCGAGATCAACCTCACCGAGCTGCAGCGCCGCAGGCTGCTCGGCCTGAACTCCTGACGACGCGGGGGCTCCCATGAACATCGCGAAAAAATTCGCCGTCAGCTTCGGCGTCATCGTCTTTCTGAACCTGATCGTCGGCATCCTGATCTGGACCGCCGCCGGCCGGATCAACGCCGCCAACACCGAAGCCGAGCACGCCACGGGGATCGCCACGGCGATCGCCGACTTCTCGAACGCCTTCGAGGTCGAGCAGGGCACCCTGCGCGGCTTCGTGATGTCGGGCGACCGCTCGTTCCTGGAATCGGCGCGCACCGCGCACGAGCACGGGCAGGAATCGCTGAAGACCGCCGTCTCGGAAGCGGCACAGGGATCGGAGCTGGCCGGGAAGGTCGCCGCGGCCGGCGCGCTGATCGATCAGTGGGTCGCCGAGATCCGCGACCCGCAGATCGCGCTGATGCGCCATCCACTGACCGTCGACGAAGCGCGCCTGTTCGAGGCGTCCGGCCAGAACGAGTCCCAGATCGAACTGGTCCGTTCGGCGATCCAGAACGCCAAGCGGGCGGCCGACGAGATGCTGACGGAAGTCAGTGCGACCGTCGCCTCGGCCGTCGCCTGGATGCGCGGCGTGGTCGTGGTCGGCATCGCCGCCGCGATCGCCGCGGCGATCGGCATGGCCGTCTGGATCCAGCGCTCGGTGTCCCGTCCCCTTCTCGTCCTGAACGGGCAGATGGGCGCACTCGCCGCCGGCGACACGTCGCGCGGGATCCAGGGTGTCGAGCGCGCCGACGAGATCGGCGCAATGGCCAAGACGGTGGAGGTGTTCCGCGCCAACGCCATCGAGCGCGCGCGCCTCGAGCAGGACGCGGCCGGCGAGCAGGAGCGCGACCAGCGGCGCCGGCAGCGGCTCGAAGGCCTGGTCAACGCGTTCCGCGACGACGTGACCGCCGCCCTGGAATCGGTGACGGACAACATGAGCCAGATGCGCGAGACCGCGAAGGTGCTCACCGAGATCGCCGGCAACACGGCCGGCCGCGCCTCCAACGTCTCGTCGGCGTCGGCCGAAGCGTCGGCCAACGTGCAGACAGTGGCCTCGGCCGCGGAGGAGCTGGCGAGCTCGATCACCGAGATCAGCCGCCAGATCAGCGAGACCAACTCGACGGTCAACGAGGCCACCGACGCGGCCCGCAGGTCGAACGACCAGGTCTCGGGCCTCGCCGCCGCCGCGCAGCGTATCGGCGACGTCATCGGCCTGATCTCCGACATCGCCGAGCAGACCAATCTGCTCGCCCTCAACGCGACGATCGAGGCGGCGCGCGCCGGCGAGGCCGGTCGCGGGTTCGCGGTGGTCGCGAGCGAGGTCAAGTCGCTGGCCGGCCAGACCGCGAAGGCGACCGAGGAGATCAGCCAGCAGATCTCCGCGATCCAGCACTCGACCGACGACGCGGTGAAGGCGATCCAGGCGATCGCCAAGACGATCGAGGACGTGAACAGCCACACCGCCGCGATCGCCGCCGCGATCGAGGAACAGGGCTCCGCCACGTCCGAGATCAGCCGCAACATCGCGGTCGCGGCGTCGGGAACCCAGTCGGTGGTGCAGAACGTCTCCGGCCTGGACGCCGCCGCCGGCGAGACGTCCCAGTCGGCCGATCACGTCGAGCACATCTCGACTTCGGCGGCTTCGGAAACGGAGCGGCTGCGCCAGTCGATCGACCGGTTCCTCGCGGACGTCGCGGCCGCCTGAACGCCACCGGAAATCCTACATGACCGAGGCGGGCCGCCCCTTGCGGGCGGCCCGCTTCCTGCGGGGCCCGTCCCTCCCGAAATCCTCCCGGGGTCCGGAAAGACACGACCCGGCCGGCGCCCGATTGGAACCAAATTAACCACCTCGGCTTATCATCGGCATTTCGGCGCCGCCGCGCCGCCGAGGTCCTGCGAATGATTTTCGATCTGCGTGACTACGCGTCCGATGAGCCGGTCGCCGGCCCCGTCTGCGTCATCGGCGCGGGTCCGGCCGGAATAACGCTCGCGCTCGAGCTCGCGGGCAAGGGCGTCGACGTCGTTCTTCTCGAATCCGGAGGGCGCGGCTACGAGCCGGAGACACAGGCGCTCTACGACGGCGCCGTGGTCGGCGACCGGAACACCGACGTCGCCTCGTCGCGCCTGCGCGAGTTCGGCGGCACGTCGGGGCACTGGACCGGCCTGTGCGCGCCGCTCGATCCGATCGACTTCGAAGCGCGGCCCGGCGTGCCGCACTCGGGCTGGCCGATCACCCGCGCCGATCTCGACGACTACTACAGGATCGCGCAACCCTACCTGGAACTCGGCAAGTTCGACTACGCCTTCGCCAACTGGAAGAGCCGCCTGGCGCAACCCGCGCTCCCGCTCGATCCGGAGATGGCCCGGGACGCCGTCTACCAGCAGAGCCCGCCTACCCGGTTCGCCGAGACCTACTGGGACGCGGTGAGCGACAACCCGCGCATCCGCTGCTTCCTGCATGCCAACCTGACAGACATCGTGCTGAGGGACGACGCTGTGGACCATTGCGAGTTCTCGACGCTGGAGAACCGCAAGCTGCGCGTCCGGGCGGAGAACTACGTCGTCGCCTGCGGCGGCATCGAGAACGCACGCGTCCTGCTCAACTGCAACAGGCAGCGGCCCGACGGCATCGGCAACGAGAACGGCCTCGTCGGGCGCTATTTCATGGACCATCTCAACTGCGAGGTCGGCACCGTCCTGTTCAGCGACGAGTACATCGACCTGTCGCTCTACGACCGGGTGGTCGTGGCCGACGGCACGGCGATGCAGATCGGCCTGAAACTACCCTTCGACGTGATCCGCCGGGAGCAGCTCCTCAACAACACCGCGTTCCTCGTGCCGCAATACGAGAACACCGCCTTCAGCAACGACTTCCGCAACTACGGCTGGGTGTCGTTCTCGGCGCTCGTCAAGGCGTTCGCGCACGGCCAGAAACCGGACCGCTTCGCCGAGAACTACTGCAATTCGGTCGAGAACATCGACACCGTGGCGGTGGGCATCTATCGCCACGCCATGCGGCCCTTCACCAAGACCGGCCGGGCGCTGGCGGCGAAATTCCGACAGGACGCCGAGCAGTCGCCCAACCCGGACAGCCGCGTCTTCCTGACCGACGAGACCGACGCCCTGGGCTGGCGCCGCATCGCGCTCGACTGGCGGATCGCACCCTCCGACCTGGATAGCCTGCGGCGCACCCACGAGCGCCTCGGCGCCGCGATCGGGGCCGCCGGCCTCGGCCGCGTCCAGGTCGGCATCGGCGACCCGCCCGACCTCGACGTCGTCTACACCGGCTACCACCACATGGGCACGACGCGCATGAGCGACGATCCCAAACGCGGCGTCGTCGACCGGAACTGCCGCGTCCATTCGGTGAAGAACCTCTACATGGGCGGCAGCTCGGTGTTCACCACCGCCGGCACCGCCAACCCGACGCTGACGATCGTCGCCCTGGCCGCGCGCCTCGCCGACCATCTCGTCGAGACCGTCACCGCCGCCGGGCAACGGCAGATCAAGAGGAGCTGAGCCATGGGAAAGGTCACCCGCAGACTGGCGATCGGCCTCGGCGGCACGGTCGCTCTCGGCGCCGCCGTCTACGGCGGCTCGCTCGCCGCATGCCGCTTCGTGCCGCGCAAGCATCCGGACTTCTTCGCCCTGCTCGACGCGGTGCCGAACGATCCCGCCGCGCGACGCGTCGGCATGGCCATTGTCGGCTCGGGCCGCGTGCCCGCCGATCTCGACCGGCTCGCGGCGCTTGTTTGCGAGCGCCCGCTGATCAGGACGGCGCTCGCCACCGGCTGCCCGACGACGCGGATACGGCTCGTGCAGGATCAGTGCAGCAAGGAATTCGCCGAGGGCCGCATGGTCAGCGTCGAGGGCTGGGTCCTGTCGGAAACCGAAGCCGAGCTCTGCGCGGCGGCGTGGCTGGCCGAGGGCATCACCGCCTGACCACCCTTCGAGGCCCGACTGTCGCCGCTCCTCGGGATCAGGCCGAGGAGAACCTCGAGACCTCGTGGCGAGGAGCGCATCGACGCCCGTCTCGAACCGTGACGGCACACGCGGCCGCGTGCGGCCTCACGAAGGCACCTTGCCCACAAGCGCCTCGGGCATCGCGCCGCCATAGGCCCAGTCGAGCAACTCCACCGTGTGCACGATCGGCAGCGCCGTGCCGCCGCCGATCTGCGTCATGCAGCCGATGTTGCCGGTCGCGATCAGGTCGGGCTTCGTGCTCTCGATGTTGCGGACCTTGCGCGCGCGCAGGCGCTCGGCGAGGGTCGGCTGAAGGATGTTGTACGTTCCGGCCGAGCCGCAGCAGATATGGCCCTCGGGCACGTCCTTCACGGCGAAGCCCGCCGCCTTCAGGAGCGCCTTCGGTTCCTCGCGGATCTGCTGGCCGTGCTGCATCGAGCAGGCCGAGTGGTAGGCGACGGTGAGGCCCGGCTTCGCCGCCGGCGCCGGCAGGGCGAGGCCCGACAGGTACTCCGCGATGTCCTTCGCCAGCGCCGAGACCCTCGCCGCCTTGCCGGCGTAGGCCGCGTCCTCGCGCAGCATGAAGCCGTAGTCCTTGATCGTCGTGCCGCAGCCCGACGCGGTGATCAGGATCGCATCGAGCCCGGCGCCGTCGATCTCGGCGGTCCAGGCGTCGACATTGGCGCGCGCGAAGTCGAGCGCGGCAGCCTCCCTGCCCATGTGATGGACGAGCGCACCGCAGCAGCCCTCTCCCTTCGGAAGCACCACCTCGACGCCGGTCCGGTTCAGAAGGCGGATGGTCGCCGCGTTGATGCCGGGATTCAGCACCGGCTGCGCGCAGCCGGTGAGGAGTGCGACGCGGCCCTTCCGCCCGGTCGTCGGTGCGAAGACGGCAGGGCCTTCGGCCTCGCGCGCGGGCACCGAGGCCGGCGCCAGCGACAGCATCGCCGCGACGCGCCTGAGGCCGGGAACCGCCTTCAGGAGCGGCAGCGCCAGTCGCCCGAGCATCGCCCCGGACAGCGCCGCGCGGAACCGGTGCGGGTAGGGCAGCACGCCGGCGAGCAGCGCCCGCATCGCCCGGTCGTGCCAGGGGCGACGGTAGGTGTCCTCGATATAGGCGCGGGCGTGATCGACCAGGTGCATGTAGTGGACGCCGGAGGGGCAGGTCGTCATGCAGGAGAGACACGACAGGCAGCGATCGACATGGCGGACGACCTCCTCCGGGGCCGGCTTGCCGCTCTCGAACATGTCCTTGATCATGTAGATGCGCCCGCGCGGGCTATCGAGCTCGTCGCCGAGCTCGAGATAGGTCGGACAGGTCGCCGTGCAGAAGCCGCAGTGCACGCAGGTGCGCAGAATCTTCTCCGAGGAGGCCATGTGCGGATCGGCGAGCTGCGCCAGGGAGAAGTTGGTCTGCATGGGGGGCTATTCCAGATCGCGTCCGTCGAGATCCAGGAGGCGCTCGATCGATTGCAGCACGCCGTCGAGATTGGTCATCACGTCATTGTTCCAGAAGCGGAGCACGCGATAGCCCCGTGACGCCAACCAGGCATCCCTTTCCGCGTCGGTGGCTTCGTGCTCTGCTTCACTATGTTGGCCGCCGTCCAGTTCGATCACGAGCCTCTGCTCGTGGCAGACGAAATCGGCGACATATCGGCCCATCGGAACTTGCCGGCGAAATGAAAGGCCGTGAAATCGTCCGGCGCGAAGTGCGCGCCAAAGCTTGCGCTCAGCGTCGGTCATGTCGCGACGGAGCGCCCTGGAATTTTCGCGGAGCGTCGCGGGAACAGGTTCATGCGCGGGCGCCCCGTAGGGCGCCCAAACCCCCACCCCATCCCTCCCCCGCAAGGGGGGAGGGAGGCGCTTGCGGCCCTGCGCATCCGACTCACTACGTCCTGCGATCCTGGCTAGATCGTCAGAAGACTGTGTTCCCGAGGACGGCTGCGGCAGGGGACCCTCTCCCCCCTTGCGGGGGAGAGACGGAGAGGGGGGTCGCGGCGCGCTCCGGACCATCCTCACACCCCCGCGTACATGCGGCCGGGATTGAGCACCCGGTCGGGATCGAAGATTTCCTTCAGCTTGCGCGTCAGCGCCATGACCGGCTCGGACAGCGGCTCGAAGACGGCGACGGCGGCGCGGATCTCGGCGGGGGCGCGCATCAGCGTGGCGTGGCCGCCGGCGGACACGAGCGCCGCCCGGATCGCGGCAGCGCCCGCGTCGCCCTCCGCCGGCACGGCGAGCCAGACGAGGCCGCCGCCCCAGTCGTAGTAGAGGCGCGCAGGCGTGGACGCACGGATCGCGGCGGCGACGCCGGGAGCCGCGTCGGGCCTGGTGGAAATCCTCCACACCGCATCCGTCTCGCCAAGACCCAGGGGTTCGAGCTCGCCGACCGCCGCCCAGCGGGCCGCGCTGTCGGCGCCGGTCAGCACGCTCGCACCGCCGTAGTCGCCAAGGGCGTCGGCGAGCGCCGCGCCGCGATAGGCCATCTGGCTCTCGAAGCCCTCGATGCGCAGGAGGGTGCGCGCGGTCGTGCCGCCGTCGGCCGGCAGATGCGCCGCGCCGGTCACCTCCCACGGGCTGCACAATCCGGCGGAGAGACATGCGACGGCACGGCGATCGTCCAGTCCCTCGAAAACCAGCGTCGCCTCCGTTTCCGGAGCGGGCAGAACCTTGAAAGTCACCTCGGTCAGGACGCCGAGCGTCCCGACGGCGCCGGACATCAGCTTGACCAGATCGAGACCGGTGACGTTCTTCATGACCCGGCCTCCCGACTTGACGCTCTCGCCGCGGCCGTTGACGAAACGCACGCCGATCAGCGAGTCGCGGGCGGCGCCGGCGTGGACCCGGCGTGGACCCGACAGGTTGCAGGCCACGACGGCGCCGATGCTCGACCGGCGCGGGTCGCCGCCGTACAGTCGGTGGAGCCGCGGCGGATCGAAGGGCAGGCGCTGCCCCTTTTCGCGGAGCGTCGTCTCGATTTCGGCGAGCGGGGTGCCCGCCTTCGCCGCGATCACCAGCTCGCTCGGCTCGTAGAGGACGATGCCGGTAAGCCCGCCGAGCGACAGGGTGGCGGCGGCCTGCACCGGCCGGCCGAGGTCACGCTTGGTTCCACCGCCGGCGATTTCCAGCGGTTCGGATTTCGTGCGGGCTGCGCGGACGATCTCCTCGACGGCGTCGTCGGTGTCGGGATTGAGCTCGGCCATCGGAACTGCGCTCAGGCCGCCTCGCTGCGGCGGACCGGCTGCGGCCGCCCCTCCAGCGGAAACACCTTCGCCGGATTCATCAGCCATTGCGGATCGAACAGCGCCTTGATGCGCATCTGCTGGTCGAGATCGGCGGCGTTGAACTGGCACGTCATCAGGTCGCGCTTCTCGATACCGACGCCGTGCTCGCCGGTCAGGCAGCCGCCGACCTCGACGCAGAGCTTCAGGATGTCGGCGCCGCAGGCCTCGGCCTTCTCGAGCTGGACGGGATCGTTGACGTCGTAGAGCACGAGGGGGTGCAGGTTGCCGTCGCCGGCATGGAAGATGTTGGCGACGCCGAGGCCGTAGCCCGCGCAGATCTCGGAGATCTTGATCAGCACCTCCGGCAGGCGGCCGGTCGGGATCGTACCGTCCATGCACATGTAGTCGGAGATGCGGCCCATCGCGCCGAAGGCGGACTTGCGCCCCTTCCAGATGGCCGCGCTCTCGGCCGGCGTCGTCGCCTCGCGCACATGCACCGCCCCGTTCTCCTTCGCGACCGCGACGATCTTGCCGAGCTGCTCGGCGATCTCCGGCTCCGAGCCCTCGACCTCGATGATCAGCATCGCCTCGACGTCGAGGGGATAGCCGGCATGGGCGAAGTCCTCGCAGATGCGGATCGCCGGGCGGTCCATGAACTCGATCGCGACGGGCAGAAGCCCCTGTCCGATGATCTCGGCGACGCAGGCGCCGGCATCGGCGTTCGAGTTGAAACCGACGAGGACCGGTCGCGCGCCCTCCGCCTTCGGCAGGATGCGGAGAACGGCTTCGGTAACGATGCCCAGCTGGCCTTCCGAGCCGGTCATCAGGCCGAGCAGGTCGTAGCCGGGGCTGTCCAGATGGGTGCCGCCGAGCTCGATCACGGTGCCGTCCATCAGCACGACGGTGAGACCGAGCAGGTTGTTGGTCGTCACACCGTATTTCAGGCAGTGCGCGCCGCCGGAATTCATGCCGACATTGCCGGCAATGGTGCAGGCGAGCTGGCTCGAGGGATCGGGCGCGTAGAAGAACCCCAGGTGGTCGACGGCGCCGGAGACGGCGAGATTGGTGACGCCCGCCTCGACGCAGATCGCCCGGTTGGCGGTGTCGATGCCGAGCACGCGGCTCATGCGCGACACGCCGACGACGACGGAATCGGCCAGCGGCAGCGCGCCGCCGGCGAGCGAGGTGCCGGCGCCGCGGCCGATCACCTTGACGCCCTCCTCGTCGAGCACGGCGAGGACGCGGCTCACCTCCCCGGTCGTCGCCGGAAGCGCAACGGCCATCGGCATCTGCCGGTAGGCGGTGAGCGCGTCGGTCTCGTAGGCGCGCAGCTCGTCCTCGTCGGCAATCACCCAGCGTGCGCCGACGATCTCGTTCAGCCGTTCGATGACGCGTCCGCGCTTGGCCAGGATCGCCGGATCGACGGCCGGCAAGGCCAGGGAAGACATGGGGGCTCTCCTCCGTTGCGTCCGTTCTCCCCGCGACCGGGAGCGATTTTTTCCTTGACGCAGTTTGCCAGCGTATACCTTACTCGCAAGAACAAAAGTCAATAAGTATTGTTTCCCTGGTGGAAATAACGCGAGGGGGAGGACCGTGGCCGACCTGACGGATATGGAAATTTTCGCCCGGGTCGTGACGGCGGGGAGCATGTCGGCGGCGGGGCGCGAGATGGGGCTGTCACCCGCCGTCATATCCAAGCGCATCCGCCGGCTCGAAGAACGGCTCGGCGCCCGGCTCCTGCAGCGCACGACGCGGCAGATCGCGCTGACCGAGGACGGACAGGGATACTACGAGCGGGTGATCGGCATCCTCGCCTCGATCGAGGAGGCGGAATCCTACGTCACGCGCCGGAACGCCGCCCCGCGCGGGACGCTCAAGATCACCGCACCCACCTCGTTCGGGCGGATGCACATCGCGCCCCATCTCGGCAGGTTCTCGAAACTCTATCCCGACCTGACGCTGAGCCTGATGCTGTCGGACACCTTCGTCGACATCGTCGGCGACGGCTACGATCTCGCCGTCCGCATCGCCGCGCTCGAGAACTCCAGCCTGATCGCGCGGCGACTCGCGCCCAACCACCGGGTGATCTGCGCGTCGCCGGCCTATCTGGAGCGCGAGGGCGAGCCGAAGACGCTCGCCGAGCTCGCCAGGCACAACTGCGTCTTCGCCACCCACCAGGATCTCTGGCAGCTCGAGGGGCCGGAAGGGCCGACGACGCTGCGCGTCTCCGGCAACCTGCAGACGAACTCCAGCGAGGTCGTGCGCGAGGCCGTGACCGCGGGGTTGGGCATAGCGCTGCGCTCGACCTGGGACGTCGGTCCGGCGCTGCAGCGCGGCGACCTGAAGATCGTCCTGCCGGGCTACCGGGAATCACGCCGCGTCGCGGTCTACGCGGTCTATCCGAGCAGGCGCTTCCTGCCCGCCCGGGTGCGCGTCTTCATCGATTTTCTCGCCGAGCTCTACGGTCCCGAGCCCTACTGGGACGAGGGACTGGACCTGAAGTTCCTCGATCCGAAGCCGCCGGCCGGCCGCGAGGCTGCGGCCTGAGGCAGGTCGGCGGGAGGCGTCGGTGATTGCGATTCTTTCGCAACAGTCCGGATCGTTTCGAGGCGACGGCCGCCGGTCGTCTCGCGTCGACCGGCAAAGCCCGCTAGCTAGAGTTTCAGGGTCAAATAGAAACAATTCTGTTTGCGCTCGGCGTCGGGCGTCCGCCGCTCGCAAACCCTCCGGGACGGGCGATTTCGGGCCAATGCCGTCACCGTCGTCCTCGACCGTATCCAGATACGCCCTTCGGACGCCGGCTCGGCCTTGACCCGAAATCGCCGCGTCAGAATGGTTCTATTCGACCCTGAAAGGCTAGCTAGCAGGCGGTCGCCGCCCGCGCCGGCTCGAGGCTTTCCTCGGCGCAGCATTCGAGGAATGCCTGGAGCAGCGGCTGCTTCTCCTGGCTCTTGCGGCTGATGACGACGATGTTGGCGTCGTAGCTCAGCCGTTCGGGGAGGAGGCGCTGCAGCGCGCCGCGCTCTTCGAACGGCGCGGCGAGATGGTTCGGCAGGAACCCGACGAAGCCGCCCGTCAGGACCAGCGCCAGCGCCGCTTCCATCGAGTTCGCCATGGCGCCGAAATCGTGCATTTCGAGCCGCTCTAGGTCGGCGAGCTGCCAGTAGGACCGGCTGATCACGGGCGCGGCACGGATCTCCTCGATGGTAACCGTGTCGGGCCTGTCGAAGAACGGATGACCCCTGCCGCAGTAGAAGCCCTGCGGCTCGTCGTAGAAGGGCAGGCGAGACAGAGAGGCGATCGGACCCGGGAACACGCCGATGGCCGCATCGAGCCCGTCGCGGGTCACCTCCATCTCCAGGCTCGGCGGGTCCGAGATCGTCAGGTAGGGCCGGATCGCGGGGCCGAGGGCGACGAAACGCGACAGGGTCCGCATGATCGGCGAGGTGTGGTCGCCGATCGTGCTGTCGACGATGCCGATGCGGATCTCGCCGGCGAGCTCGCCCTTCAGCGCCAGAGCCTCGGTGCGGAACGCCTCGATGGAATGCAGCAGCCGCTCGGCCGCCTCGAAGACCTTGCGGCCCTCGCGGGTCAGGCGGAAGCCGGTGCGGCCGCGGTCGCACAGACGCATGCCGAGGCGGGATTCGAGCGACTTCACGTGGTTGGAGATCGTCGACTGGCTGAGATTGAGGACCGCCTGGGCCTGCGTGAAGCCGCCGGAGCGGACGATCGTCATGAACACGCGCAACAGGCGCAGATCGACATCGGCTATATTCACGCCACTTCAGCCCAATGTAAGAGCAATCACATTTGCGGAGATCAATATAACATTTTTCACGCCGCTATGGATAGGACCGAACCGTCTCCGCAGTCTTTCGGCACAAGGAGACAGGCATGGGCGATCCCGAGAAGACCAAGCAGCACCACCAGCCTCTGAGCGGCAACGACATGCCGCGGTTCGGCGGCATCACGACGATGATGCGGCTGCCGCTGATCACCGATCCCTCGCAGCTCGACGCCGGCTTCGTCGGCGTGCCGCTCGACATCGGCACGTCGAACCGCTCCGGCACCCGCTTCGGGCCGCGGCAGATCCGCAACGAGAGCGTGATGGTTCGCCCCTACAACCTGGCCACACGGGCGGCACCCTTCGATTCCCTGTCGGTCGCGGACCTCGGCGACGTCGCCACCAACCCCTACAGCCTCGAGCGGGCGGTCGGAAACATCGAGGAGCATTTCGACCGCATCGTCCAGGCCGGCTGCCGGCCGCTGGCGATGGGCGGCGACCACACGCTGTCGCTGCCGATCCTGCGGGCGATGGCGAAGCGCTACGGACCGGTCGCGTTCGTCCATGTCGACGCCCACGCCGACATCAACGACCTGATGTTCGGCGAGCGCATCTCGCACGGCTCGCAGTTCCGCCGCGCGACGGAGGAGGGGCTGTTCGACAACCGCAGCGTCGTGCAGATCGGCCTGCGCGGCAGCGGCTATCACGCCGAGGACCTCGACTGGTCGCGCAAGCAGGGCTTCTGGGTGGTTCCCGCCGAGCGCTGCTGGCACCGCTCGCTGGAGCCGCTGATGGCGGAGATCCGCACGCGGCTCGCCGGCAAGCCGGTCTACCTGTCCTTCGACATCGACAGCCTCGACCCGGCCTTCGGCCCGGGCACCGGCGCCGTCGAGCCGGGGGGACTGAGCCTCATCCAGGCGCTCGAGATCATCCGCGGCCTGCGCGGCCTCGACATCGTCGGCTGCGATCTCGTCGAGGTCGCGCCGATGTACGACCCCTCCGGCAACACGGCCCTGACCGCCGCGAACCTCCTGTTCGAGATGCTGTGCGTCCTGCCCGGCGTCGCGTACCGCGAGGCTCCGGCCCCTTCCACGTTCCGCTCCGACCTGCCGGAGGAGTGGACCTGACCGTCTCCAAACCGCATCCATAACAACGATCCAGAGGTTGGCACCATGAGCAGGAATGGACTTGGACTTCTCACCGGACTGGTAGCGCTCTCCGCGCTCGCCTCGGCGGCGGCGGCAGAGGCGGCACCGAGCTTCGTCTCGGGCGGAAAGCTGATCGTCTGCCTCGATCCGACGTTTCCGCCCATGGAGTACATGGAAACCGCCGACGCCAAGGAGCCGACCGGCTTCGACGTCGACGTGATCGCCGCGCTCGCGGAGGTCTGGAAGGTCGAGCCGCAGATCGTCACGCTCGACTTCTCAGGCCTGCTGCCGGCCCTCGACGCCAAGCGCTGCGACATGATGATCAGCGGCGCGACGCTGAAGCCGGAGCGCCTCGAGAAGTTCAACGGCGTTCCCTACCTGAAGACCGGCAGCGTCGTCGTCGGCAAGGCGGACACCGACGGCACCTTCGCCAGCTACGAGGACTTCAGCGGCGAGACGCTGTCCTACCAGTCGGGCTCGATCTACGAGAAGATCGTCGCCGACGCCAACGAGGCGCTGAAGAAGGCCGGCAAGGCGGAGATCGGCGTGCAGGCCTATCCGAAGGGCAACGACGTCATCCAGCAGGTGCTGCTCGGGCGCGTGAAGGGCGGCATCACGCTCGATTCGGAGTTCGCCTTCCGCGACCTGCAGAAGCCGGGCGAGCTGAAGGTCATCTTCTCCGATCCGAACAAGGAGCAGTACGCCACCTATTTCCGCAAGGAGCCGGCGGCCGACCAGGAAGCCGTTGAGGCGGCGGTGGCCGAGCTTGTATCGTCCGGCCGCCTGCAGGCGATCGCGGAGAAGTGGCGGATTCCCGCCGACGCCCTCGACGGGATCGGCCAGTAGCCGATCCTGGCGGGCGCACGGAAGCGCCGGGAGCGGAACGGCATGGAATTCGACTGGTCTGTCTTCGTCTCGGCGCTGTTCTCGGCCTCGCTGTTCAGGGGGGCGGTCCTGGCGATCGCCCTCACGGTATGCGCCCACGCGCTCGCCATCGGCATATCGCTGCCGATGGCGATCGTCCTGCGCGGCACGAACAGGACGCTCAAGGCCGCCACCAAGGCCTACGTGACGCTGTTCCGCGCCGTACCGATCCTGCTCCTGCTGCTGATGATCTGGAACGGGCTGCCGCAGCTCAGCCCGGTGTTCCGCGAGCAGTGGTTCACGCCGTTCCTGGCGGCCCTCATCGGCCTCGCGGTCACCGAGGCGGCCTACCAGGTCGAGATCAACCGCGCCGCGCTCGGCGCCGTCCACCACGGGCAGGTCGACGCCGGCAATGCGCTCGGCTTCACCAGGCTGCAGATCTTCTTCCTCATCCAGATACCGCAGGCGATGCGGGTGGCGCTGCCGCCGACCGTCAACGAGTTCATCACCCTGCTCAAGGCGACCTCGATCGCCTCCGTCATCTCGCTGCGCGAGCTGATGACCGTGACGCAGCAGGCGGTCGCGTTCACCTACAAATACGCCGAGTACTACCTCGCCGCGCTGATCTACTACGTGGCGATGGTGCTGCTGCTGATGGTGATCCAGGCGATCTACGAGCGCCGGATGGCCTGGATCGGCAAGTAGCCCCGGGCCCTGCCGCCGACCGCCGCCACCGGCGCCGCCACCGGTGCCGGCCAAGCGTGACCTTCTGCCGCGTTCCGTGCCGCCGCGTGGGCCTGTCTAAGAACGGGCGACGGGACAGAGATCCCATCGAACGGTCCGCAAACGAGACCGGCTCCCTCCCGCATCCGCAAGAGAAAGGCCTTCACGCCATGCTGCTTCGAATGATCTACGCGATTCCGCTGCTCGGCTGGATGCTCCGCGACGCTGTCCGGGGCAGCGACGAGTCGCGCGTCTGGTTCATGCTCAACGTCGTCATGCTGTGGATCCTCGCGGGCGTCTGCTTCGGGTATCCGGGAATCATCGTCCCGGCGCTCGCCGCGACGTTCCTCGTGCTCACCACGCTCGTGTGGATGACGGCGGGAACCCTGTTGTCGCGGCGCTAGCTAGCTAGCCCGCTTCCGCGTCGACGGCGAGCTTCAGCCCGAAGCCGATCATCGCCGCGCCGGCGAGGCCCTCGACGACGCGGCCGAAGCGCCGGTAGGCGGCCTGCGCCGGCGGGGCGGCGAAGGCGAGCGCCACGAAGCCGTACCAGGACAGGCACAGGACGCCGACGACGCCGATCACCGCCGCGTAGAACCAGGCGGGGGCGGACTGCGGTATCGCGACGACGAAGACCGACGTCCAGAACACCGCCGATTTCGGGTTCGACAGGTTGGTCAGCAGCCCCGAGCGGAACGCCGAGCGCCGGATGCGGCCGGCGACCGGAACCGATACCGTCGCGGGACCGCGCGCGGCCGACCGGATCATGCCGACGCCGAGCCAGAGGAGATAGGCGGCGCCGACCGCCTTCAGGATCGTGTAGGCGATGCCGAGCTCCTGCAGGACGATGCCGACGCCGGCGAGCGTCATGGAAACCCAGGCGAGCGTCGCGATCACGATCCCGACGACGCAGGCGAGCCCCTCGCGGGCCGAGCGCGTCGCGGCGATGTGGGCCGTGACCACCATGTTCGGCCCCGGCACCATGGCGCCGAGGAGGTAGACGAGGGAAAGGGCGAGGAGGGCGGAGGCGAGGGACATGGCTGCCGGCCTTGGATCAGTGGACCGAAAGCCCGATTTCTATCACGCTGCCGCCTCGCCGGGCATGCTCAATCGGCAGCCCCGCCATACCCGCCGCCGCTCGGGGTCTTGATGATGATCGCCTCGCCGGCTTCGCAGACGGTCTGGTCGCAGCCTTCGAGCCGTTCGACCGACCCGTCGAGCCGGCGCACCAGGTTCTCGCCGCATTCGCCGGGCGATCCGCCTTCGAGGCCGAAGGGCGGCACGCGGCGGTGGCCGGCGAGCAGCGAGACGTCCATCTTCTCGAGGAACCGGATCGTGCGCATCGTGCCGTCGCCGCCGTGCCACCTGCCCCTGCCGCCGGAGCCGCGGCGGACGTGGAAGTCCTCCAGGATGACCGGATAGCGGAACTCCAGGATCTCCGGGTCGGTGAGGCGGGTGTTGGTCATGTGGGTGTGGACGGCGGACGTGCCGTCGAAGCCCTTGCCCGCGCCGGATCCGCCGCAGATCGTCTCGTAGTACTGGTAGCGGGCGTTGCCGAAGTTGAAGTTGTTCATCGTCCCTTGCGCGGCGGCAAGCGCGCCGAGGGCGCCGAACAGGGTGTCGGTCACCGCCTGGCTCACCTCGACATTGCCGGCGACGACGGCGGCCGGGAACTTCGGCGCCAGCATGCAGTCGTCGGGGATGACGATGTTGATGGGCTTCAGACAGCCCGCGTTCATCGGGATCTCGTCGTCGACCATGCAACGGAAGACGTAGAGGACGGCCGCCCGCGTAACCGGGTGCGGCGCGTTGAAGTTCGTCGGCTGCTGGGGCGAGGTGCCGGTGAAGTCGACGGTCGCCTCGCGCTTCGCCTTGTCGACGGTGATCGCCACCCTGATCACCGTGCCCTGGTCCATCTCGTAGGCGAATTCGCAGTCGTGCAGGGCGTCGATCACCCGGCGCACGCTCTCCTCGGCATTGTCCTGGACGTGCTGCATGTAGGCTTCGACCACGTCGAGGCCGAAATGGGCGACCATCTTGCGCAGTTCGGCGACGCCCTTCTCGTTGGCGGCGATCTGGGCGCGCAGGTCCGCGACGTTCTGGTCCGGGTTGCGGCAGGGCCAGGGGCCGGAGGTCAGCAATTCCCTGAGTTCCTTCTCCCGGAAGGTGCCGCGGTCGACCAGCTTGAAGTTGTCGATGACGACGCCTTCCTCCTCGATCGAGGTCGCCCTCGGCGTCATCGAGCCCGGCGCCTTGCCGCCGACATCGGCATGGTGCCCGCGCGAGGCGATCCAGAAGAGGATGGTGTCTTCCGCTTCCCTGTCGCGCTCCGCGCTCCTCGCCGGGTTGTTTTCGTCCCGGTCGCGCTCCGCACTCCTCGCCGGGTTGTTTTCGTCCCGGTCGTGCTTCGCACTCCTCGCCTCTTGTTCGAACACCGGAGTCACCACCGTGATGTCGGGCAGGTGCGTGCCGCCGTTGTAGGGGGCGTTCAGGACGAAGACGTCGCCGGGGTGGATCACCGGGTTCTGCTCGATCACGGCCATCACCGAGCGGTCCATGGAGCCGAGATGCACCGGCATGTGCGGCGCGTTGGCGATCAGCGAGCCGTCGGCGGCGAAGACGGCGCAGGAAAAGTCGAGCCGTTCCTTGATGTTGACCGAGTAGGCGGTCTTCTCCAGCGTCACGCCCATCTGCTCGGCGATCGACATGAACAGGTTGTTGAAGACCTCGAGCATCACCGGATCGGCGTCGGTGCCGATCGCGACGCGCCTGGGCATCGCCACGACGCGGCGCATGACGAGATGCAGCTTCGGCGTGATCTCGGCGCGCCAGCCGGGCTCGACGACGGTGGTGTTGTGCGCCTCGACGATCAGCGCGGGTCCGTCGACGCTCTGGCCGGGTTGCAGCGTCTCGCGGCGATAGACGGGGGCGTCGTGCCAGTCGCCATGGGTGAAAAGCCGCGTCTCGGCGATCTTCTCGGCCGGCGCGTCGGTGACGGCATGGTCCGGCTCGTCGCGACGGGCGCCTCCGCCGGCCGATTCCACCTCGACGGCCTCGACCATGATCACCTTTTCCGGCGTGACGAAGCCGAACTGCTGGCGATGGGCGGCCTCGAAGGCTGCAACCATCGCGGCGGGCTCGGCGAGTTCGACGACGAGGGGCGTATCGGTGCCGGCATAGCGCAGGTGGGCGCGGGCGATGGTCGCCGTTTCGCTCCGGCCGATGCCCTGGGACTCGAGCTCCGCCTCGTTCTCGGCGGTGAGCCGGCCGGCGACGGCGCGGACCTCGGGCATCGCTTCATCGCCGAGCTGCCGCTCGATCGCCTGCTGGCGGTTGGCGCGGATGTCGGCCAGGCCCATGCCGTAGGCCGACAGGATGCCGGCGAGGGGATGGATCAGCACCGTCTTCATGCCGAGCGTGTCGGCGATCAGGCAGGCGTGCTGGCCGCCGGCGCCGCCGAAGCAGGTCAGCGCGTATTCGGTGACGTCGTAGCCGCGCTCGACCGAGATCTTCTTGATGGCGTTCGCCATGTTCTCGACCGCGATGCGCAGGAAACCCTCGGCGACCTGCTCGGGGCTCCGCCCGTCGCCGATTTCCGCCGCCAGCGCCGCGAAGGCGGTCCGCACCGCCTCGACGTCGAGCGGCTGGTCGCGGCCGGGGCCGAAGATCGCCGGGAAGAAGTCCGGGCCGATCTTGCCGAGCATGACGTTGGCGTCGGTGACGGCGAGGGGACCGCCGCGGCGGTAGCACTTCGGCCCGGGATTGGCGCCGGCCGAATCCGGACCGACGCGGAAGCGCGCGCCGTCGAAGTGGAGGATCGATCCGCCGCCGGCGGCCACCGTATGGATGCGCATCATCGGCGCGCGCATGCGGACGCCGGCGACCTCGGTCTCGAAGGTGCGCTCGAACTCGCCGTCGAAGTGCGACACGTCGGTCGAGGTGCCGCCCATGTCGAAGCCGATGATCCTGTCGAAGCCGGCCATGCGGGACGTCTCGACCGCGCCGACCACGCCGCCGGCGGGACCCGACAGGATCGCGTCCTTGCCCTGGAACAGGTCGGCGGCGGTGAGGCCGCCGTGCGACTGCATGAACATCAGGCGGGGGGCGGCGGTCGCCGGCTGATCCTTGGCGCTCAGCTCGCCCGCGACCTGGTCGACGTAGCGGCGCAGGATCGGGGAAAGGTAGGCGTCGACCACGGTGGTGTCGCCGCGGCCGACCAGCTTCATCAGCGGCGAGACCTCGTGCGAGACGGAGACCTGGGTGAAGCCGATCTCGCGGGCGAGCGCGGCCACCTGCTTCTCGTGCTCGTGGTAGCGATAGCCGTGCATGAAGACGATCGCGCAAACGCGGATTCCGTCCTCATAAACCGATTCAAGCGCCTGCCGGGTCGATTCAAGATCGAGGTCCAGGAGCTTGTCGCCGTTGACGGAAATCCGTTCCGCTGCCTCAACGACAACTTCATAAAGTGATTCAGGTTTGACGATGTGCCGGTCGAACAGGCGGGGTCGCGCCTGATAGCCGATCTCGAGCGCGTCGCGGAAGCCTCCGGTGATGACGAGCACGGTCGGATCGCCCTTGCGCTCGAGCAGCGCGTTGGTCGCGACCGTGGTTCCCATCTTCACGGCGTTGACCTGGTCGGAGGGGATCGGCGCGCCCGCGTCGACGCCGAGCAGGTCGCGGATGCCCTGGATCGCGGCGTCTCGATAGGCCTCCGGATTCTCGGACAGGAGCTTGTGGGCGGCGATCGCGCCGTCGGGCCTGCGGGCGACGATGTCGGTGAACGTGCCGCCCCGGTCGATCCAGAAATCCCACTTGCCCGACATGGTGTCCGCTCTTCCCTGTGGTATCGACCGTTCGTGGATGCCCGGGACGAGCCCGGGCATGACGCCGAGGGCACTGTCACATCCCGTCGGCGGTTCATCCATATCCCCTGGCGCTTGCCAACGTCAACGATTTGTCGATAATTTATCAATGTGAATCACGGTGAGGAGCCCGACATGGCCGCGCGCGACAAGACCGAAACGACGAGACCGGGAACCGCGCCGGGCCTCGGCCCGATCGTCTCCTCGGCGCATCTGGCCGCCGGCGCGATGCCGAGCCTGTCGGAGTTCGAGTTCGGCCTGATCCTCGCATCGCACGCCTTCCACCGCTGGATGATCCGCTGCATGGAGGCGGCCGGCGTCAGCGGCCTGTCGGCGCTCGACGTGCTGGTGCTCCATTCGGTCGCCCATCGCGACCGGCCGAAACGGCTCGCAGACATCTGCCTCGTGCTCAACGTCGAGGACACGCACCTCGTCACCTATGCCGTGCGCAAGCTCGAGACCCAGGGGCTGGTGAAGAGCGGGCGCGCCGGCAAGGAGAAGACGGTCGAGATCACCGCGAAGGGCGAAGCGGCGGTGAGGCGCTATCACGAAATCCGCGAGGCGCTCCTGGTGCGCGCGGTGAAGGCGGTCGGCTTCAAGTCGGACCTCCTGAGCGACAACGCGGCGCTCCTGCGCGCGCTGTCGGGCCACTACGACCAGGCGGCCCGCTCGGCGGCGTCCCTCTGAACGCTCAGGCGGACGTCTGCCGCGTGCCGACGCGGGCGCGGCTGCCCATCGCCACCACGACCACCACTGCCACGGCGAAACCGATGGTGACGAGGTCTATGCGCTCGCCGAGCAGGATCGCGGCGACCGCCAGCGTCACGAAGGTCTGGAAGAGCTGCACCTGGCCGACCCGGGAGATGCCGCCCATCGCTAGACCGACGTTCCAGGCGAAGAAGCCGAGGAACTGGCTGAAGACGGCGAGATAGCCGAGCGCGACCCAGGCGTCGGGCGGCACGCCCGCGGCGTCCGCGGGCCATAGCCAGAGCGTGGCGGCGGCGGAGACCGGCAGCGAGAAGACGACCACCCAGGAGATCACCTCCCAGCCCGGCATGGTGCGGGCGAGCTTGGCGGAGAACGCGTAGCCGAGCGCCGCGCAGACGGTCGCTCCCAGCAGCAGCAGGTCGCCGGCGCCGAGCCCGAAGCCCTCGTTCTGGCCGGTGTCGCGCAGGGCGAAGACGATGACGATGGCCGCCCCGATCGCGCCCCATATCCAGAAGGCGGGCGAGGGGCGCTCGTCGGCGAAGAGCGTTGCGGCCGCCGCCGTCGCGAGCGGCAGGATACCGAGCACGACGCCGCCGTGGGCGGCGGGCACCGTCCTCATGGCGATCGCCATCTGCACCGGAAAGCCGAGCACGACGAAGAAGGCGATCGCGAGCAGGACCGCGACGTGCCGGCGCGGGAAGGGCCGGCGCAGCACGACGAGGATCAGCGCGGCCAGGAGACCGGCGATCATGGCGCGGGCGGCCGTCACGAACCACGGGTCGAGCGTCTCCACCGCCAGCCTGGTCACGGGCAGCGTGGCGCCGAAGATGACGACGCCGATCAGGCCGAGCGCATAGCCCAGCAACGCCTTCGGGGCCGACATGGGGGGAACTCCGGCGTGATCGATCGGGGATGGCCGCGCAGGGAATCCCGGCGGCACTGGATGCGGCGCATCAGAAGGGGATTCAGGCCGAAAGGCGAATCAAATCTTCCGCGGCGATCGGGCGGCATGCCCTGATCCGGGCCCGCCTCTGCGCGCGGCCGGGCTTGAATCCACTGTGTTTTTCGGCCCGAAGAATTTTGCCGTCGAATTTTTGCGAGGGAATCCCTACTATCGTCCCGGGCGCTGGGCCACGGAGCCGACTGCATGGAAAGTCAGCACAGGGCCGTCCTTGTAACCGTTGCCGAACTGCTGGACCTGGAATCGATAGCCAGGCGCGATCGCGCCGAGCTCATCAGCGCGTGCCGGACGCTCGCCGACTGGCTGCGTCAATATGTCGAGATCGCCGCCGAGCAGAGCGCCGAGATCCAGCGGCTGAGGCAGCTATCGGGAGAAGGCGTGCCGGTCGAGCCCGCCGAGCCCGAACCGCCTCACGGGTTGAACGGCAGCAGGCCGTAGACGGCGAGCGAGCCGGGCCCGGCCCGGCAGGATGCCGGCGGGGGAAGCGGACGGGCCGTCCGCGACAATCCTTAGGTGGCAATCCATGGCCGTGCTAACATGCGGACCATCGGCCCTGCGCCGCCGGGAAATCGGGGAGCCCGTCGACGCCGGTGTCGCCGAGGGCACCATGACGGTTCAGCTGGACGAGCGATTGCTCGACGATCGGCTGGCAGCGCTGGAAGCGGCGCGGCCGTGGAGTCCGCGGGTCGTCTCCAAGCTGGAGAGCCATATCCGCGGGAGCGACGACAGGGGTGTCTTCCGGATCAATCCGCTGACGTTCGCCGCTGAGAAGGCGATACCGGAAAGCGAGGCGATCGAGCTCTTCCTGCATGCGACGGCGCTCGGCCTGTTCGAGATGAACTGGCTGCTGCTCTGCCCGCTGTGCTCCGGGGTCGTGGAGAGCTTTCATGCGCTGAAGGGCGTCCACAATCACTACTACTGCAACGTCTGCGCCGCGGAATTCGAGGCGCGGCTCGACGAGTTCATCGCGATCATGTTCACCGTGAACCCGACGATCCGCGACACCAGGTTCCACCACCCCGAACGGCTTTCGCCGCACGACTATTTCCTGGAATTCTGCGCATCGACGGAGGGCCGGGTGGCCGACGGAACGCCCTTCGTCCGCATCCAGGAGGCGGTGGCGCGGGACGCGTTCTTCCTCGATCCCGGAGAAAGCCGGCAAGTTCCGATCGTCGCGGACGATGGCCTGATCTTCGCCGTCAGCCATGACGCCACGCCGGACGTGATATACGTCGTCGAAGGCGAGCCGTCCGGCAAGCCGCGGATATGCGAGGTCGTTTTCCGAACCGGTCCGCACGAACGCGTCACAGGTTCCACGCCGCCGGGCGAGACGACGGTCTCGATCCGCAACATGTCGGACCGGCGCGGCGTGTTCGCGCTCGCGGTGCTGCCGAAAGAGTTTCTCGACGGTCCGCCGGCACTCCACTTCGCACCCTTCCTGTCCGGAAAACGGCTGATGACGACGCAGACCTTCCGGGAGCTGTTCCGGTCGGAGATCATCCGGGCGAGCGAGGGCATCGGGGTCACCGACATCACCCTTCTGTTCACCGACCTCAAGGGCTCGACAGCCCTCTACGACCGCATCGGCGACCTCAACGCGTTCTCGCTCGTGCAACTGCATTTCGACCGGCTGCAGGCGGTGTCGGCCAGGCACAACGGCGCGATCATCAAGACGATCGGCGACGCCGTCATGGCCGCCTTCATGACCCCGGCGGACGCGGTGCGCGCGGCGCTCGAAATGCGCAGCGAGATCGAGGACTTCAACCGTGGCCAGCCGAACAAGGAGCTGGTGCTCAAGATCGGCATCCACAACGGCGCGGCGATCGCCGTCACGTTGAACGACCGTCTCGACTATTTCGGGCAGACCGTGAACATCGCCGCCCGCGTTCAGGGGCTCGCGGACGCCGGCGAGATCTACCTGTCCGGCGACGTCTTCGGCTCCCCCGACGTGGAAGCCGTCCTCGCGGGGTCGACGATGGAGCCCCGCGTGGTCAGCCTGAAAGGGGTCCACGGCGACCTTTGCGTCCACCGGGTGGAGCCGGCGCGAAACGCGTCCGGGGCGAGCGCGGCCGCCAACTGACCGGTTTTGTCCCGCCGGACCTCCAGCAATGCCGTAGTTGCAGACGCAACCCGCGATTTGCGGCATCGTTTTGGCCGCCAGACTCCTCTAGTGTTGCGGGCATGAGCATCTGGGGAAAGATCGGGGGCGCGGCCGCGGGGCTGGCGCTGGGCGGGCCGCTGGGCGCGCTGATCGGCGCGGTCGCCGGGCACATGATGTTCGACCGCGGCAAGTCGGCGCCGTCACCCGCGCAGGCCCAGCTCGCCTTCACCATCGGCGTCATCGCGCTCGCCGCCAAGATGGCCAAGGCCGACGGCGTCGTCACGGAGGAGGAGGTTCGCGCCTTCCGCCAGGTGTTCGATGTGCCGGAGGACGAGGCGGGCAACGTCGCCCGCGTGTTCGATCTGGCCAACCGTTCGGTCGACGGCTATCAGGCCTACGCCCGCCAGCTTTCCGGCCTTTTCGCCAACGAGCCCGACATCCTCGAGGACGTGATCGACGGCCTGTTCCATATCGCCAAGGCGGACGGGGCGGTGCACGAGCGCGAGCTCGAATATCTGGAGAACGTCGCGGCGATCTTCGGCTTCAGTGAAGCCGATTTCGTCCGCATCAGCGCCCGGCACGTCCGCCCGGACGGCGAGGATCCGTACGTGATCCTCGGCGTCGACCGCTCGGCGAGCGACGAGCAGGTGAAGGCGGCCTATCGCAAGCTGGTCGCTGAGAACCATCCCGACCGTGCGATGGCGCGCGGCTTGCCCGAGGAGTTCGTGAAGATCGCCACGGACAAGCTCTCCAAGATCAACGGCGCCTACGAGCGGATCGAGAAGGAGCGCAGCCGGTGACGGCGCATGCCGGCCACCAGGGGTCGTCGGCGCTTTCGCTTACCGATATCGGCGTGCTGCTCGCCATGCAGTTCGTGTGGGGCGGCAGTTTCGTCATCAGCAAGGTCGCCGTGGCCGAATTGCCGCCGCTCCTGTTCATGGGGCTGCGCTTCCTGATCGTCTCCATCCTGCTTCTGCCGTTCCTGCGCTGGCACAAGGGCCAGATGGGATACGTGGCGCTGATCTCGCTGTTTACCGGCTCGCTGCATTTCGGGCTGATGATCACCGGCCTGGCCATGGCCGACGACGTGGCGCCCGTCGCCATCATCATCCAGCTCGGCGTGCCGTTCGCGACGCTCCTGTCGGTCGTCGTGCTGCATGAACGGCTCGGCGTCTGGCGGATTACGGCGCTTGTCATCGCGTTCGCCGGCGTGGTGGTCGTCGGCTTCGATCCGGCGGTGTTCAAATACGGCTTCGCCCTTGTTCTGGTGATCGCGGCCGCCTTCATGATGGCGGCGGGCACGATCTTCATGCGCCAGGTGCGCGGCATTCCGGTCTACCCCATGCAGGCCTGGCTGGCGCTTCTGGCCTGGCCGCCGCTGATGATCGCGTCCTACTTTCTCGAGGGTTCCCCGGTCGTCGCGCTGAGCGGCTTCGATTTCGGCTGGGGGGCGGTGGCCGGCCTCCTCTGGGTGGTATTGGGGACGAGCCTGATCGGGCACGCGGCCTACTACTGGATCATGCAGCGCCACGAGGTCGGCCTGACCGCGCCGTTCATGCTGCTCGCGCCGATCCTGGGCGCGGCGGGCGGGGCCTTCTTCCTCGGCGACGTCATCACCTGGCGGATGGTGGTGGGCGGGGCGATGACGCTTCTCGGCGTTCTCATCATCACCACGCGCGAAGGCCGCCGCCGGCCGCCGCCGGATCTGGTGGAGACCGGCCCGTGAGCGCAATGGCGATCTCCTTCGAAACCCGCGAAAGCCCCAACCACGACGCGCGGCCGGCCGGAGTGCCGGTCGACATCCTGCTCCTGCACTACACGGGCATGAAGACGGCCGAGACCGCGATCGAGCGGCTGTGCGATCCGGCCGCGAAGGTGAGCTGCCACTGGGTCGTCGACGAGGACGGCACGATCCTGCGGCTCGTGGACGAAAGCAGGCGCGCCTGGCATGCGGGGGTGTCGTCCTGGGCGGGCGAGACCGACATCAACGCGCGCTCGATCGGCATCGAGATCGTCAATCCCGGCCACGAGTTCGGCTACCGCGACTTTCCGGACGCCCAGATCGAGGCGGTGATCGCGCTCTGCCGAACCGTTCTCGCACGCCATCCGATCCCTCCCCGCCGGGTGCTCGGCCATTCCGACGTCGCGCCCGCCCGCAAGGCCGATCCGGGGGAGCGCTTTCCGTGGAGACGGCTCGCCGAGGCCGACATCGGGCTCTGGGTGCAGCCGGCGGCGATCACGCCCGGCCGGGCGCTCGGTCCGGGCAGGACGGACAGGACGGCCGCGGCACTGCAGCGCGATCTTGCCGTGTACGGCTATGGAATCGAGGAGACGGGAACCTACGATCCGGAAACCAGGACGGTCGTCACGGCGTTCCAGCGCCATTTCCGCCCGGCGCTGGTCGACGGGATCGCCGACCGCTCGACGATCGTAACGCTGGCGAAACTGGTTAAGGCGGTCGGCGAAAGCCCATGCTGCGCCGCGACGTAACCCGTAAACGTTTTTGTCCGACGCGCGAAAAATCCTTGCTATTTTTGCCGGTTTATAAAGAGAGAAATTAACAGCATCCCGGGACCACCGGTTGTATTAGCAGAACTTTCCTAGTATTTCTCTGGCCTTAACCGAGCGTCATTAAGCTTGCAAGCTTGATGTAATACTTTGAAACAATCCGTGATCACCGACTTATGTGTTAAAGTAAACAAATAGAAAATCGCAAAATCTCCCCGCCTTTGCCTTAATTGGCGCCCGTTGCTGCCTTATTCGCTGTTTAGCGCCGACAGTGCGCTGGGGCGTTTTGACAAGTACGGGGACTAACCTCATGAAAAAGCATATCCGTTTGGCAAGCGGAGTGATCGGGCTCGGCATCGCGATGACGGCGGGCATGGGTTCCGGAATCGCGAAGGCGGAGTCGCTCGGCGGCCATGACGCCGCTACCGAAATTCGAGCCGGCAAAGTCGCCGGCAACGCGACCAGGACAGCCGGAAAATCGACCAAGATTGCCGGCAAGTCGACCAAGGCCGGCGGCAAGACGTCCGACACCGCGCTCGGCTTCACCGGTTCTGCCGGGGCCAAGAGCTACAGGCTGACGGCCACCAACGCCGTGGCCACGCAGCGCTACGGCCACGTGGACGAGGCGGTGTTGACGCAGGGCTTCGGCTTCCTCGCGAAACGCAAGGAGGAGGAGAAGAAGAAGGAACCTGCGGGCATGACGACGAAGCCCTATCGCGCGTTGATAGAGAAGCACGCGCGCGCCAACGGCGTGCCGGTCGCGCTCGCGCTGGCGGTGGTGCGCGTGGAATCCAACTACAATCCGCGCGTGCGCGGCCGCGCCGGCGAGATCGGCCTCATGCAGATCAAGCCGCAGACCGCCCGCGGCATCGGCTTCACGGGTTCGGCCTCGGCGCTCTACGATCCCGAGACCAACCTGCGCTGGGGCATGAAGTATCTGGCGGGCGCCTACCACAAGGCGGGCGGCGACACCTGCGGCACCATCATGCGCTACCAGGGTGGCCACTACGCCCGGCGCATGTCGAAGGTCGCGGTGGTCTACTGCTCGAAGGTCAAGCGCCACATGGCGGGCCAGTGGGCCTGAGGCGACGACGCCTCGGTCCCGGACTGCCGGTGATAGCGAATAGCGGAGCCAAAAGGCTCCGCTTTTGTTTTTCGGTCCCGCTCATCGGCGGACGATGATGAGGCCGGCGCCCGCGATCAGAGCCATTCCGACGATGGTCATCAGATCGGGCGGCTCGGAGAAGATCGCGTAGCTCCAGAGCACCGCGAAGATCAGGTAGCTGTAGTCGAACGTCGCGACGGTTACGGGCGGTGCGCGGATGGCGCGAAAGGCTGACAAGGGCCGCGGCAAGGCAGTGCCGCCGGAGGAAGCCTTCGACCGGCGCTGGCACCTCGCCGGGACGCCGGCGGAGGTGGACACGACCGAGCTCGAGTTCGCCGTGATGCGGACCTTCGAGTCGTTCGGGCGCTGGCAGTCGGAGTGCCTCGCCGGCTGCATCGACTTCGCCGCCAGCGGACCCGAGAACGCGCTGCTGCACGTCATCCGCATGAACGACCGGCCGAAGAGCGTGAAGGAGCTGGCGCGGCTGATGAACCGCGACGACATCCCCAACATCCAGTACAGCCTGCGCAAGCTGATCGCCGCCGGCTTCGTCGAGCGGTCGGGATCGGCGCGCTCGGGCGTCAGCTATTCGGTGACGTCGCTCGGCCACGAGGTCACGGAAAAGTACGCGCAGATCCGCCGGGCGCTGCTGATCGCCGCGATCGAGAACGTGCCCGGGTTCGCCGGACGGCTCGCGGAAGCGACGCGGACGCTGAACCTGCTCGCCGGGATCTACGAGGAGATCTCCCGGGTCGCCGCCACGCACCGCCGCCCGCGGGACGCCGGCGGGACCTAGCGCGGCCGGCCGCCGCTGCGGCTTCAGGTCATCAAACCGTCGTCTCCATCGGTAAGGTATACGGGTGCGGGCGACCGTCCGTAGGCCACTTCAGAGACAGCCGTGTCCGACGCCACAATGCCCACGCCTCGTCCCTTCAGGACCATCGAGCCGTTCTGCGGACTGCCGCCCGAGGCGACCCAGCGCCTCGATGCGGAGTGCCGCTGGGCCTCGATCGGTCCGGATACGCTGGTGATCGACGCCGATGCCGGGGGGCCGCACGGCGTCTTCGTGCTCGCCGAGGGCCAGGTCGACGTCCACCGGCGCGACGGCAACGGCGAGCCCGTCCATCTCGGCCGGCTGACGGCAGTCGACTGCTTCGGCGAGTTCGCCGCGATCCACGGCGTGCCGGGCTCGGCGAGCGTCCGGACCAACACGCATTGCCTCGTCGCGGAGATCGATCCGGCGGTTTTCGTCGCGCTGCTCGGCGACTACCCGGCGTTGTCTCTCAAGCTCCTCGGCCGGGCCGTGTCGCTCCTGAAGTCGCTCGACGACGACCTGGTGCGGCTGAGGCTCGCCCAGAAGCGGATCGACGAGGTCTACCGGAACGCCGTCATGCGAACCTTGTGAGGGGCGAGCCCGTCGGGAGAACGCGCCCGGTGTCGCCGCAGGCACCGCCGTGCCGGGCCCGAACCGATTGCGCGCACGCCGCGACTCCTATGAAAATGCGCCCGAGAGCGATCGCTGCTCCTCGTGCGGGGCGGCGGCACGGGGCATCCGGCATGGAGAAGCAGCGCAATGCGTCGTCACAGGGTTCCGTTCCGCCTGCCGGTGCTGCTTCCGACCGTTCTGGCGGCCTGCATCGCCGCCGGATCCGCCTGGGCGCAGGAAGCCAGGTCCACCGGCCAGAAGGTCTATGTGCCCGTTTACTCGGCGATCGGCTTCGTCTCGCAGCAGACGTTCGACGTCGCCGTGACCCTCAGCTTCCGCAATCTCGACGCCGCCACGCCGATCACCATCACGTCGTCGGCCTACTACGATACCGCCGGCAAGCAGATCGCCGACCTGCTCGAGGGCCCACGCACCCTGGCGCCGTTCGGATCGACGCAGATCCTGATCAAGCAGGCGGATTTCAGCGGCGACGTCGGGGCCAACGTCGTCGTCGAATGGAGCGCCGAGAAGCCCGTCGCGCCGCCGCTGCTCGAGGCGGTGATGGTCGGCTCGCGCGGCACCCAGGCGTTCGCCTTCACCAGCCGCGGGATTGTGCTGGAGTAGGGGCCGGCGGCTTTTTTCGCACGGTGCCTTGACCTCTTCCCCCGCAATCCCCTTATCTTCGCCACTGCCAGCTGGCCGGACGGCCGCTCCCGCAAGGGAGAGGAAAGTCCGGGCTCCATGGAGAAACGGTGCCGGGTAACGCCCGGCGGGGGCGACCCTAGGGAAAGTGCCACAGAGAGCAGACCGCCGATCCGCCCGGAGACGGGCGAGCGGCAAGGGTGAAAGGGTGCGGTAAGAGCGCACCGCGCGGCCGGCAACGGAAGCGGCACGGCAAACCCCACCGGGAGCAAGACCGAATAGGGATGGCACGGCGCCCGTCTTCGGACGGGTCCAGGCGTTCTCCGCGCCGCCGTCCGGGTTGGTTGCACGAGGCGTCCGGCAACGGGCGTCCCAGATGAATGGTCGTCACGCGGGCGCAAGTCCGCCGTACAGAACCCGGCTTACAGGCCGGCTGGCAAATTTCCCTTCGCCTTCCACGGCTCACGGCGTCCATCGGCGCTTCTGCCGGGCTGTCCGCGTCCCCGCGTTCTCGGGACCTCTCGGGGCGGGGTATCGGCGCGCCGCGCCGCCCCTGCCATTCTGGGATCCTGTTTGTCTTCAGCCTCTTACGCCGTCATCGGGCTGAATCAACCGGTTCTTAAGGCGTCTCGGTAACACTGCGGCAAGGTTAACGATTCAGCCACGCTCAAATTGCAGGTGACGCAGGGTTTATGAATTGACCCCCATCATTGCCCATGCTATCCCAAATAATCCCAAGCCGATGGTTCGGGATACCCATGCCGCGGGGGCGCGGCACGGCTTGCGGGAAACCCTCCTTCAGGCCCTCCCGACAGGTGGCGTGGCGGCGCCGCCGGATCGCTTTCCGGGAGTTCTCGCTACAGCGCCCGCGACAGTCACCGGCAGGGGTGGGTGCCCGGTATCGGGCAGGTCGTTCTTGCGTGAAGTCGGGAGGCGGGAAGCTCCATGGACCGGTTCGTGTCATCCTTCACGAACAGGATCGACTCCAAGGGGCGCGTCTCGGTTCCCGCGACCTTCCGGGCGACGCTCGCGCGGGACGGTTTCGACGGCGTCTACGTCTATCCGGCACTCGGCCTTTCCGCGCTCGACGCGGGCGGCAGCCGGCTGGTGGAGGAGATCAACGGGCTGCTCGACAGCATGCCCCGGTATTCCGACGAGCACGACCTCCTGTCGACCCAGCTCTACGGCGACAGCGAGATTCTCAAGCTCGACGCGGAAGGCCGCATCGTTCTCTCCGACAGGCTCAAGGACTGGGCGCAGATTTCGGACCGTGTCGCGTTCGTGGGGCTCGGGCACAAGTTCCAGCTCTGGGAGCCGGAACGCTTCGCCGCGCGTCAGGAAGAGGCCAGATCGAAGGTGCGCGAGTTGAAGCAGATGTTGAGTGGCGTGTCCCCGAGAGGCGTTACGTCGGGGGGCGCCGCCAGTGGGGGAACGGAATGATGGCGGGCCGCGGTGAACCTTTCGAGGGAACCGCTGGCGGACCGGCCCGCCACATTCCGGTTCTTCTTTCCGAGGTGCTCGAGGTGATCGGCCCGACGGCGGGCGGCATCTATGTCGACGGCACCTTCGGCGCCGGCGGTTATACGCGGGCGATCCTCGATGCTGCCGATTGCCGCGTCATCGCCATCGACCGCGACCCGACGGCGATCGCCGCCGGGCAGGGGCTCGCGGCCGACTACATCGGCCGGCTCTCCCTCGTCGAGGGCCGCTTCTCCGAGCTCGATCGCCTGGCCGAGGCGAACGGGGTCGACAAGGCGGACGGCGTGGCGCTCGACGTCGGCGTCTCCTCGATGCAGCTCGACCGGGCCGAGCGCGGCTTCTCGTTCATGCAGGACGGCCCGCTCGACATGCGCATGGGCGCGGAAGGTCCGAGCGCGGCCGACATCGTCAATTCCATGGACGAGGGCGATCTCGCCCGGCTGATCTTCACCCTCGGCGAAGAGAAGAAGTCGCGGGCGGTGGCGCGCGCCATCGGCCGGGCGCGGGCGGAAAGCGCCATCTCGACGACCGGCGAGCTCGCCGAGATCGTCGCGCGCGCGGTGGGTCCGTCGCGGGACGGCAAGCACCCGGCGACGCGCACCTTCCAGGCCCTGCGCATCTATGTGAACGGGGAATTGTCCGAGCTTGCAGAGGGGCTCGCCGCCGCCGAGCGGATCTTGAAAGAGGGCGGCCGCTTGGCGGTGGTGAGCTTCCATTCACTCGAGGACCGGATCGTCAAGCGCTTCCTCGCCGAGCGCAGCCAGTCGCAGCAGGGCTCACGCCACATGCCGGAGGTTAAGGTGCAGGCGCCGACCTTCCGCCTGACCACGCGCCATGCGGTCGAGGCCTCCGAGGAGGAGGTCGCCGCCAATCCGCGCGCGCGTTCGGCGCGGCTGCGCGGGGCGGAGCGCACGGCGGCACCGGCGCGCGCGATCGATCCGATCACGCTCGGCGTTCCGCGGCTGCCCGAATTCATCCATGCGGGGAGGGCGTCTTGATCCGGCTCGTCAGCCTGCTCGCGATCGTCCTGGTCGTCGCCGCCGCGGTCGGGCTCTATCGCTTCAAGGGAGAATCCCAGCAGCTCGTCCGCCAGATCGCCGAATTGCGAGCGCAGATCGACGACGAGCGCGAGCAGATCTCGGTCCTGCGCGCGGAGTGGAACTATCTCGACCAGCCGAGCCGCATCCAGCAGCTCTCCGACCGCTATCTCGACCTCACCCGTCTCGACGTCGAGCAGATCTCGGTGGTCGAGCAGCTACCGATGCGCCCCCTCGAGATAGATCCCTCGGGCACGAACAACACGCTCGGCGGCTTCGCCGGCGGCGACGACAGGACGGTCCAGTGATGCGTATTCCCCGTCTCTACCGCCGGAAGGCGGCCGATCCGAAAGCCGAGGCGGCGCGCTCCGTCTACGGCGAGAAACAGATGCGCAACCGGCTGATCCTGGCGATGACGGCCTTCGCGGCGGTCTATCTGGTGATCGCCGGCCGGCTGATGATCCTCGCCACGATGACGCCGGAGAGCCCGGTCGTCTATCTCGATCCGGGCCAGCAGGTCTCCCACGCCCGTCCCGATATCCTCGACCGCAACGGCAACGTGCTGGCGACCGACATCAACGTGCCGTCGGTCTACGCGGAGCCGAAGAAGATCATCGACGTCGACGAGACGATTGAGGACGTCACCGCCGTCTTCCCCGACCTAGACGCCGGCGATCTGCGCGCCAAGCTGACCAGCGGCAAGGACTTCGTCTGGATCAAGCGCGAGATCACGCCCAGCGAGAAGACGCGGTTGTTCCGGCTCGGCGTCGCCGGCGTCGGCTTCCTCGACGAGAACAAGCGCGTCTATCCGGCCGGTGCGATCACCTCGCATATCCTCGGCTACGTCAACATCGACAACCAGGGCATCGCCGGATTCGAGAAGCATCTCGATTCGGGCTGGCTCGGGGCGCTGCACCAGGCGGGGCTCGCCCGCAACGCGACGCTCGAACCGGTCAGGCTGTCGATCGATCTGCGGGCCCAGCACGCCGTGCGCGACGAGCTGATGGCGTCGATGGACAAGTTCCACGCCAAGGCCGCCGCCGGCGCCATCATGGACGTTCACACCGGCGAGATCCTGGCGATGGTCTCGCTGCCGGACTTCGATCCGGAACGACCGATCGAGGCGCTCGAGCCGGACCGCATCAACCGGATGACGACCGGCGTCTACGAGCTCGGCTCGGCCTTCAAGGCCTTCACCACGGCGATGGCGCTCGACACCGGCAGGATCGGCATCAACTCGACCTTCGACGCACGCTCGCCGATCCGCATCGGCGGCAACACCATCGGCGACTATCACGCCGAGAACCGCATCATGACGGTGGAGGACATCTACGTTCATTCATCCAACATCGGCACGGCGCGCATGGCGATGGCGGTCGGAGTGCCCGGTCACCAGGCGTTCCTGAAGAAACTCGGCTTTTTCGAGCGGCTGAACACCGAACTGCCCGAATCCGGCGCTCCGATCGTCCCGGAACGCTGGAGAGAGGTGAACACCATGACGATCGCCTTCGGGCACGGCATCTCGATCGAGCCGCTGCAGGCGGTCGTCGCCGGCGCCGCGCTCGTCAACGGCGGCGAACTCGTTCCCCCGACGTTCACGCCGCGCACGGCGGCCGATGCCGCGAAGCTCGCCAGGCGGGTGATCGAGCCGCAGACGAGCGACAAGATGCGCTATCTTATGCGACTTAACGTGGTAAAAGGCACCGCCAAGAAGGCCGACGTGCCCGGCTACAATGTCGGCGGCAAGACCGGCACGGCGGAAAAGGTCGTGAACGGGCGCTATTCCGGCAACAAGGTCTTGACGACGTTCCTGTCGACTTTCCCGACGACCGACCCGAAATATCTCGTCTTCGTGATGCTTGACGAACCGCAGGGCATCAAGGAGACACACGGCTACCGCACGTCCGGCTGGAACGTCGCGCCGACGGCGGGAAACATCATCGCCCGTGTCGCGCCGATCCTCGGCGTCGTGCCGGACATGGCGCCGGTGGATCCGAACAAGATCCTGAGCGTGTCCTACTGAGAAGACGCGCGAGAACAATGAAAACGACGACTACGCACATGAACTCGCAGACGACCAGAACCCGGCATATTCCATGGAGCTTCATGCCCTTCTAGCCGACGTCGACGCCTATCCGGACGCCTGGCGCGCCATAGAGATAACCGGGCTCACCGCCGACAGCCGGACGGTGCGGCCCGGCTGTCTGTTCGTGGCGCTCGCCGGCAGCCGGACCGACGGCGCGCGCTTCGCCCGCGACGCGGCGGCGGCCGGCGCCGCCGCGGTGCTCGCCGCGCGCGACGCGAACCTCGACGTCGACGTTCCGGTGATCCGCGCGGGCGATCCGCGCCGGGCGCTGGCGCTCGCCGCCGCGCGTTTCTCCGGCGCGCAGCCGGAGACCGTCGTCGCGGTGACCGGCACCAGCGGCAAGACCTCGGTCGCCTCCTTCACGCGGCAGATCTTCGCAGCCGCCGGCCATGAGGCGGCGAGCCTCGGCACGATCGGCGTCGTTTCGCCGAAGACGACCACCTACGGCTCGCTGACGACGCCCGACCCGGTCGCGCTGCACGCGCTCCTCGCCGAGCTCGCCCGGGAGGGGGTCACGCACCTGGCACTCGAAGCCTCCAGCCACGGCCTCGACCAGCGCCGCCTCGACGGCGTGCGCTTTTCGGCCGGCGCCTTCACCAATCTCGGCCGCGACCACATGGACTACCATCCGACGGTCGAGGCCTATTTCGCCGCGAAGCTGCGGCTCTTCGAGGAATTGCTGCCCGACGGAACCGCGGCGGTGGTTGACGCGGACCGGCCCGAATCGGCGCGTGTCGTCGAGGTCGCGAAGCGGCGGGGCCTGAAGGTCCTGACGGTCGGCAGGGCGGGCGAGGCGATCCGGCTTCTCTCGGCGATGCCCGACGGGTTCCGGCAGGTTCTGAGGCTCGATGCTGGCGGCGGCGCGCGCGAGGTGCTGCTGCCGCTCGTCGGCGGCTTCCAGGTGTCCAATGCGCTCGTCTCCGCGGCGCTCGCGATCGCGACCGGCATGGCTGCCGACGCCGCGCTCGGCGCACTCGAGAAACTGGAAGGGGCGAAGGGCAGGCTCGAGCTCGTCGGCGAGACGAGCGGCGGCGCGCTCGTCTTCGTCGACTACGCCCACAAGCCCGACGCGATCGTCAACGCGCTGCAGGCGCTGCGCCCGTTCGCCAGCGGCCGGCTCCTGATCGTCGTCGGCGCGGGCGGCGACCGCGACACCGGCAAGCGGCCGCTGATGGGCAAGGCTTCGGTGGAGAATGCCGACGTCGTCTACGTCACCGACGACAACCCGCGCTCGGAGGATCCGGCGGCGATCCGGGCGGCGATCCTGGCGCAGGCGCCGGGGGCGATCGAGATCGGCGACCGTCTCCGCGCGATCGAGACGGCCGTCGCCGCGCTGAAGTCGGGAGACATCCTGCTCGTCGCCGGCAAGGGGCACGAGACCGGCCAGACGGTCGGCGACACGGTGCTGCCGTTCTCGGACCACGAGGTCGTCAAGGGCGCGCTCGCCCGGGAGGCGGCGGCATGAGCATTCTCTGGACCGCGCAGGACTTCCTCGCCGGCACCGGCGGACGGTCGGCGGGGGCGGACGCGGGCGACGTCAGCGGCATCTCGATCGATACCCGGACCCTGGAAACGGGCGATGCCTTCTTCGCCATCAGGGGCGACCGGCTCGACGGCCACGACTTCGTCGAGGCCGCGCTTGAGAAGGGCGCGGCCGTCGCCGTGATCGGCGAAGACCATGCGGCGCGCTTTGACCCCGCGGCGGGTCCGCTCGTCGTCGTTCCGGACGTGCTCGACGCGCTGCGCAAGCTAGGCCAGGCGGCGCGGGCGCGGTCGACGGCGAAGATCATCGGCATCACCGGCAGCGTCGGGAAGACCGGCACCAAGGAGGCGCTCAGGCTCGCGCTGACGCCGTCGGGTCGCACGCACGCCTCGGCCGCCTCCTACAACAACCACTGGGGCGTGCCGCTGACGCTCGCCCGCATGCCGGCCGACACCGAGTTCGGCGTGTTCGAGCTCGGCATGAACGCGCCGGGCGAGATTTCCGCGCTGGTCAAACAGGTGCGCCCGCACATCGCCATCGTCACGACCGTCGAGCCGGTGCATCTCGAGTTCTTCGGGACCGTCGAGAAGATCGCCGACGCCAAGGGCGAGATCATCGAGGGCATCGAGCCGGGAGGCGTCATCCTGCTCAACGCCGACAACTCGCAGTTCGACCGGCTCGCCGGAAAGGCGCGAGCGGCGGGTGTGCGCATCGTCTCCTTCGGCGAGAAGGCGGGCTGCGACGCGCATCTCGAACGGGTCGCGCTGAAGAGCGAGTGCTCCTGCGTCTCGGCGAACATCCTCGGTACCGACGTCACCTACAAGTTCGGAGCGCCAGGCAGGCATTTCGTCGGCAACAGCCTGGCCGTGCTCGCCGCGGCGAAGCTCGCCGGCGCCGACCTCGCGCTCGCCGCGCTGGCGCTCGCCGGCATGACGGCGCCGAAGGGGCGCGGCGCGCGCTTCCGGCTCGCCGTCGCGGGTGGCGACATAACGGTGATCGACGAGAGCTACAACGCCAATCCGGCCTCGATGCGGGCGGCGCTGGCCCTGCTCGGCGGGACCGAGCCCGGCTTCCGCGGGCGGCGGATCGCCGTGCTCGGCGACATGCGGGAACTGGGCGAGGCGTCCGAAACGCTGCACCGGGACCTTGCCGGGCCGGTGGACGAGGCCCGCGTCGACCTCCTGTTCGCCTCCGGACCGTTCATGAAGGCGCTGCACGAGGCGGTGCCGGAGTTCCGGCGCGGGACATACGCTGCGGATCCGAAGGATCTCGTCGCCCCGCTCCTCGACGAGGTGCGGGCGGGCGACGTGGTGATGGTCAAGGGATCGCTGGGCAGCCGGATGGGGCCGGTGGTCGAAGCCCTGCGCACGCGTTTCGCGCCCGCCGAGACGGTGGAGGCATGAGCACGATGGCACGGGGACTGGCTGACTGATGTTCGAGCTTCTGGGCAATTTCGGCGATACGGTGCCGCTGTTCAACGTGTTCCGCTACATCACGTTCCGCACCGGGGCGGCGATGATGACGGCGCTCGTCTTCGTCTTCCTGTTCGGCCCGGCGATCATCCGCTCGCTGCGCGTGCGCCAGGGCAAGGGCCAGCCGATCCGCGAGGACGGGCCGGCCGGCCACCTGATCGCCAAGCAGGGCACGCCGACGATGGGCGGCCTGATGATCCTGACCGGCTTCCTGTTCTCGGTGCTCCTGTGGGGCAGCCTGACGAACCCGTATGTCTGGATCGTCCTGTTCGTCACCGTTTGCTTCGGCCTGATCGGCCTCTACGACGACTATCTCAAGGTGACGAAATCCTCCTCCAAGGGCTTCGGCGGAAGGCAGCGGCTGGCGCTCGAGTTCCTCGTGGCCGGGCTCGCCGTCTTCGCGGTGTCGCGGGTCGGCGTCCAGCCGTTCTCGACTTCGCTCGCCTTCCCCTTCTTCAAGGACTTCGTCCTCAACCTCGGCTGGTTCTTCATCCCCTTCGGCGCCTTCATCATCGTCGGAGCGGGCAACGCGGTGAACCTGACGGATGGTCTCGACGGGCTCGCCATCGTGCCGGTGATGATCGCGGCGGGCACCTTCGGCGCCTTCTCCTATCTCGTCGGCAACGCGGTCTTTTCGGAGTACCTGCAGATCCACTTCGTGCCCGGCACCGGCGAGCTCGCGGTGCTCTGCGGGGCGCTGATCGGGGCGGGGCTCGGCTTCCTGTGGTTCAACGCGCCGCCGGCCTCGATCTTCATGGGCGACACGGGGTCGCTGGCGCTCGGCGGCATGCTCGGCTCCGTGTCGGTCGCCATCAAGCACGAGATCGTGCTGGCGATCGTCGGCGGCCTGTTCGTGCTCGAGGCGGTTTCGGTGATCGTTCAGGTCGTCTCCTTCAAGCTGACCGGTCGCCGCGTCTTCCGCATGGCGCCGATCCACCACCATTTCGAGCAGCTCGGCTGGAAGGAGCCGCAGGTCGTCGTCCGCTTCTGGATCATCGCCTTCGTGCTGGCGCTGATCGGCCTCTCCACCCTGAAGCTGAGGTGAGGCGGACATGATCCCGGTCACCACATTCGAGGGTCGCAGCGTCGCCGTCTTCGGGCTGGCGCGCTCGGGTCTCGACGCCGTGCGCGCGCTGATGGCGGGCGGGGCGAACGTGGCCGCCTGGGACGACGCGGCGCCGCGCGTGGCGCAGGCGCGCGAGCAGGGCTTCCCGGTCGCCGACCTGCGCGAGGCCGACTGGACCGGATTCGACTCGCTGGTGCTGTCGCCCGGCGTGCCGCTGACCCATCCCGCGCCGCACTGGACGGTGGAGAAGGCGAAGGCGGCGGGCGTCGAGATCATCGGCGATACCGAGCTGTTCTTCCGCGAGCGGGCGGCGCTCGATCCGGCCTGTCCGGTCGTAGCCATCACCGGGACCAACGGCAAGTCGACGACGACGGCGCTGATCGGCCATCTGATCCGCTCCGCCGGCCGGCCGGTCGCCGTCGGCGGCAACATCGGCACGGCGGTGCTTAGCCTGGAGCCGTTCGGCGACGGCCGCGCCTACGTGCTGGAGCTGTCCTCCTACCAGATCGACCTGACGCCGACGCTGACGCCGTCCGTCGGCGTCCTGCTCAACGTCACCCCCGATCACCTCGACCGGCACGGCAGCCTCGAGCACTACGCCGAGGTGAAGGCGCGGATCGCCGAGAGGGCGGAGACCGCGGTGATCGCCGTCGACGACGACTGGACACGCGGCATCGCCGACGCCGCCGAGAAGGCCGGCACGCGGGTCGTGCGCGTCTCGGCGCGCGACAGACTCGGCTTCGGCGTCTTCCTGCGTGGCTCGAAGATCGTCTCGGCCTCCGGCGACGCCGAGACCGAGATCGCGGACCTCGCCGGCATCGGCGCGCTGCGCGGCGAGCACAACGCGCAGAACGCCGTCGCCGCCGTCGCCACGGTGCTTGCCGTTGGGCTGGCGTCCGCCAAAATAGCCAGCGGGCTCAAGAGCTTCCCCGGTCTCGCTCACCGGATGGAGGAGATCGGCCGGCGGGGCAAGGTGCTGTTCGTCAACGACTCCAAGGCGACCAACGCGGACGCTGCGGCACGGTCGCTCGCGAGCTTCGCGACGATCTACTGGATTGCCGGCGGGCGGGCGAAGTCGGGCGGCATCGAGCCGCTGAGGGGCTTCTTCCCGAAGGTGAGGCGCGCGTTCCTGATCGGCGAGGCGGCCGGGGATTTCGCCGCGACGCTGGGCAACCAGGTGCCGCACGAGACGAGCGGCGATCTTTCCACCGCCGTGGCCGCCGCCGCGAGCGCCGCCGCCAACGACGAGGCGCTGGAGCCGGTGGTCCTGCTCGCGCCGGCCTGCGCCTCGTTCGACCAGTTCGCCGATTTCGAGGCGCGCGGCGACGCCTTCCGCAAGCTCGTCGCCGGGCTCGACGGGGTGACGCTGAAATCCAAGGAGGCCGCCTGATGTTCTCGCGCACCGACGAGCGGCTGATCGCACGCTGGTGGTGGACGGTCGACCGGGTGCTGCTCGGCGCGATCCTGGCGCTGATCCTCGGCGGCCTGGTCCTGTCGCTCGCCGCGAGCCCGCCGGTCGCCCAGCGGCTCGGCCTCGACTATTTCCACTTCGTCAAGCGCCACGCGATGTTCGTCGCCCCGGCGATCGCGCTGATGATCGGCGTGTCGATGATGGACCCGCGCCAGATCCGGCGCACCGCGCTCGCCGTCTTCCTCGTCGGCATCGTGCTGATGGTGCTGACGCTGTTCGTCGGACCGGAGGTGAAGGGCGCGCGGCGCTGGATCTCGATCATGGGCTTCGCCCTGCAGCCCTCCGAATTCGTCAAGCCGGCCTTCGTCGTGCTCGTCGCCTGGGCGTTCTCCGAGCGCATGAAGCGGCCGGACATGCCGGGCAACCTGATGGCCATCCTGATGCTCGTCGCCTTCGTCGGCCTGCTCGTGCCGCAGCCCGACTTCGGGCAGACGATGCTCGCCGTCCTCGTCTGGGGCGCGCTGTTCTTCGCCGCCGGCATGTCGTGGCTGTGGATCGTCATGCTCGGCGGCATCGGGGTCGGCGGCATCGTCACCGCCTACACGTTCGTGCCGCACGTGCGCGGGCGCATCGACCGGTTCCTCAACCCAGAGTCCGGCGACACCTTCCAGATCGACACGGCGATCGAGTCCTTCGTGCGCGGCGGCTGGCTGGGGCGCGGCCCGGGCGAGGGCACGGTGAAGCAGAGCCTGCCGGATTCCCACACCGACTTCATCTTCGCGGTGACGGCGGAGGAATTCGGCATCGTCGTCTGCCTGATCCTGGTCGCCGCCTTCGCCTTCATCGTGCTGCGCGGGCTGATGCAGGCGCTCAAGGAAACCGATCCCTTCCTGAAGCTCGCGATCACCGGGCTGATCGTGCTGTTCGGCCTTCAGTCGGTCATCAACATGGCGGTGAACCTGCACCTGATGCCGGCCAAGGGCATGACGCTGCCCTTCGTCTCCTACGGCGGCTCGTCGATCCTGTCGCTCGCCTACGCCATGGGCATGGTGCTGGGGCTCACCCGCCGGCGGCCGCAGACCGAGCCGGTGCTCTACGACCTGCCGGCGCCGCATCGGCGGCATCCCGGCGCGCACGCGGGGGCGACGCCGGCATGAGCGGGAAGGGACTCGTTCTCCTGTCCGCCGGCGGCACGGGCGGCCACCTGTTCCCGGCGCAGGCGCTCGCCGAGGTGCTGATCGCGCGCGGCTGGCGCGTCGATCTCGTCACCGACGAGCGCGGCGACCGCTACGGCGGCAAGTTCCCCGCGCAGGAGATGCACATCATCCCGGCCGCCACCGTGCGCGGCGGCAACGTCCTGAGCTACGCGAAGACGATGGCCGTGCTCGGCGTCGGCGTCGTCCGGGCGTGGTTCCTGACGGGAAGGCTGAAGCCGCGCGTCGTCGTCGGCTTCGGCGGCTATCCGACGGTCTCGCCGGTGATCGCGGCCTCGCTGAGGGGAGTGAAGACCGTAATCCACGACCAGAACGCCGTGATGGGCCGCGCCAACCGGATGCTCGCCGACCGGGTCGACATCGTGGCGACGAGCTTCCCGAAGGTCCACATGCTCGGCGAGCGCAATGCCGCCAAGGCGGTGCGCACCGGTGCGCCGGTCCGCGCCGCAGTGATCGAGGCAGCGTCTCCTTATGTCGCGCCCGAGCCGGGTGGCGAGTTCCGCCTGCTCGTCTTCGGCGGCAGCCAGGGCGCGCGCATCTTCTCCGACGTGGTGCCTGGCGCGATCGCCCGTCTCGACGAGGCGCACCGGGGGCGGCTGAAGCTCGTGCAGCAGTGCCGCGAGGAGGACATGGAGCGGGTACGCGCCGGCTACGAGGCGATCGGCGTCGACGCGGAGCTCGCGCCGTTCTTCGGCGACCTTCCCAGGCGCATCGCCGACGCCCATCTCGTCGTCTCGCGCTCGGGCGCGAGCACGGTCGCCGAGCTGGCCGTCATCGGCCGGCCGGGAATCCTGGTGCCGCTGCCGCACGCGATCGACAACGACCAGCTCCTGAACGCGACGGCTCTGGCGCAGGCCAAGGGCGGCTGGCTGATGCCGCAGCCCTCGTTCACGCCGCACCGGCTTGCCGAGGAATTGACCACCCGCATGGACAATCCGGCGATGCTCTCCGCCGCGGCCGAGGCGGCAAAGGCCGTCGGCAACCCGCGCGCGGCGGAGACGCTCGCCGACGTGGTCGAGGCGCTGGCAGAGGGGCGGGCGATACCGGCGGAACTGAAGGGGGCGGTGGCATGACGTTCGCCGCGTTCGAACGCTTCGGTCACGGGCCCTCACCCCATTCCTCTCCCCGCCGGGGAGAGGGAGGCATATGCCGCGCCGACGTCGCGATGCGGTTGTCCATGTACGGAAGCCGGTTCGTCTCGGCGCTTGCCCCGGCTCTCCCTCGCGCCCTGACAGGGCGAGAGGGCGGGGTGACGAGGTGCGTGCGGCGGGCTCGGCGGAGTGTCGGACGGCAGCGGGCCCTCACCCCATCCCTCTCCCCGAGGGGAGAGGGAGGTGTTCGCCGCGCCGGCGGTCAGATACGGCCGACCCCTTGCGACGGAGGTCGGTCCGGCCCGGCGCTCGCCCAGGCTCTCCCTCGCCCCCTGAAAGGGGGAGAGGGTGGGGTGAGGGGGTGCGTGCGGCGAGTCCCGCGCCTGGGGGCATCGCGATGAGACCGCCGAGCGACACCGGGCCCATCCATTTCGTCGGCATCGGCGGTATCGGCATGAGCGGCATCGCCGAGCTGCTCGCCGATCTCGGCTACGCGGTGCAGGGCAGCGACCAGGCGGACTCGGCCAATGTCGAGCGGCTCCGGGCCAAGGGTGTGACGGTCACGGTCGGCCACGCGGCGGCGAACGTCGGAGAGGCGGCCGTCGTCGTCATCTCGACCGCGGTGAAGCCGGACAACCCGGAACTGGTCGAGGCGCGGTCGCGGCGCATCCCGGTGATCCGCCGCGCGGAGATGCTCGCCGAGCTGATGCGGGGCAAGCGGGGCATCTCGCTCGCCGGCACGCACGGCAAGACCACGACGACGACGATTATGGCGACGCTGCTCGAGGGCGCGGGCTACGATCCGACCGTCGTCAACGGCGGCATCATCAACGCTTGGGGCACCAATGCGCGGCTGGGAAAAAGCGACTGGTTCGTCATCGAGGCGGACGAGTCCGACGGCACGTTCCTGAAATTCCCGAACGAGATCGCGCTCGTCTCCAACATCGATCCAGAGCACTTGGACCACTGGCATACGTTCGAGGCGATCAAGCAGGGCTTCCGCGATTTCGTGATGAACCTGCCGTTCTACGGCTTCGCGGCGCTGTGCATCGACCATCCGACCGTGCGGGAACTCGCCGGCACGCTCACCGACCGCACGATCGTCACCTACGGCGAGAGCGCCGACGCGGACGCTCGTCTGGTCGATTTCAGCCACGACGCGGGCGGCACGCGCTTTGCCGTCGAGATCGCCGACAGGGCGAGCGGCAAGGTCGAGCGGATCGACGATATCCGTCTGCCGATGCCCGGCCGCCACAACGCGCTGAACGCGACCGGCGCCATCGCCATCGCCCGGCGGATCGGCATTCCGCCCGCGGCGATCGTCGAGGCTCTGGCGGGCTTCGAGGGGGTGAAGCGGCGCTTCACCTTCACCGGCGAATGGAACGGCGTCAGGATCTACGACGACTACGGCCACCATCCCGTCGAGATCGCCGCGGTGCTGAAGGCCGCCCGCGGCGCCGTCGAGGACTCCCCGGGTTCCGGTCGCGTGATCGCGATCATGCAGCCGCACCGCTACACCCGCCTTTCGAGCCTGTTCGACCAGTTCAGCCGGTGCTTCGCCGAGGCCGACACGATCTTCATCGCCGATGTCTACGCGGCCGGCGAGGACCCGATCGACGGGGCGAACCGCGACGCGCTGGTCACCGCGATCGAAGCCGCCGGCCACAAGGACGCCCGCGCGCTCGCTGGCCCCGACGCGCTCGCCCGCGAAATCTCCGCGCTCGCAAAGCCCGGCGACCTCGTGATCTTCCTCGGCGCCGGCTCGATCACGCAGTGGGCGCACGCGCTGCCCGAACAGCTCAAGACGAATACCGAAGGAGTCTCCGCATGAGTTTCGCGGACATCACGGCCGAGCTGCGCGCCCGCATGCCGGAGCTGCGCGGGCGTCTTGCCGCGAACGCCGAGCTCGCGCCGATCACCTGGTTCCGCGTCGGCGGGCCGGCGCAGGTCCTGTTCACGCCGGAGGACGAGGCCGATCTCGCCTATTTCCTGAAGCACGCCGATCCGGACCTGCCGGTCGTCGTCATCGGGCTCGGCTCCAACCTGATCGTGCGCGACGGCGGCGTGCCGGGCGTCGTCATCCGGCTCGGCCGGGGTTTCGGCAACGTGACGGTCGAGCCGGGGTTCCGTGTCCGCGCCGGAACCATCGTGCCGGACGTCAAGGTCGCCCGCGCGGCTGCCGACGCGGGAATCGCCGGGCTTTCGTTCTTCCGCGGCATTCCGGGCTCGATCGGCGGGGCGCTGCGCATGAACGGCGGCGCCTACGGCGGGGAGACCGTCGAGGTGCTGATCGAGGTGCGCGCCGTCGACCGGCAGGGCAACATCCACGTCGTGCCCGTCGCCGATCTGAACATGACCTATCGGCACTCCGGCGCGCCGGCCGACTGGATCTTCACCGAGGCCCTGTTCCAGGGGCGCGAGGGCAATCCTGAGGAGATCGCCGCGGAGATGGACCAGATCACCGAGCGGCGCGAATCCTCGCAGCCGATCAAGAGCCGCACCGGCGGCTCGACCTTCAAGAACCCGCCGGGCGGCAAGGCCTGGCAGCTGATCGACGCCGCCGGGTGCCGGGGGATGACGATCGGCGGGGCGCAGGTCTCCGAGAAGCACTGCAACTTCCTGATCAACACGGGCGACGCCACAGCCGCCGACATCGAGACGCTCGGCGAGACGGTGCGCGCCCGGGTGAAGGCTGCGAGCGGCATCGAGCTCGACTGGGAAATCAAGCGCATCGGGGTAGCGGCGTGAGGGACGGCGCAGCGGTTCACTCCGCGTTTTCCGGGCGAATGCAGCGAGCGAACGAGAGCGGAATGCGATCCGGAACCCGGCGTAACGATCCGCCGAAGGCGCGCTGTCTTCAGGCGTCCGCCCGCGTGGCACGGCTGCGCTGGGCCCCGGATCAAGTCCGGGGCACGAGGCTGTGCGGAGCTGCGAAGGCCGTGCGCGGGAACAACCGGGCAACGAAGAACCGAGACGGGAGAAACGAACAATGAGCAAGCATGTCGCGGTTCTGATGGGGGGATGGTCGGCGGAGCGCGAGGTGAGCCTCGTGTCGGGCAAGGAATGCGCCGATGCGCTCGAGGGCGAGGGATACCGGGTCACCCGTATCGACGTCGACCGCGATCTCGCGGTGAAGCTCACCGAGGTGAAGCCCGACGTCGTGTTCAACGCCCTGCACGGGCCCTACGGCGAGGACGGAACGGTGCAGGGGATGCTCGAGATCATGGGCATCCCGTACACCCATTCCGGCGTGCTCGCCTCGGCGCTGGCCATGCACAAGGGCCACTCGCGCACGATCTTCAAGGCGGCCGGAATCCCGATCGCCGACGGCAAGGTGGTGCATCGGCTGAAGGCGGCCGAATCACACGTCTTCCCGCCGCCCTATGTCATCAAACCCGAATCACAGGGCTCGAGCGTCGGCGTGTTCATCGTCCGCGAGGACCAGGCGCACCCGCCGCAGGAACTTTTTTCCTCGGACTGGGCCTTCGGCGACTACGTGCTCGCCGAAAGATATATTGCCGGCAAGGAATTGACCTGCGCCGTCATGGGAAACGTGGCCCTCGGAGTCATCGATATCGTGCCCGCGCAGGGCTTCTACGACTACACCGCCAAGTACGGTCCGGGCGGATCCAGGCATGTGCTGCCGGCCGAAATTAAACCGAAAATTTACCAAGAGGTGCAGAAGCTGGCGTTGAAGGCGCATCAAGTGCTCGGCTGTCGCGGCGTGAGCCGAGCGGATTTTCGCTACGACGACCGGGCAGAAGGTACGACGGGCCTCGTGTGTCTCGAAGTCAACACCCAGCCGGGCATGACCGAGACATCGCTTGTCCCCGAGATCGCGGCCCATGCCGGGCACTCGTTCGGGGAACTCATGCGCTGGATGGTGGAGGACGCATCGTGCAATCGCTAGGCGGCAGCCAGCGGAAAACCGGGGGAAGACAGGGACGCGGCCGACCGGACGGCCAGCGGCGCGTCGTCCATTCCGATATGCACCCGGTCGTGCAGCCGATGCCGCGCCGTCGCGCGCGCCCGGGGCTCTTCCAGCGCCTGCTCGGTGCCTTCGACGACGTAACGCTTCCCAGCCGCGCCGGCCTATACGGCGTCGCCGCCCTGTTCGCCGCCACCGGCGTCTTCGGGGCGGTCGCCGGCGACCATATGGCCGAGATCCGCCACGGCGCCTTCGTCGCCGCCGACTACGCCACCGCCCGCGCCGGCTTCGGCATCCAGACCGTGGTCATCACCGGCCACAAGGAGGTGAGCGAGAGCGACGTCCTGCGGGCGCTCGAGATCGGCGACTCGACGTCGCTCCTGACCTTCAACGCCCATTGGGCGCTCAAGCGCCTCTCCGAGATCGCCTGGGTGAAGAGCGCCACCGTCCAGAAGCTGTTCCCCGGCACGCTGCGCATCGACCTCGTCGAACGCGAGCCCTATGCGCTGTGGCAGCTCGCCGGCATCGTCTCGCTGATCGACCGCGACGGCGAGGTGATCGGCGAACTCGCCGACGAGCGCTTCGCCGGCCTGCCGCTCGTCGTCGGCTCCGGCGCCAACAAGCGGGCGGGCGACCTGATGGCGCTCGTCGCGCCGCATCCCTCCGTCGCCACGCGCCTTCGCGCGGCGGTGCGCGTCGCCGACCGGCGCTGGAACCTGATGCTCGACAACGGCGTCGAGGTCCGTCTGCCGGAGAAGGACGCGGCGGCCGCACTGGCCGAGCTCGACGACCTGACGGCGAAGCAGGGCCTGATGGCCCGCGACATCACGCTGGTCGACCTGCGCCTGTCCGACCGCGTCGTCGTCAGGCTCTCCGACCAGGCGGCGATGCAGCGCAAGGCTGCGCTGAAATCCAAGGGAACGGGCGCGAAGCGGAAGGGGCAGGACACGTGAGCGGACGTAGCAACCACTGGCTGCCGCGTGCCCGTCCGTTGCCGCCCGGGCGCGCGCAGACGATCGCCGTCCTCGATATCGGCTCGAGCAAGATCTGCTGCCTGATCGCGCGGCTGCGCCCGCAGCGCGCGGAATCCGAGCTCGCCGGACGCACCCATTCGATCGAGGTGGTCGGCGTCGGCCAGCAGCGCGCGACCGGCGTGAAGCGCGGCGCCATCACCGACATGGAACAGGCGGAGCGCGCGATCCGGCTCGCCGTCGACTCCGCCGAGCGCATGGCCGGCGTGACGGTCGAGAGCATCGTCGTCAACGTTTCGTCCGGCAGGCTCGAGAGCGACCACTATGCCGCCTCCGTCTCCGTCTCCGGCGATTCCGTCAGCGACGACGACATCCGCCGCGTGCTGGAGGCCGGCCGAACCCATACCGTGCAGCCCGACCGCGTCGTCCTGCACTCGCTGCCGATCGCCTTCTCGCTCGATTCCGCCGGGGGCATTTCCGATCCGCGCGGCATGGTCGGCCGCGAACTCGGCATCGACATGCATCTGGTCACCGCCCAGGCGGCGCCGGTGCGCAACCTGATCCTCTGCGTCGAGCGCAGCCACCTGAACGTCGAGGCGGTCGTCGCGAGCCCCTATGCGGCGGGCCTCGCCGCGCTCACCGCCGACGAGCTGGAGCTGGGCTCCGCCTGCATCGACATGGGCGGCGGCACGACGACCTTCGGCGTCTTCGCCTACGGCCGCTTCGTCTGCGCGGACGCGATCGCGCTCGGCGGCCACCACGTGACGATGGATCTGGCGCGCGGCCTGTCGACCTCGATCGAGGCGGCCGAGCGCATCAAGACGCTCTACGGCTCGGCGATCGGCTCGGGGCTCGACCACCGCGACATGATCTCGGTGCCGCTCGTCGGCGAGGGCGACTATCCCGGCGCCAACCAGGTGCCGCGCTCGGTCGTCACCGAAATTATCCGCCCGCGGGTCGAGGAGATCCTCGAGCTGGTCCGCGACCGGCTGAGGGCGACGCCGTTCAGCGCGCTGAGCGGCCAGCGCGCGGTCCTGACCGGCGGCGCGAGCCAGCTTCCGGGCGTCACCGATCTCGCCGAGCGCATCACCGGCTACCAGGTCCGCATGGGCCGGCCGCTCGGGGTCTCGGGCATGCCGGACTCGGGGCGAGGCCCGGCTTTCGCGACGACGGTCGGCCTCCTGGTCTACCCGCAGCTTGCCGACATCGAACGACACGACCGCTCCGGCGGGCGCTCGGGCGGCAGGATCGGCGCGGCGGCGGCCGGCGACGGCTATTTCGCCCGCGTGGGAAACTGGATCAGGGACAGCTTCTAGAGTCGTTACCGGGGCCGCGGGGCGGCAGGCCGGGAATGAGTAGCCCGGGGGTCGGGCGCAAGGGACACAAGTAAAGGACGCGAGGGTGCCATGACGATCAACCTGAAGATGCCGGATCTGACCGAGCTGAAGCCCAAGATCACCGTTTTCGGGGTCGGCGGCGCCGGCGGCAACGCCGTCAACAACATGATCGAGTCCGGCCTCAAGGGGGTCGACTTCGTCGTCGCCAACACCGACGCGCAGGCGCTGACGCTGTCGTCGGCCGAGCGCATCGTGCAGATGGGCGTGGCGATCACCGAGGGCCTCGGCGCGGGCTCCCAGCCCGAAGTCGGCCGCGCGGCGGCGGAAGAGGCGATCGACGAGATCAACGACCATCTCGGCGGCTCGCACATGGTCTTCATCACCGCCGGCATGGGCGGCGGCACCGGCACGGGCGCGGCCCCGGTCATCGCCCAGGCGGCCCGCGACATGGGCATCCTCACCGTCGGCGTCGTCACCAAGCCGTTCGACTTCGAAGGCAAGCGGCGGATGCGCGTCGCCGACGCGGGCATCGAGTCGCTGCAGCAGCACGTCGATACCCTGATCGTGATCCCGAACCAGAACCTGTTCCGCGTCGCCAACGAGCGCACGACCTTCGCCGAAGCCTTCGCGATGGCCGACCAGGTGCTCTATTCGGGCGTCGCCTGCATCACCGACCTGATGGTCAAGGAAGGCCTCATCAACCTCGACTTCGCCGACGTGCGTGCCGTGATGCGCTCGATGGGCAAGGCGATGATGGGCACGGGCGAGGCCTCCGGCGACAAGCGCGCCATCCAGGCGGCGGAGGCGGCGATCGCCAATCCGCTCCTCGACGAGACCTCGATGCGCGGCGCCCGCGGCCTCCTGATCTCGATCACCGGCGGCAACGACCTCACCCTGTTCGAGGTCGACGAGGCGGCGACCCGCATCCGCGAGGAAGTCGATCCGGACGCCAACATCATCCTCGGCGCGACCTTCGACGAGAGCCTGGAAGGCGTCATCCGCGTCTCGGTGGTGGCGACCGGCATCGACCAGGCGGTGTCCTTCGCCGAGCGCACCGGAGAGGATACGATCGCCGCGCTGACCGAGCGGCTGCGCGCCCGCAGGGCGCAGGCCCCGCAGATCGCCGCCCAGGAGCAGGCCCCCGCGCCGGTCGAGGCCGTCGCCGCCGTGCAGGCGGCTCTCGCCCCGCAGGAGCCGGAAGCCGCGCCCGAGCCGATCCCCGCGCCCGCGCCGGTCGCCGCGCGCGATCCCGGCGTGCAGATCAGCCGCATGGAGCCGCCGGCGGTTCCGGCGATGCCGGCCGTCGAGCCTCAGCCCGCGGAGACGCGCCATGCGGTCTACGAGGAAGCCTTCGTGCCGCCGGCAGCCATGCATCCCGAGCGCCGCCAGCCGCGCATGCCGCAGATCGAGGATTTCCCGCTGATCGCCCAGAAGGAGATCCGGGCCAAGTCGGCCGCCGCCGAGCAGGGCGGCCATCCCGGCAGCCACGAAAGCCGCCGGCCCGGCCTGCTGCAGCGACTGGCCCAGGTGGGCCTCGGCCGCCGCGAGGAATCGGACGATTCGGAGATCGTCGAGCCGCCCGTGGTGGCCCAGACGATGGAGGAGCCGGTTTCGGAGTATGCCAAGCGGCCGCAGCGCCCGGTCCATCCCGAACAGGCCAGGCATGCGCCGCAGGTCGCCAACGCGCCGCGCCGCGGCCCCTCGATCGACGACGATCAGTACGAAATCCCGGCGTTTCTGCGCCGTCAGGCCAACTGAGCGCTGCAGCCGACAATTGCGGGGTCCGGCGGCGAAAGCTGCCGGACTCCCTTAGTTACAGACTTCGTTACAAACCGCGCGATAAGCGTAACAGATCGTAAAAAAGCGTGATTTGGCCGGCCGGGAGCGCGCCGCTACAACTGTGGACGGACCTAGGGGGTTCAACCAGCAGGCTATCGCGACAAGCGGGCATCATCCGAACGGCGTATTTCGTTCGACCCGCCCAGCGAAAATGACGACCCTGTGACGTTGGACGTAAGCCTGGACACGAAATACCGCGGGGGCGGTGTGTTCAGGCCAGTAAAGCGCGGGACAATGAAAGCTCAGTCGCAGACGACGATCAAAGAGCGCGTATCGCTGAGTGGTGTCGGGGTACATAGTGGGGCCACCTCCACCGTCACCTTCCATCCGGCGGAACCGGACACGGGAATCATCTTCCTGAAGAGTTCGAGCGAAGGCACCGCGGACATCGAAGTCCCGGCCTCCCATCGCTTCGTGGTCGCTACGTCGCTCAGCACCGTTCTGGGCACCGACGCGGCGGGCTCGATCGGTACCGTCGAGCATCTGCTCGCCACGCTCGGCGGCCTCGGCATCGACAACATGATCGTCGAGATCGACGGCGACGAAGTGCCGATCATGGACGGCAGCGCCGAGGCCTTCTGCGAGGTGATCCTGCAGGCCGGCCTTCGCAAGCAGGCTGCCCAGCGGCGCTACATCAGGGTTCTCAGGCCCGTGAAGGTCGAGATCGGCGATTCGGTGGCCGAACTGCTGCCGAGCGACAGCCGCCGCGTCGAGGTCGAGATCGACTTCGCCGACACGGTGATCGGCCGTCAGGCCTATATCTACGATGCCGACTCGGGCGACTTTGCCCGCGACCTGGCCCGTGCCCGCACCTTCGGCTTCATGTCGAGCGTCGAGCAGTTGTGGGCCAAGGGCTATGCGCTCGGCGCCTCGCTCGAGAACACCGTGGTCGTCGGCGACGATCAGGTGATCAATCCGGAAGGTCTGCGCTTCGCCGACGAGTTCGTGCGCCACAAGGTGCTCGACGCGATCGGCGATCTGATGCTGGCCGGCGCGCCGATCCTCGGCCATTACCGCAGCTATCGCGGCGGTCACCGGCTGAACTGCGCGGTCGTCGAGGCACTGCTCTCCGACGAGACGGCTTGGGAGTGGTCGACCGTGACGGTGCGCCGCGAGGCGGGCCAGGCGGAAGTCGGCGCGATGGTGCCCGCCGCCGCGTTCGGCCCCGACGTGTCCTAGCCGGGCGTCTTCGTCTTCCGGTCCGACATTCGCGGTCCGGCGCCGAAGCGCCTCCGAACCTGATTCGTTTACGAATCCGAGCGACCTCGCGCCGCGATGGTAATCCGGAGCTAAGCACGTTCGCGTTTTTCCGACGGCGGTAAGTTGAACGGCAAGGATCCCGCGCGCATCCTTCGCGCCTGTGAGGGTGCCATGATGTTCTATATCCGCATTCTGCTCGTCGCCGCCTTCGTGGCCAGCCTGACCGCCGTCCTCGACGGGCGGGCGATGGACGGGACCGTCTGCCACGTCGCGTGTCTCGGTGGCCATTAGCCGCCTTCCGAACGTCCGTGCCTGACGGGATCGTGACGCCCGAGTTCCGGGCGATGGGCGGAGCGCCACAAATTCGCTTAATTCGGGCGTCAGCCAAACTGGCTTGGGAAACGGCGTTGCGGTAAAGTCCGCCGCCGGGTGCGTCGGCCCGCCGATGCGCATTCTGACGATCAAGCCGAAGAGTATGCGTTTGCCTGACAAGACATTCCGCGCCGCGGGCGCCGAACGGAACACGAAAGTGGGGCCGAGGGCATTCCGCTTCGCCGTGCTGCTTTGCGTCGGCCTGTCGCTGACGGCCTGCAAGAGCCTGTTCGGCAAGGATGAGGATGAATTCGCGGTCATCAACGAGGAGCCCGCCGAGAACCTCTACAACGAGGGTCTGGCGCTTTCCAATTCCGGGTCGTTCCGCGCCGCGGCGGAGAAGTTCGACGAGGTCGAGCGCATCCATCCCTACTCGGAGTGGGCGCGCAAGTCGCTGATCATGTCGGCCTACACGAACTACGAATCACGCCGTTACACCGAGGCGATCACTTCGGCGAGGCGCTACGTGACGCTCTATCCCGGTACGTCGGACGCCGCCTATGCGCAGTATCTGATCGCGGAATCCTACTACAACCAGATTCCGGACATCGGCCGCGACCAGGGCCGCTCCGAGAAGGCGGCGGTGGCCTATCGCGAGCTGATCGAGAAGTACCCCGAATCCGAATACGCGGTCGAGGCACGCGGCAAGCTCGAGGTGGCGCGCGACCAGCTCGCCGGCAAGGAGATGGAGGTCGGCCGCTACTACCTCGCCCGGCACCAGTACCTGGCCTCGATCAACCGCTTCAAGACGGTCGTCATCGACTACCAGACGACCCGGCATGTCGAGGAGGCGTTGCTGCGGCTGACGGAGTCCTACTACGCGCTCGGCCTCATCTCCGAGGCGCAGACGGCGGCCGCGGTTCTCGGCCACAACTATCCGGACAGTTCCTGGTACAAGGACGCCTATTCGCTTCTGTCGAAGGGCGGCTACGAGCCGCAGGAGAACGAGGGGTCCTGGTTGAGTAAGGCGTTCCGCAAGGCCACCGGTTCGCTGTGAGCGGGCGATGCTCGTCGCCCTCTCGATCCGCGACATCGTCATCATCGACAAGCTCGACATCGCGTTCGAGGGGGGCTTAAGCGCGCTTACCGGCGAAACCGGCGCCGGCAAGTCCATCCTGCTCGATTCCCTGTCGCTGGCGCTCGGCGGACGCGGCGATGCCGCTCTGGTGCGCCGCGGGGCGGAGCGGGGCCAGGTGACGGCCGTCTTCGACGTCGGCGCCGGCCATCCCGCGCGGGCGATCCTGGCCGAGCACGGCATCGAGGCGGACGGCGACATCATCCTGCGCCGCCAGCAATCCGCCGACGGGCGTACCCGCGCGTTCGTCAACGACCAGCCGGCGGGCGTGCAGCTCTTGAAGACGCTCGGCGAGACGCTCGTCGAGATCCACGGCCAGCACGACGACCGGGCGCTGGTCGATCCCTCCGTCCACCGCCGGCTCCTCGACAGCTTCGGCGATCTCGACGCCGACGTGGCCGCCACGGCTGCCGCGTGGAGCGCCCGGCGCGCCGCGGAGGCCGCGCTGAAGGAGGCCCGCGCGGCGCTGGAGAAGTCGGCGTCGGAGCGCGACTATCTGGCCCATGCGCTCGAGGAGCTCGACATGCTTGCTCCGGAGGCCGGCGAGGAAGCCCACCTCGCCGAGCGCCGGCAGATCATGATGCAGGCCGAGAAGCTGTCCGGCGAGCTGACCGAGGCGGGCGAGGCGGTCGCCGGCAACGGCTCGCCGGTGCCGCTGATGGCGGCCGCGCTGCGCCGGCTGGAACGGCGGGCGGGCGACCTGCCGGACCTGCTCGATCCCGTCGTCGCGGCGCTGACGGCGGCGATCGCGGCGATCGAGGACGCGCGCCATTCGGTCGAGCGGGCGCAGGCCGCCGCCGCCTTCGATCCGCGCGAGCTTGAGACGACCGAGGAGCGCCTGTTCGCGCTCAGGGCCGCCGCGCGCAAGCACCAGTGCGTCGTCGACGATCTCGCAATCCTGCGCGAGACGATGCGCGCCGCGCTGACCGAGATGGAGACGGGCGAGGAGCGGCTCGGCGGGCTCGACAAGGCGGCCAGAGCCGCCGGGGAGGCCTACGGCAAGGCCGCCGCGAAGCTCACCGAGAGGCGCCGCAAGGCCGCCAGGGCGCTCGACAAGGCGGTGATGGCGGAACTCGCCCCGCTCAGGCTCGAACGGGCGACGTTCGAGACCCGCGTCGAGACCGATGCCGATGGCGGCGGGCCCGAGGGCCGCGACCGGGTGGAATTCTGGGTACAGACCAATCCCGGCACGCATCCCGGGCCGCTGCTGAAGGTCGCCTCGGGCGGCGAGCTGTCGCGCTTCCTGCTGGCGCTGAAGGTCGCGCTCGCCGACAAGGGCAGCGCGCCGACGCTCGTCTTCGACGAGATCGACACGGCGGTCGGCGGCGCGGTGTCGGATGCGATCGGGGTGAGGCTTCAGCGCCTCGCCGACCGGGTGCAGGTTCTGACGGTCACGCACGCGCCGCAGGTCGCGGCCCGCGCGCACCGCCATCTGCTGATCCGCAAGGAGGCGCCGAAGCGCGGCGGCGACGTGCTGACCCGCGTCGAGCCGCTCGATCCGCCGCGCCGGCGCGAGGAGATCGCGCGGATGCTCGCCGGTGCCACCGTCACCGAGGAGGCGAGGGCGGCCGCGGGCCGGCTGCTCGCGGGAGCGGACTGACGTGGCCGGTGCGGACAGGAAGAAGGTCGAGGATCTGACCGCGGACGAGGCGGCCGTCGAACTCGAACGTCTCGCCGGGGCCATCGCCGAGAACGACCGGCTCTACTACCAGGAAGACCAACCCCGGCTATCGGATGCCGACTACGACGCGCTGCGCGAGCGCAACGCGGCGATCGAGGCGCGCTTTCCCGAACTGGTCCGGCCGGACAGCCCGTCCCTGCGCGTCGGCGCGGCGCCGTCGGAGAAGTTCGCCAAGGTGCGGCACAAGGTGCCGATGCTTTCCCTCGACAATGCCTTCGAAGAAGCCGACGTGGAGGGTTTCGTCGAGCGCATCCGCAGCTTCCTCAACCTCCCCGCCGACGCCGAGACGCTGTTCACCGCCGAGCCGAAGATCGACGGCCTGTCGATCGCCCTGCGCTACGAGAACGGCTTATTCGTGCAAGGCGCGACGCGCGGCGACGGCGAGGAAGGCGAGGACGTCACCGCCAACATCAAGACGATCCACGACATCCCGAAACGGCTGAAGGGCAACGGGTTCGGCGATGTCTTCGAGGTGCGCGGCGAGGTCTACATGAGCCACGCCGACTTCGAGAAGCTGAACGAGCGGCAGGAGGCGGACGGCAAGCCGCTCTTCGCCAACCCGCGCAACGCCGCCGCCGGCTCGCTGCGCCAGCTCGACCCGGCCATCACCGCGTCGCGGCCGCTGAAGTTCTTCGCATACGCCTGGGGCGAGACCGGGGCGCTGCCCGCCGACACGCAGTGGGGCGTATACGAGGCTTTCCGGGAGTGGGGGCTGCCGACCAACCCGCTGATGCGACTGGTGAAGTCGGTCCCGGAGATCATGAACTTCTACCACGGCATCGAGGAGACGCGGGCGAGTCTCGGCTACGACATCGACGGTGTCGTCTACAAGGTCGACCGGCTCGACTGGCAGCTCCGGCTGGGCTTCCGCTCACGGTCGCCGCGCTGGGCGATCGCGCACAAGTTCCCCGCCGAGAAGGCGATGACGGTGCTCGAGGACATCGAGATCCAGGTCGGCCGCACCGGGGCGCTGACCCCGGTCGCCAAGCTGAAGCCCGTGACCGTCGGCGGCGTCGTGGTCAGCAACGCGACGCTCCACAACGAGGACGAGATCGCCCGCAAGGACGTGCGCATCGGCGACACGGTGATCCTGCAGCGGGCGGGCGACGTCATCCCGCAGATCCTCGGCATCGTGCCGGAGAAGCGGCCGAAGGACGCGGTGCCGTACGAGTTCCCGCACAAGTGCCCCGTCTGCGGCAGCCATGCGGTGCGCGAGATCAATCCGCGCACGGGCAAGGAGGACGTGGTGCGCCGCTGCACCGGGTCGCTGATCTGCCCGGCGCAGGCGGTGGAGAAGCTGCGCCATTTCGTCTCCCGCCACGCCTTCGACATCGAGGGCCTCGGCGAGAAGCAGGTGACGGTGTTCTTCGAGGACGATCTCGTCAAGACGCCCGCCGACATCTTCACGCTGGAGGCGCGCGACGCGCAGTCGCTGAAGAAGCTGAAGGACCGCGAGGGCTGGGGGTCGACGTCGGTCCGCAACCTGTTCGCGGCCATCAACGAGCGCCGCGACATCGACCTCAACCGCTTCATCTACGCGCTCGGCATCCGCCATGTCGGCGAGACCAACGCCAAGCTGCTCGCGCGCCACTACGGCACGTTCGAGGCCTTCCGTGCCGGAGTGAAGGCGGCGCATCACGGGCCCGACAGCGAGGCCTATCAGGACCTCCTGTCGATCGAGGGGATCGGCGAGACGGTCGCCGACGCGCTCGTCGAGTTCTTCGCCGAGCCCCGCAACGAACACCAGATCGACGCGCTGCTCGCCGAGGTGACGCCGAAGGAGGCGGAGCGGCCGCGGGCGTCCGGCTCGCCGGTCGCCGGCAAGACGGTGGTGTTCACCGGCTCGCTCGAACGGCTCACCCGCAACGAGGCCAAGGCGATGGCCGAGCGCTATGGCGCCAAGGTCGCAAGCTCCGTCTCCGCCAAGACGGACCTGGTCGTCGCCGGCCCGGGCGCCGGCTCCAAGTTGAAAAAGGCGAGCGAGCTCGGCATCGAAGTGATCGACGAGGATGCCTGGTTCGATCTAGTTCAAGCCGGCTAATTTTCTTTTTTCCGAAACGACTTATTCACCGGGGCGAAAAGGACAGCTACCGCCGGTCGGGAGCCTGTGCGAGACTAATACTCGACGGTCACTTCCCATGCCGGAGGCACCATGCGCAGGTTCGGTCGGCTGTTCTTGTGTATCGCGGTCCTGGCCGTCGCGTCGCCGGCATTCGCCCAGCAGGCGCCGGACGTCGTCATCCGCGAGATCTATTCGACGTACGGAAACGCGGGGCTCGGCACGTCGCCGACCGATCCGCAGATGCGTCCGCTGTTCTCGGCGCGGGTTCGCGCGCTGCTCGACGAGGAGGACGGCCGCATCCGGCGCGACGGCATCGGCCGGCTCGACTTCGACGTCTTCGTCGACGGGCAGGACTTCGACGTCTCCGACGTGATGGTGGGCACGCCGCAGATCAGCGGCAACAAGGCCGTGGTAGAGGTCAGCCTGCTCAATTTCGGCGAGCCGCGCCGCTTCCGCTTCCTGTTCGTCGAGGAAGCTAGCGCCTGGCGGATCGACGACATCGTCGCGGTGCGCACCGACGCGCCGTGGAAGCTGACGGCGCTGCTCGCGGGCGAATGAGACGTCCCGCCGCCCGATTCGGTCGGCCGACGGAGCCTCTATCCCGCCCGGAAACAGAACCTCCTCCATCGCACGCCGTCGTGCCCGGCCGTGTTCCGGGCATCCACGAGCGGGTTTCCCGTCCGAAAGACGTGGATGACCGGGACATGCCCACGGCTGTCCGGTTTAAATTTGTGGACTGGGCGCACGGTGTTGATTCTACTCGTGTTCAGACGTTTGGCGCGTCTACTGGACACGAGAACGGAGGCAACACCGTGCGGCACCACAATAGCGTT
>JAEWYT010000096.1 GCA_023458595.1 Pseudomonadota bacterium
GAATCCCTGCCTGGTGCTCCTTCAGCACCGCAATGATCTGACCCTCACTGTATCGGTTCTTCTTCATCTCCGTCTCCTTCTGACGGAGTCCAGTTCAAACCGAGGCACTTCAGGGGGCAACGTCAACCGAAACTCAAGAATTAGCCACCTGCTTGGCTATCGGAGGCTGCTGCTGCCCAAAAGGAGCGCAAGGCGGCCTTCTGCCTTCCAGATTGGAGTAGCTTTGCGGCTCTCTTGCTTTTAGACCCATAGAGTGGTACATGTCCTCTCAATGGAGTCGCGGCTATGATTGCAAGCTTTCGGGACGACTGGCTGCGGGCTTTCTTCGTCGATGACGTGCGCTCGCGCAGCATCCCCGCCGATCTCGAAAGCCGGTTGTTCCGCAAGCTCCAGATGATCGACGACGCGATGACCGACCAGGATTTGCGGGTACCGCCGAGCAATCATTTCGAGAAGCTGCGCGGCAATCTCGCCGGCCTGCATTCGATCCGCGTCAACAAGCAGTGGCGGCTGGTCTTCGCATGGGATGGCGGCAAGGGCGAAGCCAGCGACATCTATCTCGACGACCACAGCTACCGATGAGGTGAACCGATGTTAATGACCAAGCGCAAACCGGCCCCCGTTTCGGAAATCCTCGTCGAGGAATTCATGAAGCCGATGGAACTGACCCAGGCGGCGCTCGCCGAGGCGATGGGCGTGCAGCGCAAGCATGTGAACGAACTGTGCAACGATCGCCGCAACGTGACCGCCGCGACCGCGCTGATCCTGGCGCGGGTATTCGGCACCAGTCCCGACTTCTGGCTCAACCTCCAGCGCCGCAACGATCTATGGGAAGCGATGCACGATCCGACCAAGCGGAAGCGGATCGACCGGGCCAAGCCGTTGAAGAAGGCGGCGTGATGATCGCTTTGAGCACGCGGCGGCATCCATTGCCCACCGTGCGCCTGTCTTTGCACGCTGACACGCGCGTAGCGCCCTGGCGTGCACATGGTCGGTTCCACCATGGGCTTTCCGTGTCGATCATGACGGGATGGCGCAGTCTCGGCACCACCGCTGTAGACCGATTGAGCGTCGCCGGCCTATGGGGGCCGCGCCGCCCGATCTCTACGATTATGCCGGGCGCATCGATTCGCCCGAGAAGCGGACGCATCGCCGCGAGGACGAACAAGTCAGCGTTACCGATGACTGGCCGGAGATCGTCCCGGTCACCGAGGCGGAAGTGCGCATCATCGAAGCCTATTTCGGCGACATTCTCGATGAGCTGTTCGGCCCGCTCCCTTAGAATGGGAGGTGTCCGATGACAGAGGACCGCCCCATCCGCGCCGCGCTCTATCTTCGCGTCTCGACCAACCGGCAGGCCGAGCACGACCTCTCCATCCCGGATCAGAAACGCCAGGCCGAAGCCTATTGCGCGGCCAAAGGCTGGCAGGTCGTCGCCGAATATGTCGAGCCGGGTCAGTCGGCGACCGACGACAAGCGCCCTGAGTTCCAGCGCATGATGGACGCCGCCATTCATGGCGACACGCCGTTCGACGTGGTGCTGGTCCATAGCTTCTCGCGCTTCTTCCGCGACCAGTTCCAGCTTGAGTTCTATGTCCGCAAGCTGGCCAAGGCCGATGTCCGGCTCGTCTCGATCACCCAGGATTTGGGTGAAGACCCAATGAGCAACATGATCCGCCAGATCATGGCGCTGTTTGACGAATATCAGTCGAAGGAAAACGCCAAGCATGTGCTGCGCGCCATGAAGGAGAATGCGCGCCAAGGCTTCTGGAACGGCGCGCTGCCGCCGATCGGCTATCGCACCGTTGCCGCCGAACAGCGCGGCGCGAAGGTCAAGAAGAAGCTGGAGATCGATCCGATCCATGCCGAAACGGTGCGGCTGATCTACCGGCTCGCTCTACGCGGTGACGGCGACAGCGGCCCGATGGGCCTCAAGGCGATCACCAAGCATCTCAACGCGCGCGACATCCGCACCCGTGACGGCGGGCGCTGGGGCATCGCCGCCGTGCATCAAATCCTCACCCGCACCACCTATATCGGCGAGCATCGCTTCAACACGCACGATTCCAAGACACGGCGCGCGAAACCCGAATCCGAGCATGTCGTCATGGCGGTGCCCGCTATCGTCTCCAAGTCCGATTGGAAAGCGGTGCAGGCCCATCTCAAATCACGCAATCCACAATGGACACCGCCACGCACGGTCAGCGGTCCCACACTGCTGACCGGCATCGCCTTCTGCGCAAGCTGTGGCGGCGCGATGACGCTCCGAACCGGCAAGGGTGGACGCTATCGCTATTACACCTGTTCGACCCGTGCCCGGCAGGGCAACACCGGCTGCGGCGGCACGACGGTGCCGATGGACAAGCTCGACAAGGCCGTGGCGGATCACATCGAGAAGCGCCTGCTCGATCCACGTCGGCTGACCCACCTACTTTCGGAAGTGCTGAATCGGCGGGAAGACTATATCGCGCGGCGGCAGCATCACATTACCGAACTGCGCAAGCGCGCCTCGGAAGCCGATGCCAAGCTGGTCCGACTCTATGAAGCCATCGAGAAAGGCATAGCCGACCTTGACGATCCAGCCTTGAAGGGGCGCGTCGCCGAACTCTCCGCAATCCGCGACCAGGCCCGCGCCGATGCCGAACGGGCGGCCGGTGCGATCGAACGCGCCGGACCTGAACTGACAGAGGAAAAGGTGAAGGCCTTCGCCAGTGCGGCAAGCAAACGTCTGCGCAAAAGCGACGGCAGCTACCGCCGCGACCATCTCCGCGCTGTGGCGCAGCGCATCGAGGTCATCGCCAAGACCGAAGCGCGCATCATGGGCTCGCGCACCGCGCTTCTGAAAACGCTCACCGCAGCCGGTGCACAAACGGCGGCAGGCGGTGTGCCCACCTTGGAACCGAAATGGCGCACCCGACAGGATTCGAACCTGTGACCTTCGGCTTCGGAGGGCAACGCTTTATTCGGCTGATCCATGGCTAGTAACTCGTCCCGCCGATTTGCACGCTACAGTCGCCGGTTGTTGCGCCTCGCCTAAGTTGGACTTTTCATCGCTGACTGAAAGCTCTCTCATTAACACGTCGAGTGACGGCGGAATTTGAGAGTGATGGCAGCCCAGCGAGAAAGGAAGGTTACGAAAGACCACAACTCCACGGGTAAGGTGGGGTCTGCCGACGCGCAACTTGCTTTGGACGAACCTGTGCTTCGTCTCGCCCGTCTGATCGGTCGCCAGATTGCGCGCGAACAATTCGAGCGGCAAGATTCTCGGGAACGAAAGCTCACTCGGCGAAAGAGCAGCAAACCTACGTAGGCTGCATCACATACAGGCATGTTGCCCCGGTGGCAGGACCGCCGCCGGGGCTTCGATATTTGACCTTGAGACCATAATGGTCACATGCTATATAGAGGCTCAAATGAGGATCATTGCCCGCCGCACCTTACGGGAGTTTATCGAGAGCCTCGCGGGGCAAAAGGATCAGCCGGCCGTGAAGGCCGCGCTCGATGCCTGGTTCGATGAAGTCAGCAAGGCAGAGTGGGCGAGTTCCGCCGATGTGAAGAGACATTACGCCACGGCCAGCATCGTCAACGCCGAGCGGATTGTCTTCAACATCAAGGGCAACGACTACCGCTTGGTGGTGGCTGTCGACTTCGAAAAGGGCATAGTCTGGATCAAGTGGATCGGCACCCATAAGGCATATGACAGGATAGACGTAGCTGAGGTGAGACATGGCGACTGAGCTGAGACCCATCCGCTCCGAAGCGGATTACGATGCGGCGCTCGAAGAGGTCGAACGCCTTTGGGGCGCCAAGAGCGGCACGCCGGAAGGTGATCGCCTCGACGTGCTCGCAACGCTGATAGAGGTCTATGAGGCGAAGCACTATCCAATGGATCCGCCCGATCCAATCGAGGCGATTCGGTTTCGGATGGAGCAGCAGGGGCTCACCCGCAAGGACCTCGAACCGATGATCGGTCCCCGCAACCGGGTCGCCGACGTTCTCAATCGCAAGCGTGGCTTGTCCATCGATATGATCCGGCATTTGCATGAGCAACTCGGGATTTCCGCCGAGGTGCTGATCCGGCCGAGCCGCTTCGACAAGGTTGCATGACCGGAGGATTTGCATGATGCGCGTCGCGCTCTACGCTCGCTATTCCTCGGACAATCAGCGGGAGGCCTCGATCGAGGACCAGTTCCGTATCTGCCGAGAGCAGGCGAAGCGTGAGAAATGGAAGATCGTCGGCACCTACAAGGATGCCGGCATCTCCGGTGCGAGCATGATCTTGCGTCCGGGCATCCAGTCACTGCTGCAGGACGCCCAGGCCGGGCAGTTCGACATGGTGCTGGCCGAAGCTCTGGATCGCATCTCCCGCGACCAGGCCGACGTCGCGACTTTCTTCAAGCATCTGAAGTTCGCCGGCGTACCGATCGTAACGCTGGCGGAAGGCGAGATCAGCGAGTTGCATGTCGGCCTGAAGGGCACGATGAATGCGTTGTTCCTCAAGGATCTCGCCGCCAAGACACATCGAGGCCTTCGTGGTCGCGTGGAGGAAGGCAAGTCCGGTGGCGGGCTCTGCTATGGCTACAAGGTCGTCAAGCAACTCGATGCCCGAGGAGAACCGATCCGAGGCGACCGGGAGATCTACGAGGCTGAGGCGAATATCATCCGTCGCGTCTTCCGCGAATTCGCATCAGGAATCGGTCCGCGAACGATCGCACGCACACTGAACGAAGAGGGTATTCCGGGACCTAACGGCAAGCCGTGGGGAGACACCACGATCCGTGGCCATGTGAAACGCGGAACGGGTCTCATAAATCACGAGCTCTACATCGGCCGCCTGATCTGGAACCGGCTGCGCTACATCAAGGACCCGTCGACCGGCAGGCGCGTCTCGCGCCTCAACCCGGAGAGCGAATGGTTGATCCGCGAGGTGCCCGAGCTGCGCATCGTGGATGACGCGCTTTGGCAGGCGGTGCGCGAGCGTCAGGGCGTCATCGCCGAGAAATATGCAAGCGTCACCGAAGCCGTGCGCAAGCACCACAAGAAGAACCGCCTGAACGGCAGGCGCAGACCCCAATCCCTTCTTTCCGGCCTGATCTTCTGCGGATGCTGCGGTGGCCCCTATTCGCTGCGCGGAGCGGGCCGCTTCGCCTGCTCGAACCATATCAGCAAAGGCACTTGTTCCAACAGCCGCACCATTCCGCGCGAAGAGTTGGAGAACCGCGTTCTCTCAGGTCTCAGGGATCGGATGATGACACCTGACGTCGCCGCAGAGGCCATGCGCGCCTACGCGGAGGAAACCAACCGGCTGAACCGCGAGCGCCGCTCGAACGGCAATGCCTGGCAGGCGGAATTGGCTAAGGTGGAGAAGGACATCCGCGGAATCATCGAGGCAATCAAGGCCGGCATGTTCCATGAGAGCATGAAAGGGGAGATGACGGCGCTGGAGAACCGCAAGGCCGAGCTGGCCGCCCTGCTGGCCGACGCGCCGGAGGACAAACCAGACCTGTTACCAACGGCCTCAACGATCTACGCGAAGAAGGTCGCAAAGCTCACACAGGCCCTGAATCGCCCCGCAGAGCGCCAGGAAGCGGCCGAGGCCCTGCGGATGCTGATTGAGAAGATCGTCCTCACTCCAGGCCAGAAACGCGGCGAGATCGATGCCACGCTTTATGGCGAACTTGGACAGATCCTAGCGTGGACGGAGCGGCAAGCCCTTGGAAAGGCTTCAAAAACAAACACTCCCGGAGGGGCTTCCTCGGGAGTGTTGGTATCGGTGGTTGCGGGGGCAGGATTTGAACCTGCGACCTTCAGGTTATGAGCCTGACGAGCTACCGGGCTGCTCCACCCCGCGACAGGGACGAGCCGGACTGTGGACCGGATCGTTGTCTGAGAACGGTCATGCCGACCGTGGCGACTATGTAGCAATCCGGCCGGCGAATTGCAAACCCCAACGACGCATTGATGACGCCCCGCGGAGAATTAATTTCTCGGCCCTCGATTCGCTGTGATTTTCACGACACAATCACGTCATAGAGTTCGTAACCTCGGGCGTGAGCATTCGAGAAAAGCGAGGGGCGACAAGAGCTTGCGGCGTTTGGGGCAGAGATCGCTCGCAACGGGGGCGGGAGCCGGACCGAAGTCGGCGCGCTTGGCGTCGCCCCGAAGCGGCATTCCTCGGCGAGGCGCGCCTTGAAAGCGCGAATCGACGTGATGCGCGCGCCCGGCACGGCCGTCGGCAGCGTCATGGTCCGCCTGCTCCACGACGCGGTGGCCCGGCTTCTCTCCCGGAAAGGCGATATCCACGAGGCGGTGCATGACGCCCGCAAGAACCTGAAGGCGTTCCGCAGCTACCTGCGCCTCCTGCGCCGGGAGATCGGCGCCGACTACGCGGCGCTCAACGTCCAGGCCCGCGATGCCGCGCGCGCGCTCTCGGAGGCGCGCGATACCCAGGCCCTGCACGACGCGATCGACCTTGTCGAGAAATTCTACGGCCATCGCAGGAACCGGCCCGATATCGCGCTCCTGCGCGCCGCGGCAGACGCCGATGCGCGCGCGGCGGCAAGCGACGCGAGCATCCGTCAGGCGTCACGCAGCGTCGCGGCCCTTCTCGGGCCCTGCGGCGAGACCGTGAAGGGCTGGAAGCTCCCCGACGACTCGGAGCCGTATGTCGCCGGTCTGAGCGCGACCTACAGGACGGCCCGCAAGACGTTGCGCGCGGGCCTCGACACCCGCCTGCCGGAGGACCTGCACGAGGCGCGCAAGCGCGTCATCCACTGGCGCTACCAGCTCGACCTGTTCTGCGACCTGTGGCCCCGCGTCCTGAAGGCGAAGGTCCGCGAGCTTCAGGACCTGCGCGAGGATCTCGGCCAGCACAACGACCTCGTCCTGCTCGAGACCCGCATCCGCGGGTCGGAAGGCGGCTTCGAGGGGCTCCGGGAGATCGAGCCCTTCCTCGATGCGATCACGGTGCTGCGGGCCCGCCGCGCCCATGCCGCGCAGTACCGCCAGACGCTGCTCTTCCACGATTCGCCCTCCCTGGTCGCCGAGCACCTGTCCGCATGGTGGGAAGCGGGCCGCAAGCGGCCTCTGTGACCCGGGGCCTCAGGTATCCGGAAAGCAGAGGCCGGTCACTTCGGTCCAGAACAACGCGGCGCCCTCCCGGGAGAGGTGGTCGGCGTTGCCGAACACCGCGTCGGGATAGTCCGAGGCGAGCTCTTCGGCTGCGACGTAGCGCACCGCGCGGCGGGCCGCCTCCTCGCGCAGATCGGCGAGCGCCGGGAAATACCGCATCCCCTCGCGGCGCGCGGCCTTCAGGTACGAGCCCATGACCGGCGCCTGTACGAGGCACACTTCGACGCCGGCGGCCACGAGCCGCTCGACGATCTCCCAGTGGTGCCGCCAGGCGGCGGAACGCCGGTAGTTCGGAACGGGATTCTGGAGCTTCGCCCTGGCGCGCGCGAAGCCGGGACCCGGGGCGGGCCGGAGAACGTCCCGCTCGTCGATCTCGTCCGCCCGGGCGGCCGGGACGACGGCGCCGACCGCGCCCACCACCGTCTTGAATGCGGGCTCGACGAGGCTCGGCTCGACCGACAGCACGGGAACCGGGAAGATCTGGCGTGTCAGCGTTTCCGGCGGCAGCGCGCGGAACTCCGACTGGCGTCCGCCCATCAGGATCTGCGGCCCGGATTCGATGACGACGCGGTCGATGCCGTGGAACTTCAGGCGGGTCGCCAGGGCGCGGCCGAGCTCCATCGGCGCGTAGCCGGCGCGCGACAGGTTGATCCACCCCTCGGGCTCGCCGACCGGAAGCAGGTGCGAGTCTCCGATGATGACGTCGCGGCCGGGCTCCTCCAGCACCTTGCGGACGTAGCGGGCGTCGCTCGCGCCGGCGAGGCCGGGAAAGGCGCGCAGGCTGACCTCGAGCCCGGCGACGAGCCCGATCAGCACGAGCAGGACGAGCGCGACGTAGGAGGCGCCGCTCCGCTCCCCGCCGCGCTCAGAACTGGAAATAGATGAATTCATAGGGTCGGCCCTTGAGCACGAAGACGAGCGACACGAAGAGGAGGCACCCTACCACGAGCGCCGCACCCGGCCTCATCCGCCATGCGACGACGGGCTTCCTTGCCGGCTCGCCGGTTCGCGGCCGCAGTTGGAAGATGTCCGCGACGTTCGGCATGAACAGGCAGATCGCCAGTCCGAAGGCGACGGTCGCGACGTCGGCAACCGGAGGCAATGCGCCGTGCGGCGTCAGCATCGCCTTGTAGTAATGGACGAAGGTCGCTCCTTCGAAGGCCCGGAACGGAACCCAGGCGAGGATGACGGCCAGGAACGTGACCGGCCAGGCGAGCGCGGAGACGACTGCCCGGCCGCCGGGCAACCGGTCCCAGTTCACCCGTTCGAGCCGGTGATTGACCACCAGATAGAGGCCGTGCAGCCCGCCCCAGAGCATGAAAGCCCACCCTGCCCCGTGCCAGAGCCCGCCGAGCAGCATGGTGATCATCAGATTGGCGTAGCGCCGCCCCTGCCCGTGCCGATTGCCGCCCAGCGGGATGTACAGGTAGTCGCGCAGGAATCGCGACAGCGTCATGTGCCAGCGCCGCCAGAACTCGACGATCGACCGCGACTTGTAGGGGCTGTCGAAATTGAGCGGCAGATTGAGCCCGAAGATCCGGCCGATGCCGATCGCCATGTCGGAATAGGCGGAGAAATCGAAATAGATCTGCAGGCTGTAGGCGAGGAGCCCCGTCCAGGCGACGCCCGCGCCGATGGTGCGCCCCGCCGCCACCGCATCGAAAGCGGGATCGGCGATCGCCGCGAACTGGTCGGCGAGCAGCACTTTCTTCGCAAGGCCCGCCGCGAAGATCGACAGGCCGAAGGCGAAATTGTCGGCCTTGATCCGGAGCCTGCCGTCGCGGATGTCCGGCACCACCTCCTGCTGGCGTACGATCGGCCCGGCGATCAGCTGCGGGAAGAAGGACACGAACAGCGCGTAGTCGAGGAAGCTGCCCCGCTCCGTCGTGCGGCTGTAGGAATCGACCACGAAGGCGATCTGCTGGAAAGTGAAGAAGGAGATCGCAAGCGGCAGAAGGATTTCCGGCAGCGGCCACTGCGCACCGACCGACCATGCGAGCGTCCACACCGCAAGCGCCGAGTACTTGTAGTAGACGAGGGCGGCGAGATTGATCGCGACCGCGGCGGCCAGCACCGGCCGGCTCCGCGTGCGGTGGAGGTACCGGCCGGCAGCATAGTTGCCGACGATCGAGCCGAGCAGGATCAGCGTGTAGTCTATGCGGAAGTAGCCGTAGAATATGAACGACGCGACGATCAGCGAAAGGACCGACAGCGTATAGTCGATCTTGCCGGCGATCCAGAACGTCAGGATCGTCGCCGGGAGGAAGATCAGCAGGAACTCGAAGGAGCTGAAGACCATCGGAGCCTGTCGGCGAGCACTCGTTCAAAAGAGGAGAAAAGCGCTGTCGCGCGCCCGGACGTATCTTCGGAAAAGGCCGGCCTTCGCAAGGAAAAACGTTGTAGCATGCGCCTGATTTCAACAGCAATCGCGGGCTTGCGATGAGACTGTGGCCGCTATCCGTTGCGCTGATCGCCTGGTTCGCAGTGGTGCGCGCCGCCACCGCCGATTCCTCCGCGATCTGGGACTGGCTGCTCGGCGAGTTGCCCGGTGCGCCACCCGTCGTCGACTATCTCGACGTCGATGCGTTCGACGCGCCCGCGAGCTTCGTCGCAGCCGCGGCGTCGAACGGGACTGCGACGATCTGCTACATCTCCGCCGGCACGCTGGAAAACTGGCGTCCGGACCGGAACGCCTTCCGCAAGCTCGATCGCAGGCAGCGCGCCCGCGGCAAGCCGTCGATCATCGGCCGCAAGTATCCCGAATGGCCGGACGAGCGCTGGCTCAATTTCACCCGCTACAAGGTGTTCCTGCCGCTCATGGTGAAGCGCATGAAGCGCTGCAAGGCGAAGGGCTTCGACATGATCGAGTTCGACAATATAGACGCCTACGCCAACCGCACCGGCTTCAGGATCCGCAGGGTGCACGCCATCCGCTACGCCAGGGCGCTGGCCAAGAAGGCGAAGGGCGTCGGCCTCGTCCCGGTCCAGAAGAACGCGCCGGAACTGTCGGCGAAGCTGCAGCCGCATTTCGGCGCGCTGCTGCTCGAGGACTGCGCCCTCTTCGGTTTCTGCTCCACCGCGGCACTCTATCGCGCGGCCGGCAAGCCGGTCTTCGACGCGGAGTATCCGCAGGCCTGGGCCGACGAAGGCAAGGCCTTCGATCTGGCCACGGTCTGCGCCGAGACGAAAGCGAAAGACATCGCGTTGATCGTCAAGAAGCTCGATCTCGATACCTGGGTGCGGCGCTGCCCGTGAAGCGGAGCTACCGGGATCCAGCCTACAGGCGGCCCATCTCGTATTCCTCGCAGGACAGGCCGAGCATCGACAGGCCTTCCTCGAGGTAGTCGCCGAGAAGCGGCATGCCGAGCAGATAGGTCGCGGTACGCCTGTTGTGAGCGCCGGCGGCTTCCGCCCTGAGCTCGTCCCAATCGGCAACCGTGTAGTCGCCGCGCCCGAGCCAGGCGAGCGTCACGAGGTCGACCTGCTCGTCGACGTCGAGCGCGTCGATCGTCGCGGTGATCTCCTGCATCGACGGATCATCGCCGTGGTCCTCGAGCACCGAGATCATGTTGTCGTCGGACGCGTTGGAGCCGTCGTCGGGATCGGTGACCTGATCCTTCGCATCGAACTCACGCGCCTTGACGATCAGGAAGCAGACGGTCTCCGGCGAGATCGAGAGCTCGGGCCTGGGGTGGGAAGGCGGCGCCATGACGATGTCCCTAACCTGCGAATTCCGATGGATCTAAAGGCGTTTTTCCGGGCAATCCTGTCTCTTGCCTTGCGGGAAATCAATGGCGCCTTTCGGAGTCCGCGACCGGGTCTTCTTTCGCGCTGTGCCGGCTCGCGATTCTGAACTACGCTCGCGTCGATGAGGCGTCGGCGAAGGCACCGGATCTCCCGGCGTTTGCAAGAGGCACGGATGTCCGGCCCGCCTGCGCGAGCCGTGCGACCGACTATGCCCCCTTAAGAAGCCGCAGCCAGAAGACCCGACCGGGAGCGCTCCGCCCCGGCCATCGGGCCATGCACCCCCAAGGAGGAAATGATGGGGCCGCTCTCGAAGACCGCCACGCGCGCGAACCTGATCGCGGGCTCCGCCCTGATTCTCTGCCTTTGGCAGGGCGCGGCGGTCGCCGAGCCGAAGACCGTTTCGACCTACTACCCCGCGTTCGGGCACGCGGTCGACGCGGCGCTCGCCAACAACGGCGACGTGCTCGTCTCCCTCGGAGGCACGGCGGCGGCGGCCGGCATCCAGATCTACAGCCCCTCCGCAGGCTTCGCGAACCCGTGCGGGGGCGGCAGGTACATTGACTACGCGGCACTCGGGATCTCGACGGTCGAAGGGATCGCGGTCTACCCGAACGGGCGCCGGCAGGACGCGAGCAAGACGCAGAGCATCGCCGCCGCGGTCGAGCAGAACGGCGCGGAATTCCTGCGCGCCGATCTGCGCAGATGCGCCGTGGATGGCGCCGTCAACGTCGAGCAGGATCCGATCCAGGGCAATTCCCCCGGCAGCTTCGCGGTGGCGATCACGCCGCGCGGACAGCCGACCTATGCCTTCGTCGCCAACGAGTACGGAATCGCGGCGACCTCGCGCGATTCCAACATGGGCGAGGCGGGAACGGTCGGCATCGTCAGGGTCCGTCGCGCCGACTGCGGCAAGTTCAAGAAGACGACCGGAGTGGTTCCCGGGATCGCCTACATCTACATCCCCGGCGCCAACACCGTTCCCGGCGTGACGGTGTCGCACGACGGCAAGCGGCTCTACGTCGTCAACGAGGGCACCGCCGTCGGCACCTATCCGCCGGGTCACCGCTACGGCGGGAACCTCTTCAGGGACCCGACCGGCTCGGGCAATCCGGACCTGACCACCGAGCGCTGCGTCAACGAATACGGCAAGCCGACGGTCGGCAACACGCGCAACGGCGTGCTGACGGTGATCGACATCGCGAAGGCGGTCGCCGGGCGCGGCCAGCACGCCATCATCCAGACGATCGCCGCCGGCTGCTCGCCGGTTCGCGTCGTCGAGACGAGGAACGGCAAGTTCCTGTTCGTGGCCTCGCGCGGCGGCAATCCCGGAGATGTCCATTCGACGATCGCGCCCGTTCCCGGATCCGTCGGCCGCGTCCTGGTGTTCGACACCGGCAAGCTCCTGTCCCGCGATCTCGACAAGGTGAACCGGGGCGCGCTGGTCAATGTGATGGCGAGCGGCGGCACGGCGCCCGTCGGGATGGCGCTGTTCCGCGGGGACCGGCGGCTCGCCGTCGCCAACTCGAACCGCTTCACCCAGTCGGGAACCGGCAAGACCAGCGTGGCGATCCTCAACGTTCGCTGCCCGACGAAGACGAAGGGACCGGAGGTCGTTTGCGAGTCACCGCAGATCGGCGCCTTCCCGCGCGGGCTCACGGCGGATGGCTCGACGCTGTACGTAGCGAACTTCGGCTCGCCCTCAAGCAACGTCCCGGGCAGCCTGCAGGTGATCGAATACCGCGCCGGCAAGACTTCCGGCTGCGCCGTCGGCCCCTATCCGGCGCCCTGAGACCGCGACCGGTCCGCCGGCGCCGGTCGCATTCCGGTCGAGGCGGATCGGGAGGCGGCAGCCCGATGGGAGCGCTTGAGGGGGGGAGCACGAGTGGGAGGTGCGTGGGAGGACCCGTTGTGACTGCGGCCGGAAGGGCCGTGTCGGACCGATCGCACCGGCCAATAAAAAACCCGCCGTGAAGGCGGGTTTTCAAAGGTGGCTTTTATTGTTGTTAGACATGTCCTGTCATTGGCAGGCCTGGCAACGACCTACTTTCCCACACATCGAGGTGCAGTATCATCGGCGCAGGAGCTCTTAACGGCCGAGTTCGGGATGGGATCGGGTTTGGTCACTCCGCAATGGTCACCAAGCCGGCCAAGGACAGGATTTGCGTGAACGAGGAGATCTGGAGAAGCGACTTGGTTCCGGTCGATGGAACCACACCGGACGAAGTATCCGGATGGACATTGAGTAATGAGAGCAATCAAGCCGATCGAGCTATTAGTACTGGTAAGCTTCACGTGTCGCCACGCTTCCACACCCAGCCTATCAACGTGGTGGTCTACCACGGCTCTCAAGGGAGAACTCGTTTTGAGGGGGGTTTCCCGCTTAGATGCCTTCAGCGGTTATCCCGACCGTACATAGCTACCCTGCTATGCCGCTGGCGCGACAACAGGTCCACCAGAGGTACGTCCACCCCGGTCCTCTCGTACTAAGGGCAGATCCTCTCAATTCTCCTACACCCACGGCAGATAGGGACCGAACTGTCTCACGACGTTCTAAACCCAGCTCACGTACCACTTTAATCGGCGAACAGCCGAACCCTTGGGACCTGCTCCAGCCCCAGGATGTGATGAGCCGACATC
>JAEWYT010000097.1 GCA_023458595.1 Pseudomonadota bacterium
GGACAGGCTGCCCGGATGCAGCTTGACCAGGGAATCGCAGACCAGGGTGAATTGGTCCACGGCAGGCTTGCATTTCTGGACATCCCCCCCGGCCAGGGCCGACCAGACTTCGGTGGCTGTCGCAATCCGCTTGCGCGCCTGGGCCAGCAGGTGGGGGTCGAAACGGCCAAACCGCGGCTGTTCGTAATTGACGACCGGATGGCGCTGCAAATCAAACGCTTCGTACACGGCACGCCAGACCACGGCCGCGGCCTGCCCGGGATGTCCTTCCTGCGCCGCCTGGGCACAGAAGAACAGCATGTCCTGCAGCAGCCGCTCGGGTGCGACGGGATCGCTTTTGGCCAGCGCCGCGCTCACCGTCAACAGCCGCGAGGCCACGCGTTTGGTGTAGATGTCGGGCTTGAGCAGGCCGTGCGCCATCGCATCGAAAAACGCCGCGGCCACCTTCCAGAAGATGCGCATCTGCACATCGGTCTGGGCCTGGGCAAATCCCAGGCAGATTTCGCGCATGCGCTCGCCAGCGGGGGCCACCTCACTGCCCTTGACGATCTGCAAGACCGACGTATCCAGCACCTTGCGGGGCTCGGGGCCATAGCCCAGCGGCGACACCTCGTAGGGCAGCGCCGGGTCGCGCAATCGGCGTTCCACCGGCCACAGGTCGGCCGGGTGCACCTTGGTGTGGTTGCCGAACAAGGCCTGCACGTCGCGGTACTGCGGGAACAGCGCCACGGCAGAGACCGGCTTGCCGGCCAGCACCGACTCCAGGAACTCCAGCAAGGCAAAGCTGGCTTTTTCCAGGGTCAAGGCGACGGCCTCGGTGCAGTCCGCAGGTTGCTGCACATAGTGCTGCATCGCCGTTTCCATGGCCCGCAGCAACAGCGCGGCCTGCGGCATGCCCACCATGTCGAGGGCACCGCTGGACTGGTGCAACTGCTGCTTGGCCATGCGCAAGGGACTGCTGTCCAACGCCGCCAGGTCCGAATCGCGGGCCTCTTCGGCCTCGCGCACAAAACGACGCGTCGCCTTGACGGCGGCGTCCATCGACTTGCGCAGTTCGTCAAGCACCCAGGCCAGCGGTCCGAGATCCCGGTCGCTCTGGGAAACATGCCCGATCGGTGCGGTGGCTTCAGTTGGTGACATGGTTCATCCTTGGCTTCTCCCAGCCGCAATCCTGTGCGCCGCGCCCCATCCGTCGCGCTGCACGTCAGTCAATCTTGAATCGAGCCACCGACTGGCGCAGCTCCTCGGCCATGTGCGCCAAGTCACGCACCTGCTGGGCGGTGGTGCGCGTACTTTCGCCGGTCTGCTCGGTCACCGCAAAAATGTGCTGGATGTTGCCAGCCACATCGTTGGCCAGCTCGGCCTCGCTCTGGGTGGTGTGCGCAATCTGCTCGATCAGCTCGGCCAGACGGCGTGACACGCTGTCAATCTCCGACAAGGCCGTGCCCGCAGAGTCTGACAGACGCGCGCCTTCGACCACACCCTGGGTCGACCGCTCCATCGCCGCCACCGCATCCTGGGTGTCGGTCTGAATCGTTTTCACCAGCACCGAAATCTGCCGCGTCGCATCCGCGGAGCGTTCCGCCAGGCGCTGCACTTCTTCCGCCACCACGGAGAAGCCGCGCCCGGCCTCCCCTGCCGACGCAGCCTGGATGGCGGCGTTCAAGGCCAGCACGTTGGTCTGCTCGGTAATGTCCGAGATCAACTCGGTGATTTCACCGATCTCCTGCGAGGACTCGCCGAGGCGCTTGATGCGCTTGGAGGTTTCCTGAATCTGGTCACGGATGGCGTTCATACCGCCAATCGTGTTGTGCACCGCCTGCTGCCCCTGCTCGGCCGCCAGCAGCGACTGGCGCGCCACCGTGGCCGACTCCTGGGCCTGGCCCGACACCGTCGTGATGCGGGAGGCCATGTCCAGAATCGACTGCCCGGTTTCTCGAATCTCACGCAGCTGCTCGGCCGAGGTCGCAAGCAGCTCCGACGAGGTGCTGTCCACCTGGGCCGTGGTCTGGGCCACGCGGGTCGCTGTGTTCTGCACGCTGCCCACCAGCAGTCGCAGCTCTTCCACCGTGTAGTTCACCGAGTCGGCAATCGCACCGGTGATGTCCTCGGTCACCGTGGCTTCCTGCGTCAGATCCCCTTCCGCCACGTTCTGCAGCTCGTTCATCAAGCGCAAGATGGCGGCCTGGTTGGCGTCATTGACGCGCTTGGCCTCCTGCTCCTGGCGCCGTGCATCGCGTTGCTGCTGCTCGGCCAGCTCCTGGCGTTGGCGGCTGTCCAGCAGTTGCACGCGGGAAATGCCCACACCGCACACCAGCACGAACAGGCCCAACAGCACCAGCAGGGCCATCTGGCCGGCGGAGATACCCGCCTGCTCCGACAGCTTGTTCTGCAGGTTTTCCAGCTGCGAGCGCAGCGGCTCGCTGTCGCCAATGATGGAATTCTGCGCCTCGCGGGCAGCCACCAGGCCTTGCAGATTGGTCAGGATCGAGGTCGCCTGGGTTCGTGTCTGCTCATACTCCTGCAGCATGGCCTTGAGCTGTTCGCGCACCTGCCCATCGCGCGCCGGCGACAGGCGCAGCTCCGGGTTGCCTTGCAACAGCCCTTCGGCCAGCTCCTTGAACGAGTTCAAGTCGCGCCCCAGCAAAAACACGGCCTCGGGGCTCACGCCATCGACCGTCTGGAATTCGTTGGCCGATTTGCCGATCCGCTGGGTCAGCATCAGCAACTGGCTGGATGCGGCAATCTCGGTGGCCGAGGCGCCGAGCTGCAGCTTGCTGTTGGCCACCGCCTCCGCCAGTTCCAGCAGCGAGGAGGACTGACGATTGATCGAACGCAGGGCATCCCCGGCCTGGATCAGCACGGCTTTCTGCGCCAGCACCGCCTGCGCATTCTTTTCCGCACGCTGGGCCAAGGCGCTGACGGACCCCATGTCCTGCTCGAACGCGGCATCCACGCTTTGCACGCCCAGTTCGGCATCGCCCTGTGTCAAGGCGCGCACATTGCGCCCCAGCACGCTGGCACTGTCCTGCAGCTCCACAAACGCGCTCTCCTTGCCCAGCAAGGCCTGCGTCACCGATTTGGCCAAACGTTGCGACTGCATCAGGGACTGTCCCGTGGCAGCCAGCTGCTTGGCGGAGCGGTCGGCCTGCTGCAGCACCCAGCCGGCCACCAGAGCCAGCAGCAACACCCCGAGCGCCAGCATGGTCAGCAGGCGGCGCTGGTGCGTGGCGGCAGGGGCAGGGCCCAGCAAGGGCAGCTCGATGCTGCTCTGCTCCAGCGTCAAGTCATCCATCAGGTCCGTGTCCTGGACACTCTGCAGGGTATCTGCCGTCAGCGTGTGCTGGCTGGAATCCTCCGTCGCTGCCGCTGCCACCGCCTCATTCTTTTCGCCGGACCTGCGACGAAAAATACTCCCGACCTGCTGGATAAAAGACATGCTCGTCCTCGAAGAATCAATGGATCAGATGCGTATGCTCAAGAATTCCGGGGTCTGGACCAGGTGGTGCAACTGCAGTACCTGCCACACGGCCCCGGCGCTGTCGGCATAGCTCGCACCCACCATACCCGCAGCCAAGGGGCCTGCGCCCTGCGGCACCTCAACACCCTCGAAGATAAAGTCATCCACGCCACGCAGGCCCATCAAGCGGTCCACCACCAGGGCGGCATTCACCTGCAGGGTGGGATTGACCGCCAGCAGGCTGACTTCGTGCAGGGACTGCTCGGTGCGCTCCACCGGGTGCCCCAGAAAGGCACACAGATCGACCACCCCGGCCAGGGTGCCACGCAGATTGGCCACCCCCCAGAACCAGGGCAGGGTGTATGGCACGCGCAGCACGCCCGACCAGGAGAAGATCTCCCCGGCCTGCTCCAGCGGCAGCAAATAATTGCGTCCCCCGGCCTGGATGGCGAGCCAGCGGGCGCTGCGGGACGTATTGCTGCGCGCCGCCTGCAAGCGCTCAGCCAGACGCGTTTGAAGATCACGCAGCGCTTGTCGGTTGGCCATAGGTCACCGCCTCACGCGTTGTTCAGGGCTGCAATCTTGGCCTGCAGTTCCGCAGGGTTCACGGGCTTGGTGATGTAGTCACGCGCGCCCTGGCGCAAGCCCCAGACCTTGTCGGTCTCCTGGTTCTTGCTGGTGCACATGATGATGGGCACATCGGCGTACTTGGTGTCGCGGGCGATTGAGCGCGTGAGCTGGAAACCGTTTTGCCCGGGCATGACCACGTCCATCAGGATCAGGTCCGGCTTTTCCTCGCCCAGCCGCTGGATCGCCTCCTGCGCATTCTCCGCCGTGCGCACGCTATAGCCCTGCTTTTGCAGCAGGTCCGTCAAGAACATGAGCTCCGTCTTGGAGTCATCCACGACCAACACCTTCTCGATAGGCATATGCCTCTCCTCTCGTTGTATTTTTCAGGGGGCCGAGTCAGGCGGTGCGTCCGAACTGTTGCACAGCCTGCAGCAACTGATCCTTGGAGAACGGCTTGGTGAGGTATTCCTGGCACCCCACCATCCTGCCGCGAGCCTTGTCGAAGACGCCGTCCTTGGAAGACAGCATGACGATCGGCGTGTCCGAAAAATGGGCGTTGCGCTTGATGATGGCGCAGGTCTGGTAGCCATCCAGCTTGGGCATCAGGATGTCGCAAAAAATCAGCTGCGGCTGAAAGTCGTTGACCTTGGCCAGCGCATCGAAGCCATCCTCAGCCAGGAGCACCTCGTGCCCCCCTTGCTTGAGGAAGATCTCGGCACTGCGGCGGATCGTATTGCTGTCATCGACAACCAGCACCTTGAACGATGCGTTTGCTGCACTCAATTGGCACCCCTTGAGTTAGTGGAACTCCCCAGCAGGGCCACACGCTACCTGCCTGCCTCTCAAATTTCGACCATCTCAAAGTCTGATTTGCCCACCGCGCATTCGGGGCAGGTCCAGTCATCGGGAACATCTTCCCAGCGCGTTCCGGCCGGAATGCCATGTTCGGGGTCGCCCACCGACTCGTCGTACATCCATCCGCAAATCAAACACATCCAAGTTTTAGGGTCGGCCACAGCTTAAAGTCGCATCCAATAGAATGCAACGATTGTATATAGCCGCCTGCCGCCCCCTCTTGACAGACAGGCGGCCATTGGGACAACGCATGGCCTTTCAGCCCCCCGCAGTTCCAACTGCACCAAACACCCCCGAAGATTCCGAAGCCGCCCTGGCGCAGCCGATGTGCGTGATGAGTTTCAACGCCTGCGACCCCAGCGGAGCCGGCGGTCTGACGGCCGACATCACCACCATCGCCTCTGTGGGTGGCCATCCGGTGGCCGTGGTGACGGGCGTCGTCGTGCGCGATACCAGCCACGTGTTCTCGCA
>JAEWYT010000098.1 GCA_023458595.1 Pseudomonadota bacterium
CCGGGTACCGGCGCGGTCGGGGGGGGGGGTGGGGCGGGGGGCGGGCCGCTCCGCGGCATTCTCAGTCCACGTGAATCAAAGCGGATCGGCCGGGGCGCCAAGGCGGACGCCCGCCATGTCGTCCGGCACGTGCTCCGCGCAGATTTGCTGCGCCTCCTCGGCGTCGATCCGGGCGCCCATCAGGTTGCAGCGATGCGGACCGCCGCCGACGGCCTCCCGCTGGAAATAGAGGCACGTCCGGCACCTGCCGAAGGTGCGGGTGCGATACAGCGCCTGGCATTCGGCGAGCAGATGCTGGAGCTGGCCGGCGAGCTGGCCGGCACAGGGGCCGAGTTCGATCGCCGCGGCCTTCAGGTCGCCGATCGGATCACGCGCCAGCATGGCCCTCCCCCTGGCCGTCAGCACCAGCGAAAGCGAGCGGCCCTGCCCCGGCCGCGGCACCTTGATCACCAGCCCCTTGCGCTCGAGCGAGGAAACGGTCTGCGAGACCGTTCCCTTGGTCGCGCTCAGGAAGCTCGCCAAGGCGGAAGGATTGTTCGAGAACCGGTTGCAGCGCCCGAGATACCGCAGCGCCTCCCATTGCGCCGGATTCAGGTCGTGAGCGTATCCGCGCGAACGAACCAGGCGCCCGAGCCGCTCGACCAGATCGGCGATGCTCGATGCAATTTCGTCCTGTGCCATTATTGTCTGATGTCGCCACCCCTCGCCGATCGGCAGAATAAGCTTGTTTGCCATATCAACGAAATAGCTGGGCAGCCCAGAAATTGATATTTTTCATATCCGATATATAAAAACGATAGCCAAAATAGCAAACCTTCCTCTTAAAGTTGTATTTGATACTGAAATGATGTTCGGCCGACCGGCGGGCCCGCCGATCGCCTCTGGGGCAGGCGGTCCGCGAATCACGGATATGGTCCGTCCGGGCGCGCCGAGGCGCCTTCCGCGCAACCCGGCAGACAGTCCGTTGGTCGCGCCGGCGGGGTTCTCGTCTATTCCGCGATCCAGGCCTTGGCGGCATCGCGCTCGGCGAGCGGGAAGACCTTCACCTCGCAGGCCATCATCGGCGCGAACAGCCGGATCGCCCCGGCATAGAGGGAATCGTCGGTGACCACCGCGATCCTCTCGAAGTCCTTCATGTGCTTAAGGCCGAAGAAGGTGTCGTCCCACATCGCGGTCGGCTCGTAGCCCTCGAAGGCGTCGCCGAGGACGAACAGGAACCGGATCCTGCCCTTTTCCTCGATGGCCTTCTCGAGCGCCGGGATCATGCGCTCCTTGTAGTCGGCGTTCGAGACGCGCCCGCTCGCCTCGAATCCGATGACCGGCTCCGGCAATCCCCAGATCGGCGTCAGCATGTCGGCCTCCTCGCGTCCAGCATCGTGCGAAGGAGACAGGATCGCGGCCGGGATGGCAAGATCGCCCCCGGCGCCCGACCGCTCAGCGCGTGATGACGATCTTCGTGTTGCCGGCGCCGTGCTGCTTGACCAGGCCGAACAGGGCGGCGGCGTTGGAGGGATGAAGGCGCACGCAGCCGTGGCTCGCCGGGCGGCCGAGCGACTTCACGTAGTTGGTGCCGTGGATCGCGTAGCCGCCGTGGAAGAAGATCGAGTAGGGCATCGGCGAACCGTGGTACTTCTTCGAATAGTAGGTCCGATGCAGGCGGGTCGGCCTGTAGCTGCCGGTGGGGGTGCGGTAGCCGCTGCGCGCCGTCGAAACGGGCCAGCTGTAGCGGCGCAAGCCGTCGACATAGACCTGCATGGTCTGGCTGGACAGCGACACCTTGGCGACGACGCCGGACGACGCCTGCGCGGGTTGCGCGAGCAACACGCCGAGCAACAGAAACAGGAACGAGAACCTACGCATGACGGACTCCTGCCCTTGGCGCCCGCCGCGCGCCTCAACCTCCTCGCCACCGCATATTTTTCCGGCGGGCACGATCAGTTGTAAAGTCTCTGGCGGCAAGTGAACCGATCGTAGCGGCAAACGGTTGCGAACCGACTAATCAATTCTGGAAAACCGGAACGGAATGCGTAGCAGGCAACGACACGCGTATGACGACGGGCACGGCCCCGATCACGAGCCCGATCATGGCCAAGGGCCCGGGCACGGCCACGCTCCGGGCCAACGGCACGACCATGCGGCCGGCGCGAACCAGCGCCGGATCGGGATCGCCGCGCTTCTGACCGGCGGCTTCATGTTCGCGGAGGCGATCGGCGGAATCCTGACGGGGTCGCTGGCCCTGGTGGCGGACGCGGCGCACATGCTGATCGACGCCGTATCGCTCGGGTTCGCGTGGTGGGCCTTCCGCATCGCCGGGACCAGCCCGACCGAGCAGCGCACCTTCGGCAACCGGCGGCTGCCGGTCCTCGTCGCCTTCGCCAACGCCATCGCCATCCTGATGATCACGGCCTTCATCGCGATCGAGGCGGCGGAACGCTTCGCCGATCCGGTTGAGGTGCTCGCCGGGCCGATGATGGTGGTCGCGGTTCTGGGCCTGGTCGTCAACGTCGTCGCGTTCCTGGTCCTCATGGGCGGGCGCGGCGAGAGCCTCAACGTGCGCGGCGCGCTGATCCACGTCGCGGGCGACATGCTCGGCTCGCTGGCGGCGATCGCCGCGGCCGGCGTCATCATGGCGACCGGCTGGATGCCGATCGACCCGATCCTGTCGGTGTTCGTAGCGCTGCTGATCCTGCGGGCCGGCGTCCGGCTCGCCCGCGAATCCGGCCATATCCTGCTCGAGGGGGCACCCGCCGGGATCGAGCCGCGGAGCGTGCGCGACACACTTCTGGGCAGCGTCGCGGGCATCGCGGCGGTGCGCCACGTCCACGTCTGGGCCCTCGACGAGAACCGCCCCCTCGTCACGCTGAACGTGGAGCTCGAGCCCGGTGCGGACGGCTTCGCCACGATCGCGGCGGTCAAGGCGCGGCTCAAGGAGACGCTCGGCGTCGGCCACGCGACGGTGGAGATCGATCCGCCGGGCACGGTGCCGGAGACGGCGGGGCTGCCGTGCGATTAACGCCTCGTTCACCTTGCCGGCGGAGCATGAACTGGGGAATCATGGGAACATCGGCCGCTCCCGGCGCCGGCCGGCCGAGGACGATAACCGGGCCATGACACGCCGCAGTTCCACGTCGATCCGCATCCGGGCAGCCACGCTCGCCCTGGCGCTCGCCTGCGCTCTCTCGCCGCTGCCGGCCGAGGCGGGATCGGCCGCCAGGGACCTGTTCGGCCGGGCGACGACGCCGGCGCCGCTGGCCGCGCGCGCCATCGGCTCCTATGCGCGCGGCTGCCTCGCCGGCGCCGTGCCGCTGCCCGTCGACGGACCGGCCTGGCAGGTGATGCGGCTGTCGCGCAACCGCAACTGGGGCCATCCCGTCCTGATCAAGGTGGTCGAGCGGATCGCCGAGGGGGCGAAGTCGGAAGGCTGGAACGGGCTCCTGGTCGGCGACCTCGCGCAGCCGCGCGGCGGGCCCATGACGTCCGGCCACGCGAGCCACCAGATCGGCCTCGACGCCGACATCTGGCTGACGCCGATGCCGAACCGCACGCTCACCACGAAGGAGCGCGAGGATATCGCGGCGACCTCGATGCTGAAGGACGGCGTGCGCGCGGTGGACCCGAAGGTCTGGACCGCGGCGCACGCCGCGCTGATACGCCGCGCCGCCAAGCAACCCGAGACCGAGCGGATCTTCGTGCATCCGGCGATCAAGAAGGCCCTGTGCGACTGGGCCGGCAAGGATCGCGCCTGGCTGAGGACTGTCAGGCCGTGGTGGGGGCACTATTATCACTTCCATGTCCGCATCTCCTGTCCCCCCGGCAGCACCGGCTGCAAAGACCAGGACCCGCCGCCGCCCGGCGACGGCTGCGGCAAGGAGCTCGACTGGTGGCTGAGCGACGCGCCGTGGAAGCCCGCGGACCCGAACGCGCCGAAGAAGCCGCCGTTGACGATGGCGGACCTGCCGCAGGAGTGCCGCCTGATCGTCGACGCCTCGGCCGGCGCGATGCCGGCCGCGAACGTTCCCCTGCCGCGGCCGCGGCCGTGATCGCCGGCCTTTCGGCCGACGAGGGCCCCTGCACCGCCCTGCTCGCCGAACTGCCCGAGCGGCTGGCGCTGTTCGTCGCCCGTCTCGGCAAGCCGAGCTTCGAGGACCTGCTCGATCTCCTGAGCCGGGGCCTGAGCGAGCTCGGCGTGCCGCTGTGGCGCACGTTCGTCGGCATCGAGACGCTGCATCCCGTCCACAGCGGGCGCACCGTCACCTGGGCCGCCGGCGAGGTCGACACCCGCCACCGCGAACGCGGCGGCGTGACGAAGCAGCCCGACTACCTGAACAGCCCGGTGAAGATCGTCGACGATACCGGCGAGCCGCTGCGCATCCGCCTGACCGAGACCGACCTCGACATGCCGACGCTGAGGGCGCTCCAGGCGGCCGGCGGCACGGACTACGTGATCCATCCCCTGCCCTTCGTCGACCGCCACCGCACCGCGGTCATCTCGTTCGCGACGCGGGCGGCGGGGGGCTTCGGCGCGCTCGACCTTGACCGCATCGCCGCCGCCGTCGCCGTGATCGGGCCCCATTTCGAGCGCCTCGCCATCCGCGAGATCGCCGTCAACCTGCTCGAGACCTACGTCGGCCCCCGCTCGGCGCAGCGCGTGTTCGAGGGCCTGATCGACCGCGGCGACCTGGTGACGCTGTCGGCGGCGATCCTGTTCGCGGACCTGCGCGACTACACCGCGCTTTCCGAGCGGCTCACGCCCGAGGCGACGGTCAGGCTGCTCGACACCTGGTTCGACGGTCTCGGCGAGCCGATCGAACGGCTCGGCGGCGAGATCCTGAAATTCCTCGGCGACGGCCTCTTGGCGGTCTTCCCGGGCGATCCCGATCCGGCGGCGGCCTGCCGCGCCGCGCTCGAAGCCGCCACCGAGGCCGACCGCAATTTCGGCCGTGTCGCGACGGCCGCCGGTCTCGATCCGGCCGACATGGGCTACGGCATCGGTCTCCACTACGGCGTCGTCGGCTACGGCAACGTCGGGACGCGAACGCGGCTCGACTTCACCGTGATCGGCCCGGCGGTGAACCTGACGAGCCGCCTGCAGGATCTCTCCAAGCGGCTGCCGCACACGGTGCTCGCGTCCGCCGCGTTCGCCGCCCACGTTCCCGACGTGATGATCCCGCACGCGAGCCACCGCCTGCGCGGCATCGCCGAGCCGGTCGAGGTCTATACGCTGAGCGACGGGTGCTAGAGCCCTTCAAGGTCAAATAGAAGCGATTCTGACGCGGTGCTTTCGGGCCAGGGCCGAGCCGGTGTCCGAGGGGCGTATCTGGATATGGTCGAGGACGACGGTGACGGCATTGGCCCGAAAGCGCCCGTCCCGGATGGTTTGCGAGCGGCGGACGCCCGCCGGGAAATCGGGTGTTCCCGATTTCCC
>JAEWYT010000099.1 GCA_023458595.1 Pseudomonadota bacterium
GTGCATACAAGGCGGAGAACCTTCTTCCCTATAGAAATACAAGTGCGGAGGATGCATAAAACGCACCAAATGCAGGCCGTATGTCAAAAATCCCCGCACAAATTCACCACCCGTTCATAGTCTCCGCCACCCTGCTCTGCCTGAGCGTTGGGACCAGCGACGGCGCCATCCTGGGAATGGCGCCGGTCGCAAGCTAAACAATCAATTTAAGAGCTTAGAACCCCAAACGCTTGGCAGCAGAAAGTGTGCTGACCACATCTGCTGTGGCTTGCGCGAATACCGTGCCTGGTGCCAAGGCATCTTCTGCTTCACGCATGCGCTTTTGGTTGATGAGCTCACCAATACCACCCGCGACACTGTGAAAGTGTTGGTGACGTCCCACCAGCTCGACAAAGTTGGGGCGCTGTGCCAAACGCTGGCCATCACCATAGATCCATTTGCCCAGCGCACAGCAGTCATCACGCGACAGCGTGGCCACATCCACCGTGCTGCGCTCCTCGATCGCCTGCCGCAGCTTGACCTTCCACTGGCGGTGCGCATCAATGATGGCATCCACATCCACGCCTTCGACCAAGGCCGCAGACTGATGGCCCTGCAGTCTGAACTCATCGACCGTGGAAGCCATCCGCATCGCAACGCGGCGCTGTGCCGTGGCCGCAGCAGCCGTTTGCTCGACCAGCGCAGCATTCGCCTGGGTGTTACGGTCCAGCTCCTGCACGGCAGCACCAATTTGCGCCACACCCAGACTCTGCTCCCGGGCGCCATTCGCAACTTCGTCCAGCAAGGCCTTCACCTGCTCAGCGCTGCCAACGATTTCCTGCATGGTGGCACCAGCCTTGCGCACCACGTCCACGCCCACGCCCACCTCGGTGGTGCTGCGCTGGATCAGTTCCTTGATTTCCTTGGCCGCTTCGGCACTGCGCTGCGCCAGGCTTCGGACTTCGCCGGCCACCACGGCAAAGCCGCGGCCCTGCTCGCCGGCGCGCGCGGCTTCCACCGCCGCATTCAGCGCCAGGATGTTGGTCTGGAAAGCGATGCCGTCGATCACCCCGATGATTTCGCCAATCTTGTTGGACGAAGTCTGGATCCGCTGCATGGTATCGACCACAGAGGACATGACCAGCCCGCCTTGCTGGGCTGTGGCCGCATTCGCTTGTGCAATGTCAGAGGCACGGCTGACCGAATCAGCCGTCATCTGGATCGTGGAGGTCGTTTGCTCCAGCGCGGCAGACGACTCTTCCAGGGCAGCCGCAGCTTGCTCGGTGCGTCCAGACAAGTCGTTCGTGCCCTGCGCAATTTCTGCGCTGGCTTGCACCACTTGGTCACTGGCATCCTGCACCAGCCGCACCGTCTCACCCAGCGCTGTTTGCATGTGCCCCAGCTCACGCATCAGATCGGCCACCTCGTCCTTGCCCCAGGCATTGACGGACGTGCGCAGATCGCCCAGGGAAATATTCAACAGCGTCTTGCGCAGCAGCTTGAAGCCACCGAGCATCGATCGGTAAAAGCCCATCAGCATGTACACCGCCAGCAGCAGGCCCACGCAGGTCACCGCCACCGCGATGGCAATGCTGGAGCGCAAGGACTCTTGCCGATGCGCCAGAAGGTCATCCAGCACCTGCAGGTTGTGCAGCACCTGCTCGGTTTGGGCCTTGAGCACCCCGGACACCATGGCAGCGTAAGCCTTGTCGTCCCCTTGTACATCGTCGGCTGATGGTGGGAATGTCGATCGGATCGTAGCCAGCATCGTGGACAGGGCCGACTCTCCATGCTGCTTGAGCTCTCTCGCATGCTCTGGCGCATGCTCACGCACCTTCGCCATGTGATCCGCCTGTCGCAGGCGTTCTTGCTCCACCACTGCCAACAGGCCCTGGAAACGGCTGGAAGCGGCTGGCGCCATCGCGCCATTCAAAAGCGCAGTACGGCCAAGCCCGCGCAACTCACCCACATCGCGCAGCAGATCAGGCGTGAGAATCATCGTGGCGCTCACCAGATGAAATGTCTCAATGCTGGGGTCCAATGCCAAGCGCGACCCATCGGTCACCCGATCCTGCAGTTTGGCCAACTCCGTGGTCAGGGCATTCATGGCAGGAAACAACGCTTGGGCATTTCCAGAGGCGGCCTTGGCGCTTTGACTGGCCCGGGTCACGGCCTCCACCAATGCAGTCGTTTCAAACTTCTTGCCCAGCTCTTGGTCAAGTGCTTTGAGGCGATCCAATTCTTTGAAAAAGCGGTTCTGTGCATCCTGGACGCCGGAAACCCCATCGCCCAGTGCAGCACTCCGGGCCAAGTAGCGCCAGTCGGCCGCCGCATCCATGGCAGTGAACACGGCCACACCATAGCGGACCCCTGCCCGCTCTTGCGCCACAAACTCCAGGTCGTCACGCTTGCTGTTGCCGTAGGCAATCAACAACCAAACCAGTGGCAGCAAAAATGCTGCAGAAATGAGAGCAATTTTGGCGGGAAACTTCATCCGCCCCATCAAAGTTGCAGCAGGGCGCCAGATGGTTGAATTGAAAAAAATCATTAACGAACACTTTTTGTTTGACCTTCTCAATTATTCGCCATCTGTAACAGAATCGTAAAAATCGCCCACCTGAGCGCACGCTTATGTTTTGCGCCGCACACTGGCTTGCTGCAATGCACGTCGTGTAGCAGGCGTGGTCGTTGCGTTCTTGTGTAGAGCAATCAACATAGCGGCTCTTTGGCAGAGGATTCCCATGTTGCCACAATAAGCCTAGTTGAGAATGGCATCATCACACAGCAACGTGCGCTAGAAACAACCTATCAGACACTGTTGGAAAAGTTCAGCAGCGACGCCAATGACCGTATCAC
>JAEWYT010000100.1 GCA_023458595.1 Pseudomonadota bacterium
GCGCGGGACGGCTTCGTCCCGCGCCGCGACCGCGAACGGCCCGGTCGCCCGAGAGCCACCCAGAGGATACGATCCGGCAATGTACTGGCCATCGCTCCGAAGCCCGCGCAACCGCAACCTGGCCTGGCAGGCGCTGGCGGTGGGCGCGGTTGCGGCTCTGGTGGCGTGGTTCGCGTGGAACGCGCTGGGAAACTTCGACGCGCGCAGGGTCGGCTTCGGCCTGGATTTCCTGTTGCGGCCGGCGAATATTCCGATCGCCGAGTCGATGATCGACTACGCGCCGGGCGACGCCAACTATCGCGCGATGCTGGTCGGCCTCCTGAACAGCATCCTCGTCGCCGCCTTCGGGATCGTTTTCGCCACCCTGCTCGGCACCGCCCTCGGCATCGCCCGCCTGTCCGGCAACTATGTCGCCTCGCGCATCGCGGTGGGCTATGTCGAGTTCGTGCGCAACGTGCCGCTGCTTGCGCATCTCTTCGTCATCTATCTGATCCTGCAGGGATTGCCGCCGCTCCGCGCGGCGTTCTCGCTGGGCGGCATCGCATTTCTTTCCAATCGCGGGCTGGTCCTGCCGGCGATCGAAGCAGGCGACGGGGCGGGCGTACTGTTCGCGGCGGCTGCCGCACTGCTGGTCGGCTCGCTCGCCCTGCGGGCGCGCGGGCGTCGGCTCGAGCGCGGGACGGCCGCGCTCGTCGGCGCAATGAACGCAGCGGCCTGGCTGGGCGTGCTCGCCGCCCTCGCACTCACCCTCTACGCCGCCTCGTCGCTGACGCTCAGCCTGCCCGAGCTGAAGGGGCGCGCCTTCGTCGGCGGCTTCACCATCTCGCCTGAGTTCACCGCCCTGGTGCTCGGCCTGACCGTCTACTACGCGTCCTTCATCGCGGAGATCGTCCGCGGCGGCATCCTCTCCGTGCCGAAAGGGCAATGGGAGGCGGCGGCGGCGCTGGGCTTCAGGCGTGGACGGACTTTGCGGCTCATCATATTGCCGCAGGCGCTGCGCCTGATGATACCGCCGACCACCAGCCAGTATCTCGACCTCGCCAAGATGACCTCCCTGGCCATCGCCATCGGCTATCCGGACCTGGTCGCGGTGATGAACAGCATCATCACCGACACCGGGCGGGCCATCGAAAGCGTGGCAATCATCATGGCCGCCTTCCTGCTGATCAATCTCGCGATCTCGACCTTCATGAACTGGCTGAACGTGAGGGTCGCGCTGGTGGGGCGGGCCAAATGACGCCCTCGCTGACGCTCGACGGCGCGGCACCCCCCAGCATGCCGCAGCGCACGATCGAATGGGTGCGCGCCAATCTCTTCGCCAGCTTCGCCGGCGGCGTCACGACGGCCGTTCTGTCGCTCGTGGGATTGCTGCTTGCCGTCCGCATCGCCGACTGGGCGATCGTCAGCGCGGTGTGGCAGGCGCCTCCGGGGGACTCCGGTCCGTGCCGGGCGGTGCAGGACGGCGCCTGCTGGGCGCTCGTCGGAGAGAAGTACCGCTTCATGCTGTTCGCGACCTATCCTTTCGACGAGCAGTGGCGGCCGGCGCTTGCCTGCCTGGCACTCGTTTCGCTCTATGTAGCCAGTGCGATCCCCGCCTTCTGGACGCGCTCGCTGCTGCTGATCTGGATTGCGGGGCTCGCCGTCGTCGCAGCGCTCATGTGGGGCGGCGTTGCGGGTCTCTCGTACGTGCCTCAGGAGAGGTGGGGCGGACTGCCGGTCACGCTCCTGCTGTCGACCTTCGGCATTCTGTTGGCGTTTCCGATGGGCGTTCTGGTGGCGCTTGGGCGCCAGGCGCGGGATCTGCCCGCGATCCGGATCATGTGCGTCGGCTATGTCGAGCTGGTTCGCGGGGTGCCGCTGGTCAGCCTCCTGTTCATGGCGAGCTTCGTCTTTCCGCTCTTCCTCCCCGAAGGCGCCACCGTCGACAAACTGCTGAGGGCGCAACTGGCGCTGATCCTGTTCTCAGCGGCCTACATCGCCGAAGTCGTGCGCGGCGGCCTGCAAAGCGTGGGCCCCGGCCAGGGCGAGGCCGCAACCGCGCTGGGTCTCGGCTACTGGCGGATTCAGCTCCTCGTCATCCTGCCGCAGGCGCTGCGCAGCGCGCTCCCGTCGCTGGTCAACACCTTCATATCGATCTTCAAGAGCACCTCGCTCGTCCTCGTCGTCGGCATCTTCGATCTGCTTTCGGCGGGCAAGGCGGCGATCGTGGACCCTGTGTGGCAGGGCTTCGGTCTGGAGATGTTCATAACCATCTCACTGATCTACTTCGTCTTCTGCTTCTCCATGTCGAAGTACAGCCGGTACGTGGAGAAAAGAACAAGCAGGTAGATCCGCAAATTCGGAAACGGGGGCGCACACGGTCCGGCGCAACGACTGCGCGCGCCCCGACAACGCGAAGAAAGGGCAGACAGGAACGATCATGACGACCGTCGGACAGCAAACCGTGGCCGAGGCCATAGCCGCCGCCCTCGAGCGGCACGGCGTGGAGATGATATTCGCCCAAAGCCTGCCTTCCGCCGTGATCCTGGCCGCCGAGGCGATCGGCATCCGCCAGGTCGCCTACCGGCAGGAGAACATGGGCGGCGCGATGGCGGACGGCTTCGCCCGCGTCTCGGGCCGCGTGAGCGTGGTCGCGGCACAGAACGGCCCGGCGGCGACGCTGCTCGTTCCTCCGCTTGCGGAGGCGCTTAAGGCCAGCATTCCGGTCGTCGCGCTGGTACAGGACGTGGAGCGGCATCAGGTCGACAGGAACGCGTTCCAGGAACTCGACCATCTCGCCCTGTTCCAGCCCTGCGCGAAATGGGTGCGCCGGCTGGGCACCGCCGATCGGGCCGACGACTATGTCGATGCCGCCTTCGCGGCGGCGGCGAGCGGCCGCCCCGGCCCCGCCGTGCTCCTGCTTCCCGCCGACGTGCTTCGGGAGAATGCGGGTCCGCCCGTTCGGTCGCGCCAAAGCAGCCTCGGCGCGTGGCCGCTCGACCGCATGCGACCCGGCGGCGAGGCGGTCCGGGCCGCGGCGGCCCTGATCGCGGAAGCCCGTCACCCCGTGGTGATGGCCGGTGGCGGGACGCTGACGGGCGGTGCGCCGGAGGCACTTGCGCGGTTGCAGGAGACCGCTTCTCTCCCGGTCTTCACGACGAACATGGGCAAGGGCGCGGTGGACGAATTCCATCCGCTTTCCTGTGGCGTGCTCGGCGCGCTGCTCGGTCCTGCTTCGCTCGGGCGCCATACCCGTTCGCTGCTCGACGACGCGGATGTCATCCTGCAGGTGGGAACACGCAACAACCAGAACGGCACGGACAGTTGGCGGCTGATAGGTCCGAACGCGCGGATCATTCAGATCGACATCGACCCGCAGGAGATCGGGCGAAACTACGAGGCCGTCCGGCTGGTCGGCGACGCTGCCGAGACGCTCGCCTCGCTGACGGAAGCGCTGGAGCAATCGGATCTTTCGCAGCGCGGTGCCCGCCGGCCGGCGCTCGAGGGCAGGATCGCGGAGGCCTGGCGGCAGTTCGAGGCGTCCAGACGGCCAGTCGCCGCGCACAATACCTCGCCGATCCGGCCCGAGCGGGTGATGGCGGAACTGCAGCATGCGATGACGCCAGACACGATCGTGGTCGCGGATGCGAGCTACTCGTCGATGTGGGTCGTCGGTCAGTTGCGCGGGATGTCGGCCGGCATGCGCTTCATTACGCCTCGCGGCCTCGCCGGGCTGGGCTGGGGCCTGCCGCTCGCCATGGGCGCCAAGCTGGCTCGGCCCGCCTCGCCCGTCGTCGCGCTGGTCGGAGACGGCGGCTTCGCCCATTCATGGGCGGAGCTGGAGACGATGGTCCGCATGGACATCCCGCTCACGGTGATCGTGCTCAACAACGGCATACTGGGCTACCAAAAGGATGCCGAGACGGTGAAGTTCGGCGCATGTACCAGCGCCTGCCATTTCTCGCCCGTCGACCATGTCGCGATCGCGAGGGCATGCGGCTGCGAGGCGCAGCGCATCGAAGATCCCGGTGAGGTCGGCGCAAGCGTCAGGCAGGCAGTTGCGTCGTCGCGTCCGTGGCTGATCGAAGTCATGACCGACCCCGAAGCCCATCCGCCGATCTCGCTCTATGACGGGACCTTGGACCGGTGAGTGCGGTGGAAGCGTCTGCGACGGCGGCGCAGCAAGCGCGGTCGGCCCCGCACCCGAAATGGCCCACGGCATGCCTCGTCGGAGGCCGCTGGATGGGCGAAGAGATCGATGCGGTCTTCGATCCTTCGACAGGAGAGGAGATCGCCAGAGTCCCCCGGTTCGGTCGCCGGGAGACGGAACGGGCCATCGGAGCCGCCGTCGCCGCCTTTCCCGCCTGGTCCGGGCTGCTCGCCAAAGAGCGGTCAGCCGTCTTGCGCCGATGGTTCGATCTGACGATGGCCAACCTGGAGGCGCTGGCGGTCTTGCTGACCAGCGAGCAGGGCAAACCCCTGAGCGAAGCGCGCTCGGAGATCGCATATGCCGCCTCGTTCGTCGAGTTCTATGCGGAGGAAGCGAAACGCATCTACGGCGAGACCGTACCCTCCCACATCCGGGACGGCCGCATCGTCGTCCTGAGACAACCCGTCGGCGTCGTGGCCGCGGTCACGCCTTGGAACTTCCCTGCGGCCATGGTGACGCGCAAGCTGGCACCGGCACTGGCTGCCGGTTGCACCGTGGTGCTCAAACCCGCCCCGGAGACCCCGCTGACCGCGCTGGCGCTCGCGGCACTGGCCGAGCAGGCGGGCATCCCGCCGGGCGTCCTCAACGTGGTTGCCGGCGACGCAAGCGAAATCGGCGCCACGCTCTGCGAGAGCCCTGACGTGCGGGCGCTGACCTTCACGGGTTCCACCGCCGTGGGCAGACTATTGATGACGCAATGCGCACACACGGTGAAGCGTCTGGGGCTGGAACTCGGCGGGAACGCCCCGTTCATTGTCTTCGACGACGCCGATATGGACGCGGCCGTGGAAGGGGCGATCGCTTCGAAGTACCGCAACTCTGGCCAGACCTGCATCTGCGCCAACAGGTTTTATGTCCAGGACGCTGTTCACGATACTTTCGTACGCGCCCTGGCGGTCGAGACGGCCAAACTGAGGGTCGGCGACGGCCGCGAGGAAGGCGTTCAGATCGGACCGCTGATCAACGAGAGGGCCGTTGCCAAAGTGGAGCGGCATATCCTGGATGCGGTCGCGAAAGGCGGTCGCATCGCGCTCGGCGGCAAGCGCCATGGCGACAGCGGCAACTTCTTCGAGCCGACGATCATCGAGGGCGCCCGCGCCGAAATGCGGGTCGCGAGCGAGGAGATATTCGGCCCGCTCGCGCCCGTCTTTCGTTTCAGGGACGAGCACGAAGTCGTCAGGCTCGCAAACGCGACCCGCTCCGGCCTCGCAGCCTACTTCTATACCCGCGACCTAGGACGGGTCTGGCGCGTCGCCGAGGCACTGGAATACGGCATGGTCGGCATCAACAGCGCATTGCTTTCGACCGAACAGGCTCCCTTTGGCGGCACCAAGGAATCTGGACTGGGGCGAGAGGGTTCCCGCCACGGCATGGAAGAGTTTCTTGAACCAAAGTATCTTCTTGTAGCCGGGATATGACCAAGACGTGATCCCGGGTCGAACCGGATGTGCGTTCGCCGATCGCCATGGCGCGCACGGAGCCCTCGCCGGCTCGCCGATCCGCATCCCGGGCGCCGCCCGTGTCGGTCGCCGTCTTACCGGACGACTTCGATCTGAAACGCCGCCGACATCAGGATGTTGCGCAGAAGCGCGGCGCGGGGGGCAATCGTCGAAATCAGAATATGCTCGTCTTCGGCATGGGCACCGGCGCCGCCGCAGCCGAGGCCGTCGAGCACGGGCTTTCCCAGGGCGGCGGCGAAATTGCCGTCGGAAACCCCGCCGCGCGACGTCTCGGGCAGATTGACGCCGATCCGCTCGGCGAGCCGGCGGGTCGCCTCGTAGAGCCTGGTCACGGCTGCATTGCGCTCGAAGGCCGGGCGGTTCATTCCCCCTTCGATCTTGAGGCGCACGTCGGGATCGTAGGATTGAAGGCCGAGGACGCGCTCGACCAGGCGCTTGCCCGACGGCGTATCGGCGAACCGCATGTCGACGGCGATCTCCGCTTCGGCGGGGACGACGTTGCGGCGTGTTCCGCCGTGGATCGTGCCGACATTGAAGGTCGCGCCCGGCTCGCTGCCGGTCATCGCCTCGATGTCGAGGACCTGCCGGCAGATCTCGCGGATCGCACTGCGCCCGTCGTGCAGGTTTCCGCCGGCGTGCGAGGAGCGGCCGGACGCCGTGATGTCGAACCGGCCCCAGCCCTTGCGTGCGGTGACGACGGCGGCCTCCGGACCGATGCCCGGCTCGGGGACCAGCACGAAGGCGGCTTCCGCAGCGAGCGTCTCTATCAGAGCCTGCGAGGTCGGGCTGCCGATCTCCTCGTCGCTGTTGAGGAGCACCACGAGCGGGCGCGGCGGGGTTTCGCCTGCGCTCGCCAGCCGGCGCACGGTCTCGGTCACGAGATAGGATCCGGCTTTCATGTCGTAGATGCCCGGACCGTAGAGGCGGTCGCCATCGCGGCGGACGGGGCGGCGATCGAGCGTGCCCGCCGCCCAGACCGTGTCGACATGACCGATCATGGCGACCGGCGCCTTGCCCTCGGTGCCCGGCGGCGCGTAACGGATGGTCATGTGCCCGCCGCAGCCCTCGCGCGGCGCATGACGCGTGATGTCGACGCCAAGGCCCGCGAAGCCGGCTTCCACGCGATCGAGCAGCCTCCCGATCAGGTCGGGCCGATCGGACGGCGTCTCCATCTCCACCCAGTCGACCATGCCGCCGCGCAAAGGCGCCACGTCGATCTCCTCCGGCCTGAGCAGAGCGAAGTCGGTACGGCTATCGGGCATGGGGCTTCTGTGTCTCGGGAAGCGGCGCGCCGAGATAGGCGGCGATCACCTTCGGGTCGTTGACCACCTCCTCGGGCGTGCCCTCGGCGATCTTCCGGCCGGCCTCGATGACGAGGATCTGGTCGCAGATGCTGGTGACGGCCTTCATGTCGTGCTCGACCAGCCAGACGGTGGTGCCGCGCTCGCGCACGTTGCGCAAGCAGCGCACCATCTCCTCGGTCTCCGCCGGGTTGAGGCCGGCGCAGGGTTCGTCGGCGAGCAGCAGCGCGGGCCGCGTGGCGATCGCGCGGGCAATCTCGAGCTTGCGCAGCGATCCCGCCGTCAGCCCCACGGCGGTCCGGTCGGCGAGATCGTCGATGCCGGCGACCCGCAGGGATTCGAGCGTCACCGCCTCGATGTCGACATTGCCGGGGCGGCCGAACATGGCGCCGACCCGTACGTTCTCCCGCACGGTCAGCGCCGGGAACGGCTTCGATATCTGGAAGGCGCGCGCAATTCCCGCCTGGTTGAGCCGATAGGTCGGCAGGCCGGCCGTCGGCGCGCCGCGAAAGCGGATCTCGCCTTCGGTCAGGTCGTAGTAGCGGGTGATCAGGTTGAACAGCGTCGACTTGCCGGCGCCGTTCGGACCGATCAGGCCGTAGATCGCACCCTGCGGGATGTCGAAGTCGATCGCCTCGAGCGCGGTCAGGCCCCGGAAGCGTTTCGTGACGTTGCGCCCGGACAGGATGATCTCGCTCACGGCCGCGCCTCCGCCCCGGCCTTCGCCCTGCGCCGGCCGAGCCCGGCGACCGTGCCGAGAATGCCTCCGGGCATCAGCAGGATGATCGCGACCACGAGCAGGCCGGTGATCAGCAGGTGGATGTCGAGGAAACCCGACAGCAGCACCTGGGTCAGGAACAGCATCACCGCCGTGCCGATGATCGGACCGAACAGCGTCCCGATGCCGCCGATCAGGCAGAACACGATCATGTTCAGGCTGAAGTCGAGCCGGAACACCGTGTAGGTGGTGAAGTAGCCGACGCTGTAGCCGTAGACCGCGCCGAGCAGCCCGACGAGGACCGCGGACAGCACGAACGCCATGGCCTTGTAGCGTTCGGTCGCGACGCCGAGCATCATCGCGCTGTCCTCGTCCTCGCGGATCGCCAGCAGCGCGTAGCCGAACCGGGCACGGCGCACCAGGAAGCTCAAGAGCAGCGTCACCCCCAGCAGCAGAGCGAAGACGTAGTAGTAGAAGTTCTCCGGCGGCATGCCCGCCGGCACCGGCGAGGCGAGGAACAGGCCGACGCCGCCCTGGAACCAGTCGACGTTGTTGACGAGCTCGCCGACGACCTGGCTGACGCCGAGCATGACGATCGCGAAATAGATGCCGCGCAGCCTCAGGATCGGGTAGGCGATCAGCGCGGCGAAGCCCCCGCACACCAGCGCGACCACCAGCAGTGGCAGCAGCATGGCGACCGGGCCCGAGCCGAACGTGCCGACATGCGAGCCGAAATGCGCCGCGGTGAACGCGCCGATGCCGATGAACACCGTGTGCCCGAAACTCCAGTAGCCGGAATAGCCGCCGAGGATGTTCCAGGCCGAGGCAAGCGCGGCGGAGAAGAAGAAGAGCTGGACCACGCGCACGTAGAACGGATCGAGCATCGCCGGCAGAACCGCGACGACGACGACGGCGGCGGCGACCAGGAGGATGGCGTGGGCCCGGCTCATCGCGATTCTCCGAACGCGTTGCCGAGCAGGCCCTGGGGACGCACGAGCAGCATGATGACGAGGACGAGGAACATCATCGTGGTCGTCAGCGCCGGCCCGACATACTGCGCCGTGTAGGCGTTGATGAGACCGAGCAGCAGGCCGCCGATGAGGGCGCCAGCCGGGCTGCCGATGCCGCCGAGCACGACGACGATGAAGGCGTTCAGCGTCCAGGCCACCTCGCTCGAGGCCGAGAACGGCTGGACGATGCCGATGATGGCGCCGGAGGCGCCCGCGAGCGCCGCACTGACGCCGAAGGTCAGCCCGTGCAGGTTCTCCACGTTGATGCCGGACAGCGCCGCGGCGAGCGGCTGCTGGGCGGTCGCGCGGACGGAGCGGCCGAAGTGGGTCCGCGCCAGCACCAGCGTGAGGGCCAGGAGCAGCACCATGCTGGCCCCGAGCGCGAGCACGCGGACGAGATCGATCTGCAGTGGCCCGAAGGACAGGCTGTCGAAGCTGTAGCTCGGCGTGATGGTCTGCACGTCCGGGCCGAAGACGAGCTGCAGCACGTTGCGGCCGACCATCGCCACGCCGAAGGTCACGACCAGCGAGGCGACGAGCGACGCCCGCGACACCGCCCAGTGGATGATCGTTCGCTGATAGATGTAGCCGACGGCGAACAGAACGGCCCCGACCGGCACGATCGCCAGCAGCGGGTCGATGCCGAACGCGCCGTAGAGAACCAGCGCGCCGTAGGCGCCGGCGACGACGAAGATGCCGTGGGTCAGGTTGACGATCCCCATGACCCCGAAGATCAGCGAGAAGCCGACGGCGGCCAGGGAGTAGAGCCCCCCCAGCACCAGCCCGTTCAGCGTCGTTTGCAGGAACAGTATCATCGCGGCGGAAACGGGCTGTTCAACCGGCTTCCCGAGCCGACCAGGCCTCGGCGACCTCGCTGCCGGTCGCGAACCAGACGTCCGGCGATCGGCGGCAGAAGGCGATGAACTCGCGCAGCATGGCGAGGCGCGACGGGCGGCCGATGATCTGGGGATGGGTGACGACGTTGACGAGGCCGCCCCACTTGTAGATTTCCGTGAACTCCTCCTTCCAGATCGAAAGGATGTGGTCGTTCGTCATGATCGCGCGCGGCGACTTGATCGCGAACAGCGTATAGGGCGCGTCGTCGATGCTCCAGTGCCAGGGCAGCTCGACGGGCCCGCGCGAGCCGTCCTTCAGCGTGTGCCGGTAGGGGCTCACCTGGTCCATCAGCGAGCTGTCGTACAGGAACCCGTATTCCTGCAGCATGGCGATCATGTTGTCGGACGTCTCGCCCGCCGGCGAGCGATAGCCGACCGGCTTCAGGCCGACGGTCTTCTTCAGCGCCTCGAGACCCTTCTCCAGCGCCTCGCGCTCCTTGTCGGGGAAGTCCGGATCGATCCACTCGTGCAGATAGCCGTGATGACCGACCTCGTGACCACCGGCGAGAATCGCCTCGACCCGATCGGCGTACTTCTCCGCGGTCCAGCCGGGAACGAAGAACGTGCCCTTCAGACCTTCCTCGCGGAGCAGCTCGAGAATCTTCGGGACGCCGGTCTTTCCCCCATAGACGCCCTGCGAGAGCACGCCGGGACGGCGCGCGTTGTCGGGGTCGCGCGACAGCCACAGCGTCTCGGCGTCGAAATCGAACGTCAGCATCACGGCGCAGCGCGCCCCGCCGGGCCAGGGAATGGGAGCCATGTCGTCCATTGTCGATCGTTCCTATGCTGCGTTGGAGGAGCCGGCCGAGGCGGCCGCCCGCCCGGCGTAGAGGGGGAAGGCCTGGAACTCCGCCTCGCAGGGCGGGCCGTCGGTCGCGTAGAGGACGCGCTCGGCGAGATCGAGCACGATCGCGGCGACCGTGATGACGCGCTTGGCCTCCGGGAGGGCCATGTCCGCGTGCCGGCAGATCGCGGCGGGCGCCGAGAAATGATCCGTCATGACGGTACGCAGGACGTCGAAGTCGATCCTGCCGAGCTTGGCGCGCAGGAGCCGGTCCATGCGCGGCCCGCGGTAGAGGGTGTTCGGCGCGATCCGCTCCATTTGCGACAGCACGCGCGTCTCGCGCACCAGGTGGTTGGCGTGCACCACGAGCCCGTCGTCCGGATAGATGTAGGCGCAGTAGTCGGGCGTCGCCTCGATGTCGATAATCTCGCCGTCCGCGTGGCCGATGAGGAAATTGCTCGAGGCGGTGCGGTCGGTCTGCACGACGGGGGCGAGCGCTTGATCGAAGCGCCAGGCGTCGAGGATCTCCTTGCAGCGCACGTGGAACGGCTTGCGGATGCCGTTGGCGCCGTCGCGCGGCGTGACGATGCCGTTGACGCACAGGCCGATCCCGGCGGCGTTCACGCCCATCTTCGAGCCCACGATGCCGGCCTCGCTGAAGCCGACGAAGTCCGGCTTGCCCTCCCCCGGTACGGAGGAGCGGCTGACGCGCTGGACGAAGGTGCGGCCCTTGAGCTTCGCCAGCCAGTCCCAGTTCTGGCAGAGCAGCGTGCGGCCGCTCGCCGTCGCCTCGGGCATCAGTCCGAACGACGTGCATCCCTCCTGCTCGGGAATGGCGTTGACGGCGCGGGCTTCGGCGCCGAACACCGAATAGGTGATCTCGTAGCGCGCGTTCAGCATCGCGATCTCGGCGAGCGAGACGCCGGACGCCGCCGCCACCGCCGACATCTCCTCGGCATATTCGGCGTTGTCGCCTTCGATGAACGCGAGCCACGCCTCGCTCTCGGAGAGGATCGTGCGACGGCTCGCGCCGCCGGCCTCGAACCGCTCGAGATAGGTCTGGACGTTGTCGCGGATCGCCGGCGCCAGGGCCTTGCCGTGGATGCGGCCGCGCTCGCCGGGATCGGCGCCGAGTTCGAGAAGCGGAAGCGATGTCATTGACCGGTCGATTGTCCCGATTGAGGTCCTGCGAGGCGGCGACGCGCGGAGGTCGCCCGCCTCAGAAGGGGGCGGGCCGGATGGGTCCGCCCCGCCTCCACGCCTGGGTCCGTGGCGATCGCTAGACCCGGTCCGCCCACTTCGGCGCCGGGTAGATCGGCTCCGCCGACGCGGCATCCTTCGGAGAGATCACTTCCATCTCGCCGTTCTGGCGCTGGATCAGGAGCGGGCCAAGCAGGTCGGGCGCCCCGTCGCCGTCGGGCGTGAATCGCACATGGCCGTAGAAGCACTGGAAGTCGAGGGCCGCCAGGGCATCGCGGACCGGGTCGAGATCGAGAGTGCCCGCGTTCTTCACCGCCTGCACGTAGCTGACGATGCAAACGGCGCCGCTCGCCATGTGGTACGTGAGCTCGCGATCGAAATTCGCCTGGAAGTAGTCGGCGAAGGCCTTTGCGCTGCCGAAGTAGTCGCCCTTGAAGGGCGCCCGTTCGGTCCAATAGGCCTGCGCCACCACGCTGTTGGCATAGCCGCCGAGGGCCTTGTAGTAGGCGGCGGTCTGCGGTCCGAGCGTCTGGTAGAGCATCGACACGTCGGTGTTCGTCGACACCATCTGGCGGGCGATCAGGATCGAGGCGTCATCGTGCGTCGTGCAGACGAGGATGTCCGGCGTGTTCTCGCGGATCGTGGTGAGCACGTTCGACACGTCGCTGACTTCCGCCGGCAGCGCGATGAAGTCGAGCACCTGGATGCCCGCCTGCTCGAGGCTCGCCTTGGCGCCGTCGGCCTGGAACTTCGAGAACGGATCGTTGGTGTAGATGATCGAGACGGTCTTCACCGCCGGCTGCAGCTCCTTGAACATGTTCACCGAAGAGATGAACTGAAGCGAGGCGCGCGGGAAGATGCCGAACACGCGCTTGCGGCCCTGCGTGAAGATCAGGTCCGAGCCGCCGCCGGCCTGGACCATGATGCGGCCGGCCGCCTCGGTGATGGCGCAGGTCGGCAGCACGATATTGCTGCCGAACGAGCCCAGGAAAAAGCCGATGCCCTCGTCGACCTGGCGCTGGATCAGCGTCGAGGCGCGCGCCGGGTCGCTGGCGTCGTCGAACAGCTTGAGGTCGAGCAGGTATTTCTGGCCGCCGACCTCGACGCCACCCATCTGCTCGTTGATGTACTTCACGGCGCATTCGTAGCCCTGAAGCACGTTGAGGCCCGTTTCCGCCGCCTTGCCCGTCATCGGAATCGAGCCGCCGAAGATGATCTTCTTGTCTTCCTGCGCGATCGCGATGCGCGGCATGGCCGCTGCCGCCGCCAGGGCGGAGCCGGTTTTCAGAAATGTGCGTCTGTCCATTGTTCTACCTCCACTTTTCCCCAAGGCGCCCGCTCATGCGAGCCCCAGATAGGCTTCTTTCACTTTCGGGTCGTCCAAGAGATCCCGGCCCCTGCCGCTCTGCACGATGCGCCCCTTCTCGAGCACATAGGCGTAGTCGGCGATGGCCAGCGTCAGGTGCACGTTCTGCTCGACCAGCAGCACGCTGATGCCGTCCTCGTTCAGCTTGCGCACGAGCGAGAAGATGGTCGAGACCAGGATCGGGCTGAGACCGAGCGACGGCTCGTCGAGGATCAGAAGACGCGGCTCGGTCATCAGGCCGCGGCCGATCGCGAGCATCTGCTGCTCGCCGCCCGACAGCGACCCCGCGTTCTGCGAGACCCGCTCCTTGAGCCGCGGGAACAGCTCGAAAACGCGATCGAGATTGGCGTCCATGTTGGCGCGCGCCCGTCTGACGTGGCCGGCGACCAGCAGGTTCTCGCGCACCGAAAGGTGCTGGAACACGAGACGGCCCTCGGGCACCAGCGCGAGGCCGAGCTCGACCGTCTCGTGGGCGGGCAGATCGGTGATGTCCCTTCCGGCGAACGTGATCGAGCCGTGCGCGGGGCGCAGGGCGCCCGCGACCATCTTCACGCTGGTGGACTTGCCGGCCCCGTTCGCCCCGATCAGCGCGACGATCCGGCCCTCGTGGATGTCCAGCCCGCAATCGGCGACGGCGGCGACGCCGGAATAGTCGTAGGTGAGGCCGGAAGCGCTGAGAAGCGGCGCGCCGCGCGCGACCTCACCGAGAGCTCCCTGTGGCCCGGTCACCATTTGCCTTCCCCGTGTCGTATCGCCAAGCGATACGATTGCACTGTTAGGAAAATTCTAGGCAGCCCCGCTCCGGCTTGTCAACCGATCTGCCGAAACGGACGGCAGGCCGTCGGCCTGCCCACAAAACCGGCAGGGACGCGCGTCCTCGCGAGCGCGCGGCCGGTCCTTTCAGGGCGCGGGTCGGGGCGCGGGCCGGAGGCGGATCAGTTCTCGCGCAGACCGTTGGCGGCGGCGATCGCGAGCGGGCCGATGCGCTTGACGAATTCGTCCGGGCTCCATTCCGCCAGCGAACCGGCGATATGGATGGCGGCGACCGGATGTCCCTTGGAGTCGAGGACGGCGACGCCGACCGCGACCTCTCCGATCAGCAGCTCCTCGACGGCGAGCGAGTATCCGGTTTCCCGCACCTCGGCGACGCGCTCGATGATCTCCGGAATATCGGTCGTCGTGCGCGGTGTGTATTTGCGGCGATCCGATCGCGTGAGGATGTCGAGCATCCGGTCTTCGGGCAGATGGCTCAGCACCGCCCTGCCGCCGGACGTGCAGAATGTCGGCACGCGCCGGCCGATCAGGTGGGCGAAGAACGTCTCCCGCTTGCTCTGCATCCGCACCAGGTAGACCATCGACAGGTCGTCGAAGAGGCTGAGGTCGACACGCTCCTTCACCGTCCGCCGCAGGTCCGCCAGGATGGGGATCGAGCGGTGCACGAGCGGGGTCGTGCGCAGATAGTCGAAGGTGCGGTCGAGGATGCGGCGGCCCGGCACCACGCCGCCGCTGGCCCGCTCGAGATAGCCGAGCTTGGCCAGCGTGTGGGTCAGGCGCTGGGCCGCGCTCTTGTCGAGCCCCGTCGCCGCGGCGATCTCCGAGAGCGACATCGGTCCCGGCGAGTCCGAATAGGCCTCCAGCACGCGGAAGGCCCGCGCGACGGCTTCGACGAACAGCCTGTCCGGCTTCTCCCCGACGGCTGCGGCCCCCGTTGCTCCGGTCTTGCCGGAACGCGCGACGGACCTCTTGCGAGGCTCCTTCATTCTCTCCTCCCGCATCATGCCCGCTGCCCGCCGCACCTGTTGGGTAAACCGGCGGGAGGGTGCTTTTTGCCGTCGCCCCGACAGAGGATTTGACGCGACAGAAAAGCCGGTTCTACGATATCGTCAATGTAACCATATTGCACAGCGATACACAACAGATGACAAAGCTCGGTACGACCGTTGACGATTTCGATGCCGCAAGCCTGCCGTTCGATCGGGAATCGATGCTTGCCGGCCTGAAGGAGTGGGTCGAGCAGGAAAGTCCCACCTACGAGCGCGACGCGGTCGACCGCATGATGGATCGGGCTTCCCGCGACCTCGCGACGATGGGCGGCCGCGTCGAGCGCATTCCCGGCGCCATGGGGTTCGGCGACTGCATGAAGTGCAGTTTTCACCACCCCCGCACCCCCGACCCCGGCATCCTCGTGATGGGGCACATGGACACTGTGCATCCGCTCGGCACGCTCGCGGCGCTGCCGTGGCGCCGGGACGGCGAGTTCGTCTACGGGCCAGGTATCCTCGACATGAAGGGCGGCAACTACCTCTCGCTGGAAGCGATCCGACAGTTGCAGCGCGCGGGCATAGCGACGCCGCTTCCCGTGACGGTCCTGTTCACCAGCGACGAGGAGGTCGGAAGCCCGAGCACCCGCGCGCTGATCGAGGCGGAAGCCGCGCGGCACAAATATGTGCTGGTGCCGGAACCCGGCCGGCGCAACGGCGGCGTCGTCACCGGCCGCTACGCCATCGCCCGCTTCTCGATCGAGACCGGCGGCCGCCCCAGCCATGCCGGCTTGCGCCTGTCGGAAGGCGTCTCGGCGATCCGCGAGATGGCGCACCAGATCATCGCCGTCGAGGCGATGACGGACGAGGAGACCGGCTACAGCGTCGGTATCGTCAACGGCGGGCGCTGGTCGAACTGCGTATCGACGAGCTGCCGCGCCGAGGCCCTCGTCTCGGCGACGACGGAAGAGAAGCTCGCGACCGCGATCGCGCGGATGTCCGCGCTCGGGCCGGTAGGCGCAGAAACGACCGTATCGGTGACGACCGGCGTGGTCCGCCCGGTGTGGACGAGCAACGATGCCTCGTGGGCCCTCTACGAACATGCAAGCGCACTCGCGAAGCGGCTCGGCTTCGACATCCCGCATCAGAACTCCGGCGGCGGCTCCGACGGCAACTTCACCGGGGCGATGGGCGTTGCGACCCTAGACGGGCTCGGAGCCTGCGGCGACGGCCCGCACACGCTCGGCGAATTCATTGTCGCCTCGAGCCTCGTCGAGCGCGGCCGGCTGATGGCCGCCCTGCTCGCCACGTTGCGCTGACCACCGCCCCGGGATACCCACGATGAAGATCGCTGTTGTCGTTCCGAACGTCACGATGCCGGACGAGGCGCTGGCCGAGCGCCACGCGTTCCTCCAGCGGATCAGCCGGCCGGACACCGAGATCCATGTTGTACGGAACGATTCGGGGCCGGAAAGCATCGAATCCGAGTTCGAACGCGAGTGGGCGAGCGTCCATATCCTCGAGCATATGCTCAGGCTCGCGCCGCAGGGCTTCGACGCCTTCATCCCCTGGTGCGCGAACGATCCGGCGGTGATCCCCGGCCGCGAGCGTCTCGACGTCCCGGTCGTCGGACCGTTCCAGTCCGCCTGCCTCTATGCGGCCGGCCTCGGCTTCAGGTTCTCCACGCTGTCGCCGCGGTCGAACCCGCGGCTGACGCGCCAGCGCGTCGCCGCCCTCGGCCTGAAAGCGCTGCTCGCGAGCACGCGCGAGATCGACCGCACGGTGCCGGAACTGCGCGCCGACCTCGACGCGACGTGCCGACTCCTGTCGGCGGAGATAGCCGAGGCGGCCCACAGGGACGGGGCCGACGCCGTCGTGCTCGGCTGCATGGCGCTGTTCGGGATCACCGAGCGGCTGGAGACGCCGGTCCCAGTCGTCGATCCTGCCCGGGCGGCGATCGCGATGGCCGAGACGCTGGTCGCGATGGGACTGACCCACGCCGGCCGCGCCTACACCTATCCCGGACGCACGGCGCCCCCGCTCCCCGTCGTCTAGCACCGCCTTCGTCGAGTGTTTCGGCCACAGCACGTAGAGGTTTCAGAGGAATGTCCGATCGGATCGGGGTGGAAATCGGAGGCACGTTCACCGATCTCGTCTGGGCGCGGCCCGACGGCACGCTGCAGACCGGCAAGGTCCCCTCGACCCCGCAGGCGATCCAGGAAGCCGTGCTGAAGGTGATGGACGAAGCCGGCGTGCCGCTGCCGTCGGTCGAGCAGGTTACCCACGGCTCGACGGTCGCCACCAACGCCCTCCTGACGCGACGCGGCTCGCGCGCCGGCCTGATCACGACGGCGGGCTTTCGTGACGTCATCACCATCGGCCGCGCCGACCGCGACCACGATATCTACGATATCCAATATCGCCGCCCCAAGCCGCCGATCCGGCGCGCCCTGGTGCGGGAGGCGCGCGAACGAATCGACGCGGCGGGAGAAATCCTCGAACCCATCGACCTCGAACACGCATGGCGGGAGGTCTCCGCGCTGATCGACGAGGGTGCCGAAGGTATCGCCATCTGCTTCCTGCACGCCTACCGCAACCCGGTGCACGAGAAGCTGCTCGCCGACCTGATCCGCGAGCGCGCGCCCCAGATCGCCGTCTCGGCAAGCCACGAGGTGTCGCCGGAGTTCCGCGAGTACGAGCGCACGGTGACGACCGCCGTCAATGCCTTCGTCGGCCCGGTGGTCGGCCGCTACGTCGACCGCCTCGACGGCGAGCTCGCCGGGGCGGGCTACGCCGGTGTGCTCCATCTGATGCAGTCGAACGGCGGCACCATGCCGGCCGAGGCGGCAAGCGCCAACGCCGTGCGGATGCTGCTCTCCGGCCCGGCTGCCGGCATCCGCGCCGCCATATGGTTCGCCGAGCGCAACGGCATCGACGACGTCATTACCCTCGACATGGGCGGCACGAGCACCGACGTCGCGATCGCGCCGGGCCGGACGCCGCACTTCGTTGCCGAGTTGATGATCGACGGGCTGCCGATCCGTACCGCCTCCGTCGACATGGCGACGATCGGCGCCGGCGGCGGCAGCATCGCCTGGATCGACCGCGGCGGTTTCCTGACCGTCGGCCCCGAAAGCGCCGGGGCGGTACCGGGACCGGCCTGCTACGATCGCGGCGGCGATCGGCCGACCGTCACCGACGCGCAGGTCGTCGCCGGCATCCTGAGGCCCGCGCGGTTCTTCGGCGGACGCATGGCGCTACGTGCCGACAAGGCGGCGGCCGCGCTCGCCGCGCTCGGCCTGCCGGGGGGCGCCAGGCCGACAGCGGATTCCGTCCTGAGGCTCGTCAACGGCAACATGGCCGGCGCGGTCCGGCTCGTCTCCACTGCGCGCGGCATCGACCCGCGCGACTTCACCATCGTCGCCTACGGCGGCGGCGGCCCCCTGCACGCGGCACTCGTTGCCGAGGAGATCGGCATCCGGCGGGTGCTGGTGCCGTGGTCGCCGGGCCTCGCCAGCGCCTTCGGGCTGCTGATCGCCGACGCCCTGATCGACGTCTCCGAGAGCGACCGCCACGAATTGGGGCCGACGACCCTGGACGATGCCCGCATCGCCCGCCTCGCCCAGCGGGCGGCGGAGGTTGCCGGTCGCAACGGCCTCGACGACGGCTCCTACGAAACAACCTTCGGCGTCGACATGCGCTATGCCGGCCAGGCCTTCGAGCTGACCATCTGGACGGACGGCACCGCTGCCGATCCGGCGCGGCTGCGGCAACGCTTCGAGGAGGAGCACCACTGGCGCTATGGCTACGCCCGCCCGAGCCTGCACGTCGAGGTCGTCGCCTACCGCATCCGCGTCGTGCGCCGCAACGCGACCCGCGTCACCCCGCCGCTGCCGGGCGGCGGCGGCGCGGCGCCGAATTCCGCCGAGGTCACGATCGGTGGTCGGGCCGTCGCCGCGACGTTCATCGGACGCGACGCGCTCCCGCCGGGGGCGACGCTCGACGGACCGGCGATCGTCGAGGAGGCGACATCCACGACCGTTGTGCCGCCGGGCTGGCGTCTGACATGCCTGCCGAGCGGAGACCTCATGCTGGAGGACCTGCGATGAGCGAAGACCCGACGCGCCTCGTCATCATGGCGCGCGCCCTGCAGGCGGCCGCCGACGAGATGGCCGCCAATCTCATCCGCTCGGCCTTCTCCGCCGTCGTGCGCGAGGCGCGCGACTGCTCCACGGCGCTGCTCGACGCCGAGGGTCGGGTGGTGGCGCAGGCCGACATGATCCCGATGCAGACGGCGGCGCTCAGCGAGTCGTTCCGCTGCGCCGCCGAGCAGCTCGATCTCTCCGGCGTCGGGCCGGGCCACGCCGTCATCCTGAACGACCCCTACAGCGGCGGCCAGCACCTCAACGACATCATACTGTTCATGCCGATCATCCACGACGGCACGCTGATCGGCTGGAGCGGCAGCACCGCCCACCATCTCGACATCGGCGGGGGTTCGGTCGGCGTGAACTCCGGCGCGACCGAGCTCATCCAGGAGGGGCTGGTGATCCCTCCCCTTTTGATCGAGGTGGACCGGGACTGGTTCGGCGGCATGATCGAGCGGCTGGTCTTCGCCAACATCCGTACCAAGGAGATCGGCCTCGGCGACATGAACGCCCAGTTCGCGGCCAACCACATCGGCCGAGAGCGCGTGCTCGAGATGGCGGGCCGCTACGGTGTCGCTACGCTCAGGGCGGCGATGGAGGAAGTGCTCGACTACAGCGAACGGCGCATGCGGGCGGCGATATCCGAACTGCCTGACGGAACCTGGGCCGGCGAGGCGTTCCTGGACGGCAGCCCCGAGGAGGGCGGGCCGGTCCGCGTGGTGGCCACGGTGACGATCCGGGGCGACGAGGCGATCCTCGATTTTACCGGCACGGCGCCGCAGGTGCGCGGCATGTTCAACTGCCCGGTCGCCAGCAGCGCCGCCGGCGCGCTGACGGCGCTGCGGTGCGTTCTGGCTGACAAGGACATGCCTGCCAACGACGGCTGCAACCGGCCGATCACCATGATCTTCCCGGAAGGCTCGATCCTCAATCCGCGCCCCGGAGCGCCGGTTCGCGCCCGCGCCACGGCCTCGGCGCGCGCGCTCGACGCCGTCCATGCCGCACTCGATCAGGTGATCCCCGACCAGGTGCCGGCGCAGGGCTCAAATTCCACCACCGGTTTCTACCTCGCCCGCCAGCGCGACGGAGGCGGCGTTGACGTGCACCTCGACATCCTCGGCGGCGGCTGGGGCGCGGCGCGCGGATACGACGCGATCCATGCGACCGACCACGTCCTGTCGTCGTGCCGGCTGACGCCGGTCGAATCGATCGAGCAGCTCAATTCCTTCCTGCTGGTCGAGAGCTTCGGGCTCGTTCCCGACTCGTGGGGCGCCGGCGAGTTCAACGGCGGGCTCGGCATGTATCGTCGCTACCGGATGCGCGCGGACGACGTTGCGCTCAGCCTCTACTCCGACCATTTCGTCCTGCCGCCGCGGGGCCACCAGCACGGCCACGACGCGGCGCTGGCGAGGCTCACGGTCGAGCGCGACGGCGAGGCGATCACGCTCGGCGCGACGAGCCGGATCACCCTCGATCGCGACGACGTGGTGGAGATCAGCGTTTCGGGGGGTGCCGGCTGGGGCAATCCACGCAAGCGCGATCGCGGCGCCGTCGCCGAAGACATGGCGGACGGCCTGATCTCACCGGAATTCGCCCGCCGCACGTATGGCTGGACGTGAGCCGCGCGAGCGCATCCGACCGAACCGCCGACGAGGCGGGCCTGCGACCTCATGCGCACTCGTGGGACTTGTGTGAACGCCCCGGGTCCTCGGGCCTGAGAGTCGGCTCACGGTTCGACCGGATTGCTTGAGCCGAAAGCGCTGATTGTCCGATGTCGGCTATCGGGAAGGAGAATTGGCCCAGCAAGGTCCGGAAAAGGTCGATCCGGCCGGCCGACCATCTCGCTCCCCGGCGAGACATTACCAGTCAGAGCACGATCGCGGCGGGTCGCGGGGTGATTTGGGCCTGCGACGTAAGAGGTCGATGTTAACAAAGCAATGTTTGAGCGGGAAAATTGCGCCGTAACCATTTGAAATGGTTACGTATTTTCAAAGTTTGGTTGCGGGGGCTCGCAACCACCGATATCGACACTCGATCAAGGTGGTCGTCTGAGCCGATTGAGCCCGGAGCCCCTTAGCGCATTACGAATGTCGGTCGGTCGCGGACTGACCGGGAGGCGTCACCAAGTCGGCCGCCCCTGCAAACGGTCTGGCCTGGGAAAGCCAGTAGTCGGCATGCTGGGCGGTGAAGAAGATTTCGACAACCTCTCCGGTGTCCGAAATCATCAGCTCGATCTGGCGTCCCCGGACTTCGGTGACGGCTTCGCCATCCAGGCCGAACCGAATGACCTTGTCCGTGGTATCGCGGTTAAGGGCTTCTGTTATGGCCGCCCGCGTAAGCCGCCGCCCAAAATTGTCGTGATGAAGCTTGCACAGCAGAATCAGATTGCCGGCGTGGCGTGCGCCGCCGGCGGATTTCAAATCGACATGGTGCGCCTCAACGACGCGCCGGCGAACTTCTTCCCACTGGATGTAGCTGCCGGGAGGTGCAAGCTCGCGCGGTAAACGCTCGCATAGGCACATCTGGCAATGGCTCGCGTAATGAGCGCGCTTGAGCGCTTCAATATGTTCCAATTCCAGCTCTGGCGCGGGCTTTGTTTCGGAACCAGGCCTGCCGGTGCCGGCGCCGGTGCCGCTGCGCCCGGAGCGGCGTGAAGCGCCGCTCGGGCTTGATGAGATTGGTCCGGGACGCGGCGTATTGCGGGACGGGTCAGGTTCAAAGGGAGAATGGCCGAACACTGCTTCGCCGGGGTCGGTCTCGCCGTCGCTCGCTTCATCAGCGTCCGATCCGGCGTCCGTGTCGTCGGCGCTTGCGGCTATATCCTCGTCGTCGAGATCGCTCGCCGCTCCGCGCCGTGCTCCATAACTTGGATCGCGGATTTCGAGGTCGAGCGCGCGCTCCAGCGAAAGGCAGTGCACCGGGCGGGCCGCGGGCTTGAATACAAGTTGCGCGGCGATCGCTTCGTAGAGGCTACTGAGCGCGATGTCCGGGCCGCTCTTCATCCAGAACGTACCGGAAGCGGAATCAAAACCGCCGTCCGCAGGCACCGTGTAGAGCCTGCCCCGAAACCGGTAATGCACTTCCACGCTCTCCGCGAAACGAATTTCCTTGATCCGGGAAAGTCGGTCGTGCCAGTCATGCCAGACAAGCTCCGGCTCCACCCCCAGCCTGGCAAGGCGCTTGAGAAACGTGCGGCGGAAATGTGCAGAGCGCAGCGCCCGGAGTCTTTCAGCGAGGCCCGCTCCGGCAGGCGCCGTTTCACCAGCTGCGGATACCGACTCCGGTTCCTTTAGCGCCTCCCGAAGCGATCTGACTCCGAGGCTACGCAGCGGTTCCCTGATGGGTTCGGACACTTCCCTGACATGGTCAATGACAAGCAGGACGCCCGGATCATGCTGAGCGATGGAGTCGGCAACAACTTCGGCGTCCGGCAGGAAGACAGGACGCCGTTGGGCGCTGCGCAAGGACAAGAGATGGAATCCGTCGCGGCTGCGAGCGGGAACAAACGGGATGTCGGTGAAGATGTCTGCCCAATGTACCGGCCCGTCCCGATGCAGGATATGACGCAGAACACAAGAGACGTGGCGCTGAAGGACGGATTCGTCCTGTTCCGCAAGCCATATAAAGAAGGCGCGGCTTGTTTCCCTGTCAGGCATTGATGAGGTGACACCGGCCTCGCGATACCGTCGCTGGTCTTCCTGCGAAAGTCCCTTGCCGGGAAAGCGCTGTTTCCAGGCGCCCCAGTAGTCGCCTCGCGTGCCGGTGAAAGCGAGCGCGGAGGGCGGCACAGGGCTGCCGTGCATTGGGATGATCGGCAACGCGGCAAGCCGGGACCGGTATTCATCATCCGCCTCGGTCAGGCCCATAAATTGCTGGAGGCGAGGTTGCAGAGCGGCGAAGTTAGCGCCGTCTTCGGCGAAGGCGTCAATGAGCATCGGTGCTGTTGGCTGACGCGGCGCCGGGGAGAGCCTGTCGAGCGCCGCTGCGTGCTTTTTGGTCCGGAGAAGGAACCGCACAGGAAGCTTGAGGCGGTCGATGGCGCCGCCGGGCATGACAAGGGCGGCGCGCTCCTGGATTGAGCCGTCTTGCGCCAGCGCCGGCAAGTTCGCTTTCGCGCCCTTCAGGATGCGTGCAATGACGATATCCTGAAGGAGGATGGCGAGGTCGGCTTCGAATTTGCGCAAGGCGGTGAGGGTCTGCGTGTCCGGCGTCACGCCCGGCGGGAAGAGCGCCAGCCGCTCATTGAGCCAGGCCGTGACTTCCTCTTCGGCCGGGCTGCGCCGGATTGTCGTGCGCGCCTTGCCGCCGGCGGAAACGAGCCTTGAGCGGCGAACCTGTTCATGCGGCTGTCTGACGAATTCGCGAAGCACTGCGGCCGCGCGTCGCGAACGGGGATCGCAAAGCGCGCCCAAGATGCACAGATCGCCGTTCTCATCCGGCCATACCGGAATATCGGCCAGCTTCGGACGCTCGCGAGGAGTGATCCGGCGCTCGTTGCGGCGCAGCCAGCTCCAGAACAGTCTGCGCGTCTCTTTGCCCGCGCTCTGAAGCGTGCCGCTCTGAAGAAAACTTTCCATCGTGTAGCGGGGCCGGCGCCAAGTGCGCCGCCTGAACAGCGGATGGCCGGCAAGCGCAGAATGCAGGATGGGAGGAAAGGTCAGGCCGGGCACGCCGGAAGGCAGAACTGCGCTCGAGTGCAGCGCCCGGAACGGCGCAGGCTGACCACTTTGGTCGGGAAGTGTCAAAGCCTTTTGCAGCTCTTCTTCGGTATCGTCGTCGCATGAGTCATGGGCGAGCGCCGCGTGGATCACATCAAGGTAGGCATGCGCAATGAACGGCAAAGCAAGCTCGGCTTCCACGCTGGCGAGGCCGGCGAAATAGTCATTGCCGCCATCGGTGAGACGGCTGAAGGCGTCTTGCTGGTCGAACGTAACGAAGGTTTGGCCAAAGCCGCCGGTCTTCTGATCCGTCAGTAGGGCCGCAATCGCGGCGTGCGTGCGGGGATGGATCTGCAATTCTGACCGGGGAGCAATAATCGAAAGCGCCCGATCGACCGTCTCGGACGGCCATGTTGGGGTAGGAATGATGAAGCGGTAGCGCCGCTCCCCGACCGCGTCTCGCGGAAGGGCTGTTCGGTGAGGCGCAGTTTTCGTGCGCGCCTTCCCCTCTAACAAGGCCGTGGCGGCGGTCCAGGTGAGCGTTGGCACGGCGCCCCGACTCGCAAGGACCGCAAGCAAGGGCCGGACGGCCTCATCCTGGTTATCCGCGCCGGGGCTCGGAACCAGAGGGTTTAGCCCGTCCGGCCCCCAGCGGGGGACGGCGTAGCGCGCGAGCACGTCGATCAGAAGCGATTCACAGGCCGCGCGCAGCTCGCCATTGGTGGCCTCATTCCGGGCGGGACCGTGCCGCTTGTTGTCCGAGGCGATGGGTGCATTGAAATAAGTCCCGTGGCCCGTTCGCGCCTGGTGGGAGTCCGCTGGGTAGCCGATCGGATAGCGGAACCGTCCTGTGCCGGTCCTGGGCTTGCCGTTACCATCTACGGGCCACGATACTTCGACAAAGAACCGGTTGCCGCGCCGGAAGAAATCGGCGACGCGCTCACGCAATCTGCCCTTGAGTGGAACGAGCCGGCGGGCGGCCTGCTCCTGCAATCCGCCCGGCAGGCCCGGAACCGTGCCGCTCGCGGTGCAGCGGCGGCGGAAGAGTTCGATCCGCTTGCCGATTTTACGGGGTTTTGTGCAGGAAAATTCGAAGCGCGCCTCGCCCAGGCGCCAATGGCGCAGCACGATTTCATAGCGCGGGGCTACCTCCGGAGAAACGATACCCGCGAATTGTTCCGGGGCGCTAGCGCAGGCAGAAAGAAAGAGCGTGTCTATGTCTTCGTCACCGGTCGCGCCAAGCACGTTGGCTTCGCCGTGTGGCGGTTCGATCGCCGTGCTCCTGTATCGGATAACTATCCGGCACCCCTCTGCGGGCGCCAGTGGGTCCGGCGACGGCGCCGCTGATGCGCCCGGATGCGGCGGCTTGTTGAGCCCATTCGCGTAAAGCGTCTGGACTATTGCCTGGCCTGCGGACAGAAGGCGGATTTCATCGCCGATCGTGAAGGCGGTCTTTAGGCCGTGGTTCTTAACGCCGATCTTGCCGCGCTTTGCGGGTACGCTGTTCCCAGCGCCTTGGATTTTGCGCAACCGCTTCCACCCGTCAGTCTCGACGGGCCTGCCGTTTCCTTCGCAAACGACATAATCCGGCTCGAACGTGATGACGGTGCGCGTAGCATCCTGATCGAGGTCGTTCTGGACCAGCTCGGCGATGAGGTCGTCACGATCAAGGTCAAGAAGATAGTTCCAGAAGCCCGGAATCCAGTCCGCCTCGGTGACGAATTGTTCCTCGGCGTTATCAGAATCAAGGGCTTCTGGTGAATCCATGTCTCGGCGATGCCCCCCTAGTATCGCTCCAAGCCGGGAGCAACTGCTTCGCACGATCTATCAGATTTGTTGTAACCTTTTTCATGGCGAGAAGTCACCGCAAAGCCTTCGCGAACGGGACCTCGTGTTCGCCGCGGACCGCATCCTCGCGAATTTCATCGCGACGACCTGCCGCTTCGACCTCAGCGCTGTGCCGCAGTCGATCGTCTACGACAATGACCGCTGCCTGGAAGCGAAAATTCTGCCCGACAGCACACGCAACCGTGCAACGCTGTTCAGCGGCTTCCTGTCCCACTACTTGGTCCGGGACCATTACGGCTGCCCCAGCAAGGGCAATTACACGGGCAGCGTCGAAGGTCTGGTCGGCTACGGACCCAGCGGCGCGGGCAAGTCCCATATCGCGATCAGCCTCCGGCTGGCCGCCTGTCAGAAGGAATTGTCCGTTGGCTTCACCACGGCCGCCGCGCTCGTCAGCGAGATGATGGATGCGCGTGATGAAGACCGCCTCCTGCGCTTCCAGAAGCAGATGGCGGGCTGCAAACTACTGATCGTCGATGAACTGGGCTTCGTTCCTCTGTCGAAGACCGGGGCTGAGTTGCTGTTTAAGTTGATCTCTCGACGTTAGGAACGCGGCTCCACGCTGATCACCAGCAATCTATCCTTCGACGAATGGACTGAGACCTTCGGGTCCGAGCGTCTCACCGGCGCGCTCCTCGATCGGCTGACCCATCACGTCAGCATCCTTGAGATGAACGGCGAGAGCTACTAGCTGGCGCAAAGCCGGGCACGAAAAAGCCGCGTACCCTCACCAATAAGATCGCCGACGCTGCAAGCGGGAAACTCCGGTCGGGCGACGCCGTCCCGACGTTCCCCGCTTGCAGCGCCAACTGGTACTTTGGCGCCGCCCAATGGCCGACTTTTTTCCGCCGTTGACATGCGGAGCCCGCAACTGTCGATATCAATAAGAGCTTTGCCAAGCGGTAGCACAATAAACCAACCCGGCCCAAGCTTGCATCGGCAAAATCTTTTTTCGCGAGCTACTGTCGAGGCTATACTTCCTCAAAAAGGCTTCTGATATTCTGCAGAGATGACCCTCATCTGCCGAAGGCCCGTGAGTATTTTGGCCTCGTTCTTCGGCGACAGCTTCCTGAGTGCCAGGTCCACCATGGAGTCGCGTTTGCTCCTCGCTGCGGCATCCGCCGCGTTATGGTCAAGGAGGGCAAAGGCGTCGCCAGCAGCGCGAAGGGCTTGAACCCCTGTACCGACGGCGTCGACGATGGACATGACCTCGCTGATACCTGGCACAAGTCCGGTTGAACTCTTTGCCGTAGCTACGCCAGCACGGATCGCCTCGTCCTTCTTGGCTTCCTGTGTTGCCTTACGATACACCTTGAGCTCTTCCTGGAAATAATCGCGAAAATGCTTCGCCAGCTGCTCTACCAGCGCGACAGTGTCTTCTGGCTCCCAGCTCTCGATATCCTCCATCCTCGTGATGGCGAGGCGACTGGTGAATGAGTCGATCACCTCGTCGTAGGCCTTCTGGAAGCCCTGATCCTGCAATCGCATCCTGATCTTGCCAATCGCCTCGAACGGCAAGGAATCTATCACGTGGGCCGGGAATGCGGTCTCGTTAATCGCTTGCATCGCAGTCTCGAAGCAACACCGCATGAAGACGTTGACATCGGTGAGTAGGGCTGCGTCGCCGTACACCTCGCTGTCCGACAGATGATCGACCCGCCAGTCAGCCAACTCGGAGACGTCCAGTCCGGTCTCGCAGTTGACCACGCTGGTCCCAACTTGGTGATAAGCTGCCGCTGCGAACCTGGAAATAATTTCGCGCGCTTCTCTCGGCTCACCCTCGATCAGCCGGTCGAGCAGGCTATCCTCGCGCAGATCCACCGCCATAAGCTCATTGGCTAGTCGGTTCAAGATTCGCTCCGTGACGCCTTCGACACTGAGCAGTCGCTGCCGCGCGATCGATCTCTCCGAAGTGAGGCCCCACACGAGTCGTTCGCGATATTGCTCCTGAGCCTGTTCGACCTTCCACGGCAAGACGACCTTCACGCCCTCCTGCAGGAACGATACGGCATCATCGACCTGGGCAGTGGACCAGCCTGCAGCATCGTAGGCGGACTGGTTGTCATCGACGTATGCACCAAAATTTTCCTTGTCCTCGCGTATTGCAGGCAGCAACAGGCTATCAATGAGTAGTATCGGGTTCTGCCGAACGAAGTCGAAGGCCGCCGGATTGAGCAGATGACCACTGACGTTGCCCCCAGTTTGCCCTCACTCATGACTGGACTCTGTTCTCGTTGTGGTCCCTCCGGGACCGGGTTGCAAACTCGTTCGGGGTAAGGCCACCGAGGCTCGTATGAGGCCGGCAGGCGTT
>JAEWYT010000101.1 GCA_023458595.1 Pseudomonadota bacterium
AACTTGAACTGCGTGCTCTGCCGCCAGGTGTAGTAGGCAGGGTCACGGAAGTCGTCAATGAGGTGGTGGGTGAACTCCAGGCCGGTGAGCTTGAAGAAGGTTTCCCAGCCGATGCGTTCCGCCCAGGAGCCCAGGCGTTCGTACTTATTGGCGTTGGCCGCATAGACCTCGACAATGTGCTTCACGGTCTTGGTCAGGGTAGGCCAGCGGGGCGGTTCGTTGGGGATGTAGCCCACGACCACCATGGAGAACTTGGGCATGGTGATGCGGTTGGAAACCTTGCCGCCCACCATGATGGCAATGCCGTCGCCCTCGCCGTCAGAAATGGGCAGGGCAGGGCACATGGTGTAGCAGTTGCCGCAGTACATGCAGCGGTCTTCCTTGATGGCGATGGAGTTCACTTTCTTGCCGTCGTGTTCCACCTTGGTGGGGCGCACGGCGGCGGTGGGGCAGGCGGCCACGGCCAGCGGAATTTCGCAGAGCTGGTCGGCCCACTCATGGTCCACCATGGGGGGCTTGCGGTGGATGCCCACCAGGCCGATGTCGGAGCAGTGCACCGCGCCGCACATGTTGATGCAGCAGGCCAGGGCGATGCGCACAGGGGCGGGCAGGCGCATGCTCTTGAAGTCTTCAAACACGGTGTCCATGACGGCCTTGACCGGGCCGGAGGCGTCGGTGGCCGGGGTATGGCAGTGCACCCAGCCCTGGGTGTGGACCATGTTGCTGATGCCGGCGCCGGTGCCGCCCACGGGGAACTTGAAGGAGCCGCCGTCAAACTTGCGGCTGTTCAGGTCGTCGCGCAGGGCCTTCATGGCGGCTTCGTCTTCCACCATGAATTCGATGTTGTTACGGGTGGTCCAGCGCAGGTAGCCGCCACAGTACTTGTCGGCGATGTCGCACAGCTCACGGATGTGGGTGATGGACATGGTGCGGGTGCCGCCCACGCGGACGGTGTAGCACTTGGCGCCGCCTTCGGCTACGTGCAGCAGCACGCCGGGCTCAAGAATTTCATGATAGAGCCACTTGCCGAAGTTGTTTTTGATGACCGGCGGAAAATAGTCGTCGTACTTGTGGGGGCCGATGTCGGTAATGCGGCCTTCCATCGGTTTTTCGGGATTGTACCCGGAAGAAATAAAAGCCATGTTCTTCTCCCCCTTTGACTAGCGTTGATGGCGTTTGCGGTAAGCGGCGAGGTCGCGTTTCCAGCCGCCGGGCACTTCTTCTTCTTTGAAGAAGATATACGGGTTGGAGCGCGGTTCTTTCACATGGTAGGCGGCGGCCGGGGTGTCGGTCACTTCCAGCAGCTTCTGGAAGGAGAGACGCTTCATGGTTTCGCCCACGCGTTCGCGGTTTTTGCCTTCTTCCATCCACCAGTCCCAAATCTTTTCGATGACTTCTTTGACGTCATCGTAAGGGGCTTCACAGGAGATGAAGGGCACCAGCAGCGAACCCATCTGCGCGCCGTCCACCACCGGGGCCTTGGCGCCCACCAGGATGCTGGCGCCGCGTTCGTCGCCGATGTGCAGGGCGCGGGGCATGGTGTTGATGCAGTGCATGCAGCGCACGCAGTCGGCGGTCTTGATGCTGAGCTTGGAGCCGTCCCACTTCATGCACTTGCTCGGGCAGAGGTCGACCACTTCCTTCTGGATGTCGAACTTGCCCCAGTCGCGTCCGGCGTGGGCGCCGGCATTGGGAGAGAACTCGCCGGCCACATAAGCCTTGACGGCTTCCTGGTCGATTTTGATGTCGTCCTTCCAGGTGCCCACCACGGCGAAGTCGGAACGCGCCATGGCGCACACGCAGCCGTTGGGGCAACCGTCGAACTTGAACTTGAACTTGTAGGGGAAGGCGGGACGGTGCAGCTCATCCTGATAATCAATGGTGAGCTGGTAGCACATGTCCTGCGTGTTGTAACAGGCGTATTCGCAGCGGGACATGCCAAGGCAGGCTTCGGGCGTACGCAGGTTGGAGCCGGAGCCGCCGAGGTCCACGTGCATTTTGTGGGTCAGCTCGTGGAACACTTCCTCAAGCTGGGGGGTCTGGGTGCCCAGCAGCACGATGTCGCCGGTGGAGCCGTGCATGTTGGTCAGACCGGAACCGCGCCGCTCCCAGCTATCGCACAGGTCGCGCAGGAACTTGCTGTGGTAGTATTTGCCCGAAGGCTGTGCCACGCGCATGGTGTGGAAGTGGGCCACGCCGGGGAACATCTGGGGCTGGTCGCAGTACCGGCCGATAACGCCGCCGCCGTAACCGAACACGCCCACAATGCCGCCGTGCTTCCAGTGGGTTTCCTTTTCGTTGTAGGAAAGCTCAAGCACACCCAGCAGGTCTTCGGGGCAGTCCGCGGGGATCTGGTAGTCCAGTCCCTTGGGATTCTTGGCCCGATAGGCCGCTTCCTGTTTGATGTCGGACACAAAGCTCGGCCAGGGGCCGCTTTCCAGCTGGTCCAACAGGGGGGTTGCATGTTTCGCCATTGCCATACCTCCACATGGTTTGTTTGTATCACGC
>JAEWYT010000102.1 GCA_023458595.1 Pseudomonadota bacterium
GTGCCTGGGTCTTGCCTTGGTAGAAGGCGTCGGGGCGCGAATCGACCAGCACGGCGTTGCTCAGCTTGAGGCTTTGCTGCACGTCCTCGCGTGTCGACAGCCAGGTGGCATCGAACGTGGGGGCGTAGGTGCTGGGGGCGACCTGCACCGGGGTGGTCGACAGTGGCAACTGGGCCTGCTGCCAGGCCTGCATGCCGCCGTTGACGATGGACAGCTCGGTCAGCCCCAGGGACTTGAGCGACCAGTACACGCGGGCCATGGCGCCGAAGTCGGTGGCGTCCTTGCCGGTGGAGACCACCACGGCATGGGTGGCGGCGGTCAGCCCCAGTTTTTGTACCAGGGCGACCAGCTTGTCGTGGTCGGGCAGTTCGCCCGGGTTGGTGGCCGGGCCGCGCCACTGGCCGTAGGGCGCGTTCACGGCGCCGGGAATGTGCTGGGCGGCAAAGGCTTTGGGATCGCGGATGTCGATCACGCGCACGCCGGGTTGTTGCAGCAGGGGCGACAGGGCTTGGGGGGTGAGCAGTGGCTCAGCGGCCAGCGCCCAGCCGCTGGCACCCAGGCACAGGGAGAAGGCAATCAGCTTGGAAGAGGTCATGGCATGTGTGCCTGGCGCAGCAGGCACCCACGGAAGTGACGAAGGGTCTTATTGTCGTGGCAGCGACAGGTTGCTTGAACGAACCATCGCTTTCAAACTTATGCCGTCAGGGAATAAGGCCGGGCCCCTCCGGGGCACCCGAAGCCGGTGCGACCAGGTGGTCCACCAGGGCCCGCGCCACCGGCGGCAGCGAGGCGTAATGGCGCAGGCACAGCACCAGTTCGCGCTGGGCCCAGGGCTCGTCCAGGCGCAGGGCTTGGATCGGCAGGCTACCCTGGTAGAGCGCTGCGCTCTGGCGCGGCAGCACGCCCACGCCCAGGCCGGCGGCGACCATCAGGCACAGCGCGTCGTAGCTGGTCACCTGGATGCGCAGCTTGAGCGGCAGGTCCAGCTGCGCCGCGCTGCGGGTCAGCACGCCGTTGATGGCGCTGCCGGTGTGGGCACCCACAAAGTCGTAGGCCAGTGCTTCGCGCATGCGCACGCGGGTCTGGGCCGTCAGCGGGTGGCCCTGGGGGGCGATCAGGATCAGCTCGTCCCGGCGGTAGGGCATGTAGGTCAGCTCGCCGCCGTAGCGCCCGGCGTTGAGGATGCCGAAGTCCGCCGTGTTCTGGGCCACGGCCAGGGCGATGTCGGTGGAGATCTTTTCCTGCAGGTGGACCTGCACCTCGGGGTGCTGGGCCAGAAAGCCATTGAGCTGGGCCGGCAGGAACTGCGTGATGGCCGAGATGTTGGCCACCATGCGCACGTGGCCGCGCATGCCGCTGCCGTACTCGCGCATCTGGCGGGCGATGCCGTCCATCTCGCCCAGCACGCTGCGCGCCAGGTCCAGCAGGGTGTAGGCCGCCGGGGTGGGGGCGATGCCGCGGTTGCTGCGCTCGAACAGGCGCACCTTGAGCTGGTTTTCCAGCTCGGCCAGGCGGCGGCTGGCGGCCGAGGTGGCGATGTGCTCGCGTACGGCGGCCCGGGCGATGGCCTGCTCTTCCATCACGGCCACAAACAGACGCAGGGAGGTGGGGTCTAGGCGCATTCCTACATTTTGCTTTGCTATATGGGCATTGCCGATGGCCAATGTGGTGATTTCTATTAAGGGTAATTGCCAGTATGGAGTGTTGCTTTGCTGAAATGCGATGGCAGCTTCGCCATTCAGCGTTTTGCGCTGGGCCTGGACTTTTGCATCATGCGACGGCAGCCCGCCCACGGTGCAGGGCTGCCAGCACGGAGAAAGCAGATGCAAGACAGCACGATGGCCCCCACCACCCTCCAGCCAGGCGCCCTGGCCGGGGTGCGCGTGGTGGAGATGGGGCAACTGATTGCCGGCCCGTTTGCCGGCAAGACCTTGGGCGAATTCGGTGCCGAGGTCATCAAGATCGAGGCGCCTGGCGCGGGCGATCCCTTGCGCAACTGGCGCATGATCAAGGACGGCACCTCCGTGTGGTGGCAGGTGCAGTCGCGCAACAAGAAGTCGGTGGCGCTGGACCTGCGCCAGCCGCAGGGTCAGGACCTGGCGCGCCAGCTGCTGCGCGAAGCCGACGTGCTGATCGAGAACTTCCGCCCCGGCACGCTGGAGGGCTGGGGCATGTCGCCCGAGGCGCTGCATGCCATCAACCCCGGGCTGGTGATCCTGCGCATTTCCGGCTATGGCCAGACCGGGCCCTACCGTGACCTGCCGGGCTTTGGCGTGGTGGGCGAGGCTATGGGCGGTCTGCGCCACCTGACCGGCGAGCCCGGGCGGGTGCCGGTGCGTGTCGGCGTGTCCATCGGCGATACGCTGGCCGCGCTGCACGGCACGATCGGCGTGCTGACGGCGCTGTACCACCGCAAGGTCAACGGCGGCCAGGGCCAGGTGATCGACGTGGCCCTGCACGAGGCGGTGTTCAACGTCATGGAAAGCCTGGTGCCCGAGTACAGCGCCTTCGGTGCTGTGCGCGAGTCCGCCGGCAGCGCCTTGCCGGGGATTGCACCGTCGAATGCCTACCCCTGCGCCGACGGCTGGGTGCTGGTGGCCGGCAACGGCGACAGCATCTTCAAGCGCCTGATGCAGGCGATTGGCCGCGAGGACCTGGGCCAGTCCCCCGACCTGGCCAACAACGCAGGCCGGGTGGCGCGGGTGCAGGAGATCGATGCCGCCATCGGCGACTGGACCCGCAGCCGCAGCATCACCGAGGTGCTGGACGTCTTGGCCCAGGCCCGTGTGCCGGCCGGCCGGGTCTATACCGCCAAGGACATCTGCGAAGCCCCGCACTACCGGGCGCGCGACATGATCCTGCAGCAAGCCACGCGCGACGGCTACACCGTGGAGGTGCCGGGGGTCGTGCCCAAGCTGTCGGCCACGCCGGGAACGGTGCGCAGCAGTGCGCCGCACCTGGGCGATGACACGGATACAGTGCTGGCCGGCATGGGCCTGAACGCTGCGC
>JAEWYT010000103.1 GCA_023458595.1 Pseudomonadota bacterium
AGGTAAAGATGCTTTTGAAAAAGCAAATACTGCTCGAAATAGATTAATTTCAATTTGCGAATAATTTATTTGAAGTTTTTATTTTGCAAATAAAAAATAAACTCCCATCTTTGCAAAGTCAAACAATTATCGACATAGTCGATACGAAGAGCAACGTATAATGCTCAAACGAATTTGGGCTTTTTTTATGCCCTTGTATCATCTTCCTGTATAATATAGGAAATGATAATGAAATTAAAATATAGGCGGCTGCCTTTCCCACATTGGTTTTGCTCTTCGGAGGACTACGATGATTGTTTGACGACACGGGAAAGCGCAGCCGTTCTTGCGCTTCTGCTAGTCGACGGATTCGGCTAAAGTCAAACAATCATCGTATGAAAAAACAATCTCCCGGCACTCAATATGTGCCAACATTCCGTTCCTCGGATAAACCTATTGCTAACCGGCTAAATTCAGTACTTAGTTATTTTCTTCCTGAAGATTGCAAAATTACTTCTAAGTCTGACTTCTATTACGCTTCTTCCATTGCGTGCTTATGTGCAACCTTCTTGTTTCCCTGGTTCATTTTTGGTGCAGCTCTTTGCCTGTATAAAGCCAAGAAAGGAGGCTCAAAATGATGTTTATAACGACGCACTTGCAAACCTATTCGCCCAAAAACAAAGCTTGTCAGGAGTTATGTGATTTTATTAAAAACTTCGAGCATGTAGTTATTGCAGACGAATGTTCCCTTGATGCAATGGTCGAAGAGATTACTCTTCAAATAGCTAATATTAAAGCTCGTTATCCAAAGATTAAGCCCATATATCTATCGCGTACTAACTCCCGAATCGAAGCCATCATCTCTTCTCAAGGATCTCCTGACTATGTTTTTTTTCTTGATTATCACAAAGTAAAGTCTACCTATCGTTTTTCAGAATTACCCAATAATAATAGAAAGGAGGTTCAAAATGAAAACTGTGATTGATGGTGCGGTTATAACCGAAAAAATGATCAAGGAGATTAAAGCTTATCAGGAGTGCGATTCATGGGCTGTTGACACTTGCGATAACCTAATAGACTACTTGCTTTATTACGGAGAAAAGCCTATCAGTCCAGAAGATCAACTTAACCAAATCAAGGCCGTTAGAAGTATGCAAGACTTTTTCCGTGCTTTTAGTATTGATAATAACCAAAATATAAAATCAAATGACTAAGAAAGAAGCATTAGCGTTGATTGACACGATAGTGTCATCTTCAGCATCAAAAGAAGAAAAGATGGTAGCCGAATACAGGCTAAGGGAATTAATCAAATTACTATTGTCAGATGATTAGTCTTATAATATTAGTTGCCGTTATTATTTTGGCGGTAGCATTCCTGAAGGAATCAAATTCAAACGTAGGCAGATCTATCACCATTATAGTAGTTATACTCCTCCTTTTCATGCTATGTTGATCTGTCCTTTATAGCCCGGTACTTCCGGGCTATTTTTGTTTTCATCAAAATTATCACAGATGGAAACATACAATCATCATGCTTTTGGTGCGTTACTTGCATCCTCACTTAAACAGATCTCCCACACCCAGGAGCGGCCACGGCATTTTACCGCGTTCGGGCTTGAAGATCTCTACAATTTTACTGATAAGCTATCTTCAATTACCGGAATGGTATTAATCAGCGTTGACGGTTGCGATTCAGACTCGAAAGCCAACGGAGCCGGTTCGCTTAATGATAGACGTGAATATGCCTTTATTGTGGCCAAAAACACCAATAACGAGCGCCCTGAAACAATTGATTCAGCAATAGAGGATTGTCGTCTGGTCGCCAAGCAGATCCGAAATAAATTGCTGCTTGACTCCCCTGTGCAGGACTGCATTGATTCAAATACTCAAATTAACGGCATAGGACCTATTGGAGATAACTATTATGGCGCGTGCCTATTCTTTGCCGTGATAGAAAATGAAGAATATTCTGTAGACGGATCTTACTGGCAATAACATGGGATATTATAAACGATTAGCAGACAATAAAGCCGAACTAAGGCGTTATCAAGCGTCTCAACGTAGAGCTGATAAAATGTCAGGATTACCCACATCACGATTAATCCGACTTGAAACAGTCTCCGATATCGAACGATTCTCTATGGCTCAAGATGCCGATCGGCTTACGGAATTCAACAAAGCTGTTGAAACCTGGCAAGATACTGTAACAGCACAACTGAAGGCTTATGTATCCGTCCGGAGTACTAGAATAGCCCAGGAACTAAAGCCTACAGCATACACCGATAAATACGGAATTATCAATCGTATTGGATATGCTTTCCCCAGACATGGAATATATCTTCATAAAGGTGCCGGACGTGGTTACGGAGGCTTTTATGGTAGCAAATGGCACTATTTAAAAACGGTAAACGGGGTGCAAATCAATACCGGAATACTTCGTCACACAAATCCACAATCATTAGGTCAACAAGACTCCGGAGGCAGAGACGCTTATAAATGGTTTGACCCAATTGTGCGCAACAAGTTACCTGAACTTGCTGATATCGTCATGAAATACTTCGATAACATGATTATTGACGCAACACGAATAATCATCGAAAAATAAGAGACTATATGGCAAACGATTTAAATAGAAGTATAAAAATATACATTGATGGTACTGCCGGTCAGCAGAGTGTAGAGAAGCTTGAACAAACAATTGCAAAGCTAGAAGCAAAACTTACCTCTCTCAATACCTCAGAAAGTAATTACGCCGCTAAGTCTCAAGCGCTAAAGAAAGAGATTGATTCGAAAAATCTTGCTCTCAATAATTATAAGTCTAAACTGTCAGAGACAGAAAGAGTTCTTAATAATCTTTCGGGCGCAAGCTACGATAAATTATTAGCCGTAAGCGCACAAGTTAGACGTGAATTGCGTGCCGCAACCCCTGAGACAAAGCGATACAATGCAGCTCTAGAGCAGAACCGACGTGTGACTGAAGCTCTCACCCGGGCACAAGCCGCCATGCGTGTACAAG
>JAEWYT010000104.1 GCA_023458595.1 Pseudomonadota bacterium
GGTCTGGGTGGGGGCGCGCCGGCGGGAGCCGGCGCGCAGAACCGTGCGGCGCATCATCGAGCCCGCCGTCACCAGCCCTTCTTGGCGGCCGGGGCGACCTCGCCGTCGAGGCCCGTGGAGGCGACGCCGTGGAACTGGCCGTTCTGCCACTGGCCGACGGTCCAGAACTTGCGGTTGACGTTGCCGTCGAAGGTCATGCCGCCCATGATCGTGTCGAACTTGCCGTTGGTGAGCTGCTCGATGACCTTGGCCTTGTCGAGCGTGCCCGCCCGCTCGATCGCCTGCTCGAGGACCTGCAGGCTCGAATACATGACCGGGCTCGCCCAGTAGTCGGCGCCGACGCCGGTCACGTCCTGGTGCTGCTTATACCAGGCCTGCATCTCCGGCGTGTCCGGGTTGACGCCCCCGGCGCCGAGGACGCCCTCGGCCGAGGCGCCGAACTTGCCGGCATAGGCGGGGAAGGCGGTGGCGACGCCGACGTAGAAGGCACCGACGTCGAGGCCGGCGATCTTGGCCTGGTCCGTCAGCCCGAACGTGTCCGGCGGATAGGAGAAGGCGATAAAGGCGTCCGGGCTCTTCGCCTTCGCCTCGTTGACGACCGGGGCGAGGTCCTGGGTGCCGAGCGGATAGGAGGAATCGTAGACGATCTCGAAGCCGGCCTTCTCCAGCGCCGGCTTGCCGGCGTTGGCGAGCTCGATGCCGAAGGCGTCGGCGACGTTGACGACGGCGACCTTGTTGCCGATGGCGCCGCTTTCCTTGAGCTTGGTCAGGACGCCGGCGACGGATTCGGCGAAGGCGGTCGAGGTGCCGAGCGTCCAGAAGGTGTTCGGCCAGCGCGCGGCGGACTCGTCGACCTTGTCGGAGACGGCGGTGACGGCGATCATCGGGTAGCCGTACTTGGCGAAGAGCGGCGCGACGGCGAGGTTCAGGCCGGTGCCGTAGGGGGCGATCATGAAGTCGACCTTGTCGACGGTCGCCATGCGCTGGGTGTTCTTCACCGCCTCCTCGCCGGAGGTGCGGTCGTCGTACTCGACCAGCTCGACCTTCATCTGCTTGTCGCCGACCTTGATGCCGCCCTTCTCGTTCACGTTGTGAACCCAGAGCTGGAGCGCCGGCCAGTGGGTGACGGCGGCACCGCCGGCGAGCGGACCGGTCTTGGCGGCGCTGGCGCCGATCTTGATCGTGTCCTGGGCGGCCGCTGTTCCCGCCGACAGGCCGCCGGCCAGAAGCGCGGCGGTCGCGATCTTCAGGATGTCTCTGCGTTTCATGTCTTCCTCCCTGCTTAAGGTCTGTTGTCTTCCGGGCCCTTTGCGAGCCGGTTGCACGTCCTCTCCTTCGTCATCCCGGAAGCCGCTTGCGGCTATCCGGGATCGGGAAGCCACCGCGCGTCCCGTGGCTTCCCGATCCCGGCTCTCCACTTCGCCACGGCCGCGATGACGACGGGCGGGCGGTGGTCAAGTTGTCGTGCTCTCTCATTCGGTGCCGGCCCGCCTTTCAGATCGGGTAGGTCTGCGGTTCGGTCTGGATCGTGATCCAGCGCAGCTCGGTGAATTCGTCGATGCCCGCCCTGCCGCCGAACCGGCCGTAGCCCGACGCCTTGATGCCGCCGAAGGGCATCTGCGCCTCGTCGTGGATCGTCGGCGCGTTGATGTGGCAGATGCCGGACTCGATCTTCTGCGCCACCTTCAGGGCGCGGGCGATGTCGCGGCCGAAGACCGCGGCGGCGAGGCCGTACTCTGTGTCGTTGGCGACGGACACGGCCTCCTCCTCGTCGGCGACGCGGATGACCGAGGCGACGGGTCCGAAGGACTCCTCGTAGTAGATCCGCATCGTCGGGATCACGTCGGCGAGGATCGTCGGGTCGACGAAGACGCCGTGCTGGCCGCCGCCGGCGATCAGCCGCGCGCCCTTGCGCAGGGCGTCGTCTATCAGTCCCTTCACCCGGATCGCGGCCTGTTCCGTGATCATCGAGCCGAGCTGGCAGGCGGGATCGGCAGGATCGCCCGCGCGGATCGCCTCGGCGCGCGCCTTGAAGCGGGTCAGGAACTCTTCGGCGATCCTCTCGTCGACGACGATGCGCTCCGTCGACATGCAGATCTGGCCCTGATGGAAGAAGGCGCCGAACACGGCCGCGTTCACCGCCTCGTCGAGGTCGGCGTCGTCGAGCAGGATCAGCGGCGCCTTGCCGGAGAGCTCCAGCAGGCAGCGCTTCAGATGGCGGGCGCAGGCCTCCGCGATGATGCGGCCGACCCGGGTGGAGCCGGTGAAATTGACCCGGCGGACGGCCGGGTGCGCTATCAGCGTCTCGACGATGCGGTCGGCGTCGTCGGGCGCGTTGCTGACGACGTTCAGCGCGCCCGCCGGCAGGCCCGCCTCCTGGAAGACCTCGCCGATCAGGCCGTGCGTGCGCGGGCAGAGCTCGGAGGCCTTGAGCACGACGGTGTTGCCGCAGGCGAGGGGCCAGGCCGCCGAGCGCACGCCGAGCACGATCGGGGCGTTCCACGGGGCGATCGACAGGACGACGCCGCAGGGCTGGCGAACCGCCATCGAGAAGGACCCGGACTTGTCGGCGGGGATGACCTCGCCGACGAGCTGGGTCGTCATAGCGGCGGCCTCGCGCACGATCGACGCGGCGAGCCTGCAGTTGTATTCGCCCCAGGCGCGGGTGGCGCCGGTCTCGGCGGTCATGGCGCCGGCGAATTCGCCGATGCGGGCGAGGATCAGGTCGGCGACGCGGTTCAGCGTCTCGCGCCGGGCGTTGGGTCCGAGACCCGACCAGTCGGGGAAGGCGGAGGCGGCGACGTTCGCGGCATGGACCGCATCCTCGACGCTCGCGGCGGCGGCGCGGGTCGCGATCGCGCCGGTGATCGGATTGACGCGCTCGAAGGTCGCGGCGCCCGAGGCCGCGACGCTTTCGTTACGGATGAGGAGCGCCGCGTCGAGCATCTCCCTGACGTCCTCCCGACCTGTCCGGCCTCCGCCGCGATTTCTTCGTCGCGTTCCAGGAACCGGCCCTGCGATATTGTTCTTCCCGGCGGGCGCGTCGTCGCGCTTGTGCCGGTGTCGCCTTATTCTCAACCATAGAAGGCGCCGACGTCTTTGAAATGCATTTTTGTCGGTATTTTTTGCGAGTATGTGGCTATCCTGATCGGACAGAACTACAAGAACAGACCTCAAAATTGCAGAATGAGCCGAAGATGTCTCCCCGGGCGCCGTCATCCTCCGTTCCCATCCGGGCCGAACGCATAGAAAGCGGATTGCAGGCGCGGCACTGGTCGCTGAACCGGGAAGCCGATGCAGTGGCCCGCCAGGTCGTGCTTCTCGTCGATGGCGAAGGGGAGGCGGAGGCGGACGGAGCGGCCTATCCCGTCGCGGGTCCTGCGATCCTGTGGCTCGGCAACGGGCGGCCGGTGCGGCTGAAGGCCGGGGCGGGCGCGACCGGCTTCCTGAGCGGAATCGGCAACGCCGTGCTGGTCGAGGCGATCGGCGACGAGCCGGAATCGGTCAGCCTGCGCTACATGGTCGACCGCAACTTCCAGCTCTCGCTCGCCGGCCAGCGCGAGCTCACCGCGGATATCGTGCGCGCGTTCGAGGCGATCCTGCGCGAGCTGCGCCAGCCGCAGAGCGGCTCGCCGATGCTGATCGCGGCCCATGTGCGGATCATCCTGGTCTCGATGCTGCGGATCTCGGGGGTCGAGGAGCTTTCGATACGCGGGCGCGGGGAGCGGTCGCGCGCGCTGCAGCGCTTCCGCCAGCTCGTCGAGATGAACTTCCGCGACCACTGGACCGTCGCCCGCTATGCCGAGGCGCTCGGCATCTCCCGCGACCGGCTGCACGCCATGTGCGCGTCCTCCCTCGGGAAGGGGCCGAAGGCGCTGATCGCCGAGAGGCTGGCGCGCGAGGCGGGGCTGAGGCTGGAGCGCTCCACGCTGACGATCGAGCAGCTCAGCCACTCGCTCGGCTTCCGCGATCCGGCGCACTTCTCGAACTTCTTCAAGCGCACCACGGGCATGACGCCCGGCCGGTACCGGCGGATGATGGCGACTTCCGACCCGAAGACGATCGCCGGATCACCGGCGAGCTTCGCCGACTGGCCGTGAAGGCTACTGGCCGGAGATCGTCGGCTTCTCCGCGTCGCCTGTCGTCTTTTCCGGCGTGCCGGCGGATTCGGCCCCGTCCGCGTCGACGGCGAGGGCGTCCTCGATCGACTGATTGAAGTCGGTGATGCGGTCGCTGTAGGTGTCGCGGGAATCTCCGTCGAACACGGCGACCGGCGCCGAAATCAGCAGGCCGGCGGCCGAGCCGATGCTCGCGCCGGCATTGATCGAGAACTCGTTGACCTTGTCGCCGACGCTTGCCTCGTAGGTGTTGAGGTCCTGCCCCTTGGCGAGCTGGGCCCCGATCAGGTGCACCGCCTCCGGGCTTTCGGCGAAGGTCGAATGGTTCATCCGGTCTTCGGTCCGCTCGTTGGTGAGGTCGACCACCATGAGGCCCTCCTCGGCGAGCTGCTCGCGGTACCGGGGATCGTTCGGATCGATGGCGCCGAGGCGGACGGTGCTGCCCCAGACCCGCCTGGAGATCTTCAGCGCCTTGTCCTTCTGCGAGACGAACACGGTGAAGCGCGGGCGCGGCTCGCCAAAGGCGGCGACCTGGGTGCGGAACACGTCGATGTCCACGTCGGGCGCGGCGAGCATGACGTCGTGGATCTTGCCGAGGATGTGGCCGTTGCGGATGGCCATCTGGCGCAGCGACTCGAGCGTCAGCCAGTTGCCCATCGAATGGGCGAGGATCGAGATTTCCGAAACCGACTTGTCGCGGTCCAGATAGGTCAGCAGCGCCTCGAGCGCGTCGCGCGAGTAGTTGGTGCTCTCCCGGTCGTAGCCATAGGCCATCGTCTTGCCGCGCGAGGGCCAGGTGAACAGGACCGGGACCACCGAGGCGCCGGAATCGTGGACGATCTGGGCGAAGCGGTAGACCGCGTCCTCGAAGCGGTTGTTGTAGCCGTGCACGAAGACGAGGACGTGGCGACCCTGGGTGCGGGCGACCTTCTTGTGGAATTCGCGGATCACCGTGTCGCGGTCCACATAGGTCGAGTTGACCGTCACGAAGTCGCGCATCGGATCGCCCGGCAGCCGCTTGGGCCACTGGACCTCGCCTTCCTTGCGATTGTGGTCCGGCGGGATCGAGACGACGATCTCGGCGAAACTCAGCTGATTGCCGCGCTCGCCGGAGAACATCAGCGCCGGCTTCTGCTCGTCGGGACGGCGGGTGGTGGCGGCGAGGATCTCGACCTCGCTCGTGCCCGAAACCGGGGCGGGATAGGGGGCGAGAACGCCGGTCACGCGGGAATCGCAGCCGGCGGCGGTAACGGCGAGCGCGAGGGCGAGCATCGATCCGGCACCAGACCGCACGCGGCCCGCCGCCGCGGCCGCGCTGCCTATTCCCGAATGGAGCCTCATGAAAGCCGACCTTCCCGCGAACAAACTACTGGCGGTGAAAGAGGCTCTATAGCCGGTTTTGTTTACGGAGTCCCGCGCGAAGCGCCGGACGGGCGCCGTCGGCCCGCGACCGTGTCCGCGGCGTCACAAGACCACGCGGTCCCGGCCCTGCGGGGCGGAAGGCCGGGCGAGCCCGATCTCGCGGCCGGCGCGGTGGCCGGAATGGACGGCCGCAGCGATCAGGGAAGGGGCCGCGCAATCGCCGATGCGGCGGACCCTGCCGGAAAGGTCGGCGTTCGCCTTCAAGTCGTGGAACAGGGCGTCCGCGGGCTCGCGCGAGGTCACGAGCACGACGGCGTTCGCGCGGCGGGCGGTCGTGCGGCCCGTGTAGATGCAGGCGAGCGTCGCTTCCCTGCCGTCGAAGCCGTCCAGCGCCGTGTTCACGACGATATCGACGCCGAGCTCGATCAGGCGGCGCTGGGTGGGAGCCTGCTCCTGGGTGAAGTTGGTCCAGGCGGCGGCGCGCCCGTCCGGCGTCACGTAGGTGACGCTCGCCCCGCTCGCGACCAGCAGTTCCGCGAGCACTGCCCCCATGTAGTAGCGCTCGTCGTCGTAGAGCACGACTTTTCCGGAGGGAATCCGGCCTTCCATGAGGTCGTCTGGCGTGAAAACGGCCTCTGCCGGCAGGTCCCGGATCCCGGCCGCATGCCAGCGCCCGGAGCCGTCGGCCCGCCAGCGCGCGCCGGTGGCGATCACGACGTGATCGGCGCCGAAGGCGGCGACATCCGCCGCCGACATGGCGCTGCCGAGATAGACGGAGACGTTCGGCAGCCTGCTCAGCTGGCCGACGCGGTAGTCGCGCACGCGGCCCCATTCGGCGAGGCCGGGAAGCCGGCATTCGCGCGCGACCCGGCCGCCGGGCTCGGTCCCCGCGTCGGCGAGCGCCACGTCGAAGCCGCGCTTTCCGAGGATATGCGCGGCCTCCAGCCCGGCCGGCCCGGCGCCGACGATCAGCACGCCGCCCCGTCCGTCCGCCGGCACGTTCTCCGGGTGCCAGCCGGCGCGCCATTCCTCGCCCATGGTCGGGTTCTGGGTGCAGCGCAGCGGCGCGTTGCGGGTGTTGTGGGCGTAGCAGACGTTGCAGCCGATGCACTCGCGGATGTCCTCCAGCCGGTCGTCCCGGATCTTCGCCGGCAGGAAGGGATCGGCGATCGAGGGGCGGGCGGCGCCGATAAGATCGAGGACGCCGCGCTTCACCTGCGACAGCATGGTGTCCGGCGAGGTGAAGCGGCCGACGCCGACGACGGGCCTCGCCGTGATGCTCTTCACGTAAGCGACATGCTCTTCCAGCGTGGCCTCGCGGACGAAGCGCGAGGAGCCCATCTCGGTGTCGTAGTCGGAGACGACCAGGTCCCAGAGGTCCGGCAGGTCGGCCATCGATCCGATCACGTCGCGCATCTCCTCGGCGGAGACGTGCTCGTCGCAGTGGCCGTTCGCGGCGATGCGCACGGCGACCGCGCATCTGTCGCCGACGGCCTCCCCGGTGTCCTCGATCAGCTCGCGCAGCAGGCGGGCGCGGTTCTCCAGGCTGCCGCCGTATTCGTCGGTGCGCCCGTTCCAGGCGCGCGACAGGAACTCGGCGAGCAGGTAGCCGTGCGAGGGATAGACGTAGACGATGTCGAAGCCGGCGTCGCGGGCGCGCAGGGCGGCGGCGCGGTGCCATTCGCGCAGGGCCCTGATGTCGGCCCTGTCCATCGGCTGCGACTGGACCGGATCGTTGCGGGTCGGCATCGAGCGTACGCCCAGCGTCGGCAGGCGCGACATCAGGTTGGCGACGTAGCTGCCGCCGTGCCAGAGCTCGACGCCGGCGAGCGCGCCATGCGCATGGACGGCGTCGGCCATGGCCGCGAGGTTCCCGATGTCGCCGTCGTCCCAGAGCGTCGCCGAAGGGTAGGGGGTGTCGTCGGAGGAGGGATGGATCGAGCAGTACTCCGTGCAGACGACGCCCCAGCCGCCCTCCGCCTTCGTGCCGCGCATGGCGGCGAGCGTGCGTGGCCGCTCGAAGCCCATGCCGGTGCAGTGCGGCACCTGGTAGAAGCGGTTCGGGGCCGTCACCGGACCGATCCGCACTTCCTCGAAAAGCACGTCGTAGCGCCCGCTCCCGCTCAAGCGTCGTTCTCCCCGAATTCGCCGGTCCGCCCGTCCGATCTTCTCGTCGGGCAGGCCGGCTATTGAACAAACATTCAATCGGTAGCATCCGCGAGTCGGCGGGTCGAGGGCGGGCGTGCCCGGCGGAAAGTCTGTTTTTCCGCGCGTCGGCCGGTATCCCGCCGTTCCTGCGCTCGCCGATCGCGGTCGCCGATGCTATCGGTAGTGGGAGAACAAGATCACGACGGGGAGGCTGCAATGACCCTCGATGTTTCCGCCGGTTTCGCCCTGCCGGACGATGCCGGAAGTGCGGTTCTCGCCGGGCGGGTCTGGCGGCCCGACGTCGCCGGTCCGTCCGTGGTGACGGTCCGCGACGGCGCGGTGGTCGACATCACGTCGTCGGCGGCGACGATGCGCGATCTCTGCGAAGAGGCCGATCCGGCCGCATTCGCTCGAAAGGCACGAGGCGAGACGATCTGCGGGCTTTCCGATCTCCTCGCCAATACGCCCCGCGCGAACCGCGATGCCGCCAGGCCCTGGCTGATCGCCCCGGCCGACCTGCAGGCGGTGAAGGCCGCCGGGGTCACCTTCGCGGTGAGCATGCTGGAACGCGTCATCGAGGAGCAGGCCGCCGGCAGGCCGGAGCGCGCCGCCGAGATCCGCGCCGTCATGGTCGACACGATCGGCACGGACCTGTCCAGGCTCGAGCCGGGGTCCGAGCAGGCGATGAAGCTCAAGGCCTATCTGATCGAGAAGAAGGCCTGGTCGCAGTATCTGGAGGTCGGCATCGGCCCGGACGCGGAGGTGTTCTCCAAGACGCAGCCGATGTCGGCGGTCGGCCATCTCGCCGAGATCGGCATCCATCCCCGCTCGACGTGGAACAATCCGGAGCCGGAGGTGGTTCTGGCGGTGTCGAGCAAGGGCAGGATCGTCGGGGCGTCGCTGGGCAACGACGTCAACCTGCGCGATTTCGAGGGCCGGTCGGCTCTGCTCTTGTCGAAGGCGAAGGACAACAACGCCAGCGCCTCGCTCGGGCCGTTCGTCCGCCTGTTCGACGGCGATTTCGGGCTCGACGACGTGCGCGCGGCGACGATCGCGCTCGAGGTCGAGGGCGCCGACGGATTCCGTCTCGAGGGGCTGAGCGACATGGGCCAGATCAGCCGCGATCCCGCCGATATCGTCGGCCAGACGATCGGCGCGAACCACCAGTATCCGGACGGCTTCGTGCTCTATCTCGGCACCATGTTCGCGCCGATCGAGGACCGCGACCATCCGGGTCAGGGCTTCACCCACAAGATCGGCGATGTCGTCACGATCTCGTCGCCCGGGCTCGGGCGGCTGTCGAACAGGGTGGTGCACTGCGCCGACGCGGAGCCCTGGACCTTCGGAACGGCGGCGCTGATGCGGAACCTGGCGGGGCGCGGGGTGATCTGAGGCGCGCCCGAAGATCCCGCGCTCGGTCCCGTCACCCGGATCGCCGGTGCCGGGGCATGCGCGGGACTAGGACGCGTCCTGGCTCACATAGGCGCGCAGCGTGTCGATGACCCTGAGCATCAGGGCAAGGAACTGCTCGCGCTCCGCCGGCGAGAGGGCGCTCAGCGCGGAATCGTTGGCGTGGACGGCGCCGGCGATCGCCGGCTCCAGGATCGCGGTCGCCTTGTCGGTGAGGTACAGCGACTGGGCGCGGCCGTCGCGCTCGTGGGGCTTGCGGACGATGAAGCCGTCACGCTCCATGCGCGAGAGCGTGTTGGTCATGGTGCCCTGCTCGACGCCGAGCCGCTCGACGAGCAGGCGCTGGGTGAGACCCGGATCACGCCAGATCTCCACCATGGTCGTGAACTGCGCCGGGGCGAGACCGTAAGGCTCCACTCCCTTCTGAAGGGCGCGGGTGAAGAGGCGCCCCATCAGGTTCGCCAGATAGCCCGCCGATTCGTCGCGATCGAATGTCATGGACGGAGCTTATCAAAGAAGCATGCTATGCAAAATGCACTGCATGCTTTATAATTTTGATCGCCTTGAGAGCCACGGGCGCGCCTGCGATAGTCGGGCGATCCAACCAGCGCATGTTCGCCGGATCCGGTGCGAGAAACGGCCGCCCGGGACAATCCACGCGAAGAACACAACGCGAAAGAAGAACGTCAGATGACCGAAACGCCCAATGAACCCTGCTTCGACGTCGCCCATCTCGGCCACGTCGAGCTCTTCACCGACAAGCCCGAGGAAAGCCTGGACTTCTTCGTCAACGTCTACGGCCTTACGGAAAGCGGCCGGGAAGGCGATTCCGTCTATCTGCGCGCCTGGGACGACTACGAGTTCCACACGCTGAAGCTGACCGCCTCGAAGACGACGGGCATGGGCCACGTCGCCTACCGCGCCTCTTCGCCGCAGGCGCTCGAGCGCCGCGTCACGGTGATCGACGAGATGGGCTGCGGCATCGGCTGGAACGACGGCGACCTCGGCCACGGTCGCGCCTATCGCTTCAACGATCCCGACGGCCACGTCTTCGAGCTCTACTACGACACCAACGAGTACGTGCCGCCGGACTCCGAGAGGCCGGCGCTGAAGAACATCGCCCAGCGCTATCACGGCCGCGGCGTCGCCGTGCGCCGGCTCGACCACCTGAACCTGCTCGCCAGCGACGTCTCCAGGATCCGCGACTTCATGGTCAAGGCGCTGGGAAGCCGCGTGACCGAGGTGATCCAGCTCGACAACGGCCGGCTCGGCGGCTGCTGGTTCACCGTCAACAACAAGTCCTACGACGTGGCCTTCACCGAGGATCACACCGGCATGCACGCCCGCTTCCACCACGTGACCTACGCCGTCGATCAGCGCGAGGACGTGCTCAGGGCCGCCGACATCTTCCTGGAGAACGGCGTCTTCATCGAGACCGGACCGCACAAGCACGCGATCCAGGGCACGTTCTTTCTCTACGTCTACGAGCCGGCGGGCAACCGCGTGGAAGTGGCGAACGCCGGCGCGCGGCTGATCCTCCGGCCGGACTGGAAGCCAGTGGTCTGGACGGAGACCGAGCGCAAGAAGGGCCAGGCGTGGGGGCTGAAGACGATCGAATCCTTCCACACGCACGGCACGCCTCCGGCGCAGGCGGCGGAATAGGGGGCGGGCGCGCGAGCGGAGAGGCTGTTGTTTTCGCTTGGCGCCTGACGGCGCCAACCCCTCTCCCCATCCCTCCCCCGCAAGGGGGGAGGGGGCAGGGTGGGGCGACCGGTTCGATGCTTCGGAACCGCTCCGCGTGTAGCGCCGGTTGCATGCGGTTGTATCACCGACGTCCGTTCCGCTTGCTCCCCCCTCCCCCTTGGGGGGGAGGGATGGGGCAGGCTGCAGCATCCTCCTTGATGGGACGGAGGTGCATAGTATGCATCTCAGGTTGCAGGCGGTTCCATTGCTGATGGCTATTCCGCTTGCTCCTCCCTCCCCCCTTGCGGGGGAGGGGTGGGGAGAGGGGTTGCGAGCCGATAGGCGAGCCAGAGAAACCCTGCCGCCACACCCGCTACGTTGATTGCCGTCCGCCCCGCTGATTTTATCTAACCGCTGAAACGCACCAGGAAACGCCAATGGCCAACAAGACTGCCCTCGTCATCTCCGCCCATTCCGCCGATTTCGTCTGGCGCTGCGGCGGCGCCATCGCGCTGCACCAGGCGCGCGGATACGACGTCACCATCGTCTGCCTGTCCTACGGCGAGCGCGGCGAGAGCGCGAAGCTGTGGAAGCAACAGGGGGCGACGCTGGAAGGCGTGAAGGCCGAGCGCCGCAAGGAGGCGGAAGCGGCCGCCAAGGCGCTGGAGGCCCACGACATCCGCTTCTTCGACCTCGGCGACTATCCGCTCGAGATGGACCGCGAGGCGAAGTTCAGACTGGTCGACGTGATCCGCGAGGTGCAGCCCGCCTTCATGCTGTCGCACTCGCTGGAGGACCCCTACAACACCGACCATCCCTATGCGACCAAGATGGCGCTCGAATGCCGGATGGTGGCGCAGGCCTGGGGGCACAATCCGGGGCAGAAGGTGCTCGGCGCGCCGCAGCTCTACCTGTTCGAGCCGCACCAGACCGAGCAGTGCAACTGGAAGCCCGACACGATCCTCGACATCACGTCGGTGTGGGACCAGAAGCGCCGCGCGATCGAATGCATGGAAGGCCAGCACCACCTCTGGGAGTACTACACCAACGTCGCCGAGAACCGGGCGAACCAGTTCCGCCGCAATTCCGGCGGGCAGGCCGGCGGCCGCGAGGCGAAATACGCCGAAGGCTTCCAGTCGATCTTTCCCCGAACCGTGGATGAACTGTGATGAGCGGTGTCGTCGTCCAGACCATCGAACGGGCCGGCGCGGCCGACCTCGCCGCGCTCGCCGAGTGCGGCGTCGCGACAGTGCACGAGGCGATCGGGCGCACCGGCCTGCTCGCCTCCTGCATGCGGCCGATCTATGCGGGCGCGCGGATCGCCGGCTCGGCGGTGACGGTGTCGATCCCGCCCGGCGACAACTGGATGATCCATGTCGCCGTGGAGCAGTGCCGGAAGGGCGACATCCTCGTCGTGGCGCCGACGAGCCCGTGCGAAGACGGCTATTTCGGCGAGCTGCTCGCCCGCTCCCTCATGGCGCGCGGCGTGCAGGGGCTGATCATCGAGGCCGGCTGCCGGGACGTGCGCGATCTGACCGAGATCGGCTTCCCGGTCTGGTCGAAGGCGGTTTCCGCGCAGGGTACCGTCAAGGAGACCATCGGCTCGGTGAACGTGCCCGTCGTCTGCGCGGGCGCGCTTGTCAACGCCGGCGATGCGATCGTCGCCGACGACGACGGCGTCTGCGTCGTCGCGCGCGACGCGGTGCCGGAGGCGGTCAAGGCCTCCCGCGCCCGCGAGGCGAAGGAGGCGGAGACGCGCAAGCGGCTGATGGCCGGGGAACTGGGGCTCGACATCTACGGCTTCCGCGAGAAGCTGAAGGCGAAGGGGCTGAAGTATGTGTAATCGCCGGTGCCGGCAAAATATCTGGTTGGCCGATCGGGCTCATTATAATCGTTATAAAGAAAACATTGATAAGAAGGGCCTATAAGGAGCGCGAGGAGACAGAATCGGAAAGACGTATTTGCTCTGGATCAAGTTATTTCATCGGTCATCATGTATTTTCTCCTGACAATTAAAGGGAGGGAAACAATGGCCACTGCGGACTCCGATCCGATCGGCAATGCGCTCGTCGTGCCGGCACTGTCGGGATTCTACGCCAGCTTCGCCCAGCCGCTTGTATGGGTGACCTTGCGGTTGTTCGTGGGCGGCGCTCTGGTGATCGAAGGCTGGCCGAAGATCGTCGCCCCCTTCGCCCAGGTCGGCTTTGTGGAGAGCATCGGTTTCTATCCGGGCGTGTTCTGGTCTCCTCTTCTCGCGGTGATGCAGTTCTTCGGCGGCATTGCCATTGCGCTCGGCCTTCTCACGCGCCCGGTTGCACTGGCCAATGCGGTGATGCTGGCGATCACCTGGTGGTTCCACGCATCTCACCCGTACGGCGATGCGCTTCTAACCCCGGCCGGTCTCGAAATTCTGCAGACCAACAGTGAGATGCTGTTGACGCCGGCCGGGGCGAGGCGCCTGGCCGATGGCGGCGGTGCCTTTCTTCACCAGGTTCAGGGCAAGGCGGAGTTCCTGTCGGCGATCTGGGCGGCGGGGGTGTTCCTGTACGCCGGTTACGGCGGCGGTCCTCTTTCCGTCGACCGCAGTCTTCTGAAGCGAGAGTTCTGAGCAGTCTCGGAAGCGTGCTTTTTCAAGCATGGGCTTCCTCGGCCCGGCCGGAGGACGTCCGATGCGATACGGCCGGCCCTGAAGGCTTGGGGAGCCGAGGGGCCGGCCGCGGTGGTTGCGTCGGTAGCCCGTTTTGGCTGAGGGGCGGTAAGCGACGGCGCCGCTGGCGCCAGAGTTAAGACACTTCAGTACCAGCCGTGAACCCGGTAGTATGACGCGCAGGGCGCACCCGCGGCGACGGGACTGGCAGCGCGGCGTCCCTGTCTTTCCGCCGGCGCCATGGGTCCCGGGGCAACGAACGATGTGGAGACCTTCCGCGACATGGCGATCCCGATCGCAGTCGGGCGCCCGGCCCGCGCGGCTCGATGACGAATCCTGCGCAGAACGGTGGCCCGATCGTGAGGGGTGCTGACGGCATCCGCTGCATGTGGATGCGCGGCGGCACGTCGAAGGGCGGGTATTTCCTCGGCACCGACCTGCCCGCCGACGCCGCCGAGCGCGACGCCTTTCTGCTGCGCGTCATGGGCTCGCCGGACGTCCGCCAGATCGACGGGATGGGCGGGGCGGACCCGTTGACCTCGAAGGTCGCGGTGGTTCGGCCGTCGCAGCGTCCGGGCATCGACGTCGACTACCTGTTCCTGCAGGTCTTCGTCGACCGGCCGATCGTCACGGACGCGCAGAACTGCGGCAACATCCTCGCCGCCGTCGGGCCGTTCGCCATCGAGCGCGGGCTGGTGAAGGCGCGCGACGAGCGAACCGACGTGCGCATCTTCATGGAGAACACGGGGCAGGTCGCCGTTGCGACCATCGAGACGCCGGGCGGCCGCGTGCGCTACGACGGCGCGGCGCGCATCGACGGCGTGCCGGGAACCGCGGCGCCGATCCCGATCGCCTTCGAGGATACCGCCGGCTCGTCCTGCGGCGCCCTGCTGCCGACCGGCAACGCGGTGGACGTCGTCGAGAGCGTCGAGGTGACGATGATCGACAACGGCATGCCGACGGTCGTCATGCGCGCCGCCGATCTCGGCATCGCCGGCGAGGAGACGCCGGCCGCGCTGGAAGAGAATGCCGGGCTGCGCGCGAGGCTGGAGGCGATCCGGCTGACGGCCGGGCCGCTGATGAACCTCGGCGATGTCTCGGAGACGTCGGTGCCGAAGATGACGATGGTCTCGGCGCCGAAGGCCGGCGGCGCGATCTCGACGCGCACCTTCATCCCGCACCGCTGCCATTCATCCATCGGGGTCCTCGGTGCGGTGAGCGTCGCGACGGCCTGCCTGCTGCCGGGGAGCCCGGCCGCGGGGATGGCCGTGATCCCGGCGGGACGAGAGAAGACGCTGTCGATCGAGCATCCGACCGGTGAGATGACGGTCGTCGCGACGCTCGACGAAGGCGGCACCGTGCAGCGCGCGGCGATCCTCAGGACGGCGCGGAAGCTGTTCGACGGGGTGGTCTTCGGGGATTGAGTTCGCCGGCTGGCCGTGTGGGTCCCGGATCAAGTCCGGGACACGAAGCTCGTATCTGCGGCATTAGGCAGCAACGGCAGACGCACCTTGTGCGTTTACCAATCAGCGGAAATGGATTGGTGACAAATGGGCCGCGCCGACTATTCTCAACATATGGTTGAGGGGAAGAACTACATAGAACTTACGCTGGATTTGAAAGAGCCGGCCGAGCTTTACGATGTGGTCCGCTCTTTCACGTCGCTTGCTCGGCAGTTTGACGAGTACGTGAAAGCCGAACATCCGAACCTGGACGGCGAGGCGAAGATATACGTCAAGGACATCCGGCACGGCTCCATTATTGCAGATTTGGTACCGTTCATTCAGCCGCTCATTCAGAACATGGATTCAGCGCTGATTATCGACGGGTTTGTCCGCCGTTACGGCGGGCTTTTGATGCGTTACGTTCGGGGCGACAGGTTCGAGGCTGCAAAAAAATCCGATCTAGATGACTTCATGGGGCAGGTTGCCGCGATAGCCAAAGACCCGGACGGATCGCTGGCGATTTCGTCGGCTGAATTCCATCAGACACAACGCACCACTAGGGCTCGCGTGGTGTTCAATACCAATGATGCCAGGCGCATCGAGGCAGCCGCCTCGATGCATCGCAAAGAGTTGGAAGCGAAGGCTTATGAGGTATACAAAAACGTCCTCTTGGTCTTTTGGCAATCGAACCTAAAAGAATCGGAATTAGGCAAACGGACTGGCGAAAAGGCGATTGTCGAGGAAGTGACAAAAACGCCGCTTGCTGTCGTCTACGATAGCGATTTGGCCGAGGAGCGGATCAAACACGAAACGAAGGACGGCGACCGCAACCTCTACAAGCTTGGTTTCTATGTCGATTGTCGCGTCGAGCGCCTGAACGGTCGCCCCGTCGCCTATCGCATCTCGGAAGTCCGGGACATCATTGAACTGCCAGATGAGTGACGCCTACCGCTGTAAGGCATTGCAGCAAGAATGCTGCGGGGAACTTCCCGCGCGATAGTTTGTTGCGGATGTTCACTTCCTTCTCGTCAACGCCGATCTCGGCGAGTTTCTCGACTAGCTGGGCGTAGGTCACGCCCTTTCGCTTCAACTCGGCTTTCAGGAGGTTAGCCGCACGGGCTTCCCAGTCCGTTCGTTCGACCATCGTATCACCTGCGATAAAAAAAGTATCGTAGGGGATACATATGCCCTTGTGTAGGATACGTCAACGTACTATCTACGTTACATAGGTAACGGAGACAGTACGAAATGGCCCAGCACTTCCTTCTCTCGGCAAAGGCCAGGACGCTTTCCCTGAAGGCCATCTATCAGGGCGGCGAGGAGAAGGCTTACGAGACGTTCTGTGCCATTCGCTGGCAGGATACCGAGGGCGATCCGGTCTGCCCGCGCTGCGGCTCGCTGGACGCCTACAGCATCCCTACCCGGCGCAAGTTCCAGTGCAAGAGCTGCGGCTACCAGTACAGCGTGACGAGCGGCACCATCTTTGCCTCGCGCAAGATGAGCTTCACCGACCTGTGCGCCGCGATCTGCATCTTCGTCAACGCGGTGAAGGGCCTGTCCGCATTGCAGCTCAGCCGCGACCTGGACTGCCAGTACAAAACGGCCTTCGTTCTCGCTCATAAGCTCCGTGAGGCGCTGGCGTCGGAAATCGCCGGTCACACGGTCGACGACGAAGTGGAAATCGACGGCGCGTACTTCGGCGGCCATATCCGCCCGGAGAACATGAAAGAGGATCGCGTCGATCGTCGCCTTGCCCAGCACCAGACCGGCAAGCGCCGGGTCGTCATCGCGATCCGCGAGCGGCACGGCCGCACTCTGACGTTTGTCGCCCGTACCGAGGCGGAAGGCGTCGACTACGCCAAGCGGTTCGTCGCTCGCGATGCGATCATGTTTGCCGATGAGGCTTCCCACTGGGATGCACTTCACGCGGGCTGGCGCACCTACCGGATCAACCACAGCGAGGCTTACAGCTTCGACGGCGTGTCGACCAATCAGGCGGAAAGCTACTTCTCACGCCTGCGGCGCATGGTGACGGGTCAGCATCACCACGTCAGCCCGCGCTACCTGCACCAATACGCGCATGAGGCGGCTTGGAAAGAAGATCATCGCCGCCTGTCGAATGGCGAGCTTGCCAGCCGGACGCTGGGCCTTGCCCTGTCGCATCCGGTAAGCAGGAACTGGGCTGGGTATTGGCAGCGAAATCAATAGGTTAACGCGATGGCTTGCAATCTGGAGAAGAATCCCCAGATTCCCGACGTTTACCAAATCTTAGGGTAGACAAAGGTCGGCCCGGCGGTGCGCTAACACCTACCGGGCCTTGTCTGAAACCACCTTGCGGTGGGGCGTGATCACTCTGGCATTAGTTGGATACACCGCACCTTGGTGTCAAGAGGGTTTCATGCCCCATCGCATAAGAGCACAGAGAAAGGTGCTTTTATGGACACTATCGAATGGACCGGAAAATCCGGCACCGACTACCGTTTCGAAGTCTACCCGCTGGGGACGGAATTCGTTCCCCTACCGGGTGTCTACATCTTTTGTGTTCTCACCGGCGGGGTATACAAAGCCCTCTATGTCGGCGAGACGGATTCCCTCTATGATCGCCTCAATGCCAGGCTTGATGACCACGACGGGTTTGAACGCGCACGTGCCTACGGCGTGTCGCATGTCGGGGCCATGTTGGTCGACAACCCGACCCAGCGCCTGAGGATTGAAATCGATCTTCGGCATGGGATGAATCCTGTCTGCAACCGCGAAGCCATACCGGCTTCGCGTTAACTTGAGCTGAAGGCGGCTGGCTGGACAACGGCCGGCCGCCACATCAAGTTCCCGCGCTCGTTAGTCCCGGACTGCACCGCCCCGTCGTTTCTGAGCTTCCGCAGTGTCTTCGCCATGCGCCGGGGAAGGTCCGGCAGTCTCTTGCACATCTCGGCGTGCCGATCGGATTCGATCATCCGTGCCGCCAACTGACGAGCCGTGAGGGGCGTATCGGCCTCGCGTAGGGCGTCCAGTACGAACCGCTGTAGTTCACCGCGTCGGAAGTAGACGACGGGCACGCGACGGGGCATTCGGCCTTCTACGTCGCCCTTGAATGACAGGACGTGCAGCACTCGGTCGATTGCCTCGATATCGGCGGTGAGCCTCGTAAGTCTCTCACGCGTGATTTTCACTTCGCCGAACAGATCGGCCCGCTTGGTCAGCAGGCCCGAAATGGTGTGTTCGAAAGAGTCTGTGCGAGCGCGTCTCATGCGCCGAGTGTCGCGCTAAGGCGCTGAAAATTCACGCGGATAGTTTCTGCGCTTGCTACCTAATGCCGCGTATCTGAGCCACTGTAACCAACGTGTGCCCTGGACTTGATCCAGGGCCCAGACGGCGGCGCCGGCCGGTCTCAGCGATCGCGCCTCGCCCCGAGACCCAGCGCCGTCAGCAGGGCCTCGACGTCGGCCTCCGTATGCTGGCCCTTCGGCAGGAAGTCGAGCGACCCGATGCGCGCTTGCGTGGCGGCGATTGCGGCGGCGACATCGCCGTTGAGGCCTAGCTCGCGGAGCGTCACGGCGGACTCCTCCATCTCCGCGGCGCGGCGGATGCCGTGCCGGGAGACGCGTTCGAGCTCGTAGTCCGCAAACGTCCCCCATTCGAGACCGGGGAAGCTCGCGGCGAGCGAGGAGACGACGCGCTCGAAGCAGCCCGAGGCGCGGGCCGCCAGCAGCATCTCCACGGTGATCGCCTCGAGCCCTTTCACGAACAGGCTGCGTACCATCTTGATCGCGGTCGCCTCGCCGATGTCGTCGCTGACGATCTCGAAATTGAAACCGAGGCGGGCAAGCTCCGGCTCCACCCGACGGGCCGAGCTGCCCGCGAGCAGCACGGGCGTCTCGTGGCCGCGCGGATGCACCGGCGCCATCACCGCCATGTCGACATAGGCCCCTCCGTTGCCGCCGACGAGGTCGGCGGAGACGCGCTTGCGGCCCGGCGAGACGGAGTTGATGTCGATGAAGACGTGACGGCGTTCGAGATAGGGAGAGCACTCGCGCGCCGCATCGAGGCTCGAAGCCGCCGTGACGGCGGAGATAACCCAGTCGGACTCCGCCGCGACGTCGGAGGGATGGGCGAGAGGGTGGACGTCGCGCTGGCGGGCGATGTTCGCCGTCGGCCCGTCCATTCTTTCGGTGTCGAACAGGATATCGTAGGTCGCGAAATGCTCGACGTCCTTGTCCTTCAGCGTGTCGGCGAAGGCGCGGCCGGCCTCGCCGAAACCGATGAACCCGATACGCATCGACCTCGTTCCTTCTGCCGTCGCGATCCTACATCGCACCGGCCGGGCGTGTCGTAAATAGGGCGGATGGTCAGCCTTTCGGCCGATGCGCGCGCTGGGCGAGAACGATCGCGACGCCGCCGAGCGTGGCGATCGAGGCGACCAGCAGACGCAGCGTCGGCTGCTCGGAGATCAGCAGGACGCCGCCGATCGCGGCGATAATCGGCACAGAAAGCTGCACCGTCGCGGCGCGGGTCGCGGTCAGGCCGGGCAGGGCGGCGTACCAGATGACGTATCCGCAGGCGGACGCGATCGCGCCGGACGCGACGGCGAGGGCGAAGCCGCGTCCGGTCGCGTGGAAGCTGTTCAGGAAGCCCAGGCTGACGACGATCGTCAGCGGCACGGCGTAGATGAAGTTGCCGGCTGTCGCGGCGAGCGGGTCCTTGGCGCCGCGGCCGAGCAGGGAATAGAAGCCCCAGGAAATTCCGGCGATCGCCATCGCCGCCGCGCCGAGCGGATCGGGTGCGCTCACGCCGGGCGAGACCAGATAGACGAGGCCGAGGATCGCCGCCGCCAGGCCGGCCCACGAAAGGAGCGAGAAGTGCTCGCCCGATCTCAGCGCGACGATGAACATGGTGAGCTGGACGGCGCCGAACAGGACGAGCGCGCCCGTCCCCGCGCTCAGCGACAGATAGGCGAAGGAAAAGAAGATCATGTAGGCGAAAAGCGCCACGACGGAGCGCCAGTTCGCGTGCGGGCGGCCTTTCATCCCGTGGCGCAGCAGCAGGATCAGGGAGAGGGTGATCGCGCCGGAGATCAGGCGCACGCTCGTGAAGCTCGCCGCATCGATCAGCCGCGGTCCGAGCGCGAGGCGGCAGAGCAGGGAGTTGGCGGCGAAGGCGAGCATTGCCACCCCGGTCAGCGCTGCGGTGCGGGCGGTGATGTGGTCGGTCGCTGCTGTCATCGGTCGCCCCTCGAAACGCTCGCCGAACAAGAGCTTTGCCGGCGTCTGCGGTCAAGCGGCGCGTTCGATTTCCGCACGCATGCGCGTTGCCACACAGTGACCGATCGGATCGCGACCGGCGACATTATTCGATCGCCTCGGCCCGGCGCAGGCTGGCGATCATCGATGTGCCGAGGACGTGCCTGTAGGCCTCTTCCGGATCGGCGGCGATCCCGCGCAGCTCGTCGAGGCGTTCCTTGCGGACAGCCGGATCGCGTTCCTCGAGGAGCCGCTTGTTGCGGATGGACATCGCCTGCACGAACTCGATGGTGACGCCGCGGCGCTGGCGGACGTAGCGTTCCAGCAACGCGTCGGCATCGGCGCCGCCGTTGACGATCTCGCCGAGCTTCTCCGCGAGGTTCATGGCGTCGTGGACGGCCGAGTTGAGCCCCATCGCGCCGAGCGGGTTGTTGATGTGGGCTGCATCGCCCATCAGCAGCACGCGGCCGTTCCGGAAGGTCGCGGCGACGCGCTGATGCACGCGGTAGATCGAGTGATACGGGATGTCGGCATTGCCGAGGCCGGGCTGAAATCCGTCGAGCCGCTCGCGCACGAAGGGCAGCGACAGGGCGGTCCCGTCCTCGACTTCCGGCTGGATCGGGAAGGCGAGCCGCCACAGGCCCGGCGGGCCGTCGTGGGGCATCTTGAACACCGCCGCCCATTCCACCGGATCGGCGATATAGGCGTTCATGGCGAAGCCGTGCCGGCCGAGGTCGTAGACGCAGGAGGCGACGAGATAGCGCTCGGGCCACGTGAAGCCTTCGAACGAAACGCCCGTCTGCTTGCGCACGGAGGAACGGCCGCCGTCGGCGCCGACAAGAAAGCTCGCCTCGATCGTCTCCTCACCGTTCGGACTCTCGATCGTGACCAGCACGCGGTCGCCCCGCTGCTCGAAGGAGCGGAACTCGGTCGAGAAGCGCAGGTCGAGATCGGGCAAGTCTTGCGCCCGCTTGCCGAGGAAGCGGGTCAGCCGGTGCTGCTCGATATGCAGGCGGTAGGGGTAGGGCGTGTCGTTCCTGAGGAGGCCGAGGTCGAACTCGGCGACGACGCCGTCGTGCCGGTCGCGGATCTGCCAGACCGGCACCTTGATCCCGTGCCCGCGCATCGCCTCGCCGACGCCGAGCCTGTCGAGCATCTCCACCGTCGGGGGATGGAAGGAGCCGGCGCGCAGGTCGAGCGGGAAGGCCGGCTCGCGCTCGACGACGATGACGGGGATGTCCTGGAGCGCCAGGGCGACGGCGGCGCACATGCCGCCCGGCCCGCCGCCGGCGACCACGATCGGCAGCCGCTCAGGCATGGGCGGACCTCCGGTCGTGGATACCCGGGACAGGCCCGGGCATGACGGCTGAGTGTGTGGTCGCTGCCCGACTACGATCGGCCGGGCCGGTGCGGCCTTGATTGAGGGGAAGCGTGCATATTCCTCGAATTCCTCGGAAACCTCTCGGCGTCATGGCCGGGCCTGTCCCGGCCATCCACGTCCTGGCCGACGGCAAATGCTGCGCGCGGAGAGACGGAACAGAACTGCGCATGACAGCAGAGCTGGGGGCGCCCGGCGATCTTACGGGCAGCCAGCGGTGACTACGGGTCGCGTGACGCATCGCCCGGCCTTCCTCCCGCTCGGTCCTGCTCGGCCGGCTTGCCGGCGGACGCGTACTTAATTAGTATACCTTATCAAATTTACCCCATCGCAGCGGCCGCCGACAAGGCCGCCGGGAACCAAAGCGGAGGATGCCATGGATCGCGTCGTCGACGACGCCACCAAGCAGAAGCGCCAGGATTTCTACGACAAGCTCGGGCCGAAGAACCTTGCGCCGCTCTGGGAGGTGCTGAAGGGCCTGATGCCGAACGAGCCGACCTCGAAGGCGGTGCCGTTCCAGTGGCGCTATTCGGACGTACGCCCGCTGCTGATGGAATCCGGCCGGCTGCTCACGGCCGAGGAGGCGGAGCGGCGGGTGCTGGTGTTTGAGAACCCGTCCTTCGTCGGCCAGTCGCGGACGACCTCGACGCTCTATTCGGGCGTGCAGCTGATCATGCCGGGCGAGACCGCGCCGGCGCACCGGCACACCGCCTCGGCACTGCGCTTCATGCTGGAAGGGGAGAGCGCCTTCACGGCGGTCGGCGGCGAGCGCACGACCATGCGCGCCGGCGACTTCGTCATCACGCCGGCCTGGGCCTGGCACGACCACGGCAACGAAGGCTCCGAACCCTGTGCGTGGCTCGACGGGCTGGATCTGCCGATCGTCTCCTTCTTCGAGGTGGGCTTCTCCGAAGGCCACAACGACAAGCGCCAGTCGCTGAGCCGGCCTGAGGGCGACTCGCTCGCCCGCTTCGGCGACGGCCTCTTGCCGGTCAACGCGACGAGCCGCTACGGGCTCACCTCGCCGATCTTCAACTACCCCTACGAGCGCACCCGCGAGGCGCTGGTGAGGGCTTCGAAGGGCGAGGCGCCGGACCGCCATACGGCCACGACGCTGCGCTACGCCAACCCGATCGACGGCGGGTGGGCGATGCCGACCATGTCGACCTGGATGACCTACCTGCAGAAGGGCTTCGAGACGGAGGCGATGCGATCGACCGACGGCATCGTGATGTGCGTCGGGGAGGGCAGCGGCACGGCGACCGTCGGCGACAAGACCTTCAGCTTCGAGCCGCGCGACGTGATCGTGATCCCCGCGTGGACGTGGCGTAGCTTCAAGGCGTCCGAGGACTGCTTCCTGTTCCACTTCTCCGACCGCGTCGTGCACGAGAAGCTCGGCTTCTTCCGCGAGCAGCGGCGCGGGGTGAACTGAGGCGTCATCTCGCTCCGCTCGTCCGCGCGAAGGCGGGGATCCGGGGCCGGCTGGCGCGGCTTCGGCGCGCGGCCCTGGACCTTCCGCCTTCGCGGGAATGAGCGGAAGAGAGGGGTAAACTCATCGAAAATCGTTCCGATTCAATCAGCTAGAGAAACAGGCAAGAGGGATCCCCCATGCGTTTCTGTCGCTTCGACGACAACAGGCTCGGCGTGGTCGAGGGCGAGACCGTCCGCGACGTGACGGCTGCCACCGAAGTCCTTCCCGACATGCGCTGGCCGCTGCCGCAAGGCGACCAGTTCATGCTGCACTTCGATCACGTGCGCCCGGAGATGGAAAAGCTCGCCAAGGACGCTCCGGCGAAGCCGCTCTCGGAGGTCAGGCTTCTGAGCCCGATCGCCAATCCGGGCAAGATCATCGCCGCGCCGGTGAACTACCAGCTCCATCTCGACGAGTCGCGCACCGACACCGGCATCAACTTCGGCTCGCAGATCAAGACGATCAACGAGTACGGCGTGTTCCTGAAGGCTTCGAGCTCGCTGATCGGCGCCGGCGAGGAGGTCGTGGCCGACTGGGACGACCGGCGCATCGACCACGAGGTGGAACTCGCTCTCGTCGTCGGCAAGCAGGGCTTCCGCATCCCCGAGGAGAAGGCCCTGGAGCACGTCGCCGGCTACACGATCGGCCTCGACATGACGATCCGCGGCACCGAGGACCGCAGCTACCGCAAGTCGCTCGACACGTTCACCGTGCTCGGGCCCTGGGTCGTCACGGCTGACGAGATCGCCGATCCGGGCAACCTCGACTTCTGGCTGACGGTCAACGACGAGCCGCGGCAGAAGTCCAATACATCGCTCCTGATCTTCGATATCGCCAGGCTGATCTCCTATGCGTCGAAAGCCTATACGCTCTATCCCGGCGACGTGATCCTGACCGGCACGCCCGAGGGGGTCGCCCCGGTCGTCCCCGGAGACCGGATCGATGCCTGGATCGAGGAGATCGGTGCGATGCGCATCATGGTGCGGGGCTCTTGAGCGGGACCGATACCAAGCTCCCGGCGGTGGCATCCGCCGGCGAGACGCGGGCCTCGCTCGACGGCCTGATCGGCTACCGGCTGCGACGACTGCAGGGCCTGTTCGTTGCCCATTGGGCTCGCTGGTTCCGCGATCTCGACGTCGGCGTGACGCCGGTACAGGGCGGCATCCTGCTGCTGATCGGCGAGAACGCGGGCCTCACCCAGATCGCGCTCGCGCGGCTGCTGAAAGTCGAGGCGCCGACGCTGCAGCAGGCGCTGACGCCGCTGCTGGAGGCGGGACTCGTGGCGCGCAAGCGCTCGAAGCAGGACGGACGGGCGTTCGCCCTGAGCCTCACGGACGATGGTGGGCGGCTGGCCGACGTCATCGCCGCCGAGAGCCGCAAGCACGAGGCGGACGTGCTCTCGGGACTCAGCGACAAGGAGCGGGCGACGCTGCTCGCGCTATTGGAGAAGGCGCTGGCAAGCGGGGAGGGTTGAGGCCGCCAGGTCGGCGGCGGACACTCAAGCGGTCCCCGTTCCGCGACCCCCCTCTCCATCTCTCCCCCGCAAGGGGGGAGAGGGGCATTTGCCGATAGGCCAACTATCTCTCGCCCACACTCTGCCGTGCAGCACCTTTGCTACGTGGCTGGATTGCGGAGGTCACTGCCGCTTGCTCCCCTCTCCCCCCTTGCGGGGGAGAGATGGAGAGGGGGGTCGCCGCACGGCGAAGCGTCTGCAGGCGATACGCGGACGCGTTTCGAGCGCGGATTCTTGGGGGCGTTAATTCGGCGCGAGCGATGCTTATCCTTACCCAGCCAATTCCTTCCGGACGATCTTCGCGCCTTCGACCATCGCCACCATCTTGTTGTAGGCGACGTTGCGGGTGAGGTACTTCAGCCCGCAGTCTGGGGCGATGACAATGCGGTCGGCGGAGACGTAGGGCAGCGCGCGGCGGATGCGGGCGGCGACCTCTTCCGGCGTCTCGATCTCGTTCGTCGACAGGTCCAGCACGCCGAGGATGATGCGCTTGTCGGGCAGCGTCTCGAGGATCTTGCAGTCGAGGTTCGATTGCGCCGTCTCGATCGACACGTCCTGCACGGGTGAGTTGGCGAACTCGGGCAGGAACGAATAGCCCTCCGGACGCTCGTGAATGATCGCGGCATAGCCGAAGCAGATGTGCACGGCCGTCTCGCCCTTGACGCCGTCGAGCGCGGCATTCAGCGCGGCGAGGCCGTATTCGCGGGCCTTCTCGGCGCGCGCCTGCATGTAGGGCTCGTCGATCTGGACGATGTCCGCGCCGGCGGCGAAGAGGTCGCGGATCTCCTCGTTGACGGCCCTGGCGTAGTCCATCGCCATCTCGGCGGGGCTGTCGTAGAAGTCGTTCTGCGCCTGCTGCGACATGGTGAAGGGGCCGGGGATCGTCATCTTGATGCGCCGGTCGGTGTTGGCGCGCAGGAACTGCGTGTCGCGGACCTCGACGGGATGCTTGCGGCGGATCCTGCCGGTGACGCGCGGGACCGGATTGGGGTGGCCCGAGCGGTCGAGCGCGGTGCCGGGATTGTCGATGTCGACGCCTTCCAGCGCGGTCGCGAAGCGGTTCGAGTAGCTCTCGCGCCGCATCTCGCCGTCGGTGATGATGTCGAGGCCGGCGTTCTCCTGATCGCGGATTGCGATGAGCGTCGCGTCGTCCTGGGCCTCGTCGAGGAATTCCGGTGCCACGCGCCAGATCTCGCGGGCGCGCACGCGCGGAGGGAAGCGACCGCGCAGGTTCGCCTTGTCGATCAGCCAGTCGGGCTGGGCGTAGGAGCCGACGAGCGAGGTCGGCAGCAGCGTGTTGATCCTGGACATGGGCTTTCCTCCGGCTCTTGCCTTACTTTCGTTTTCCCGTCGTCCGGGCGGCGACGGCGTCTATTTCCCGCGCTGCCCGGTCCGGCGTCGCGATCGGGGCATCGTGCCGACCCGGCATGCGGACCGTATGCCAGGCCGTATCGCGCGAGGAACGGCTGGAACGGCGAGGGATCGTAGTCCTCGCACAGGATATACGTGCGGTCATCGATTTTCTTTTCCGCGCCGGACGATATCAGCGGCCCGGTTCTCCTCTCGAAATCCTTCCGGGGTGCGTGGACCGTACCTATTCGCCGGTGAGGGCATGCGCGGCGGCGGTCTGGTCGCGGCGCGCTGCGAGATATTCGTGGGTCAACAGGACCGCGCACAGGAGGAAGCCGACCACGTCGGTCCAGACCGCCCACATGCCGATTTCGGCCGGGACCAGCAAACCGAAGCCTCCGACGATGATGCCGGTCCGGACGAACGGGTTTAGCGGCCGGAACGCGTAGCCGATGAAGCCGGCCGAGACGATCCAGACGCCCGCCATCGCCGTGGTGACGGCGATCGCGGTGCGGACCGGGTCGGTCGTATCGAGCAGCAGGCTCGGCGAGAACACGAACAGGAACGGCACGATGTAGGCCGTCCAGCCGAAGCGCATGGCGGTGAAGCCGGTGCGCATCGGCTCGGCGCCGGCGAGGCTCGCGGCGAAGAAGGCCGCGATCGCGACCGGCGGCGTGATCATCGACATCATGCCCAGATAGAGGATGAACATGTGGGCGGCGAGCGGCGTGATGCCGACCTCGACCAGCGAAGGGGCGATCAGCACGGCGAGCAGCACGTAGACGCCGAGCGTCGGCATGCCCATGCCGAGCACGATGCAGAGCAGCGCGGCGATGACGAGGAGGGCCAGGATGCTGCCGGCGCCGAGCTTGACCAGGAAGAGCGTCAGCGCGAAGCCCAGTCCGGTCGTCTGCAGGATTCCCATGATGAAGCCCGCGGCCGCGGAGATCATGAGAATGTCCAGCGATCCGGTGCCCGTGGTGACGATGCAGTCCCAAAGCCCCCGCAGCTTCATGCGCTTGCCGTCGTAGCCGATCGTGACGCCGATCAGGAGCACCACGCCGCAGGCGTAGAGGGCCGCGAGTTCGGCGGATTCGTTGCGCCAGAACAGGACGTAGACGAGCGCGGCGAACGGCAGGACGAAAGGCCAGCCCTTCCTGAGCACGCCGAGCAGGCGCGGGATCTGCGCTTCCGGCACGCGCTTGATGCCGAGCTTGGCGGCCTCGAGATCGGCCTGGATGAAGATCGCGATGTAGTAGAGGAGCGAGGGAACCAGCGCGGCGATGACGATGTCCTTGTAGGGCCGCTGCAGGAAGTCGGCCATCAGGAAGGCGACGGCGCCCATAACCGGCGGCATGAGCTGGCCGCCGGTCGAGGCGGTCGCCTCGATGGCGGCGGCCTGGCGCGGGGTGAAGCCCGCCTTCTTCATCAGGGGAATGGTGATGACGCCGGTCGCCAGGATGTTGGAGACGACGATGCCGGAAATCGAGCCGAACAGGCTCGATGCGGTCACCGAGATCTTGGCGGCGCCGCCGCGATAGCGGCCCATCAGCGCCAGCGACAGGTCGTTGAAGAAGCCGGAGCCGCCCGAGTTGAACAGCAGCTGTCCGAACAGGATGAAGGGGATGACGATGGTGACCCCGACCAGCATGACGAGGCCGAACAGGCCGCTCGTGTCCATGCCGAGATAGAGGATCATCCGGTTGATCTCGACCTCGCGCGTCTGCAGGGCACCGGGGATCAGGTGGCCGACGAGGGCGTAGCCCGTGAAGACCAGCACGATGACGACCAGCGGCATGCCGACCGCCCGGCGCAGTCCCTCGATGCAGAGCACGAACAGGATCCATGAGCAGATCAGCCCGTCTGTCGGCAGGTCGAAGAATTTGCCGATGATGTCGGGATAGAACCAGGCGACGTAGAAGCTGGTGAGAAGGCCGACGGTGGCCGCTGCCGCGTCGTACCAGGGCAGCGTCAGGCGCGGCGCGTCGCGGCGGACGGGATAGCGCACGAAGACGGCCGCGAGCGCCAGTCCGAGCACGAAGGCGAGGAACTGCTCGGCGAGGAAGACCAGTCCCACGGCGCGATAGAGGTCGGCCGCCCAGGCGAGGGCGGTGAGCGCGACCAGGGCGCCGAGCGTCCGTTCGGCGACGCGCACCACCGGCGAAACCGGCGGCGCGCCCGCGAATTCGTCGTCTTCCGTCATGCCGCGGTCCGTGGACGCCGCGTCTCCAGCCGGGTCATTCCTTCCAGACGCCGGCTTCCTTGAAGAACTTCACGGCTCCCGGATGATATTCCATGCCCGGCTGGGGGACGGCCATGCCTTCCTGGGTGAAAGCGTTGAAGGAGGGGTGGCTGGCGACCAGGCCGGCCTTGTTGTTGTAGAGCGCCTTAACCGCCTCGTAGACGACGTCGTCCGCCACGTCCTTGTTGGTCAGCAGGACGATGTAATACTCCATCAGGTTGGTCGGGCCGTCGACGCCGACGAGATGGGGCGCCGGTTGCTGCTGCTTGACGTGATACTCGGGGCGGACGGCGGCCATGCGCGCCTGCGCCTCGGGCGAATCGTCGAGCGGCAGGAAGCGGATGCCGCCGACGGCGGAGTCGATCTCGGCGACCTTCGGGGCGCCGACGGCGAAGATGAAGGCGTCCGTCTTGCCGGCCGCGAAGTCGTCGGCCGCGCGCAGAAGGTTCGTCGCGGGAACCGGGTCGGCGTCGTCGAGGCTGAGGCCCGCCGTCGCCAGCATGGCGTTGAACAGCGGGATGCCCTGCTGGAAGCCCTGCCAGCCGGTCGCCATCCGCTTGCCCTTCAGATCGGCGACGGTCTTGATGTCGGAATCCTTCCTGACCGCGATGCCGACCTTGAAGGGAAAGACGGAGGTGGCGAGCCGCAGGTCGGCCATCGGCTTGCCTTCATGCTCGTCCTGGCCGCGTACCGCGGTGCCGGCCTCGTCGTTCGAGGTGAAGGCGAATTCGGCCTGCTTGTTCTGTGCCGCGCCCATGATGGCGGCCGGTGAATTGAAGGTGACGACCCGCATCTGCAGGGGCGAGTTCTCCTGCACGACCTTGGCGATCGCCTGTGCCTGCACGTTGTTCACGGCGCCTGGCGGCAGCGTCGAGATCGCCACCGGCGCGGCGCTCGCGGCGCCGTTCAGGAAAGCGGCCGCGGCGAGGCCGGCGGCAAGGCCCACGATGAATCGAAACCCAGTCCTCTGCATCTTCTTCCTCCCGGTCAGGCGTTTGTGTTCCCGCCTTGGTTCAATCCTAGCCCGGTTTTCCCCACCGGGCGAACGTTCCACGGTCCGGTATCAGCCCGCGGGCGCCCGCAGCCGCCCTTCGCCGTCCGGTCTCGCGAAGGCATCGGCGATCTGGCGCATTCTCGCGAATTCGACCACCTGCCCGGCGACCAGCGAGAGCTGGCGGGCGACGTCCTCGTCGAGCGGCCCGCCGCCGGCGAACGGCCTCGCCGCGGAGTTGAGGGCCGCGGCATAGGGCGTCGGCCAGCCGCGCAGGGAGTGGATCACCGAGCGCAGGGTGACGAGGGCTGTCCCCATCGACTGCAGACCGTCGGCGCAGACGATGCAGCCGATGGCGCGGCCGTCGAAATAGGGGCGCGGGCCGTCGCGCAGGTCCTCGACGTAGTCGAGCGCGTTCTTGAGCATGCCCGACAGGGTGCCGTGATAGGCCGGCGAGGACAGGACGAGACCGTCGGCGCGGCGGACCGCCTGCAGCAGGCGGCGGGCGGCCGGCGGGCGGTGCGGGTTGTTCGGATCGAACAGCGGTAGCTCGAGCGCAGGGCCGGCGATCAGCTCGACTTCGGCGCCGGCCTCCTCGGCGAACTTCAGGCAGTGGCGCAGCGCCATCTCGGAGGTGGAGCCGAGGCGAGGGGTGCCGCCGATGCCGACGACGAAGGGTCGCCGCCCGGAAAAGCCGTCGTTCATGCGCTTTCCTTCTTCGGGGTCTTCGGCCAGGCGCCGATCTTCTCGCCGACCGCGTCCGCCCAGTCGTAGCCCTCGACGATGCGGCGATGGCGCCGCTCGATCCATTCGCGGGTCTCCGGATGGGTGAGGATGAAGAACGCTCCGGCGCGGATCGCCTCGACCACGTACCGGCCGACGAAATCCGGGTCGAGGCCGTGCCTGATCAGGTCGCCCATGAAGTGCTGCTCGGGCTTCTCGGTCGGGCCGCCGAGACGATCGGGTCGGCTGCGCTCGGAAAGATGGATGTCGGTTGCGACCGACATCGGGCAGAGCACCGAAACGCCGATGTTCGAATCCTGCAGTTCGTTGTCGAGCGCCTCCGACAGAGCCACGACGGCGTATTTCGTCATGGAGTAGGGGCCGGTCAGGAAGGTCGGGTTGACCTGCAGGCCGCCGATCGAGGCGGTGTTGACGATGTGGCTCGGCTTGCCGTGGGCGCGCAGGCGCGGCACGAAGGTCTGTATGCCGTGGATGACGCCGTAGACGTTGACGCCGATCACCCAGTTCCAGTCGGTGTCGGAGACCGTCTCCAGCTTCCTGCCGTGCATGGCGACGCCGGCGTTGTTGCAGACGATCTGCACGTCGCCCCATTCGCGCTCGACCCTGTCGGCGGCGGCTTCGACGGAGGCCCGGTCGGAGACGTCGGTTATGACGGCGATGGTCTCGGCGCCGAGCGCGGCGATCTCCGCGCGGGCGGCCTCGAGCGGCTCGGCGCGGATGTCGGCAAGGGCGACGCGCGCGCCCGCTCCGGCGAGCTGCCTTGCGATGCCGAGGCCGATACCGGATGCCGCGCCGGTGACGAACGCGACCGTGCCCGCGGGGTCAAGCATGCGCACTCCTGCCCAGATCCCGGCTTTTCTTGTGCCGTCGGCGTCCGGGGCCCACCCGAATTCACCGCTTCGCGCCGGAATTCCTTTTGATGCGATCTTGTATACCATTTCTCATAGTGTCAACGGAAATCCCGCCAAGTTTGTGCGTTCTTGGCCATTCTCGTATACAACTAGTCGGCAAACGGCGTTGCACGAGGCCGTGGTGGACCGCGCCGACCTGCTGTAGCACAGTGGTCGCGCGTCATCGGGCGGGACGGAATCGAAAGGATCGCGCTTGAACGAAGTGCTCGACACCCTGGCCGAGGAGCCGGGCGGCGATCGCGAGGACGGGATGAGCCGGGCGGTCGAGACCGCCTACCGGAAGATCCGGCGCGCCATCATCACCGGCGAACTCAGGTCGGGCGACGCGCTGCAGGAGGCCAAGCTCGCGACCATGATCGGCGTCAGCCGCACGCCGATCCGCGAGGCGCTCAGTCGGCTGAGCGCGGAGGGCCTCGTCGTGCTGCAGCGCTACAAGCGCGGTTACGTCTCGCACTTCTCGTCCAAGGACGTCGCCGAGGTGTTCCGCCTGCGCGGCGTCTTCGAGGGCCACGCGGCCGGCCGCGCGGCGACGCGTATCAGCGACGAGGACATCGCCCGGCTCGAGGCGCTCGAGGAGAAGATGGAGCACCTGTTCGAGCGGCTCGGCTGGAACGCCCATCTGGAAGGCTTCGACGACCTCAATACCGAGTTCCACATGGTGATCGCGAAGGCGGCGGACAGTCCGAGGCTCGAGCGCATCCTCGCCTCGTCGCTGGAGCTGCCGGCGTCGATCTTCAACAGCTACTCGGAGCCCGTCGACGACCGGACCCGGCGCACCCACGCCCAGCATCGCGAGATCATCGACGCTCTCAAGATGCGCAATCCCTACTGGGCCGAGGCGGCGATGAGCGCGCACCTGTTCTCGCTCCTGGTGGAGCCGGGCGAAGAGTAGGAGCGTCGGCGCGGCAAGGCGTCCCGGTTCCTGGGGCCTCTCTCCGGTCCATTTGAACCGGCCCATCCCAAGAGCGACCCGGCGAGAGTACCTCCACGGCTGGCGGAAAATCCGCCATCGCATTGCCTTTCTGATCGTGTGGACTAGATTGTGAAACGGCTACGTTTCGAATTCCCGTGATCTTCTCGAGGAGTGGTGATGGTGGACGCGCCCGCAGCCGACGATGCCATCTTCCATTTCGTGATGATCAAGCCGACGCATTACGACGACGACGGCTATCCGATACAGTGGCTGCGCTCGGCCATTCCCTCCAATACGCTGGCTTGCCTGAACGCGCTCGCCGAGGACGCGCGGCGGCGCGAGGTGCTCGGCAAGGACGTCCGGATCCGCCTGCATTCCTTCGACGAGACGAACCGGCGCGTCCGTCCGGACAGGATCATCCGGATGATCCGCGAGAACGGCGGCAAGGCGCTGATCGGCATGGTGGGCGTGCAGTCGAACCAGTTCCCGCGCGCGGTCGACCTGGCCCGGCCGTTCCTGGCGGCGGGCCTTCCGGTCTGCATCGGCGGCTTCCACGTGTCCGGCTGCCTTGCGATGTTGCCGGAGCTGCCCGCCGACATCCGCGAAGCCCAGGCGCTCGGCATCTCGCTGTTCGCCGGGGAGGCTGAGGAGCGCAGGCTCGATGCCGTCCTGCGCGACGCCTGGAACGGCGAGCTGGCGCCGCTCTACAATCACATGGACGATCTGCCCGCGCTCGCCGGCGAACCGCCGCCTATCCTGCCGCGCAAGCATGTCGCGCGCACGTCCGGCTCGCTGTCGAGCATCGATCTGGGCAGAGGCTGTCCGTACCAGTGCTCGTTCTGCACGATCATCAACGTGCAGGGCCGCAAGAGCCGGATCCGCTCCGCCGACGATCTCGAGCGCATCGTGCGCGAGAACTACGCCGACGGGATCAAGCGCTTCTTCATCACCGACGACAATTTCGCCCGCAATCGGGACTGGGAGCCGCTCTTCGACCGGCTGATCCAGCTGCGGATCGGCGAGGGCATGAACATCGGCTTCACCATCCAGGTCGACACGCTCTGCCACAAGATACCGAACTTCATCGAAAAGGCCGCGCAGGCCGGCGTCCGCAGGGTCTTCATCGGCCTCGAGAACATCAATCCCGACAACCTGATCGCGGCCAAGAAGCGCCAGAACAAGATAACCGAATACCGCGAGATGCTGCAGAAGTGGCGCAACCACGGGGCCATCACCTATGCCGGCTACATCATCGGCTTTCCCGGGGACACCAAGGAGTCGATCGCCCGCGACATCGAGATCCTGAAGCGAGAACTGCCGCTCGACATTCTGGAGTTCTTCTACCTGACGCCGCTGCCGGGATCCGAGGACCACAGGGCGGCGTGGGACCGGGGCGACTGGATGGACCCCGACATGAACAAATACGACCTGGACCATCGGGTCGCTCACCATCCCGTCATGTCCGACCGGGAATGGGAGGAGGCCTATCGGCTGGCCTGGGACACGTTCTATACGCCCGACCATATCCAGACGATCCTGCGGCGCGCCTGCGCCAGCAAGCTCGGGCGGCCCAGCACCACGCTGTCCACGATCCTGTGGTTCTACCTGATGATCCTGTACGAGGGCGTGCATCCGCTCGAGGGCGGCGCGCTCAGGCTCAAGTTCCGCCGCGACAGGCGTCACGGGCTGCCGATCGAGAACCCGCTCGTGTTCTATCCCCGCTACGTCGGCGGAACCGTGGCGAAGGCCATCGGATACGCGAGGGTCTATCTGCGGACGAAGAAGTTGCTCAAGGCGGCGCTCGACGCGCCGGACCGATGGACCTATTCCGATATCGCCATCGCGCCGCCCGGCGAGGACGAATTCGATGCGCTCGACCTCTATCACGCGACGACCGGCGGCGAAGCCGCGCTGGGGCGCAAGATGCGCGCCGACGCGATCCGCACGCGGTTGTCCGCGCAGGACGAGGCCACCGCGGCCGCGAAGTAGCGGCGGCGGCGACCAGTCCGCGCAAAACGCACCCCGGCGGGACTACGCCCCGGCGGTGACTTTCGCCCCGACGTTCTCCCGCAGATGCGGCATCACTTCCTTGGCGTAGATCTCCATGTTCTTGCGGGTGAGCTCGGCGGGCAGGGTGCCGAACTGCAGCAATGTCAGCAGGTGGCCGAAACCGATCTCCTTCTGGTACTGCTCCAGCTTCTCGCGCACCGTCGCCGGGCTGCCGCAGATGAACATGCCCTTCTCCATGACGGAGTCGATCGTCTGCTGGCCGCCGATGGCGCTCTTCGCCTTCATGACGCCCATCATCGACTTCAGCGACAGATATCCCGGCGGCAGCAGCATCTCGCGCGGCATGCGCAGGAACTTGTTGAGGAAGGTCTCGATGTGGGGCTTGGCCTCGCGCATGGCGATCTCGTCGGTCTCCGCCACGTAGAGCGGCACCGACCAGCCGAGCTGGTCCTCGGTCGCCTCGTAGCCGTAGCCCTCGGCCACCTCCTTGTACATCTTCATGTACCTGGCCAGCATCGCGACGGGCGTGAAGGTCTGCAGGTAGGTGTACTTGCGGCTCGGATCGGCGGCCCATTCGATCGTCTCGCTGGACCCTTGAGAGGGGATCCAGATCGGCGGACGCGGGGTTTGGTACGGGCGGGGCCAGGTGTTCACGTATTCGAAGTGGTAGTGCTTGCCCTCGAACGGGAACGGTCCGGGCTCCGTCCAGGCGCGCACGATCAGGTCGTGGGCCTCGTGGAAGCGGTCGTGCGACTGGGCGGGGTTCACGCCCCAGGCGTGATACTCCGCGCCGATCCCGCGCACGAAGCCGGCGATCAGGCGCCCGCCCGTGATGTTGTCGAGCATCGTGAACTCCTCGGCCACGACCAGCGGGTTGTTGAGGAGCGGCAGGGCGCGGCCGAGCACGGCGATCTTGACGTTCCTGGTGCGCCGCGACAGGGCGCCGGCGGTGACCGCCGGGATCGGCATCAGGCCGTAGGCGTTCTGATGGTGCTCGTTGACGCAGATGCCGTCGAAGCCGAGCTGGTCGGCGTATTCGAGCTCGTCCAGATAGCGGTTGTAGAGGGCGTGGCCCTTCTTCGGGTCGTAGTAGGTGTTCGGCAGGGTGATCCAGGCCGAGTTGTATTTCTTGTCGTAGTCGAGATCGAGGTCGGCATACGGCATCAGGTGCATGAAATAGAATTTCATCGGGCAGCCTCCTCGATGAAGCCGGTGACGCGGGCGACGTAGTCGTCGGCCTTTTCGACATAGGGAAGGTGACCGCAGTCGGCGAAGGTCTCGGACCGGGCGCCGGGGATCATGCCGGCGAGGACGGGCCCGTACTGGAGCGGTATCAGCTTGTCCTGCTCGCCCCACAGCACCAGCGTCGGCGTCGAGATGCGGTGCAGCCACTTGTCGAGGTGCGGGTTGTAGAGGCGCGGTTCCCAGGCGATCTTGGCGGTGGTCAGCCGGTTCTTCAGGACGACCATCTGCCCCTCGTCGGTGGGCGGGGCGGCGGCCAGAGCCTTCTCGGCGAAGGACTGGTCGTGGAACAGGTTGCGCGCCGTCTCCTCCGGCGACCACAGGAAGATGTCGGCCTTGCGCACGCCGGGAATGCGGATGCCGGGCGGGGCGCTGACGATCAGCGAGGCGAGGCTCGTGTCGTTGCGAACCGCCAGTTCCAGCGCGATCCAGCCGCCGATCGACTGGCCGACGAGGTTCACGTCCGTCAGGCCGAAGTGGTCGATCACGTCGAGATAGAAGAAGGCGAGGTCGCCGATGTTGTCGAGCCATTCCGGCATGTCGGAGGCGCCGAAGCCGGGATGCTCGGGCACGATCACGTCGAAGCGCTCGGACAGGGACTCCATGAACGGCAGCCAGTGCGGCACACCGTTGGCTCCGTGCAGGAACAGGAGTGGGGCGCCGGAGCCGCCACGCCTGAAACGCGTGTTGCAACCGGCTATGGTCTCGGTGAATTCCCGAAACGGCATCGGGCGTATCTCCTCTCGGGCTTATCGGCCCCGCGACCGCGTGGGACCCTTGTTGGCTTGCGAAAATGGTATACCAAACTGTGTGCGGCTATCCAGACTGAGAATCGCGATGACAAAAGAAATGTGCAGATTCTGCTGTTTCCAGAAAGAATGGTGCCAGATGCGTCGGTGGCGTCATCGAGCAAGCCAACTGATTGCATACCATTTCTGACGAAACCGCGGCATGCGGCGTACCTGCGGGAGGAGCGGGATGAAGGCTGAAACTCTGTTCGACCTGAGCGGCCGGGTGGCCTTCGTGACGGGGGCGGCGAGCGGCCTCGGACTGGCGATGGCCGAGGTTCTGGCCGCCAACGGGGCGACGGTGGCGCTGCTCGATATCGACGAGGCGGGGCTAAGGGCGGCTACCGGAAAGATCGATGGGCGGACGGAGAGCCATGTCGTCGACATCGGCGATTTCGATCGGCTGCGCGCGGTGGTCGACGATATCGCGACCCGTCACGGCCGCCTCGACATCGCGATCGCCAATGCCGGCATGGGCGCCGGGCCGGGCTTCTCGGTGCCCGACGGGCGCATGGAGAAGGTCGACCGGGCGCGCTGGCAGAAGGTGCTCGACGTCAACCTGACCGGCACCTTCGAGACGGTGCGTGCCGCCGCCGCCCACATGATCCCGCGCCGCGAGGGGCGGATCATCGCCGTCTCCTCGATCGCCGGCCTGATGGCGGAGGAGATGGTCGGCTATGCCTATGCGGTGACCAAGGCCGGCGTCGTCAACCTGGTGCGGCAGGCGGCGATGGAGCTCGCCCCGCACAACGTGCTGGTGACGGGCATCGCGCCGGGGCCGTTCCGCACCAACATCGGCGGCGGGCGCATCAACGATCCGGAGGTGGCCAGGGCCTTCGAGGCGATCGTGCCGCTGAAGCGCATCGCCCATGTCGACGAGCTGAAGGGGCTCGCCCTGCTGCTCGCCTCGCCCGCCTCGAGCTTCATGACGGGCATCACCATCCCGATCGACGGCGGCGCGACGGCCGACTAGCTCAGTCCCGCTGCACCAGCTCGATCTTGTAGCCGTCCGGGTCCTCGATGAAGGCGATGACGCGGGTTCCGTGCTTCATCGGTCCGGGCGGGCGGGGGATCCTGCAGCCGGCCGCCTCGAGCTCCTTGCAGGTTTCGTAGATGTCCGGCGCGGCGAGGGCGATGTGGCCGTAGCCGGTGCCGAGATCGTAGGGCTTTTCCTGGTCCCAGTTGTAGGTCAGCTCGAGCACCGCCTCGCTCTCCTCCGGGCCGTAGCCGAGGAAGACCAACGTGAACTTGCCGCCTGGAAACTCCATGCGGCGCAGTTCCTTCATGCCGAGCAGGCGGGTGTAGAAATCGACGGACCTGTCGAGGTCCTTCACGCGCAGCATGGTGTGCAGGATGCGGCTCGGTGCGGTGCTCATGGGCTTCCTCGCGTACGGTTTGCGCCGGTATCGTCCCTCATAGCCGCTCCGGGCGGGAGATGCACGCCGCGACGACGTGCCCCGGTCCGAACCGTCGCCCATCGACCGCCCAAACGCCGCCCGGCAGTTGCCCGGATGTAACCGGCGCGTCACAATGGCGTAACATCCATGACTTTAGAAATCGCGCGGTGAACCGGGAGCGCACATGGCACTGGACAAGGTCATTCGCGGGGGTCTTCTGATCGGGCTCGCGGTCGGGGTCGGGGCGGCGATCGTGGCGCCGACGGTCTGGCGCGTGATGCGGCCGGCGGCGAAGTCGGCGCTCAAGGCCGGCATAGCCGGCTACGGTGCAGCGCGGACGGCGGCGGCGCGTGCGGGCGAGGAGGTCGAGGACCTCGTCGCCGAGGTCGTGCACGAGTTCGAGGAAGCCGAGGAGGCGGTCGCCGCCAAAACGCCCGCGGCGGCGAAGAAGACGAAGACCGCCGCGAAGAAGGCGCCCGGGGCCGCGCCGAGGCGCAAGGCGGCGCCGAGGCGGAAGGTCGCCGGTGCCTGAGCCCGTGAAGGCCCGGCTCGTGCACCGGATTCCCGGGCGCGTGCGCCTCAGGATCGAGGGGGAGCGGCCGGAAATCGGAGCGCTCGAACGGATGGCCGACGCCATCGCCGACATGCCCGGCGTGCGCCGCGTCGACATCCGCACCGATACGGGCTCCATCCTGATCCGCCACAGCGGCGGTTTCGATACGATCGGCGAGAAACTCGAGGCGGTCGGGCTCAGCCTGCTGCCGGCGATCGTCGTCGACGAGATGGTGGACCCGATCGGCGACGTCGGCCACGAGCTCGGCGAGGTCAACGCCGCCTTCGACCGGCTCACCGGCGGCAGGGTGGACTTCTGGAGCGCGGCCTTCCTCGGCCTCGTCGGGGTCGGCCTGTGGCAGCTCAGCCGCGGCCGCGTCGCAGGACCCGCCCTGACCGTGCTCGGACAGGCCGCGACGATCGCGATGGCGCGGCCGTTCCGGATGCCGAGAAAGAAATGAGCCGGCGGCCTTCGGCGAAGGCGAAATAGCCGCCCGACAACAGCGCCGACAGCGCGAATTCCGACCAGTGGACCGGGCCGACGCCGAGCAGGGTGCGCAGGCGCGGGAACAGGAACGGCAGCGCCAGCATGCCGAGCGCGCCGGCGAGCGTCGCCTCGAGACGGCGCTCGGAGAGCAGCCGGTTGCGGCCGGTGCGGTCGCGCAGCACCCAGCCGTGCAGGATCTGGGCGAGGGCGAGGGTCAGGAACGTCACCGTGCGGGTCGGCGGCCCGGCCCCTTCGCGGCGCAGGCTGATGAAGTGGCCCATCAGCGCGGCCGTCGCGATGCCGAGCCCGTCGAACAGCATGTCGGCCGCCTCGCCGCGGCCGAACAGGTCTCGGCCGGCCGTCGCCGGCGGGCGCGCCATGACGTCGCCGGGCTCGGCGAGCGCCAGGCCGATCGCCGGCATGATGTCGGTCACGAGGTTGAGCCAGAACAGCTCCATCGGCGTTTCCATCTCGCCGCGCCCGTGCAGGGTCTCGGCGAGCATGACCATCACCTCGGACAGGTTGGTCGACAGCAGGTAGCGCACGGCGTTGCGGATGTTGTCCTCGGTCGCGCGGCCGCGGGCGATGGCGCGGGCGAGCTCGCGCAGGTCGTCGTCGGCGATGACGAGGTCGGCGACCTCGCGGGCGACCGCGGTGCCGCGCTCGCCCATGGCCATGCCGACGGAGGCCGCGCGCAGGGCAGGGCCGTCGTTGACGCCGTCGCCGATCATGGCGACACGATGGCCGGCCGCCTGCAGCGCCTCGACGATGCGCAGCTTGTCGGCCGGACTGACGCGGGCGAAGATCGAGGTGTGCTCGGCGAGCGCGCCGATCTCCTCGCGGCTCGAACGGGCGAGGCTCGGGCCGTCGACGACGTCGAATATCCCCGAGCGCGACAGGCCGAGCGCCTTGCCGACGGCGAGCGCGGTCGCCGGCTGGTCGCCGGTGATCATGATCGTGCGGATGCCGGCGCCGTGCAGCAGGCCGATCGCGTCGCGCGCCTCGTAGCGCAGCGGATCGGCGAGGCCGACGAGGCCCTGCCAGACGAAGCGGCCGGCCGGCCCCTGATCGAGGGTCGCATCGGCATAGCCGACGCCGAGCACGCGCAGGCCGCGGCCGGCCAGGTCCTCGTTGAGCGTCCGGATCGCGGCGCGGCGCTCGTCGGTGAGCGGCCGCCTGACGCCGCCGACGCGTTCCTCCGTGGCGAAGCCCAGAAGCTCGTCCGGCGCCCCCTTCACGTAGAGGCGGGGCGCGCCCTTGCGGATGTGCTCGCTCGCCATCCAGCGGCGGCGGTGGTTGCGGCTGCGCACGTCGCGCATCGGCCGCTCGACGCGCAGGTTCTCGACGGGCACGCCCACTCCGGCCGCGAACTCGAGCAGCGCCTGCTCGGTGCCGGACCCTTCGCCGGCGCGCGCCTCGTTGCACAGCGAGATCGTCTGCGAAAGGGCGAACAGGTCGTTGTCGCCGGTGCAGGCGATTGCGCCGGGGCCGCAGGAAAGGCCGTCCTGGGTGACCTCTGCGACCGTCTCCCCGGCCACCGCGATCACGACCGCCATCCGGTTCTCGGTGAGCGTGCCGGTCTTGTCGAAGCAGATCGTGTCGACGGCGCCGATCGATTCGATCGCCGGCAGGGCGCGGACATAGGCGCCCTGCTTCTCCAGCGCGCGGGCACTGAGCGCCAGCGTCGTCGTCGCCACCGCCGGCAAGCCCTCGGGGATCGCGGCGACGGCGAGCGCGATCGCGCTCTTGACCATGAAGACGGGCGGCTCCCCGCGCAGGAGGCCGATGCCGAGCACCAGTCCGGAGACGCCGAGGCAAAGGGCGGCGAGCTGCTGGCCGAGCCGGTCGAGCTTGTCCTCGATCGCCGGGCGCGGCGGCCGGGCGGAGCCGATCAGGCCGCGGGTGCGCGCCATCTCGGTCGACGCGCCGGTGCGGAACACGACGGCGCGGCCGTTGCCGCCGGTCACGACGGTGCCGGCGTGGACGATGTTGAGGCGGTCGGACACCGCCGCCGGCGGACGGGGAAGGGCCTCGGCGGTCTTCTCGACCGGCAGGCTCTCGCCGGTCAGCGCCGATTCGTCGACGCTGAGGTCGTCCACCTGGATCAGGCGCGCGTCGGCTGCGACCTGTCCGCCCTGCGCGAGCATCAGGACGTCGCCGGGCACCACGTCGACGGCGGGGATCAGCGCGGGCCTGCCGTCGCGCAGGACGGCCGCCTCATGCTCGACGGGCCGCGACAGGCGGCGGATCAGCCGCTCGGTCGCGTTCTCGGTGCTGAAGCCGATGACGGAATTGGCGGCGACGACGCCGAGCGTCACGACGGCATCGAGGACGCCGCCGGTGGCGACCGAAAGGGCGGAGGAGCCTAGCAGCATGGCGACGGGCAGGGTCGAGACCTGCTCGACCAGCATGTCGCGCCGCGACCGTCCGGTCGGCACGGGGGTCGCGTTGGGGCCGTGGGCGGCGCGGCGCTCGGCGGCCTGCCCGGGGGCGAGGCCGGGGCGCGCGCTGTCACAGCGATCCAGCGCCGCGGCCGCGTCGGCGACGGCGATCTTCTCCAGGTCGGGATCGGAGGGCGTCGGCGGTTTCGGCGTACTCGCCTCGCGCGCCGTCACGTCCGGCAGGTCCGGCACGTCCGTTTCCGGGACGCCGGCGTGGCAGGGGCGGGCGAAGGCGTCGGCGACGAGAGCGGCGACCGTCTCCGCATCCATGGTCCTCGGATGGCGGATCAGGATGCCGCGGGCCCACTTGTCGGCGGCGGCGAGCTCCAGATCGCTCGCGGACAGCCGGGCGCGCAGGGCCTTCCAGGCCGAGGGCCAGCGGCCTTCCAGCCTGAGCCGGGTGCGGCCGGGCAGGTGATGATGAACTCGCACGCGCACGTCGGCGATCTCGCCTATCCCGCCAGCCGGCGGGCGTTCTCCCGGATATGGCGCTCGACGACGCCTTCGAACTGCCGCGCCGCGAACTCGGGCTCCCTGTCGTTGACGATCTCGACCAGCGCCACGCCCTCCGGAACGGCAACCGGCACCGGCGCCAGCCGTTCCTCGATATCGGCGCCGCTTTCGCGGCCGCGGCCGTGAAGCCGCACCCTCAGAATATCGGATGGCGCGGTGACGTTTACCACCGTCACGTTACAATATCGTTCCGCCGCGTCGCCGATCGCCTTGCGCGACAGGTTGGCGATCACGACGGCGCCGCCGGCGATCCACTCGTCCACGACCAGCGGTATGGCGTAGCCGAGGCCGTGGGCGCGCCAGTGCAGGGCCACGCCCTCGGTCTCGACGAGCCGGGCGAAGGCGGCCTCGTCGAGGCTGTCATGATCTTCCGTGGCGGAATCGCTCCGCCGGGTGACCAGACGGCGCACGAAGCGGATGCCGGAGCGGCCGGCGAAGGTCTCGGCCGCCGTCCGGATCAGGGTGTCCTTGCCGGCGCCGGACGGTCCGACGACGGGGATGAAGGTGCTGGGGCCGAGGCGCGCGGGCGCGTCGCTCACGCCGGGCTCTCGGCGAGGGCGGCGAGGGCGTCGACGCGGAAGTCGTCGAGGTCCGGCGTCGCCGCCTCGGCGTCCTTGGCGAGATCGTCCCAGACGCGCAGCCGCACCGCGTCGCGGGCGAAAGGCGCGGCGATGAACTCCGCGGCTTCCGCGTCGGTGAAGGGGCCGCCCTGGACCTTCAGCGAGGCGACGGAGGCCGGCGACAGGTCGTCGAAGTAGTCCTTGCTGGTCGCGCAGAGGTAGCGCTTGGCGGCGACGTGCAGGCGGATCGGCTCGGTCACGGCGGGGCCGAACCAGCGCGCCAGATGCGCGGCGGCGACCTCCTCGTGCAGCATGTCGATCCCCCTCTCGGCGGCGCCGTCGTCCCCGACGCCGTCATTGACGACGAGGTGACCGTAGTCGTGCAGGAGCGCGGCGGTCACGAGGCCCGCCGTCGCCCCCGACCGGCGGGCCAGCTCGGCGCACTGCAGGGCGTGCTGGAGCTGGGTGACGGCCTCGCCGCCGTACATCTCGTGGCCGCGGCTGGCGAGACGGTCGAAGATCTCGTCGACGACGGCATCGGGTTCGCCCCGGCTCACGCTACCCTCCGCCCCCTGCGCCATACCGCCCGCACCACCGGAACATCGTCCTCGAAGCGAACCTGCACCAGATCGGCGGACAGGCCCCCGGCGATCTCGCCGCGGTCGTCCAGGCCGACGGCGCGGGCCGGGTTCGTGGACACGAGCCGGATCGCTTCCGGCAGGGTGATCGAGTCCACCCGCTGCGGCAGCACGAAGGCGGCATGCAGCAGGCTGAAGGGGATGTAGTCGGACGACAGCACGTCGAGCAAGCGGTTGGCGGCCAGATCGATCGCCGAGACGTTGCCGGAATGGGAGCCGCCGCGCACGACGTTGGGCGCGCCCATCAGCACCGCGACCCCGGCCTTGTGGGCGGCGCGGGCGGCCTCGACGGTCGTCGGGAACTCGGAGAGGACGACGCCGGCCTCGATCGCCTCGGCGACATGGGCCTCGGTGGCGTCGTCGTGGCTGGCGACGACGATCCGCGAGTTGCGGCAGCGGTCGTAGAGGGCGGCGCGGTTCGGCGCGGCGTGGCGCTCGTGCAGGACGTGGCGCTCGGCGATGAAGGCCTCGAGCTCGGCGTCGGACATGCCGACCTTGCCCTTGTAGTACTCGCGGAACTTGTCGAGGCTGACGAACTGGCGCTGGCCGGGCGTATGGTCCATCACCGAGACGAGCTTCAGGCTCGGATGGTGGAGGAAGCTCTCCGCCTCCTCCACCACGCCGGGCGAGGCGATCTCGCAGCGCAGGTGCAGGAAATGGTCGGCCCGCAGCCGGTCCGCGTTGCCGGCCTTCAGGACCGCGTCGGCGAGCGTCTGCATGTGCCGGGCGACCTCGCCCTTGTGACCGTCGCCGCCGACGCGCAGCGCGTCGAGCACCGTCGTGATGCCGGAGGTGGCGATCTGGGCGTCGTGCGCCTGGACGGAGGCGACCGGGTTCCAGGCGACGCCCGGACGCGGCGAGAAATGGCTTTCCAGGTGGTCGGTGTGCAGCTCGACGAGGCCGGGGATCAGGTAGTCGCCGTCGAGGTCCTCGGCCGAGGGAGCGGCCGTCGCGCCGGGATCGATCGAGCGGATCGTGCCGCCGGAGGCCGACAGCGAGCCCGCGACGACCTCGCCTGAGAGGACGATGCGGGCGTTGGTCAGGATCGTGTCGCGCATGGCCGCCTCAGATCACGAGCTTCCTGAGGCGCTGGGAGAGGATGTCGAGCAGCGACACGGTGATCACCACGATGATGAGGATGGCGGCCGTCTCGGCGTAGTAGAAGCCGCGGATCGACTCGAACAGGATCTGGCCGATGCCGCCGGCGCCGACGATGCCGAGCACGGTCGCGGAGCGGACGTTGGTCTCGAAGCGGTAGAGCGAGAAGGATATCCACAGCGGCAGCACCTGCGGCACGACGCCGTAGACGATCTCCTGCAGGCGCGTCGCGCCGGTCGCGCGGATGCCCTCGACCGGGCGCGGGTCGATCGCCTCGACGGCTTCGGAGAACAGCTTCGAGACGATGCCCATGTTGTGGACGAAGAGCGCCATGACGCCGGCGAAGGGGCCGAGGCCCACGGCGACGACGAACAGCACGGCGAAGACGATCTCGTTGATCGCCCGGCAGGCGTCCATCAGCCGGCGCACCGGCTGGACGATCCAGGCCGGAGCGATGTTGCTCGACGACAGAAGCGCGAAGGGGATGCCGAAGACGATCGCCAGAACCGTGCCCCAGATGGCGATCTGCACGGTCAGCACCATCTCCTCGACGTAGTAGTCCCAGTCGCGGAAGTTCGGCTGCAGGAAGCCCGCCGCGTAGTCCGCCATGTTGCCGGCGTCGGTGAACAGGCTCACCAGCCGGTACATCTCGGCCGGACCCCAGCTCCAGATCAGCACGGCCGCGAGGCCTCCCCACACGAGGAAGCGGTAGAGCATGTCGCTCATGGAGGCGCGGGGCAGTTCGACAGGCCGTGGGGCGGCTTCCGTTCCAGGTGTCATTGCGCGGCTCGCGGGGTGTTCTCAAAGAGAAGAGGCGACGCCGGGGAGGGGACTCCGGCGCCGCCAGGTTCGGTCGTCCGGCCGCTTACGACTGCGGGATCCTGGCCATCAGGCCTTCGTACTTCGCCTTCTCGGCGGCCAGCTCCTTCAGCTTGGCCTCCTTGTCGGCGGCCGGCATGGCCTCGTCGGACTGGACCTGGAACTCCTTCTTGGTCAGTTCCATGATGCGGATCGGATAGAGCTGGGCGTCCGAGGACGGCCGGAAGGGCGCCCACTGCAGGCCGCCGAGAACGGCGCGGGCGGCCTCGATCTGCTCCGGCGTGCCGAGACGGCCGTAGGAGAAGAAGAACATGTAGATCTTGTCCCTGGTGGCCTGGTCGAGGTCCTTGCGCCAGACGATCGGGTCGGAGGGGATCAGCGGCGACTGCCAGATGACCTTCACCTTCTTGGCCGCTTCGGGATTGGTGGTCTGCAGGCGGCGCAGGTTCTCGGTGTTGTTGGTGGCCACGTCGACCTGCTTGTTGGCGACGGCCATCAGGTTGGTCTCGTGGTTGGCGTTGCGGACCGTCTTGAAGCACTTCTTCGGGTCGACGCCGTTCTTGGCGAAGATGAAGGTGGTCGGCACGAGGAAGCCCGAGGTCGAGTTCGGGTCGCCGATGCCGAAGTCGAGCGAGGCGTCGCACTTCAGCACGTCTTCCAGCGAGCTCAGGGGGCTGTCGACGTTGGCGAGCAGCAGCGACCAGTAGCCGGGGTTGCCCTCGGCGTCGACGGTCTGGGCGAAGACCTCGCCGTCGGCGCGGTCGACGGCCTCCATGGCCGACTTGTTGCCGAACCAGGCGACCTGCACCTTGCCGAAGCGCATGCCCTCGATGACGCCGGCGTAGTCGGTGGCGAAGAAGGCGTTCACCTTCAGGCCGGTCTGCTTCTCCATGTCGGCGAGGAAGGGTTCCCAGATCGTCTTCAGGTTCTGGCTGGACTCGGTCGAGATGATGCCGAAATTGATCTCCGTCGTCTCGGCGTGGGCGGCGCCGGCCAGCGTGGCGGAAAGCGCCGCGGCGGCCAGGCCCTTAGCGACAAAATTCATTGTGTCCTCCGTATGAACAGCGGGTTTGGGACCGTCGGCTCGCGCGCGACGGTCACGCGCCGGCGAAGGCGGCAGCCGGCCGCATCGCGGCGCGCGGCTTCGGGGCCTTTTCCGGGACGTCGGGAAGCACGAGCTCCTCGCTGGCATCGCCATAGAGCTCGCGCAGGAAATCGTGGGTGAGGGCCTCGCTCGGCCCGTCATAGGCGATCTCGCCGTCGCGCAGCGCGACGGTGCGCGGGCAGTAGCGGCGGGCGTACTCGACCTGGTGCAGCGAGACGACGACGGTGATGCCGTCGTTGCGGTTGATCTCCGACAGCGCCTCCATCACGCGCTTGGCGGAAGCCGGGTCGAGCGAGGCGATCGGCTCGTCGGCGAGCACGATGTGGGCGCCCTGGACCATGGCGCGGGCGATCGCCGCGCGCTGCTGCTGGCCGCCCGACAGGGTGGACGCGCGCTGGCGGGCCGTCTCCGCTATGCCGACGCGGGCGAGCGCCCGCATGGCGGCGATCTTCTCGTCGCGGGTGAACAGGCCGAAGGTGCCGCGCAGCGGCGATATGCGGCCGAGCACGCCGGTCAGCACGTTGGTGAGCACCGGCAGCCGGCCGACCAGATTGAACTGCTGGAAGATGACGCCGATGTCGCGGCGGATGTCGCGGGCGTCCGCGGTGAGGCGCCCGCCGATCTGCACCGGCCGTTCGCCGACCATGACCTTGCAGGCCTCGTCACGGTCGGCCTGGACGAGGCCGGCGACATGGCGGATGAGTGTCGACTTGCCGGATCCGGACGCGCCGATCAGGGCGACCATCTCGCCGCGGCCGATCGATACCGAGACGTCCTTCAAGGCGCGCTTGCCGCCGCGAAACGTCTTCGAAAGCCCCTCGACCACGACTGTCGACACGGCGCTCACCCCCGCTGGTTTCCCGATGGTCCGAAACTTCGACCCGCGCATGAGGCTTAGCGGGCCCGTGTGACGGCTGTTTTGCGCTTGTTTGTCGGTTCGATGACAATCCACAGGCCCGTCAAGGCAAGGGATTCTCGGGGGTTTTCGGCGCCGGGAGGCCTGCGCAACGCCCTTGACGAGAGGCCCTTTCGCGCCGCATCAGATTCAGCGTTGCCGAATTGGTCAGGAGAGCGCTTTTGGCACGGCACATCTACCACCCGGCGGCCTTCGATCCGTCCGATCCGGTCGACAGTTACTGGGCTGCCTCGGCGGGGCCGCTTCAGATCGGGACACCGGCGCTTGCCGGCGACGAGACGTGCGAGGTCGCGGTCATCGGATCGGGCTACACGGGGATGTCGGCGGCGCTGCATCTTGCCCGTGACCACGGCGTCGACGTCCGCGTCCTGGAGAAGGCGCACCCGGGCTGGGGGGCCTCGGGGCGCAACGGCGGCTTCTGCTGTCTCGGCGGCACGAAGGTCTCCTATTCGACGCTCGTCGGCCGCTACGGCGAGGCGGAGGCGCAACGGTTCTCCGCCGCCCAGCGCGAGGCGATCGCGCTGGTGCGCGAGCTGTCGCAGAGTGAGGGCTTCGACGTCGAGGCGAGCGGCGACGGCGACATCGAGGTCGCCCACGACCGGGCGTCCGTCGCCGAACTGGAGGCCGGCGCCATCCACATGCGCGAGGTTCACGGGCTCGACTGCACGCTCTACCGCAAGGCGGAGCTGCGGCAGGCCGGCATGGCGATGGCGGGGGCGGAGGCGGCGCTGCACATGCCGATCGGGTTCGGCCTCCACCCGATGAAGTACGTCCGCGGCCTCGCCGCCGCGACGGTGAACAGGGGCGCCAGGATCCACGGGCAAAGCCCGGTCGAAGCCTGGCAGAAGGCCGACGGCCGGCACATCCTGTCGACGCCGGGCGGAACGCTGCGGGCGAAGACGGTGATCGTGGCGACCAACGGCTATACTTCGGAGGACCTGCACCGCGGCCTCGCCGGCCGCATCCTGCCGGCGCTGTCCAACATCGTCACGACGCGGCCGCTGACCGTCGCCGAGCGCGAGGCGCAGGGCTGGACGACGCACACGATGGCCTACGACAGCCGCGCCCTGCTCCACTACTTCCGCCTCCTGCCGGACGGGCGCTTCATGCTCGGCGCGCGCGGCGGGCTTTCGGCCTCGCCCGACAGCGCCGGGCGGATGAAGGAGGACATGCGCAAGCGGCTCGCGCGCATGTTCCCGGCCTGGGCCGACGTCGAGATCAGCCATTTCTGGCGCGGCTTCGTCGCCATGACGGCGGACCTCGTGCCGCATGTCGCCCGGCTGCCGGACGACGGTAGCGTCATCCACGCCATGGGCTATCACGGCAACGGCGTGTCGATGGGGACGTGGTCGGGGCGAGCGGCGGCGCGGCTTGCGGTCGGCGACAGGCCGGACC
>JAEWYT010000105.1 GCA_023458595.1 Pseudomonadota bacterium
CCGCCGTTTTCGTTTGTGGCGATTGCCGGCTTCGGCGCGTGGCATCCGCCGTTCGACCGGCTCTCGCCGGCCGGCCCCACCCCCAACCCCTCCCCACCCCCGACCCCTCCCCACAAGGCGGAGGGGAGCCTTTGCCGCACGGCCTTCTTCTCCATCCCCCCTTGTGGGGGAGGGTCGGGGTGGGGGCGCGGAGCGAACGACAGCGAGCGGAGCGGGCTCGCGCTCCGTATGGCGTGCGTCTTCCGGCTCGACGTCTGCCCTATCGGCGCGGTGCCGTCAGGGTCGCGAACGGGCACATGCTCTCGCAGGCGCGGGCGGCGCGCAGGACAAGGTCGTCGCGGCGCGGCGGGCCGACGATCTGCAGGGCGACCGGCAGGCCGCTCCCGGAGAAGCCGCATGGCACCGAAGCGGCCGGCTGCTGGGTCAGGTTGAAGGGATAGGTGTAGGGCGACCAGCCCATCCATTCCGTGCCGAAGCGCCCGTCCGAAGGCGTCACGACGCCCGCCTCGATCGCCGGGACCGGCATCTGCGGGGTCAGCAGCAGGTCGTAGCGCTCGTGGAAGGCGATCATCGTCTGGGCAAGCTCGACGCGGCGGGTCTGCGCGGCGAGGTAGTCGCCGAGCGAGACGCCGCGGCCCTCCTCGGCGATCCTCAGGAACCCCGGGTCCATCGTCTCGCGCGCTGCCGTCGGGACCGCGTCGACGATCGTCGAGGAGACCGCGTACCAGATCGTGCGCAGGATGTCGGTCGGATCGGCGAAGCCCGGATCGGCCTCCTCGACGACCGCGCCGAGATCGGCGAAGCGCTCGGCCGCCTTCCAGGCGGACGCCTCCACGTCGGCGTCGACCTCAGTCACGTAGCCGAGCCTCGGGCTCCAGGCGATCCTGAGGCCGCGCACGCCGCCGTCGAGGCCGATGCGGTAGTCGGGCGCCGGCGTGTTCCAGGCCGTGGTGTCGCGGACGTCCGGAGCGCCGATGACGCTCAGCATCAGCGCGGCGTCGCCCACCGTGCGGGTGAGGGGCCCCTGATGGGCGAGCACGGTGAAGGCCGAGGCGGGGTAGGCCGGCACGCGGCCGTAGCTCGGCTTTATGCCGAAGACGCCGGTGAAGGCGGCGGGGATGCGGATCGACCCGGCACCGTCGGTGCCCAGGTGCAGGGCGCCGAGATTGAGCAGGGCGGCGGCGGCCGCGCCGCCGGACGAGCCGCCGGTGGTGCGCGACAGGTCCCAGGGATTGCGCGTGATCCCGGTCAGCGGCGAGTGGCAGGCGCCGATCCAGCCGAACTCGGGCAGGGTCGTCTTGCCGATGAAGACCGCGCCCTGCTCGCGCATCCGCGCCACGGCGGGGGCGTCGCGGGCCGCCGGCGTCGAGGGCGTGGTCAGCGAACCCTTGCGGGTCGGCAGGCCCTCCATGTCGATCAGGTCCTTGATCGTGACCGGGACGCCGTCGAGCAGCCCTTCGGGCTCGCCCTTCGCCCAGCGCGCCTCCGAGGCGCGCGCCCGCGCGAGCGCGGCGTCCGCGTCGATCACCACGAAAGCGTCTATCTGCGGCTCGAAACGATCGATCCGTTCGAGGATGTCGGTCGCGACGGCGACCGGCGACAGCGCCTTGCGACGATAGAGCCGCAGCAGTTCTTCCGCGCTCAATTGCGAGATTTCGGTCGGAGTCATGCAGACTTTCTCATTTCCGCGCGGTTTGAAGGGCGTTTCGGGGATCCGGGCGATTTACCATGGATGAACAAAATCCCCGCCCTGCCGGCACCCTGCAACACTCGCTTATGATTTTTGAACATTTTCCGGTTAGTTTGCCTTCATAATAAGGCTCGACGAGAGACCTCGGTCTCGACGGACAATCTGCGACAACAGGGACGGGGATGCGACCGATGTCGCGCAAGTATTTCGGAACCGACGGAATCCGCGGGCTGGCGAACAGCTATCCGATCACGCCGGAGATCGCGCTGAAGGTCGGCATGGCCGCCGGCATCGCGTTCCGGCGCGGGACGCATCGCCATCGCGTCGTGATCGGCAAGGACACGCGCCTGTCGGGCTACATGATCGAGTCGGCGATGGTGGCGGGATTCACGTCCGTCGGCATGGACGTGTTCCTGCTCGGACCGATGCCGACGCCCGCCGTCGCGATGCTGACGCGCTCGCTGCGCTGCGATCTCGGCGTGATGATCTCCGCCTCGCACAACGCCTACCAGGACAACGGCATCAAGCTGTTCGATCCCGAGGGCTACAAGCTGACCAACGGGACGGAGGAGCAGATCGAGACGCTGGTCGACTCCGACCTGACCGAATACCTGGCGGGCTCGAACGCGCTCGGCCGCGCCAAGCGCATCGAGGGCGTGCATGCCCGCTACATCGAGTTCGCCAAGCGCACCCTGCCGCGCGAGCTCAGGCTCGACGGGCTGCGCGTCGCGCTCGACTGCGCCAACGGCGCGGCCTATCGCGTCGCTCCCGACGCGCTCTGGGAGCTCGGCGCCGAGGTCGTCTCGATCGGCGACGAGCCGAACGGCTTCAACATCAACAAGGAATGCGGCTCGACCGCGCCCGACGCGCTGTGCCGCAAGGTCCACGAGGTGCGCGCCGACATCGGCATCGCGCTCGACGGCGACGCCGACCGCGTCATCATCGTCGACGAGCACGGCCGCATCGTCGACGGCGACCAGCTCATGGCCGTCGTCGCCCAGTCGTGGCACGAGGACGGCCGGCTGTCGCGGCCGGGGATCGTGGCGACGGTGATGTCGAATTTCGGCCTCGAGCGCTACCTTTCGAACATCGGCCTCGACATCGTCCGCACGCCGGTCGGCGACCGCCACGTGATCGAGGCGATGCGCGACGGCGGCTACAATGTCGGCGGCGAGCAGTCCGGCCACATCATCCTGTCCGACTACACCACCACCGGCGACGGCCTCGTCTCGGCGCTGCAGCTGCTCGCCGTGGTCGCCCGCTCGGGCAAGCCGGTCAGCGAGGTCTGCCACCGCTTCGAGCCGCTGCCGCAGCTTCTGCGCAACGTGCGCTACAAGAACGGCAAGCCGCTCGAGACGAAGGAAGTGAAGCAGGCGATCGAGGAAGGCGAGGGCCGCCTCGCCGGCGCCGGCCGCCTGGTCATCCGTCCCTCCGGCACGGAGCCGGTGATCCGGGTGATGGCGGAGGGCGAGGACTCGCACCTGGTCGAATCCGTCGTCAACGACATCGTCACCGCGCTCGAAGGCGCCGCCTGACACCTCACACCAGCGCGGCTTCCAACGCCACGAAGAAGCGCTCGACGTCCTCGTCGTCGTTGTAGAGATGCGGCGTGACGCGGATCGAGTCGCCGCGCACGCTGACATGGACGTTGTGGCTCTTCAGCGTGTCGAGAAGCGTCGGCGGTATGCCGCCCGTATGGCGCAGGCCGAGGAAATGCGGCGCGCGGAACTCCTCCGGCGGCGCCGCGAAGCCGAGGCTCGACGCGCGCGCGACGATCTCGCGGTTGCGCCCGGCCAGCGTCTCGGCGATGCGCGGGACGCCCCATTCCAGGATCTGCCCCAGCGCGACCGCCGCCATCGGCATCAGGTGGAAGTTCGAGCGCTCGCCCATGTCGTAGCGGCGCGCGCCGGGCTCGTAGCCGTCCTGGTAGTCGACGAGGCGGGCGAAATCCTGCGCGCCGGCCCTCGTTATCCAGCCCTCCTCCAGCGGCCGGCCGTCCTGGCGGTGCGGCGCGACATAGAGGAAGCCGAGCGAGTAGGGGCCGAGCAGCCACTTGTAGGTGGCGGCGACGGCGAAGTCCGGCTTCACCGCCTCGACGTCGAAGGGCATGACGCCGGCCGACTGGGTCAGGTCGAGCACCAGCGCGGCGCCGTGCGTGCGGGCGGCGGCGCCGACCTTTTCCAGATCGACCAGCGAGCCGTCGGTCCACAGGCAGTTCGGCGCGGCGACGATCGCGGTCCTGTCGCCGATCGCGGCGAGCAGGGCGGAGGTCCAGTCGACCGCGCCGTTGGCGCCGGTCGCCTCCTCGCGGCCGATCGTGCGCACGCTGGCGCCGGTGTCGTCGGCCAAGCGCCGCCAGGCGTAGACGTTCGAGGGGAACTGGTCGGCGAGCACGAGGATCTCCGCGCCCTTCGAGACGGGCAGGTTGGCGGCGGCGACGGCGATGCCGTAGGAGGCCGACGGCACGATCGCGATCGCGTCGGCGGGCGCGTTGACGATGCGGCCGAACAGACCGCGGACGGCATCGGACTCGGAGAAGAAGTCGGGCGGCGTCAGCGTCCAGGGATGGGCCTTGCGGCGGATCCCGGCGTCTCCGGCGGCCACCGCCGCGTTCATCAGCGGCGCCATGTAGGCGCAGTTCATCCAGGCCACGTCGCGGGGGATGTCGAACAGATCGCGCTGGCTGCCGAGGAGGTCGGTGCGGGTCGTCATCGTCTTGCCTTCGTCGGGAGTTCCGTCCGCCCGGGCTGTAGCGCGTTTGCGTCCGCGACGCAAAGGAGCGCCGCGCGCCGCCGCGGCGGAAGCCGATCATTAACAAACGTGGTTAAAAAACTCGGTTAAACCGCCCTTAACCAATCTCCCTCATAGTCATCGTGGAGTCGATTCACTGGCGCGGCGGATCTGGTTCGCCGGTCGCAGCGATGGGGAAGTAGAAGTCATGAGGGAAATTCTGAGAGCCACGATGGCGGCGACGATCGCCGCCGCCGCGATGGCGGGATCGGCGCAGGCGGCCGACGTTCCCATAATTCCGGTCGTCGAGGCCCCGGTGATCGGCGGCTGGTACCTGCGCGGCTACATCGGCATGACCAACCAGCAGGTCGACAAGCTCGACAACGTGCTGTTCACGCCCGGCACCGTCGATTTCATCGACGACGGCTCGTTCGACGCGGCGCCCCTCTACGGTATCGGCGTCGGCTACCAGTTCAACGAATGGTTCCGCGTGGACCTGACCGGCGAATACCGCGGGAAGGCGAGCTTCACCGCCCTCGACCGCTACGACTGGAACAACGACGGCGTCTGGGACGGCACCAACCAGTACACCGCGACCAAGAACGAGTGGCTGATCCTCGCCAACGGCTACGTCGACCTCGGCACCTGGTGGGGCATCACCCCCTATGTCGGCGCCGGCCTCGGCACCGCCAACGTGACGATCGGCGACTTCACCGACGTGAACGTGCCGAACGCGGGCGTCGCCTACGCCGATTCGTCCTCGAAATGGAACTTCGCCTGGGCGCTGCACGCCGGGGCGGCCTGGGCGGTCACCCAGAACGTCTCGGTCGATCTGGGCTATCGGTACGTGGATCTCGGCGACGGCACGACCGGCGACATCATCGCCTACACCGGCGCCAACACCGTCAACAATCCGATGGAATTCCACAGCATCACCTCGCACGACCTCCATCTCGGCGTGCGCTACGCCTTCCAGTAGGGATCGCGGGTCGCCGGGCGCAAGGCCCGGCAGGCAGGACGAGGCGGCGGGCTTCCGGGGGCCCGCCGCCTTTTGCTTTTACGGGCATCCGGCCTGTTGCGCGAAGATCACAGCGGCCGTGCCCGAAGCATCCGCCAAGCAACAACGGCCTTAACGAACGTAGTTAAGGAACGTGGTTAAGACGGCCTTAACGATTGGCGGCGCATAGTCCGGTGCGAACGTAACAGCGCGGTTCCCGGAGTCTGGCGGGGCGCGCACAGACTACGGAGTCGGGCCCATGGGCAGCCTCACCAAATTCATTGCGGCGACGGGAGTTTCGCTGGTGCTCGCGGCGGGCGGCGCCCAGGCGGCGGACATGTCGGACGCCTTCCTCGAGCCGATCCTGCCGGTCGAGATCGGCTCGGCCTGGTACCTGCGCGGCGACATCGGCTATCACATCGCGACGTCGCCCAACGCGACCTACACGCTGACGGCCCCCAACACCGTCCTGACGAACACCAACGTATCGCTCGACGACGCCTTCATGGTGGGCGGCGGCTTCGGCTACCAGTTCAATCCCTGGTTCCGCGTCGACGCGACGGCGGACTACATCCTGCCGGGCAACTTCTCGGCGAACGTGCCCTGCACTGTCGCGGCGTGCGGCTCGCCGTTCTCGAACGCGACGGCCGAAATCTCCTCCTGGGCCACCCTGGTCAACGCCTATTTCGACCTCGGCACCTGGGCCGGCCTGACGCCCTATGTCGGCGGCGGCATCGGCGCGGCGAACATCAACATCAAGGGCTATCAGTCCAACAATCCGCCGGCCAACCCGGCGACCCTGCGGTCGGTCGCCTCCGATTCCAACTCGTGGAACTTCGCCTGGGCCCTCATGGCCGGCGCCAGCTACGCCATGACCGAGAACGCGCTGCTCGATTTCAACTACCGCTACCTCTCTCTCGGCGACGTGAGCACCAACGACCAGCGGGCGAACCACATCGAGGTCACCGATCTCGACGCGCACGAATTCCGGATCGGCTTCCGCTACCTGATCGACTGAACACGCCCTTTCGATCGATCATCGCATGAAGAAAGCGGCGGGGGTTCCCCGCCGCTTTCCGTATTCGCCGCGCCGTGAAGCGATCCGCGCTCAGTTCGTCCGCCTGATGCGGCCCTTCCACCGCAGCGTGCATCCTGCGTCGCCGCCGTAGTTCGTGAACTCGGCAACCACCGTGATCGCGGGCGTATCGGCCGTGAAGTCGGCCGGCGAGATCGACACGAAGCGGAACCTGGCGCCTCTGATCGGCCCGTATCCGCCGGCGGCGACCCCGAACGCCTGCACGCCGCGGAGCGCGCTGCCGAAACGGCCCGTGCGGCGGACGCCGAAGGCGAAATAGGGCAGGTGCGTCGCGAATTGCGACATGTTGCCGTTGTCGGAGATCCCGGACGGCCGGAACCGAAGATTCGCTTTCGCCCCCTTCGTCCAGCCGACGTCGATGCAGGTCTGGTTCAGGGCGACGAGCCTGCCGGCCCCCCGCCACTCCGTTCTGGCTTCGGCGGCGACGACGGACGATGCGAGGACCAGTGCCGCGATAACGAATTTCCTCATGCGTTTCCTCCAGCGAGAAATAAATGCTGCCTCGAAGAATCGCGCCCGTCCGCCAACGGGCGCCGACGCATAGTCGGTCGAGACATTGGCGCGCGCCAGCGCGAATTGCGCCGCCTGCCGGATCCGACCGGAACGGATCGGGCCGGGCGCTATGTCGCAGGCCGGCAACGATCCGTCGCATTCATTTCATTTGACAGCCGGCCGGAACGCGCCTATCCGCATCCGTGGGACACCCCTCCCCAACGAGGGGCTTCTATCTGGAAGGGTAGACTGGACATGACCACGACTGCCAAACCGGCCGTGCGGCCGGCTAATCCCAATTTCTCCTCCGGACCCTGCGCCAAGCGGCCGAACTGGTCGCCCGAGGCGCTCTCGAACGCGCTCGTCGGCCGTTCGCACCGCTCGAAGCCCGGCAAGGAGCGCCTTCACAAGGCGATCGAGCTCACCCGCGAGATCCTGCAGGTGCCCGCCGACTACCGCATCGGCATCGTGCCGGCGTCCGATACCGGCGCCGTCGAGATGGCGCTGTGGTCGATGCTCGGCGCCCGCGGCGTCGAGATGCTCGCCTGGGAGAGCTTCGGCGAGGGCTGGGTGACGGATGTCGTCAAGCAGCTCGACCTCGCCGACGCCAGGATCACCAAGGCCGGCTACGGCGCGCTGCCCGATCTCTCCGCCGTCGATTTCGGCCGCGACGTGGTGTTCACCTGGAACGGCACGACCTCGGGCGTGCGGGTTCCGGACGCAGACTGGATTCCCGCCGACCGGCAGGGCCTGACGATCTGCGACGCGACGTCGGCGGCCTTTGCGCAGAGGCTCGACTGGGCGAAGCTCGACGTCGTCACCTTCTCCTGGCAGAAGGTGCTGGGCGGCGAGGCGGCGCACGGCATGCTGATCCTCTCCCCGCGCGCGGTCGAGCGGCTCGAGACCTATACGCCTGCCTGGCCGCTGCCGAAGATCTTCAGGATGACGAAGTCCGGCAAGCTCAACGAGGGCATCTTCAAGGGCGAGACCATCAACACGCCGTCGATGCTCTGCGTCGAGGACTATATCGACGCGCTTCAATGGGCGAAGTCGGCGGGCGGCCTCGACGGGCTGATCGCCCGGGCGGACGCCAATGCGGCGGCGGTCGCCGAATGGGTGGCGAAGACGGCCTGGATCGACTTCCTGGCGAGCGAGCCGGCGACACGGTCGAACACGTCCGTCTGTCTGGTCTTCGCCGATCCGGAGATCGCCGCGAAGCCTGTCGAGGACCAGGCGGCCTTCGCCAAGAAGGTCGTGGCGCTTCTCGACAAGGAGGGCGTCGCCTACGACATCGCCTACTACCGCGATGCCCCTCCGGGCCTTCGCATCTGGTGCGGCGCGACGGTCGAGGCCGCAGACGTCGCGGCGCTGACGTCGTGGCTCGACTGGGCCTTCGCCGCGGCGAAGTCCGAGCTCGCCCAGGCGGCCTGAGGGCCGGCACCAACCCCACCATCGTCATCCCGGACATCGCGCAAGCGATCATCCGGGATCGCACCGGACCGCAGCGCTTCGGTTCCCGGCGATCCCGGCTCCCCGCCTCGCTCCGGCCGGGATGACGAAAGCCAGACGACGTTTCCGAACCAAGGACCATCAGACCATGGCACCTCGCGTACTCATCTCCGACAAGCTGTCGACCGCCGCCGTGCAGATCTTCAAGGACCGCGGCATCGAGGTGGACTACGAGCCCGCCCTCGGCGCCGACAAGGAAGCCTTCGCCGCCTGCGTCGGCGACTACGACGGGCTCGCGATCCGGTCGGCCTCGAAGGTGACCGAGAAGGTCATCGCCGCGGCCGAGAGGCTGCGGGTGATCGGCCGGGCCGGCATCGGCGTCGACAATGTCGACATTCCCGCGGCGACCAAGCGCGGCATCATCGTGATGAACACGCCGTTCGGCAATTCGATCACGACGGCCGAGCATGCCATCTCGCTGATGCTGTCGCTCGCCCGCCAGATCCCCGCCGCCGACGCCTCCACGCAGGCGGGCAAGTGGGAGAAGAACCGCTTCATGGGCGTCGAGGTGACGGCCAAGGTGCTCGGCGTGATCGGCTGCGGCAACATCGGCTCGATCGCCGCCGACCGCGCGCAGGGCCTCCGCATGAAGGTCGTCGCCTACGATCCGTTCCTGTCGGAGGAGCGGGCGAGGGACCTCGGCGTCGAGAAGGTGGAGCTCGAGGAACTGCTCCGTCGCGCCGACTTCATCACCCTGCACGTGCCGCTGACCGACAAGACCAGGAACATCCTGTCGCGCGAGGCGCTGGCGAAGACGAAGAAGGGCGTGCGCATCGTCAACTGCGCCCGCGGCGGCCTCGTCGACGAGCAGGCGCTGCGCGAGGCGCTCGAGTCGGGCCAGGTCGCCGGCGCGGCGTTCGACGTGTTCTCGGTGGAGCCGGCGACGGAGAACGTGCTGTTCGGGGCGCCGAACATGATCTGCACGCCGCATCTGGGCGCCGCCACGACGGAGGCGCAGGAGAACGTCGCCCTGCAGGTCGCCGAGCAGATGTCGGACTATCTCCTGACCGGCGCGGTCACGAACGCGCTCAACATGCCCTCGATCAGCGCCGAGGAGGCGCCGCGGCTGAAGCCCTTCGTGACGCTCGCCGAGCAGCTCGGCTCCTTCGCCGGCCAGCTCACCGAGACCGGCATCAAGGGGCTGCGCCTCGAATATGCCGGGGACGTCGCGGAGATGAACACGAAGGCCCTGAGTTCCGCGGCGATCGCGGGCGTGCTGCGTCCGCTTCTCCAGGACGTCAACATGGTCTCGGCACCGGCGATCGCGCGCGAGCGCGGAATCGCCATCGAGGAGGTGCGCCGCGAGCAGCAGGGCGCCTACGAGAACTACGTGCGTCTCACCGTCAAGACCGAACGGCAGGAGCGCTCCGTCGCCGGCACGGTGTTCTCGGACGGGCGGCCGCGGCTCATCCAGATCAAGGGCATCAACATGGAGGCGGAACTCGCGCCGCACATGCTCTACATCACCAACGAGGACAAGCCCGGCTTCATCGGCGCGCTCGGCATGCTGCTCGGCAACAAGGGCGTCAACATCGCGACCTTCAACCTCGGCCGCCAGAGCCGGGGCGGGGATGCGATCGCGCTCGTCGAGATCGACGAGGCGCTGTCGCCCGACGTGCTCGCGGCCGTCGAGAACCTGCCGCACGTGAAGCAGGCGAAGCCCCTGGCGTTCTGAGGCGCGGCGCGCGGGGCGGGTCGAAGCTCGCCCCCGCGCCGTGTCGTGGACCGAAAGGCGCTGGCTTTTTGCCTTACTCTACGTAAAATCACCTTCCGGTGGCACTTCTGGCCGATCGACACCGGAGACGCCTCGATGCGCCGCAGCCTTCCCGCCGCCGTTTTCTGTGCGATCGTTGCCGCATCCGCTCCGGGTGCCGGTCATGCCGATACCGTCGAACCATCGGCCGCGGACGGCTCGCTCGGGACCGCCATGATGTATGCGGCGGTCAGGTCGCTTGGCGATCTGGCGCACGGCGCGGGAGTGGTTTCCTCCGAGAGGGTATCGACCGGGTGGTACCGGGTCGTCTTCCAGCGCTCGACCAACAATTGCGGCATCAGCGCGACCACGGGAAACGTCGATCCCGGCGATGGAGCGGCGGGGTTCGGCAGCGCCTCCGTCGAATCCGGTCTGACGAATCCGCAGATCGTGACAGTGGCCACCAGGAATGACGCCGGGACCGCCCAGGACCGGGGCTTCTTCGTGACGGTCTTCTGCGCGCGCTAAAGCCTTTCAGGGTCAAATGGAAGCAATTCTGTTTGCGGTCGCCTCGCCGCTCGCAAACACTCGGGGACGGATGCGTCAGAATGGTTCTATTTGACCCTGAAAGGCTCCAGGGTGGCCGACGGTTCGCCTGCGATCGGATCCTACCCGCCTTCCGCCGTCACATGCCCCTCGTAACGGGGCAGGTCGTCGGTGATCGTGTGCCACGGCGCCATCGAGCCGACGAAGATGTGCGCGGACGGGCGGATCGACGGCGCGTCGACTAGGGTTCCCAAGGATACGTGCACATAGGCTCCGTCGCGCACGACGGAGAAGAGCAGCGAGCCGCAGGCGCCGCAGCGGACGTCCCGCCCGTCCGCATCGCCGTAGATCAGCAGGCTGTCCTCGCCGCCGGTGATCGACAGGCTGTCGCGGCCGATGCCGGCGAAGGGCTTGAAGGCCGAGCCGGTCGCCCGCCGACAGTTCGAGCAGTGGCAGTTCAGCGCGTATTCGAACGCGTCCTCGACCGCGTAGCGGACCGCGCCGCACAGGCACGATCCGGCGAGCGCCCGGGCCGGCGTCGGATCGCTCGCCACCGCGCCGCGCCTCATCCCTTCCCGATCAGCTTCTCGAGCTTGCCCATGGCGATGTCGTCGGCCTCGCCGTAGGCGATGGTGCCGACGAATTTTCCGTTCGCGTCCATCAGGTAGATGGTCGCCGTGTGGTCCATGACGTACTCGCCGTCGTCCTGCGCGACCTTGCGCCGGTAGACCTTGTAGGCCTTGACGATCGTCTCGATCTGCTCGGGCGTGCCGCTCAGGCCGCGGATGTGCGGGTCGAAGGCGGCGAGATACTCGCCCATCAGCTCGGGCGTGTCCCGCTCGGGATCGACCGTGACGAAGACGACGTTGATCCTGTCGGCGTCGGGGCCGAGCGCCTCGAGCCAGGTCGTCATCTCGTAGAGCGTCGTCGGGCACACGTCCGGGCAGTGGGTGAAGCCGAAGAAGAACGCCGAGGGCTTGCCCTGGAAGTCCTTCTCGGTGACCTGCCTGCCGGTGTTGTCGACGAGCTGGAACGGGCCGCCGATATCGGCGATGCCCGTTCCCTCGCCCGGTGAGCCGAGCACGGCCTCGCGGACGTCGCTGCTGACCAGCACGGCGATCGTCGCGCCGGCGACGACAACGACGAGTATCCAGGCGATCCAGCGAATTGCGCGCATCGGCTTACCGTCCTTTCAGTCCGTATCGACGTCGTTCAGTTGTGCTTCATCGGAGGCATCTTGCCGCCGACGGGGCCGACGACGAACTCGACCGGCACCTCGCCGGCCTTCTCGAAGACGAGCACGCCGGGGATCTTCTCGCCTTCCTTGAAGCCCTCGGTCACGCCCATGAACATGACGTGGAAGCTGCCGGGCTTCAACTCGACCGAGCCGCCCGCGGGGATCTCGAGACCGCCCTTCAGCTCCCGCATCTCCATGACGCCGTCCTTCATGGCCATCTCGTGGACCTCGCCGTGATCGGCGCGCGGCGTCTTCAGGCCGACGAGGACGTCGGCGCTGTCGCCGGAATTGGCGATGACCATGAAGCCGCCGCCGACCTTGGCGCCGGGAGGCATCTCGCGGGTCCACGGATGGTCGATGGTGAGGGTGCCGGCCTTGTACTCGTCGGCGAGCGCGGGAAGGGTGAAGAGGGAAAGCGCGAACGCCAGAGCCGCGATGATACGCATGTCTTATCTCCTGACAGTGTGTGGCGGGGGTTTTCGCCCGCCGTTGGTCCGATCGATCTTCAGGTCAAGCGGAGACTGCAGGAGGAGCGCGGATGCCGGGCGTCGCCGTGCGGGCATCGTGACGGGTGTCGAGGGAAAGGCGCGCCCAGGCGATCCCGTCCGCCAGGGCGATCCGGACCGGTCCGGCGGCCGGCGCCGGGCCGATCGCGACCTTCGAGAAGGCGTGGATGCAACCGGACTTGCAGCAATCGTTGAGATCGTGGCCGGTGCCGGTCCTGTCGTCGGCGATCCGCTTGAAGCCCTCGCTCGTGCAGATGACGAGGGTGCCGTCGGCGAGACGGATGCCGTTTGCGCCGTGCAGGCCGGCGCCGCTGAGGACATAGGGCAGGAGCGCGGCGAGAACGGCCAGCACCGCGAACGGCCGGCGCTCGCGGATCAGGCCGCCGATGACGCCCCTGTATCTGCCGGTGAAGCTCATGACGGGCGCAGTCTACTCCGGTTCGGCGCCGATTTCTTGCGACACAGGGGCGCGGGGCTTCACCCCAGCCCGTCGTTCTCCCGCCGGCGGGCGAGGGGCGGGGCGGGGGAGAGGGATCGGCGAGGTCCGCCTCACGGCATCGGAATCGGTTGTCCGCGGGCCGGGACGTCGTAGCCCTTCTGCACCCCCGGGCGCTCGGCGACGCGGACATACCAGGCCTTCACGTTCGGATAGGCGTTCATGTCGATGCCCTGCCACTCGAAGCGCGACGCCCAGGGCCAGGTGGCGATATCGGCGATCGTGTAGTCGCCGACGATGAAGTCGCGCCCCTGAAGCCGCTTGTCGAGGACGCCGTAGAGGCGCTGGGCCTCCTTGGCATAGCGTTCCTCGGCATAGGGCGCCTTGCCCTTGTTGAAATGGAGGAAGTGGTGGGCCTGACCCAGCATCGGGCCGAAGCCGCCCATCTGCCACATCACCCATTCCACCGTGTGCCAGTAGCGGGCGTCGTCGGACGGGATAAGCCTTCCCGTCTTGCCGGCGAGATAGAGCAGGATCGCGCCCGACTCCATCAGCGACAGGCCGTCGTTGTCGTTGTCGACGATCGCCGGGATCTTGTTGTTCGGGCTGATCTTCAGGAATTCCGGGGAGAACTGCTGGTCCTTGGTTATGTCGATCTCATGGACCTCGTATGGCAGGCCGAGCTCCTCCAGGGCGATCGAGACCTTGCGGCCGTTCGGGGTGGACCAGGTGTAGAGATCGATCACGGGCGTCCTCCTGGAGGTTTTCGTGCGGGCGGGCCGACACTCTACACGTGGCGCCGCGGAAATGAAGGGCGGGAAGCGACGGGTGTCCGTCCGGCCGCTTCAGGATCTCTCCAGGACACCGCGAATGCGATCGGCCGTCGCCCGCAGCTCCCCGTCCGGCGGCCTTGGCGTGGCTCGGAAAGTCAGCGTTTCCTCGGCGATATACCGGCGCGAGGTTATGTCCGTCCCGTGGACCAGAGGCACGACGTGGGCATGGGCGTGGGGCAGGTCGCCGCCCGAGAACAGGAACGCGACCCGCGGCACGCCGTAGAGCTCCTTGAGCGCCACGGCGAGACGCTGGCCGAGGGAGAACATCCGCGCCGCGATATCCGGCGGGAGATCCTCGAAATAGGCGTAGTGGGCCTTCGGCACGATCTGCACGTGGCCGGGCCGGATCGGGTTGATGTCGAGGAACGCGTGGACGGCCTCGTCGCTGTGGACAGCGAACGACGGCGCCGCGCCGGCGGCGATGCGGCAGAAGAGGCAGTCGGACCTGTCGGCGTGCATAGAACCGCTCCGGGTTGCGTTGGGAGGAAAAAACGCCCCGGCCTTGCGGGCGGGGCGTCCAACGTCCGGACGAGAAGCGCGATCAGTCCTTCCCCGCCATGCCGCAACGGCCGGGGTCGGGCATTCGCGTGAGGATGCGCGCGCTCGCGTTCATGAGCGGGGCTCATAGCAGAGCCCGCCGGCAAAGAAAACCGGCCGCCCTCAACGCAGCTCGGCCGTGTAGTCCTGCACCGGCACGACCGCGTCGATCAGGCCGCGTTCCTTCATGAACGCGGCGAAGCGCTCGTAGCGGCCAGCATCGAGGGCCGAGGGGCGCTTGGCGAAGCGGGGCAGGGTATCGAACCAGGCCCGTCTGTTGAGCTCGTCGTTCAGCTCGGGATGCCTGGCGACGAACATCTCCCAGCCGGCGTCCGGGTGGTTGGTGAGCCAGATCGTCGCCTGCTCGACCGCGGCCATGAAGCGCGACAGGCGGGGGTCGGCCACGGCATCCCTGCGGGCGAGGAAAATCAGCTCGTCGTAGACCGGCACGCCGTTCTCCTCCGGATAGAAGGCGCGGCCGGGGCGCTTCTCGATGTCCATCTGGGCGAGCTCGAAGTTGCGGAAGGCGCCGATGACGGCGTCGACCTGGCCGGCGAACAGCGAGGGCGACAGCGAGAAGTTGACGTTGACGAGCTTGATGTCGTCGAGCGTCAGCCCGGCCTTCTCCAGCATCGCGCCGAGCAGGGCGTCCTCGAAGCCGCCGACGGAGAAGCCGACGGTCTTTCCCTTCAGGTCGGCGATCTCCCTGACCGGCCCGTCTTCCAGAACGACCAGCGAATTGAGCGGGGTCTCGACCAGCGTGCCGATCCGGGTGAGCGGCAGGCCCTCCTTCACCTGCATGTGCAGGTTCGGCTGATAGGAGACGGCGATGTCGGCCTGGCCCGCGGCGACGAGGCGCGGCGGCGCGCTCGGGTCGGCGGGCGGGACCAGCTCGACGTCGAGACCCTCGGCGGCGAAAAAGCCTTTCTCCTGCGCGACGATCAGCGGCGCGTGGTCGGGATTGACGAACCAGTCCAGCAGGACGGTGAGCCTGTCGGCGGCGGATGCCGGCAGGGGCGTGAAACTGGCAAGAACGGCGAGGGCAAACAGCAGGGAACGCATTTTTCCGTAGCTCCGGTTCGGGTGATCAGATCGGGCTTTCCGCGATCCACGGCACCATGCGCCTCGCGAGCGCATCGACGGCGGCGCGGATCAGGAGAGCCATCAGGGCGAGAAGGAAGAGCGCGGCGAAGAGCAAGTCGGTCTGCAGGCGGGCGTTCGCCTGCAGCATGACGAAGCCGAGCCCGGCGGAGGCGCCGACCCACTCGCCGACGACGGCGCCGATCGGGGCGACGGCGGCAGCGACGCGCAGGCCCGAGGCGAGGCCGGGCAGGGCGGAGGGCAGGCGGATCAGTCTCAGCGTGTCGAAGCGGCCGGCGCGGTGAATCGCGGCGAGGTCGAGCAGGCCCGGATCGGTGCGGCGCAGCCCGTCGAGGAAGGCGGAGGCGACGGGGAAGAAGATGATCAGCGTCGCCATGACGATCTTCGAGGCGAGGCCGAAGCCGAGCCAGATGACGAGCAGCGGCGCGATGGCGAAGACCGGCAGCGCCTGGCTCGCCACCATGACCGGCAGCATCACGCGCCCGGCTGGAGGAAACAGGCTGACGGCGAGCGCTGTCGTTACGCCCAGGGCCGATCCGACGATCAGGCCGAGGACGATCTCGAACCCGGTGACCGCGGCGTTGCGGGCGAGGAACTCCGGCTGAGCCCAGAGTGCGGCGAGGATCCGCGTCGGCGGCGGCAGGATATAGCCGGGGACGGCGAGCGCCGTCACCAGAACCTGCCAGACGCCGAGGATCAGCGCGGCAACGATGATCGCCCGTGCGGTGCGCGCCATCGGCTCAGCCCGAGGCCGAGGGGGGCGGATTGCGGTTCAGCTCGTGCATCATGGATCTCCTCTCGTCGCGACAGGGAGACCCGGGGAATTGGCTAAGGGGAAACAGGTTCCAGTCCCTTCGCCGGCATGACCCGGATCAGGTTCGAAGGGTTCGGCCTCCCGCGAACAGGCGGATCGACCATCTCAGCTCCTGACGGAGCACCCCTCGGAACGTTTCAGAACATGGTGCAGCGCGGCGGCCATGGCAAGAGAGCCGCCGCGAAGAACTTTCTGCCGGGATCCGGAAATCCTACTGTGCGCCCCACGCCGCGAAGGCATCCTCGAAAGCGCGCTTGCCCGCATCTCCCTTCGCCAGCGACAGCACGGCGCGGCCGCCGTCCTTGTAGGTGATCGGGATGTCGATGAAGTCGCGGGCGGTCATCTCGCTGACGTTGCGATCGCGATCGATCTCCGATTCCGACAGGCCGACGAGGAAGTAGTTGTCCATGACCGGCACCACGGCGCCGACCAGCGCCTGGCCGGTCGAGCGCGGCGTCGCCTTCATCAGGAGGCCGGGTATCGAGGCTATGCCCTCGTGCGCAAAGCCCGGCCCCGTCTGGAAGACGATCTCGATGATGTGGCTCGCCGGCAGCGCCTGGTCGTTGTTGCGCCGGATCGTCAAGGAGAGCTTGAGATCGCGCTCGGGCACGTCGACGTCGCCGCGGATCGCCTTCGCGACGCCGCCCACCGCATCGGTGTCGTCGACAAGCTGCCAGTTCACGGAGCCGCCGAGCGTGCTCGCCGGCGAAACGCCTCCCGCGCTTTCCTCGATGAGCAGCGCCTGCGCGACGCGCTCGCCCTCGGTCTCGGCGGCCGGAGGCGGTGCGACCGGTGCGGGCGCCGGCGCTGCGGCCTGCTCGCCCGCCTGGGGTGCGGACGAGGTTGCCGGTGCGGGTTCGGGTTCTTCGGCGTTGCCGGGGATACGGTCGGCGATCTTGCCGGTTTCGGAGGGCGCGTCGGTCTCGGACGAACCCGTCAGCGAGGCGACCATATCCATCACGGCGGCGCGCTGCCAGAAGCCGACGCCGACGATGCCGAGCAGCACCAGCAGCAGGATTATCCAGGCGACGAAGCGGCCGGAGCCTTCGCGCTCCATCTCGTCGCCGTCGTCGAACATCTCCGCCGGCGGGGGGGGCCGCTCGGGGGCCGGCGTCGCGGGAGCGCGGGCGGCGGCCGGCTTCGGGGGCGGCGGGGTCGCCGGAACGGCCGGAGCGGCAGCGGCCGGCTGCCGTTTCGGTGCGGCGGGTGCAGCGGAAGGCTGCGGCACGGCGACGGGCGTCGCCGCCGGAGCCGGGGCGGGAGCGCCGAGCGAGGGTTCACGGCGTTCGACCGGCGCTTCGGCGGGTTCGGGACCGATGTCGTCGTCCTCGCTCTCGCCGTCGATGCGGTCGAGGGTCTTGCGCGCCTCGCGCGCCGCCGCCGAAGCGGCGCCGCCGAGCGCCTCGGTCTCGGACACGGCGGACTGGAACGCCTCGTGCGCCTTGGGCTGCTGTTCGGCGAACTCGGATTCCAGTTCGTCGATGGCCCCGTCGAGGCTCTCGATCTGGCGGGCGATGTCGTCCGGCCCGACGGGCGGATCTATCGCCTCGAGCTGGGCGCGCAGAGCGGTACGCGCCTTGCCGTAGATGGCCTGCCGCGCGGCTTCGGTGTTGTTTTCGAGGTTCCCGACTGCGCGCCGGAGAACGGAAACGAAATCTGCCATGATCTGAACTGCGCTACTCTAACTGTACGTAGGCTTAATCCCGAAACGGATCGTGGACAAGAATGGTGTCCTCCCGGCGCGGGCTCGTCGAAAGCAGCGCGACGGGGGCTCCGATCAGTTCCTCGATGCGGCGGACATATTTCACCGCCTGGGCGGGCAAATCCGCCCAGGAACGGGCCCCTTCGGTGCTTTCCGCCCAGCCTTCGAAGGTTTCGTAGACCGGTTCGACCGCCGCCTGTGCGTCACGGGAGGCGGGCAGGTGATCGACGGTCTTGCCGCCGAGGCGGTATTCGACGCAGATCTTCAACTCGCCGAATCCGTCCAGAACGTCAAGCTTCGTCAATGCGATACCATCGATGCCGCCGGTGCGAATCGCCTGGCGCACCAGCACCGCGTCGAACCAGCCGCAGCGGCGCTTGCGGCCCGTCACGGTGCCGAACTCGCGGCCGCGCTCGCCGAGCCTGTTGCCGATGTCGCCGGTATCCTCGGTCGGGAACGGTCCGCTGCCGACGCGTGTCGTATAGGCCTTGGTAATGCCGAGCACGTAGCCGAGCGCGCCCGGGCCGGTGCCCGAGCCGGTCGCGGCCTGTGCTGCGACCGTGTTCGACGAGGTGACGTAAGGATAGGTTCCGTGGTCGACGTCGAGCAGCGTGCCCTGCGCGCCCTCGAAGAGGATGCGGCGGCCACGGCGGCGCTCGCCGTCGAGCAGGGTCCAGACCGAGCAGGAATAGGGCAGTATCTTGCCGGCGATCTCGCGCAGCTGCTCCTCGAGCGCGCCGCCGTCCACTTCCGGCTTGCCGAGGCCTCGGCGCAGGGCGTTGTGATGGACGAGCAGGCGGTCGATCTTGCCGGCGAGGCTTTCGGACTCGGCGAGGTCGCTGACGCGGATGGCGCGGCGGCCGACCTTGTCTTCGTATGCGGGGCCGATACCCCGCTTCGTCGTGCCGATCATGGCCGCGCCGGCGGCCTCCTCGCGGAAGGCGTCGAGCTCGCGGTGCAGCGGCAGGATCAGCGTGGCGTTGTCGGCGATGCGCAGGTTTTCGGCGGTGACGGCGACGCCCTGCTCGGCGAGCCGGGCGATCTCGTCGGCGAGCGCCCAGGGGTCGATGACGACGCCGTTGCCGATCACCGACAGCTTGCCCGGCCGGACGATGCCGGAGGGCAGCAGGCTCAGCTTGTACGTCTTGCCGTCGACGACCAGCGTGTGGCCCGCGTTATGGCCGCCCTGGAAGCGCACGACCACGTCGGCGCGCTCGGACAGCCAGTCGACGACCTTGCCTTTACCCTCGTCGCCCCACTGCGAGCCGACGACCACCACATTCGCCATGGACTTCCGATTTCCTTGTACCTGCGCCCTGCCGGCCGGGCCCGCGGGCGCGCGACTATAGCGGCATCCGCGCTGCCACGCGACAGCCGGCTATCCCTTTACAGGCAAGCCTATAGCCGGTAGCGAAGCCCGTTACCAACCGTACTTTTCAATCAGGATGACCACACCCGCCGCCCGAATCGGCCAATGGCTCTACGGCCAGGCCTATCTGCTGCTGACGCTCACGACGCTGTTCTGGGCGGGAAACATCGTGCTGGGCCGCTTCGTGGCCGGCCATGTGCCGCCTATCGCCTTCGCTTTCGTGCGCTGGGGCGGGGCGTTCTTGATTCTCCTGCCGTTCGCGTGGCCGCACCTGAAACGGGACTGGCCGACGATCCGTCGTCACGTGCCGATGATCCTCGTCCTGTCGTTCACCGGCATCACTTCCTACAACACCATGGTTTATTTCGGGCTGCAGTTCACCGGCGCCCTGACGGGCGTGCTCCTGCAATCCTCTCAGCCGCTGATCATCGCGCTGGCGACGTTCGCGCTGTTCGGCGACCGGCTCACCCTGCGGCAGGCGACCGGCATCGTGATCTCGCTCGGCGGTGTCGCCGTGATCATCTGCCAGGGCGACGTCGCGAGGCTTCTGTCGATCCGGTTCAATTTCGGCGATGTCCTGATCCTCGCCGCCGTGGTGCTCTACGGGCTCTATTCGGCGCTGCTGCGCAAGCGGCCCGCCGTCCACTGGATCACTTTCCTGGCGGTCACCTTCCTCGTCGGGGACATCCTGCTGAGCCCCGCGCTCGCCTGGGAGATATCGACCGGCTACGTGATGAGGCTCGACGCGCTGACGGTCGCGGCCTGTCTGTACGTGTGCATCTTCCCCTCGCTCATCGCCTACGCCTTTTTCAACCGCGGCGTCGAACTGATCGGGGCGAACCGGGCCGGGCCGTTCTTCCATCTGATGCCGCTGTTCGGGGCGCTGATGGCGGTCGTCTTCCTCGGCGAGGAATTCAAGCTCTTCCACGCCGTCGGCATGGTCGCGATCCTCTCCGGCGTGGCGCTGGCGACGGCCGCGCCGCGGACCGAAAAAAATCGCGTGTCATCAAAAATTTAATTGCGTGTTAGGGGCGAAGCACCTACATACGCGCTCGCCCAATATTCGCACGTGCCTGTGGTCGCCGGGCTACCCCCGGGAAATTCCAGCGGGTGGCGACTTAAAGCAACGACGGTGCGGGCTTTTTTGGTCTCTGCCGGCTCCTCCAAAGGCCGGGGTTACTGAAGAGGCACACCATCCTTGCCCGACGTGCGGTTCGGCGATCCCGATCCAATCAAAGGCAACCAGGTTCCGGACGTGAAAACGGTCTGACGGCCGCGTTCGCGTATCCGGAGCACAGAAGTCGGCGTCGACGCTGACGGCCTCCGCGTCTCCACAGCGCGGGCGCCGAGGGCATCGGCTCCGGTGGGTTCAACCTTTGGGATTGGGAGACAAGCCCGATGACCACCGACCGCATCCGCTCCTTCCTCGCCGAGCGACGACCCGACGGGCCGTGCCTCGTTCTCGATCTCGACGTCGTGCGCGAGAACTACAACGCCTTTACCCGTGCGCTGCCCGGCACGCGCGTGTTCTATGCGGTGAAGGCCAATCCGGCGCCGGAAATCCTGAGCCTGCTCGCAGAGCTCGGTTCCTCGTTCGACACCGCCTCGGTGACGGAGATCGAGCTCGCGCTCGCAGCCGGCGCGACGCCGGACCGGATCTCCTTCGGCAACACCATCAAGAAGGAGCGCGACATCGCGCGCGCCTACGAGCTCGGCGTGCGCCTGTTTGCCGTCGACAGTCACCAGGAGGTCGACAAGATCGCCCACGCCGCGCCCGGGGCGAAGGTGTTCTGCCGCGTGCTGTGCGACGGGTCGGGCGCCGAGTGGCCGCTCAGCCGCAAGTTCGGCTGCGATCCGCAGATGGCGATCGAGGTGCTCGAGCACGCCCACCGCGGCGGCCTCGTCGCCGCCGGCGTCTCCTTCCATGTCGGCTCGCAGCAGCGCGACACCGAGGCCTGGGACCGGGCGCTCGAGACGGCCGCGGGCGTGTTCCGGACGCTCGCCGAGCGTGGCATCACCCTCACCCTCGTCAATCTCGGCGGCGGCTTCCCGACCCGCTACCTGAAGGAAGTGCCGACGGTGGCGACCTACGGGGAGTCGATCTTCGGGGCGCTGAGCCGCCATTTCGGCAACCGTCTGCCGGAGACGATCATCGAACCCGGTCGCGGCATGGTCGGCGGCGCCGGCGTCATCAAGGCCGAGGTCGTGCTGATTTCCCGCAAGAGCGCCGAGGATACGGTGCGCTGGGTATTCCTCGACATCGGCAAGTTCGGCGGCCTCGCCGAGACGATGGAGGAGGCGATCCGCTATCCGATCCGCACGACGCGCGACGGCGGCGAGGTGGCGCCCTGCATCATCGCCGGGCCGACCTGCGATTCCGCCGACGTGCTCTACGAGCGCGAGCCCTATCATCTGCCGATAGGCCTCGAGATCGGTGACGAGGTCCTGATCGAAGCCACGGGCGCCTACACGACGACCTATTCGTCGGTTGCCTTCAACGGCTTCGCGCCCCTGCAATCCTATGTGATCTGAGGGAGGAGACGGTGATAGGGATCTTCTCCGAAAAGCCGGAAGACGCGCCTGCGATCGAGACGCTGCTCGACGGGGCCTTCGGTCCGCGCCGGCACATGAAGACCGCCGAGCGGCTGCGCGAGGGCCGCCGCCCGGCGGACGGCCTCGCACTCGTCGCCGTCGAGAAGCGTCGGCTTATCGGCACCATCCGGCTCTGGCACGTGGAGGCGGGCGATGCTCCCGCACTGCTCCTCGGGCCGGTCGCGGTGCACGAAGGCTGGCGCAACCGCGGCATCGGCGCGAAACTCGTCGAGACCAGCCTGAAGCGTGCGCAGGCGCAGGGCCATGGTGCCATCATCCTTGTCGGCGATGCTCCCTACTATGGGCGCTTCGACTTCCGCCGCGACCTGACGCTCGACCTGTCGCTGCCGGGTCCGGTCGATCCCGACCGGTTCCTCGGCCTCGAGCTGAAGCCGGGTGCTCTCGCCGGTACGCAGGGCCTCGTGCGCGGGACGGGCGCCACGGTTGCGGCCACGGGCGAGAGGCTTGTCGCCGACATGGACCGGGCCATCGCGGCATACTCGGGCTAATCGCGCGAATCCGCGCAGCCGAACTCAAGGATCGATCTCGAAATGGCAGATTGGAAGACTCACGCGAAATTCGACGGGCCGATCGTGATGGTCGGCTTCGGCTCGATCGGCACCGGCACCCTGCCGCTGATCCTCCGGCACATCGACTTCGACAAGGCCGACATGGTGATCGTCGACCCGAGCGACGACCACAAGAAGATCGCCGACGAGAACGGCATCCGGTTCCTGCAGGAATCGATCACGTGGGAGAACTACCGCGAGGTGCTGACGCCGCTGCTCACCGCCGGCGGGCGCAAGGGCTTCTGCGTCAATCTCTCGGTCGACGTGTCGAGCGTGGCGATCATGGATCTCTGCATGGAGCTCGACTGTCTCTACATCGACACCGTCGCCGAGCCATGGCTCGGCTACTACACGGACTCCAGCCTGTCGGTGTCGCAGCGTTCCAACTACGCACTGCGCGAATCCGTTCTCGACCTGAAGCGGCGCAAGCCGTCCGGATCGACCGCGATCTCCTGCTGCGGGGCCAATCCGGGCATGGTGTCCTGGTTCGTCAAGCAGGCGCTCGTCAATCTCGCCGATGATCTCGGCGTCGCCTACGAGCACCCCGCGAGCAGGGAAGAATGGGGCAGGCTCGCCCGGAAACTCGGCGTCAAGGGCATCCACATCGCCGAGCGCGACACCCAGCGCGCCCGGGAGCCGAAGCCTTTCCAGGTCTTCGTCAACACCTGGTCGGTGGAGGGCTTCATCTCGGAGGGCCTGCAGCCGTCGGAACTCGGCTGGGGCACGCACGAGAAGGCGCTGCCACCGGACGGGAAGACACACGACTTCGGCTGCGACGCGGCGATCTATCTCATGCGCCCCGGCGCCGGCACGAAGGTGCGCAGTTGGACGCCGACGGCGAAGGCCCAGCACGGCTTCCTCGTAACCCACAACGAGTCGATCTCGATCGCCGACTATTTCACTGTCCATAAGGCCGGCAAGGCGGTCTATCGGCCGACCTGCCACTATGCCTATCATCCCTGTAACGACGCGGTGCTGTCGCTGCACGAGATGGCCGGGCAGCAGTGGAAGGCGCAGCCGGACTGGGTTATCCTCGACGAGAAGGACATCGTCGACGGTATCGACGAACTCGGCGTGCTGCTCTACGGCCACGCCAGGAACGCCTACTGGTTCGGCTCGCAGCTCTCGATCGAAGAGGCGCGCAAGCTCGCGCCCTACCAGAACGCGACCGGCCTGCAGGTGACGTCGGCGGTGCTCGCCGGAATGATCTGGGCGCTGGAGAACCCGCGCGAGGGCGTCGTCGAGGCCGACGAGATGGACTACCGGCGCTGCCTCGAGGTCCAGCTTCCCTATCTCGGTCCGGTCAAGGGCTTCTATACGGACTGGAACCCGCTGGTGGACCGCGGCGCGCTGTTCCCCGAGGACATCGACGCGGAGGATCCCTGGCAGTTCAGGAACGTAATCGTGCGGTAGGTGCTGAGCGCCCCATCCGGCGTTCAGACCACACGGCACCTACGGAGGTCGAAGATACGGCCCGCCCGGGCCTTCTTGAGCGCATCGACCAGTGCGCCGCTGAGGAAGAAGGCATTCTGGAACCGGCTGTCGCACCACAGGTCTGGTCCCTGCAAAGCCTGTCGTCCCAAGGCAATGTCGTCGTCCCGGGTCGAAGATTCCGGCCACCAGATGTCATGACCCTGCCAGGGCTGATGGATTTCCTTCGATTCCCCTGGCAGGACCGCGTCCTTGACGGCGCCGAGGCCGAGCAGGAAGTGACGGCCCTCGACCGGTGTCGTGCGGTCGTACTCGAAGATGTCGACGGGATGGACGCCGCCCTCGCCGAGATCGAACTGTTCGAGGATTCCGGCGGCTTTCTCGGAAACGACGAAGAAACCGTTGGCGAAGCAGAAGCCGTTCATGTGACCCACGGGCTTGTCGCGATATACTCCGTAGAATGCTGCGGGAAGCTCGCTGCGCGGCATGGCTTGCCCGCCGAGGTAGCGTTTCGACACCTCGGCCGCTTTCTTGCGGTCGGCGAGCGACAGGTCCGACCTCACCTTCAGCCACAGATCATGCGCGTAGAACCAGACGCTCATCCAGGCTTCGCCGGACATACGATCCTCGCCGCTCCGGTAACTTCCTTTGTGTTACGGACGTAGCGTTGAAATCGTAACAGCGCCTTACCTTGCGGCATATTTTTCGCGGCGGTTCGCCGTTATCCGCCCTTCGGACCGGCGCTACTCCGCCGCCTGCGCCTTCTGCCAATTCAAAACCTCGCCGCGGGCGGGGTAGTCCTTGGCCAGCACGAAATCGACGCCCGCGAGCACGGCCTGCATGGAAGGCCTGGCGAAGGGCATGGTCTGCACCGAGGCGAAATAGAGCGTGCCGTCGGGCTTCACCAGGAACAGGCCGGGCTCGGTGAACAGTGCCGGCTCGGGCACGCTCGGCGGTGGCTTCGCCAGGCCTTCGGAAACGTAGAGGCCCCAGCGGCGGGCGGTGGCGAAGTCGAGGCCGTAGCCGAGGGTCAGATCGTCGAGCATCCAGTCGATCTTCGTCTTCTCGGCGGCTTCCCGTGTGTCGGAGGAAATGGCGATCGGCTCGACGCCGCGTTTCTTGAAATCCTCGAGCAGGTCCTCGATCTCGCGCAACTGCCGGCTGCAGATCGGGCAGTGCAGGCCGCGATAGAAGACGATCATCGTGAAGGCCTTCGGCTTCCGGCCGGCGAGGCGCCAGGTGCCGCCTCCGGCGAGGGCGACCTCGAGTTCGGGGACAGGCCGGCGCGGCATCAGGGGAACGATCTCGGACATTGCTTCCAACCTTCCTCGGCGCCATCGGACCAATTCGCGGCGATATAGTTGCAGGCAACGATGCGGGAAGCCAATGTGACATCACTTCGCTGTGAGACGATCCCAGGAGGAGGGGGTATGGGCGACGCCGAACCGGTCAGGATCGCCATGTGGTCCGGGCCACGGAACATCTCGACGGCGATGATGCGATCCTTCGAGAACCGGCCGGACACGATCGTCGTCGACGAGCCGTTCTATGCCGCCTATCTCGCGCGCACCGGCATCGACCATCCGATGCGCGGGGAGGTTATCGCCACGGGCGAGACGGATTGGCGGAAGGTGGTCGAAAGCCTGCTCGCGCCGCTGCAGCCGGGCGCGTCGGTGTTCTACCAGAAGCAGATGACCCACCACATGATCCCCGGGATCGGGCGCGACTGGCTCGGCGAGGTGACGAACGCCTTCCTGATCCGCCGGCCGGAGAACGTACTGGGCTCCTACGTGCGCAAGCGCGAGGCGGTGAGCCTCGGAGACATCGGCTTCGTGCAGCAGGGCGAGTTGTTCGATATCGTCGCCGATCGGCTCGGGAAGGCACCGCCGGTGATCGATGCGCGAGACGTCCTGGACAATCCCTGCGCGACGCTGTCGGCGCTCTGCGCGGCGGTGGGGATCGCGTTCAGCGAGGCGATGCTGGCGTGGCCTGCCGGCGCGCGGGAGACGGACGGGGTGTGGGGCGCGCACTGGTACGAGGCGGTCAACGCCTCCACCCGTTTCGGCCCGCCGGGGCGGGACGTCGCCGAACTGCCGGATCATTTGCGGAGAATCGCCGACGCCGCCCGTCCGATCTACGAACGGCTGTCGGCATTCAAGCTCGACCCGGAGGTCTGACGCCTACGGCTCCGGGCCGCGCGAGTCTCTCGGGCTGGTTTCCGTCAGCCCGCGCGCATGTGCATGGCGAGACCGATCGCGTCCATCTCGGCCTGAGCGCGCTGGTTCTCGGTCTGGCGCTCGCGCTCGACGTTGCGCTCTTCCAGAAGCTCGACCTTCTTCAACTCCTCGAACGCCTCGGCGAGCTGGTTCTGCGCGCTGGCGAGCTGATCGCGGAGACCGTCGGCCGACCCTTTCAGGTTGTCGCGGCGCTGCATGGCGGCCTTGGCGAAGGTCGGATAGGCGAAATGCGCGATGTCGGTGACGCCGACGCGCTTCTCCTCTTCCGCGATCTGCCGGTTGAGCTCGTCGGCCATGCGTTCGAAATCGGCAATCATTGTCTCAATCTGGGTCACCTGGCGACGCTTCTCGTCGACCTGGAACCTTTTGAGACGGATTAGGTTCTCACGGGACTTCATCGGTCAGTGCTCCACGTTCCTGAGGCCATTCCTCGCCACCACCAATCACGATCCGTGCCAGTCGTTCGTACCCGTCCTGGATCGAACTCGTTTCGTCCTTCTCCTGGGCGAGAAAGGCTTCCAAGTCCGCGTTCCTGTCGATCGCCTCGTCGACGGCATCGTTCGAGCCGCGTCGGTAGGCGCCGAGCCGGATCAATTCCTCCATATCCGTATAGGTCGCCATCAGTTCGCGTGCCTTTCGGATCACCGGCAGATACTCGGGATCCGCCGATCCCGGCATTGTGCGCGAAACGGATTTCAAAATACTTATCGCCGGGAAGCGGCCGCGCTCGGCGATGGACCGCTCCATGACGATATGGCCGTCGACAATGGCGCGAACGGCGTCCGAAACGGGCTCGTTGTGGTCGTCACCCTCGACGAGAACGGTGAAAAGTCCGGTAATCGAGCCTTTTCCGACGCCCGGGCCCGCACGTTCGAGGAGGCGGGGCAATTCGGAGAAGACGGTCGGAGTATAGCCCTTGGCGGTCGGCGGTTCGCCGCCGGCCAGACCGACCTCGCGTTGTGCCATGGCGAAACGGGTCAGTGAATCGATGAGACAAAGCGCGTCCGCGCCCTGGTCGCGAAAATACTCCGCGAGCGTCATGGTGAGCCATGCGGCCTGGCGGCGCATCAGCGCGGTCTCGTCGGAGGTCGCGACGACGACGATGGCGTTCTTCAGGCCCTCGGGCCCCAGATCGTCCTCGATGAACTCCTGCACCTCGCGGCCGCGCTCGCCGATCAGGCCGATGATCGTCACGTCGGCGGAGGCGTTGCGTGCCAGCATGGAGAACAGCACCGACTTGCCGACGCCGGAGCCGGCGAAGATGCCCATGCGCTGGCCGCGGCAGCAGGTCAGGAACGTGTTGATGGCGCGCACGCCGAGGTCGATCGGCTCGCCGACGCGCGAGCGCAGGTGCGCGGGCGGCGGCGAAGCGCGCAGCGGCATCGGATCGGGACCCTGCGGAAGCGGGCCCCTGCCGTCGATCGGCTCGCCGAAGGCATTGAGGACGCGGCCGAGCCATGCGCGCGTCGGGCGCACGCTCAGATCCTGGCTGGCGACGACGGCGCGGCAGCCCATGCGCACGCCGTCTATGTGACGAAAGGGCATGCAGATCGCGCGGTTGTTCTTGAATCCGACGACCTCGCAGCCGATCGTCCTCTCGGCGGCGTCGGCGATGTCGACGCGCGAGCCGATGCGCATGGCCTGGACAGGCCCGGCAACCTCGATCAGCAAACCCTGAACGGCCGACACGCGTCCGAAAGTCTCGGCGCTCGGCAGGGTCGCGATCTCTTCGATCAACGCTCGCAATCCGGCTCCCCAGCTCGCCCGGCGTAACGATTCGTTTACGCCTCCCGTCAATACTTTCTGAAAACCTCTTAAGGGGTCGTAAACCAACACGGCGGTCGCTTAACGTCCGGCAGATGAGTCGCAAGAATCGATTAGGCAGTTTTCTTAATCTAAAATCTCAACATTGGAATCGGCGATTTTTCTCGGATTCTCAAAGCACTGGGTCGAATCTGGACGGCGAATCGTTAAAAGTTTGGTTGACGGAAAAGAGGTTTTGTTAACCATTGGGGCCTAACTTTGCGATTCGCGGGAACCAGAAGGTGACCCCTTAACAAACGGCCGCGCTTTCCGAGCGGGCACCAGCCTAGAAAGGCATGCGGAAAGGAACTGGCATGCGAGTTCTGCTGATCGAGGACGACAGCGCGACGGCGCAAAGCATCGAGTTGATGCTGAAGTCGGAGAGCTTCAACGTCTACACGACCGATCTCGGCGAAGAAGGGATCGATCTCGGCAAGCTATACGACTACGACATTATCCTGCTCGACCTGAACCTGCCGGATATGAGCGGGTACGAGGTGCTGAAGACGCTGCGCCTGTCGAAGGTCAAGACCCCGATCCTGATCCTGTCCGGTCTCGCCGGCATCGAGGACAAGGTCCGCGGCCTGGGCTTCGGCGCCGACGACTATCTCACCAAGCCGTTCCACAAGGACGAGCTGGTGGCGCGCATCCACGCGATCGTACGGCGTTCCAAGGGCCATGCGGAATCGGTCATCGAAACGGGCGACCTCAAGGTCAACCTCGACACCAAGACCGTCGAGGTGAACGGCCAGCGGGTGCATCTGACCGGCAAGGAATACCAGATGCTGGAGCTGCTCTCCCTGCGCAAGGGGACGACCCTCACCAAGGAGATGTTCCTGAACCATCTCTACGGCGGTATGGACGAGCCGGAACTCAAGATCATCGACGTCTTCATCTGCAAGCTTCGCAAGAAGCTGTCGGCGGCGACTGGCGGGAAGAACTACATCGAAACCGTGTGGGGCCGCGGCTACGTCCTGCGCGATCCGGAATCCGACGCGGCGATCTCCGCGTAGTCAGACATATCTCCAGGCAACAGAAAAAAGCCTCGTCTTGCGACGGGGCTCTTTTTTTGCCTTCCGCCCCGGCTTTCCGTCACGGCGCCCGTGTGTCACGCTTCCTCCGACAACAAAGCCAAACGGGAGGAAGCACCATGATGGACCTCGATTCCCTGTTACGCAAAGCGGTTGCCGACCGTGAAGCGCCTTTCCTCGTCGCGATGTCGGGAAACACGGGCGGCGTTACGTGGTCGGGCGCGGCGGGCGAGCGCTCGGCAGGCGAACCCGCCACCGTCGACACTGTCTTCCGCATCTTCTCGATGACCAAGGCCGTCGGCTCGACGGCCGCGATGATCCTGATCGACCGCGGCAAGCTCAGCATGGACACCGAGGTCGAGGCCGTCCTGCCGGAGTTCAAGAAGGTGCAGGTGCTCGAGGGGATCGAAGGCGGAAAGCCGATCCTCCGCGCACCGCGCACCAAGGCGACGGTCCGGCATCTGGCGACCCATACGTCGGGCTTCGTCTACGAGTTCTGGAACTCGATGATTCCGTCCTACATGGAGATCGCCGGGCATCCGACCATCATCTCCGGGCTCAACGCCTCGCTGCATTATCCTCTGGCCTTCGATCCGGGTGAGCGATGGGACTACGGCATCGGTATCGACTGGCTCGGCAAGGTCGTCGAGGCGGTCGACGGACGGACGGTCGACAGGTTCTGTCACGAGGAGATATTCGGGCCGCTGTCGATGGCCGATACCGGCTTCGAGGTCGAGGGCACGATGAAGAGCCGGCTCGCCAGCGTGCGCGCCCGCGCCGAGGACGGCAGCTTCGTCGATTTTGAGCTGTCGCCGCCCTCCAACCCGGAATTCTACGGCATGGGCCACGCGCTCTATTCGACGGCGCCCGACTACATGCGCTTCCTGCGCATGTACCTGAACCGAGGCCAGATCGACGGCCACCGCATCCTCAGCGAGGACGCGGTCGAGCATATGCTCTCCAACCAGATCGGCGATCTGCGCGTGAGCGTGATGAAGACGGTGGCGCCGCCGGTGACGGCCGATACCGAGTTCTTCCCCGGTCGCGAGAAGACGCACTCCTTCGGATTCATGCGGATGGAGGAGGACGTGCCCGGCATGCGTTCGGAGGGGGCGCAGTCGTGGGCGGGCGTGCTGAACACGCATTTCTGGTTTGACCCGACGTGCGACGTGGCGGGCCTCATCATGACGCAGATGCTGCCTTTCGCCGACCCGGCGTTCATTCGCCTGTACGAGCGTTACGAGGCCGGCGTCTACGCCAACAGGCCGTAGGCCGTCGGGAGCGCCGAGCGAAGAAAGAGAAATCAGGGGGGCCGCCGGCGAGGCGGCCCTCGCGCCTAGGCGACGCGGCCGATCGAGGCCATGCCGGCCGGGACCGGCTTCACCGCCGATTTCGGTACCGGACGATAGAGCCCGCGGCAATTGGGCTGCGCCTCGAAGCGGTCGCTCAGTCCCACCACGGTCTCGGCGGCTCCGAGAACCAGATAGCCGTCCGGCTCGAGGACGTCGGCGATGCGCGACAGCACGTCGGTCTTGGTCGGCCGGTCGAAGTAGATCAGCACATTGCGGCAGAACACGACATCGAAGCGGCCGAGCGCCGAGAAGCTCGACAACAGATTGAACTTCTGCCAGCGCACCATCCTGCGGATGGCCTGGTCGAGTTCCCACATGTCGCCCTGCTGGGCGAAATACTTCACCAGAAGTTGGATCGGCAGGCCGCGCTGCACCTCGAACTGGCTGTAGACGCCGGCCTTGCCGCGATCCATCACCGTCTCGGCGATGTCGGTGCCGAGAATGTCGAGCCGCCATGCGGCGAGGCGCGAGTCCTCGCGGGCGCTGATCGCCAGCGAATAGGGCTCCTGGCCGGTCGAGGCGGCCGCGCACCAGATCTTGATCTCGCGCTTCGACGCACGCTCCTGCAGGAAGTGCGGGACGATCACGTCCTTGAACTGATCGAAAGGCGTCTTGTCGCGAAAGAACGAGGATTCGTTCGTCGTCATCGCCTCGACAACGGCCGTCCGCAGCCTGACGTCGCCGCCGAGCTTGAGGGCCGAGATCAGGGCGGAAAGATCGGCGATGCCGGCGCGCCGGGCGATCGGGCCGAGGCGCGCTTCGACGAGATAACGCTTGTCCTCGGCCAGATCGAGCCCCGACTGGCTGCGCAGGAAATCGCGAAGGTAGTCGTACTCCTGGGGCGTCATGCCTTGATCCCCTTCAGATACCTGGAGAGTTGACCGGGAATGCGGTCGAGAGAGAGGACGGCCGAGCAAACACCCGTGCGGGCGGTTGCACCCGGCATGCCCCAAACCACGCTGGACGCTTCATCCTGCGCGACCACGGTTCCGCCGGCTGCTGCGACCGCACGGCCTCCCGCAGCGCCATCATGTCCCATTCCGGTCAGCACGAGCGCGAGCGTGGCCGCGCCGTACGTCTTCGCAACCGACTCGAAGAGCGGGTCGACCGCGGGCTTGCAGTAGTTCACCGGTGGCCCGTCGGTGAGACGGATCGTTGGAACCGCACCGGCTTCGACGATCATGTGACGGCCGCCGGGTGCGACGTAGATGCGGCCGGGCGTCACCGGCTCGCCGTCCTTGCCTTCGGCCGAGGGGCGGCCGCTGGCGCGGGCCAGATGCTCCGCCAGGATACCGGTGAAGGTCGGAGGCATGTGCTGGGTTATCAGAACGGGCACGTCGGCTATGTCGGCTGCGAGGGACTGCAGCACCGAGGTCAGCGCCGGCGGTCCGCCCGTGGAGGACCCGATCACCAGCACCCGCGGCCGCACCGAGGAGGGACTGCGCAGGCTGATGGGCCCGGCGAGGGGCGCCGGGAAACTCTTCGCCCGGGGCTGCTCTCCGCCGACCTTGCGCGCGAGCGCGGTCCTCGGGGCACCCGTCCGACGGGGCGCGAGCGCCCGGATCTTGTCGAGCAGGTCACGGCGGAAATCATCCGCGGTCACCATGCCGTGCGCCGCTTCGGGCTTGGGGATGTAGTCGCGGGCGCCGAGCGACATCGCCTTGAGACTGATCTCGGCATTCCGCCGGGTCAGGGTCGAGGCCATTATGACCACTACATTCGGCTTCTTGCGGAGAATCTCTGGCAGGGCAGTCAACCCGTCCATCTCCGGCATCTCGATGTCGAGGATTATGACGTCGGGATCGGCATCGGCGAGCGCGTCGACCGCCATCTTGCCGTTCCGCTGCGTGGAGACGACCTCGATATCGTTGGCCTCGTCCAGCCAGCGCGTGACGAGCCCGCGCACGACGGCCGAGTCGTCGACGACCATGACCCGGATCGGCCAGTTCGTCGAAGGCGGAGGCGCAGACCCTACACGGGCGGTACTCTGCATGGACATACTCGTACTCGAATACGCTACTTCTGAGAGGTCCGCCCCCAAAGCGGCCCGGATCAGAGAATGCCGGCTTCGGCGAACTTGGCCTCGACGATGTCCCGGTCGAAGGGCTTCATGATGTACTCGTTGGCGCCGGCCTTCAGGGCGCGGGCGATCTGGGCGATGTCGTTCTCGGTGGTGCAGAACACGACCTTGGGGGCGTTGCCGCCTTCCATCTGGCGCAGCTGCTTCAGGAACTCGAACCCATCCATCACGGGCATGTTCCAGTCGAGAAGGATGGCGAAGGGCATCTGGTAGCGGCAGGCGTGCAACGCCTGGGCGCCGTCCTCGGCCTCGGTCACCGCGAAACCGAGCTCCTCCAGAATCCGGCGTGCAACCTTACGGATGACGCTGGAATCGTCTACGATGAGGCAGTTTTTCATCTCCATTGCTCCGGATTTCGATAAGTTGGACAAGCTTATCCGTGCAAACCTTCGAACTCGTTACGTTCAAGCCGCGAGCGGCTCGTGATCCATGTCGAGGATCCGGTCGACGTCGAGGATGACGAGCAGGTTCCCCTCGAGCCGCTGGACACCCGAGGACACGCGCGCCCAGCGCGGGTCCAGATTGACCGGATTGGGCTCGATGTTGGCGATCGGCAGGCGGAGGACATCGCCGACCTCGTCGATGACGAGACCGTAGGATTCACCGCGGTACTCAATGCCGACGGCCATCGGCGCGTCGTTCCTGTCGCGCTCGCCGAGATCGAGCCGGCGGCGCATGTCGATCGCGGTGACGATGCGGCCGCGCATGTTGAGCACGCCGGCGATCTCCTTGCGCGACATAGGCACCGGCGTCATGCCGGTCAGCCGGAACACGTCGTGGACGCCCTCGATCGGCAGCCCGAACCGCTGCGACCCGATGGTCACCGTGATGTAGTCGCAGGATTCGCCTTCGTCGTGGCTTTCCTCTCGATCGAGATCGCTCATGCTGCCTCTCCCATCGGACGGGCCATTTCCTTCAGGCTCGACAGGAGCCCGGTCCGATCAAACTTCGCTACATAGTCGTGAAAACCGGCTTTGCGGCCGCGCTCGATCGCTTCGGGGCTGGCGAGCGACGACAGCGCCACAATCGGCAGGTTCTTGAACTTGCCGTTCGACAGGAGCCGCTCCGCGAGCTCGTAGCCGCTCATGTCCGGCATCTCGATATCGCTGACGACGACATCTACCACCTCGCCGGCCTCCAGCCGGTTCAGGGCCTCGAGCGCGCTGGAACAGACGACTGTGCGATAGCCCGCCGACTTCAGAACCGGCGCGATCATGTTGCGGAAGAACGCACTGTCGTCGATCAGCATGACGCGGGTGTCCTCGGGGACCCCGCCCATCTCCTTGCGATGGAACCAGTCCTCGAAGGCCAGCGGCAGGTAGTGGGCGACGTCCAGAATCTCGGTCGCGGCGCCGCGGACGACCGCCGAGCCGAGGATTCCCGGGACTTCCGAGGAAATCTCGATATCGAGGTTGTCGTCGACGATGTCGACGACCTCGTCGATCACCAGGCCCATCGAACGGCCGCCGTCGGTGAAGACGATCATCGGCTGGGTGCCCTCGGTGCGACGCTCGATGTTCTCGTTCACGTAGACCAGCGGCATCAGCCGGCCACGGTACTGGACCAGGCTGCGTCCGTTGGTGTGCTCGATACGATCGACGTTGATCTCCTCGAGGCGCGTGATGAGCGAAAGCGGGACGGCTTTCGGCGCCACCGAGCCGGCCCGGAACAGCAGCAGCGAGATCGTCTCGTCCCGCGAAGCCGACGTGTCCTCCGCGCCGTCCCGCTCCATTTCGGCGGCGACGTCCGTGCGAACTTCTTTGGCGATGCCGTTCGGGTCGATGATCATGATCACCGAGCCGTCGCCGAGGATGGTGTTGCCGGAGAAGGCCGCGATGCCGCGCAACATGCTCGACATCGGCTTCACGACGATTTCCTCGGTGTGGAACACCGCGTCGACGACGATGCCGAAGCGGTGCGAGCCGACCTGCAGGACGACGATGAAGCCGTCGGTGTCGTCCCTGGTCGCGCCGTCGACCGTCTTTCCGGCCGCCTTGGCCGTCGGTTCGGACTCGCCTTCATGAGCTTCGACCGTCGTAGTCGGCTTCACGATGGCCTTCTGCGGCAGGCCGAGCACACTCGACAGGCCGACGAGGGGGAGAAGCTCGTCGCGCAGGCGCAGGACCGGCGTGTCCTTGATGCGTTCGATCTGCGTGGCGGAGCCGGAGCCCGTGTGGACCAGCTCGACGACGGCGAGCTGGGGAATGGCGAAGCGCTGGCCCGAGGATTCGACGATCAGCGCCGAGACGATCGCGAGGGTCAGCGGGATCTTGATCATGAAGACCGAGCCCTCGCCCTGCACGGACTTGACGTCGACGGTGCCGCCGATGAGCTCGATGTTCGTCTTGACCACGTCCATGCCGACGCCGCGCCCGGAGACGCTGGTCACCTTCTCGGCGGTGGAGAAGCCGGGGTTGAAGATAAAGCGGTGGATCTGCGCCTCGCTCATCTTCTCCAGCTCGGCCTCGGTGCAGAGGCCCTTCTCGATCAGCTTCTGGCTGATCCGCTTGGAATCGAGCCCGCGACCGTCGTCGGCGATCTCGATGATGATATGGCCGCCCTCATGGTAGGCGGCCAGGCGGACCTTGCCGACATCGGGCTTACCGAGCGCACGGCGCTGCTCGGGCAATTCAAGGCCGTGGTCGGCCGAATTGCGCACCATGTGCGTCAACGGATCCTTGATCAGCTCAAGGACCTGACGGTCCAGCTCGGTCTCGGCGCCGACCATCTCGAGGTCGATCTGCTTGCCGAGTTCCAGCGCCAGGTCGCGAACGATACGCGGCAGCTTCTGCCAGGCGTTGCCGATCGGCTGCATGCGCGTCTTCATGACGCCTTCCTGCAGTTCGGCCGTAACGTTGGAGAGGCGCTGCAGCGGTACCTTGAATTCCGATTCCTCGTGGCGGCGTACGATCTCGAGGAGCTGGTTGCGGGTCAGCACCAGTTCGCTGACCGTCGTGATCAGGTGCTCGAGCGTGTCCACGGCGACCCGGATGGTCTGTGACTGGACGGGAGCCTCGCGGGTTCCTTCGCCTTCCTCGCGCGCCGGCTTGGACTTGCGCCCCGCTGCGCTCTTTGCGGGAACAGAGTCCTCCGATTTCGCAACGGCTTGCAGTGCCGGTGCAGGGGCGGCGACCTCCGGACCGGGAGTCTCCCGGAAGGCGCGTTCGAGCTCGTCGAGCGAGACTTCGCCGGGCCGCAGCTCGCGGTCGAGCATCTGGACCACCAGCATGCCCTCGGAAACGTCGGCGGCGGCCGGTTCGGGAGCCGGTGCGGCCGGTTCCGGGGAGCCGGCCTCGTCACCAGCAGCCGGGGCGGGCGCGCCGAGCGCCATCGCCTCGAGCTCGGAGATCATGTCGTCGTCCGAACCCTCGGGCTCCTGGCCGGTCTCGGCGAGCGCGCCGATGAGCTCCTTGATGCGGTCAATCGAAGCGAGGATCAAAGACACGGCCTGAGGCGTCACCGGCACGCCGTCGCGGAAGCGGCCCATCACCGTCTCCGCCGCATGCGCCAGCGCTTCGAGCCGCGGCAGCCCAAGGAAGCCGCAGGTTCCCTTGATCGTGTGGACGAGCCGGAAGATATTGTCGAGGATTCGAGCGTTGTTCGGTTCCTGTTCGAACTTGACGAGCTCGACGTCTATGATTTCGAGGCTCTCGTTCGTCTCGGTCAGGAACTCTGAGACGAGATCGTCCATTTCGCGCCCTTTCTGGGTCCAAAACGAAAGTGCCGGCCGTCCGGCCGTGAGCGCACTCTGAAGGGCGACGGTTAAAATTGGCTGAAGCGTGAGCCGAACTGTAGTCGGCTACTACTTTGTGTCGGCAGCGATTTTCACAGTGTCGTCGGCGACTTCGAAAGCGACGGTCATATCGAGCGACTTCGCCAGCCGGTGAGCGTAGTAGGCCTGCACCGAGCGGGCGTCGAGACCCTCCTCGGGGAGAGCGCCTTCGAAGATGCTCCGCGTCGTCTCGGGCAGGACCGCGTGGTTGCCCGTTGCCGAAATGCGGAACTCGACCTTGCCGCCGTCCGTGATGATGGCGCCGCCGGCGCCTTCGCGGAACACGTCGACTGTCACTGTGCCGCCACGGGGAATCGTGGAAACGGCCAGCACCACGAGATTGACGAGCAGCTTCACCTGATCCTTCGGCAGGCTGTCGGACGTAGCCTTCCAGTCGATGGTCGCCTTCTCGCCGACGTAGAGGTTCTCGGTGAGGCGGCGGGCGTCCTCGAGGGGAAAACGGTCGCCGGCGCCGCCCATGGCGCCGAACGCCAGCCGCAGGAACTGCAGTCGGGCGGAAGCCTTGGCGGCATTGGTGCGGATGATGTCGAGCGCCATCTCGCGCATCGACTCGTCCTTCTCGTCCTCCAGCACCTCGAAGCCGTTGGTGACCGCGCCCACCGGGCTGATCACGTCGTGGCACAGTTTGCTGCACATAAGCGCGGCGAGGTCCAGGTCGCTCATCGTCGCCGGGTCTGTCATACGGGTCCGCCTCCCGCTCGCCGGCAGCCAGAATCACCGGGCCGGTCTGCCTGAAAGGCGGCGAGTGTTACATCGTGGAGTCGCAGGGGACAAGAAGGCGGGGTGGGCGGACCGGCGTCGATCTGCTATCAGCCCGGCGAACCTCAAGGGGCGTCGGCCGTGGCGGCCGCACCCGATCGGGCGAGCGGACAGGAGAACAGGGAATGGACCAGCGTTTGCCGGCGGTGGGCGAGACGTCGCTCGGCGACCTGCTCGCGGAGATCGCGTTCGAAGCGGGGCGGGAGATCCTGGACGTCTACGGCACCGACTTCACGGTCCATCGGAAGGACAACGATTCTCCCGTCACCGAAGCCGACCGCCGCGCCGAGGCGGTGATTCTGGAGCGCCTCGCCGAGATCGCTCCCGATCTGCCTGTGATTGCGGAAGAAGCCGCTTCCGAAGGCGAGATTCCGGTGACGGGCGAGCGCTTCTTCCTAGTCGACCCGCTCGACGGCACCAAGGAGTTCATCAACCGGCGCGACGAGTTCACGGTCAACATCGCGTTGGTCGAGCACGGCGAGCCCGTGGCCGGCGTCGTCTATGCGCCCGCGCTCGGCCTGATGGTGGTGGCGGACGGTCCCGAGTCCGGACGCGCCGCGACGCTCACGAAAGGCGATACGGTCGCCTCGGCGGCCTGGAAGCCGATACGCACGCGTGCGACACCCGCCAGCGGTCTGGTGGCGGTGGCGAGCCGCTCCCACCGGGACGCCGATACCGACACGTTCCTCGAAAGCCATGGTGTCACCGAGACGCGCAGTGCCGGCTCGTCGCTGAAATTCTGCCTGCTCGCGCGCGGGGAGGCCGACGTCTATCCGCGCTTCGGGCGAACCATGGAATGGGATACGGCGGCCGGTCACGCGGTTCTCAGGGCCGCGGGCGGCTGCGTGCTGACGACCGACGGCTGTCCTCTCAGCTACGCAAAGCGGGAGCGTGGCTACGACAACCCCGCCTTCATTGCCTGGGGACGCAAGCCGGGCTGAGAGGACCTTTTTCAGAACGGGAAGAGCTGGTTCCAGGTGTCCCCGGCCTGGGCGACGATCGTGGCGGGGTTGGCCTGGAACTCACGAAGGTTCTGCTGGGAATAGAAGAAATAGAGACGATCCTTGTAGATCACCCATAGGCGGGGGTCGCCTTCGGCCGGATGGCCTTGTGCCAGCGCGACGGGGCAGCGGCCGCCGAAGCTCGGCGCATAGACGAACGGGTCCCTCAGGAAGGCGTCGCGATTGCCTTCGTTGGCGAAGCGCCAGGCGACCTTGCCCCACATGGCCTCGTGCTCGGACTTGCCTTCGCGCAGCGTCCCGTCGGCGAAATATGCGACCGGATCGTAGCCGTCGGCGGCGAAGCCCGTCGCCGAATCGATGACGAAATGTCCGTTCTCGAGCGCTCCGGCGGACGTGACCGCGAGGAAAAGGGAAGCGGCTGTCGCAACGATCCGTACGAAGCGGACAATTGAAGACATATTGTTAACCATCTCTTTGTGAAACATAGAGGCGGCGTGAGTCGGGTGAGGCGATACTGCCATTGCTCCGGTTAACGGCAGCAAAACAGCGCGCCCCGAACACGCGGCGGTTCGATGCGGAGGTTATGGACATGGCCGAAACCCGACGTTCCGTTCTGATAGGGCTCGCCGCGATGGCGGGCGGAACCACAGTGCCCGGACGGCTGTTCGCGCAAGCCGATACGGGGGCGGCGGCGACCGATACCTACTCTATGGAGGAGGTCGTCGATGCTGGACACTCGTTTTTCGGCAAGGTCAGCGAGGGGCTGGCGGAATCGATCGAATACCTGTTCTCGAGCCGCGGGCGGCCGAACGGCTATATCCTTGGCGAAGAGGGCAGCGGTGCCTTCGTCGCGGGCCTGCGTTACGGCGAGGGGGTGCTGAACACGAAGAACGCCGGTCAGCACAAGGTCTTCTGGCAAGGTCCGTCGATCGGCTGGGATTTCGGCGGAGATGGCGCGCGCGTCATGATGCTCGTCTACAACCTGCCCGACACGGAGGCGATCTATCGCTATTTCGCAGGTGTCAACGGCTCGGCGTATCTGGTTGCCGGTGCCGGCGTTTCGGTCTACGCGAGCCAGAATATCGTGGTTGCGCCCATCCGCACGGGCGTCGGATTGCGGCTCGGGGCCAACATCGGCTATCTGAAAATGACGCGCCAGGCGACCTGGAATCCTTTCTGAGCCTGAATTCCGCGCTGGAGTGTGGCGGCGCGAGCAGTTACTTTATCGACTATCGACGCTGGCAAGTTCGTCGGCGGCATGTATTTTACATGCGCCCCGTCGGGCGCTGGTCGGCATATGATCGAAAACGTCGTCGTCTTCGCGCTAGGTGCGCTCGTCGCGACTTTGCTCGCGCTTCTGGTGATCCCCGTCATCTGGCGGCGTGCTGCTCGCCTGATCGAGGAACGCATCCGCGCGACCACACCCCTCGCGATGTCCGAGATCCAGTCGGAGAAGGATCTGATCCGCGCAGATTTTGCGGTGCAGTTGCGCAAGGTCGAGGTTCGCTACGACGAGGAAAAGGCACTTGCGGCCGAACGCGAGGTGCAGCTCGGACGCCGTCAGGCGCGCATCGGCGAGCTCGAAATCGAACTCGAGGCGCGCGAGCAGACGATCGCCGAACTCGACGAACGGGTCGAGGAACTGCAGGGCAACGTGCTCGCCCTTGAACGTCAGGTCGCCCTGCAGACGGCATCGCTCAAGGAAAAGCAGCAGGCGATTGCCGACGCCAACGACGCGCTGCGGGAAGCCCGCGCGCAGCTCGGCGAATCTGCGGGGCTCGCCGACAGCCGCAAGGTGGAGATCGCCGCGCTCGCGACGCAGCTCGAAAGCTACAAGGGCCGTACCATGGAGCTCCGCGCCGAGCTTGCGACCCGTTCGGTGGAATCGGAGGAGCGCGGCTCCGAGGTCGACGAACTGACGGGCGCGATCAAGGGCCGCGAGGCGCGCATCAAGGTCCTCAACGATCGGGTCGCGCGCCGGCGCGATGTGTCGCTCGCGCGCCGCAAGCGGATCAAGGAGCTCGAGAAGCTCCTCGAGGCGCAGCGCGAGCGGGTGGCGGAAAAGACCGCGGCCCTTTCCGCCGCGGCGCTCAACAAGCTGAAGCAGGAAGAAGATATCAAGAAGCTCCAGCGGGAGAAGGCAGAGCTGAAGAAGGCGGTCGCCGACGTCGAGGCGAAGCTGGAACTCAAGGATCGCGAGATCGCCCGGGGTGGCAGGTCCGGCACGACGGCCGAGGCGGGCGGCGCCGGGACGGACGCCGCGAAGCTGCGCGAGAATATCGCCGATCTCGCCGCGCGCATCACCAGGATGGCCGCGGAAGGGGGCGACGACGACGTGCGCGCGCTGATCGATGCCGTTTCGGTCGACGGCCGCGGTGCGGCGGGTACCGGTGCGAAGTCACCGAGCGGTGCCAGACGCGTGCCGCTCGCCGAACGGATCAAGGAAGTCGATCTCACACCCGGCGAGTGAGTATCGGCGCCCGTTCCGGCTGCCTTTCGGCCAGCAGCAGATCCTCGATCTCGCTCGCCGCCATCGGCCGGGCCCAAAGGTAGCCCTGGATGAGATCGCAGCCGGCCGTCTCCAGCGCCGCGAGCTGCTGTTCGGTTTCGACACCCTCGCCGATCACCTCGACGCCCAGCTCCCGGCTGAGCCGCACGATCGTCGAGACTATGGCCATCGCCTGCGGGTCGTGCTCGATGCCGGCGACATAGCTGCGGTCTATCTTTATGAAGCTCGCGGGGATGTCGCGGAGCAGGGCGACCGACGTCTGACCTGTGCCGAAGTCGTCGATCGCGGTGCGGATGCCGCGCTCGCCGAGGTGGCGGAAGGTCTCGCAAAGGCGGGCGCGGTCGGCGACCACCACGCCTTCGGTGATCTCGATGCAGAAACAGCCGCCGACATTTGGGAACTTCCGCAACACGTCGTCGATCCAGGCGAGGAACCTGCTCTCTTCCAGCGTAACGGGAGACATGTTGATCATCACGAGCGGCGGGTCGATGCCGCGTGCGCGAAGGCGGGAGACGTGCTCGGCGATGTTGGCGAATACCCACTGGTCGATGCGGCCGATGATGCCGGATCGCTCGGCGGCGGCTATGAACTGGTTCGGCGGAATCCGCTCGCCCGTGCGCCGGTTGGTCCAGCGCAGCAGGGCCTCGATGGCGGCGACCGTACGGTCCTCGCGACGGAAGATCGGCTGGAAGGCGAACTCGAAATCGTCGTTGGCGATCGCCCGCGACAGGTCGAGCGTCATGACGCGTTCCTGCATGTCGCGTTCGGCGTGCTCGCGGGTGAAGAACGCATAACCGCCACCGCCGCCCGGCCGCTTCTTCACCGAGTAGAGAGCGAGGTCGGCGAACCGCTGCGCGGCTTCGGCATCAGTGGTGTCGAGCGGAATTGCGGCAATGCCGATGCTCACTGCGATACCGATCTGATTGTGGCCGAGCTGGAACGGGTGGTTCGTCGCATCGAGGACTGCCTGGGCGATCGCCTCCACGTGCTCGCGCTCGGTACCCATCAGCAGCAGACAGAACTCGTCGCCGCCAAGCCGGTAGAGGAAGGAATCGGGCCGGCCGACCAGTTCGATGCGGTTGGCGAACTCGCGCAGCAGCTTGTCGCCGGCGGCGTGTCCGTACTGATCGTTGATCGGCTTGAACCCGTCGAGGTCCATCGCCAGCAGCCAGCAAGGATTGTCGACGGTCGAGATATCGGCGGCCGTCTCGATGGCATTGATGAAAGCGGCGCGATTGCGCGCGCCGGTAAGCATGTCGCGATGAGCGAGATAGTCGATGCGTCGCTCGGCTTCCTTGAGCGGCGTCACGTCGATGAACGACATGATGGTCTCGCCGTGCCCGGGCGTCTCGGCTGGCAGGCTCGAGGTACGAATGATGACGTTGCGGGTGCGGCCGTCGCGGGTATGGACGGTGAGATTGCCGAGATTGTTGTGATCGTCGTTCAGCTGCGCGGGGTCGAAGCCTTCGACATGGGCGGCGATGAAGGCCGGCGCGGCGATGCCGTCCACGTCGGCCTGGGTCTTGAGGCCGAACAGCGCGAGGAGATCGCGGTTGACGAAGATCGTGCGGCCATCGGCGTCAAAATGCCAGATGCCGATCGGCAGCGTCTCGGCGAGTCCGCGAAACCTGGCGTGCTCTCTCTCGACCGCTGCCTTGGCGTCGTACAACTCCGTCACGTCGGTGCCAATGCCGACGTTGGCCCCACTCGGCGTGCGGGACTTGGTGACGCGCAGCCACCGGCCATCCGGATACAGCTGGTCGTGCGCCTTGCCGTCGGCGTTGCGATGGGTGCCCAGTCGCTCCGCCACCCGGGTTTCGAGTTCCTCGCCGGAAAAGCGGTCGGAAAAGGACGTGCGGATGAGCTTGTCGTACACGATCGGTCCGCGCAGCATGGCGAACGCGCTGGCGTGGGCGGCCTTGTAGGCGCTGTTGCAGGCGATCAGCCGGTCGCGTTCGTCGTAGATGGCGAACGAGGCGGGCGTCTTCTCCAGCGCCTCGCGGAAATAGCCGAGCAATCTTCTGCGACGCGCGCCGACGAACACATACCAGAGCGTCAGGGCGAGGTAGCCCGTCCGGATCGTGAAGGCCACGGGCTCGATGATGGGGACGATGCCGGCGACCCTCAGGCCCATGATCACGACTACGGCGATCGTCGCGAACAGGAAGATCCCGTCGCTCGGGCCCATCCGGCGAATGACCAGACAAGCCCTGGCCAGACACTGGCGCGCCAGGTGCATTCTTTTCGCCGGCATCGATGCTCTTCGCCTGCCTTACGTCTCCGGTACGCCCTTACGGGAGGCCGTACCGAGTAGCGCGAGCGTATGCCTTCGGCGGCTTAGATAGGATTAAGCAAGGTGGTTAACGAAAGCGGCACTTGGCCGCGGCGAACCTCAGACAGGCTCGTTCGGGAAGGCGAGTTCGTGCCGGTTGCGCCACTCCGGACCCACATAATTGATGATGAGTGAGCGGCGGATGCCCGGAATCGCGCGTTTCTCGAAGCCGTGCCAGGTGTTCCCGGCGGGAACGAAGACGAAGCCCTGGTTGAATGCCGCCGGCGACGTCCCGGCGTGGGTATGGGTCTCGTCATCCTCGTAGATGTCGGTGCCCAGCGTCTCCGCGTTCGGCAGGTCGATCAGGTAGTGCAGGAAGGTGATGCGCTTCGGGCCGATGTCGGTATGCGGCTCCAGCCAGAAGCCGTCGCGGTCCTGGGCGTATTCGATACGCAGCGAGGAGCCGTCGAGGTCGGCGCCGGTTACTTGCTTGATCGCGGCGATGCAATCGGGATGTTGCATCGCCTCGGCGATTGCGGAGCAGACCGGATACTCGGCCTGATTCTCCCGCGAGAAGAAAATACGGGTCGAGTTGTGAGTGTCGCGCTTGCCGTCCGTGTCGTCGATCACCGGCGCGGGGAACGGCAGAACGGGGATGGCGCGGGCGGTGGCCAGCGGCATCACGTCGTTCAGGATCCAGTGCGGATAGGGCCGGTCGTGGCGTGCCGACTGGCGGAAGGAGCGGATGATCGTCTCGCGGATATCGTCGGCTGAATTCGGCGCGGGCGCGCGGCTCACGAGAAGGCTCTGGTCGTTCATGCGATAGCCGGTCCGTACAAGTGGATTTGCGCCCGGGTGGCGGCCAACGCGTCGCTGCGGCTGGCCCGAGCGTCCTGCCCCCGGCTCGGTCGCGGACCGATGGCGCCCCCTAGGGGACTCGAACCCCTGTTTCCGCCGTGAGAGGGCGGCGTCCTAGACCGCTAGACGAAGGGGGCGGCGATCACGATCCACGCGATCGGTCGGATATAGACCGTAACCCTTGGCCCCGCAAGGGCCGTCGCTGCGGGCGGATACGGAATTCGGACTAGCGTGCGAGATTGCCGCCGATGACGTTGAGCACCTTGCCCGAGCGCAGGTCGACGACGACGACGGCGTGGCCCTGCGGGCGTTTGAGGACGATCGCCATTCGGCTGCCGTCGAGGGCGGTGGAGACCACTTCGGCGTCCGGACCAAGCAGCTTGGCGACGTCGTCGGGCACCACGACGGCCACCGGGGCCACCTCGGCGGTCCGCCCGCCGCCCGACATCCGGTTGACGATCGTGGCGAAGATGACGATCAATCCAAGCACGATCAGGACGCCCATGGCGATTACGGCGATCTTCAGCGAGCGGTAGTTGCGCTCGGCCCAGGTGCCGCTGGATGCGTCGGAACTCGTGTCGGGGGCTCGGGAAGCGGTCATGGAGCGCGATGACGAAAAGATCTCGGTGACGGTGCGGGCCGATGCCGCCGACGAGCGGCTCGATCGCGTTCTCGCCGAACTGCTTCCCCGGTTCAGCCGCTCGCGGCTGCAGGCGCTCATCCGCGCGGGCCGGGTGACGATCGGCGGCCGGACGATAGTCGAGCCGAAATACAGGGTCAATGTAACGCCTGGGGCGGAGACGGAAATCACGGTTTCCGTGCCTCCGCCCGAGCCCGCGAAGCCGCAGCCGCAGGATATTCCGCTCGACGTCGTCTACGAGGACGAGGCGCTGATCGTGATCGACAAGCCGGCAGGGATCGTCGTGCATCCCGGCGCCGGCACGCCCGACGGGACGTTGGTCAACGCGCTCCTGCACCATTGCGCCGGCAGTCTGTCGGGGATCGGGGGCGTGGAGCGTCCGGGCATCGTCCACCGGCTCGACAAGGACACCTCCGGACTGATGGTCGTCGCCAAGACCGACGAGGCGCATCGCTCGCTCGCCGAGCAGTTCGCCGACCACGGCCGGACCGGGGTGATGGAACGGGGCTACAAGGCGCTCGTCTGGGGCGTTCCGACCCGAAAGTACGACACGATCGATGCGCCGATCGCCCGTTCGCCGCAGAATCCGGAGAAAATGGCGGTGCGGCAGGGCGGGCGGGCGGCCGTTACCCACTACGAGGTGCTGGAGGTATTCGCGGGCGCGAACGGCAGTCCCGTGGCGAGCCTCGTCGAATGCCGGCTGGAGACCGGCCGGACCCATCAGATACGCGTCCATATGGCCCATCTGGGCCATCCGATCCTCGGCGACCCGGTCTACGGGGCCGGTTTCCGCTCGAAATCCGGCCTTTTGACCGATCGGCAGCGAAATTCGCTCGATTCCCTTGGAAGGCAGGCACTGCATGCCTATCTATTGACGTTCGCTCATCCGGTGACGGGGGAGACGATGCGGTTCGAAAGCGGCTTTCCCGCCGATATGCAGGCCCTCGTCGACGCTCTCGCGGAAGAGTGAACGAGATGGGGGCGTTTTTCTGACACAATAAGCCCCTCCAATACAGGACTTGGCTAGTTCCAGGACCTGCGAAGACGGTTGCCCAAGTCCGGGGACCGTTCGCAGGGGCCGCAAGAGGAGGAAAGATGGCCAATATCGCACTTCCCGCCATTACGGCGGAGGGCGGACTGTCGAGGTATCTCTCGGAGATCCGCCGCTTCCCGATGCTCGAGCCCGACGAGGAGTACATGCTCGCCAAGAGCTGGCGTGAGCATGGCGACCGCGAGGCCGCGCACAAGCTCGTCACCAGCCACCTGCGCCTCGTGGCCAAGATCGCCATGGGCTATCGCGGCTACGGGCTGCCGATCGGAGAGATCGTTTCGGAAGGCAATGTTGGCCTGATGCAGGCCGTCAAGCGGTTCGAGCCGGAGAAAGGATTCCGGCTCGCTACATACGCCATGTGGTGGATCCGCGCTTCCATCCAGGAATACATCCTGCGCTCGTGGAGCCTGGTGAAGATGGGCACCACAGCGAACCAGAAGAAGCTGTTCTTCAACCTGCGCAAGGTGAAGGGCCAGATCGCCGCGCTCGATGAAGGCGACCTCAAGCCCGAGCAGGTGAGCGAGATCGCGACGCGCCTCGGCGTTCCCGAGGAGGACGTTGTGTCGATGAACCGGCGCCTTTCGGGCGACGCCTCGCTCAATGCGCCGCTGCGCGCCGACGGCGAGTCCGGCTCCGAATGGCAGGACTGGCTGGTCGACGACCAGGACGATCAGGAGACCCTGCTCGCTGAGAGCGAGGAGCTCGATAACCGCAAGAAGATGCTCGCCAACGCGATCGAGGTGCTGAATGATCGTGAGAAGCGCATCTTCATAGCCCGCCGGCTAGACGACAATCCGCTGACGCTCGAGGAGTTGTCGGAGGAATTCGGCGTCTCCCGCGAGCGCGTCCGCCAGATCGAGGTGCGCGCCTTCGAGAAGGTCCAGAAGGCGGTCACCGACGCGGCGAAGAAGCTCGAGGCCGGCGAACCCGTCGCGTAGGCGAGACCCATCGAACACGCTTTCAGGGCGCGGGAGCAATCCCGCGTCCTTCGTTTTTCAAGCAATTTCGGAGGCGACAACTCAGCAAGATTTGTCATTCCGGCCCGTGCCATGGTCTCGTTCAGCGAACGAACGAGGCTGGGCGACGATGGATCAGGCAATGACCGGGGCTGCTAACTACGAGGACCGCTTCAACCGGGTGGCGGAGTACATCTACGCGCATCTGGACGACGACATCGACCTCCTGACGCTTTCCGACGTTGCCTGCCTGTCGCCGTACCACTGGCACCGCATCTATCACGCCGTTCGCGGCGAGACGATCGCGGCCACGGTGAAACGGCTGCGGCTCAACCGGGCCGCCGGTTACCTCGCCGACACGACGATGCCGCTTTCCGAGATCGCGGCGAAATCAGGCTATTCCAATCTTCAGTCCTTCTCTCGCACTTTCAAGGCCGCCTACGGCCTGCCGCCGGCGGAATACCGGAAGAACGGCAGCCACCGGCGGTTCCAGGACGCAACGAGAGAAGGGAGCCACGCCATGTACGAAGTCGCCATCAGAACGGTCGGGAACCGCAAGGGGATCGGCATCGACCACACGGGCTCCTACATGGAGATCGACAAAGCGTTCGGGCAGCTGTTCGTCTGGCTCGGTGCACGCGGGCTGATCGGGCCGGCGACGCACATGGTCGCTGTCTACTACAGCGACCCGTCCTCGGTAGCGGAAGCCGAGCTCAGGTCGCGGGCCTGCGTCTATGTCGACGGGCCGGTCGCGCTCGAGGCTCCGGTGGTCGAGACCGATATCCCCGGCGGCGAGCACGCAGTGCTGCGCCATGTCGGGCCCTATGCCGACATGCGCTCGGCCTACAACTGGCTTTACGGCACCTGGCTGCCGAATTCCGGCCGCGAGCCCGGTGATGCACCGGTGTTCGAGGAATATCTAAACAATCCGCGCGACACCGCGCCCGCCGATCTCGTCACCGAGATCTGGCTGCCGCTGAGGGCCGGGGTGATGAGCGGAGCGGCGGCGTGAAGAAGAGCTGGAGCGACAAACTCGCCGATCCGACGCCGCATGTCGTGAAGCCCGCGCCGATCGACATCGCCGGCATGACGAAAGGCGAGATCATGCTGGTGCCGACGCCGGCCCTGGTCGACCGGCTCATCAGGAAGATCCCGCGCGGGCGGAGTGTCAATGTGAGGAGCCTGCGGTACGAACTCGCCCGGATGCACGGTGCGGAGGTGACCTGCCCGATCACGACGGGCTACCACCTGCGCACGGTTGCGGAGGCCGCCTGCGAGCGGCTGCAGCAGGGGGCAACAGTCGACGAGGTTACGCCGTTCTGGCGGGTTCTGGACGCGAGGACGCCGACGACGAAGCGGATCTCCTGCGGGGCGGCGTTCGTCGCGGAGCAGAGGGCGAAAGAGAGACTGGTTCCGTAGTGCCTGTCCTCGGCCTTACCGGCCGATCGCCTTCTTCACGAAATCGCCGGGGCCCCCCGAAATCAGCGTCGCGCAGTCCACCAGCACGCGCGGCAGCGCGAGGCCGCCGGGCAGGGCGAGATAGCGCGGCGTCCAGACGGGATGGAACTTGTCCTTGTACGCCCTCAGCCCCGTGAAATTGTAGAGCGCCGAACCGTGGGCGAAGAGGAAGTTGCCGACCTTGTGCCAGGTCGGCGCGAGCGGATGATGCTCGAAGCCGGACAGCGGCGCCATTCCGAGGTCGAACCACTCGTAGCCCTCCGTCTTGGCTGCGAGCATCAGCTCGGCGAACAGGTAGTCCATCGTGCCGTAGGGCGAGACGGTGCGGTGGCGCATCAGGTCGACGGAGAACTCGGCCTTGTCGATGCCGGAGCGCAGGATGTTGGCGAAGGCGACGAGGCGGCCTTCGGTGCGGACCACGGCGATGTCGAAGTTCCTCAGATAGTCCTCCGAGAAGAAGCCCAGCGAGAAGCCCTTCTCGCCGCCGGTCTTGCCGGCGAGCCATTCGTCCGAAACCTCCTTCAGCTCGGGCAGCAGCGGACCGATATCCGCCTTCGGCACGATCTCGAAGCTCGCGCCCTCGCGCTCGGCGCGCCGGATCGCATGGCGGAAATCCTTGTATTCCGGGCCTTCCAGCGAGAAGCCGGCGAGCGGGACGCGCGCCTCCTCGCCGAATTTCGTCGCGGTGAGGCCGAGATCGAGCATGAGCGGCAGCGCCGCGGCGCGGAACGAGTAGAAGACCGGCGTGCCGCCGTAGCTGTCGACGAGCTCGCGGAAGGCCCAGGCGGCCTCCTGCTTGCCTTCAGGCGTGCCGACCGGTTCGCCGAGGGCGATCCAGCTTGAGCCCTGGATCTGGTACATCACGAAGGCCGTTTCGTCGGGGGTGACGAGCAGGCGTTTGTCGCCGAGCAGGACGACACTCGACTCCGGGTCGTCGGAACAGTCGAGCAGACGTCGGACCGCGTCGGGTACCGGCTGGGTCGACGGCCCGCTCGGCCGGGTCGGGGTCTGGATGCGCCAGATCAGGAACAGGAGGCTCGCGGCACCGACCACCACGAGGGCGCGCAGAAAGCGTGGCGCATCGCCGTCCCAGGCGAACTGCCACCACAGCTCGTCGCGGTACTCGACATGCCGGTAGGCGAAGAAGCCGAACCATGCGGCGATCACCAGCATCGCGCCGATCGCCGCTATCCAGGCGAGCGAGAAGGTGCCGGCGGAGAAGCCGGACCTGCGGTGGAAGGTGGCGCGCGCGCCGACGACCGCTGCCAGCACCAATCCGAGCAGGATCGCCTCGACGTAGTCGAAGCCCTTGAGAAGCGACACGGAGATGGCGATCAGCAGGACGGCGACCGTCATGCGCCAGGCCACCGCCAACCGCCGCATGAGACCGCGCGACAGGATCAGGAGGCCGAGCCCGGCAATCGACGAGATCAGGTGCGAGGCCTCGATCACCGGCAGCGGCAGGACGTCCCGGAGGACGGCCATGTGCTCGATCCGCGCCGGGGTGACCGCGGAGAACAGGAGCAGGGCGCCGGCGAGGAAAACGCCCGCGCCGATCAGCTGCGGCGCCATCGCCCGGAGCACCGAGCCGGCGCGGCCGCCGAACACCGGGATATGGGTGACGCTGCTGAAGGCCGCCTCGGCGGCGACGAGCGCGCCGGCGATCGCCAGCGGCAGCACGAAGTAGAAGACGCGGAACAGTAGGACGGCGGCGAACAGGCCCGCCTTGGCCTCGTCGGGAACGGAGAGGATCAGCACCGCCTCGATGACGCCGAGGCCCCCCGGCACGTGGCTGGCGATGCCGATCGCGAAGGCGGCGACCGTGATGCCGGCGAAGGCGAGATAGTCGTAGGGCAGGGCGACGGGGACGAGCAGATAGAGCGCGGCGGAGACAGCGAGCACGTCGACGGTGGCGACCGCCCACTGGGTCAGCGCGATCGGCATGGTGGGGATCGGTACCGAGAAGCGCCGGTACTCGAACGTCCCGCCGCCGCGCAGGGCGCAGAGGACGAAGTAGCCGATCACCGCCAGCGCGCCGGCGACCGCGAAGAGCCAGGGAACCGTCGGCGGTAGGGAGACCGCGTAGGCGATCTGGTCGTACTCGAGAACCCCGGCGGCGACGAGGATTGTGGCCGCGCCGAATACGAAGGCGAGATGCGAATAGACGGTGATCAGAGCGATCTCGGACAGCGGCACGTCGAGCGCCGAATAGGCGCGGTAGCGTATCGAGCCGCCGGTCAGCAGCGCGAAACCTAGGGTGTTGGAGAAGGCGTAGGAGGTGAAGCCGGTCAGGAACACCTGGCGGGGCGGCGCCGTGCGGTCGACGACGCGTAGTGCCAGCCAGTCGTAGGAGGCAAGGCAGGCGTAGCCGACGGCGACGAGCACGAGCGACAGGAGGATGTTGGCCGACGGTACCGCATCAATCGCGCCGCGCACCTCGTGCAGGTTCACGTTCGCGAGTTGCCGGCGCAGCACGAAGACGGCGATAACCGCGATCACCACCGTGAATGCGGCGTTGGCGATCTGCCGGCCGCCGATCGCCCTGAACCGGGCCTTCCAGTCGGAGCGCGTCATTTGCAGTCAGTTGAGAACGTCGCGCCACTCCGGCGTGCGCTCGAACGTCGCCTTGGCGAACGGGCAGAAGGGAATGATCTTGAAATCGCCTGCCCGGGCGTCCTCGACGATGCGGGCGACCAGGGCCTTCCCGACGCCCATACCGCGCATCTCGTCGGGCACGCCGGTGTGGTCGACTATGACGAGATGCGGATTGGCCCGCGAGAACGTCATCTCGGCGTTGGAAAGTCCCTCGATTCTGGCGACGTAGCGGCCCTTGGACGGGCCGTCCTCCAGCGTGATCGTTGGTTTCTCGACCATGGGCGCCTCCTTCAGGCGGGGCGGACGGACTCGCGGGCCGCCAGATCCTTGTACAGCGCAGAAAGGCGCCGGGTGAACGGTCCGGCGCGGCCGCCGTCCGGCGGTGGCGTTCCGATCACCCGGCCGTCGACCTCGCGCACCGGCGTCAGACCGGCGAAGGTGCCGGTGACGAAGGCCTCGTCGGCGCCGTAGACGTCGACGAGCGAGAAGCGCTTCTCGCGGGCGGAAATGCCGTTGTCGCGGCAGAGCCTCAATACGTTCGCCCGGGTGATGCCGCCGAGGCAGTAGAGGCCGTCCGATGTCCACACCTCGCCGTCGCGAACGATGAAGAAGTGGGTGGAGTTGCAGGTTGCGACCGCCCCGTCGGAATCGAGCATCAGCGCCTCGTCGGCGCCTGCCTTCGTCGCCTGGATGCAGGCGAGGATGCAGTTGAGCTTGGAGTGGCTGTTGAGCTTCTGGTCCTGCATGTCGGGCGCGGTGCGGCGGATATGGACAGTGAAGAGGCTCAGTCCGTGTTTCTTCACCGCCTCGGAAGCCGTCTTGTATTCCGGGATTATGACAATTGTCGCAGGGCCGATCGTCACGCGCGGGTCCTGGTAGGGCGTGCGTTTCACCCCGCGCGTCACCATCAGGCGAATATGGGCGCCGTCGCTCATGCCGTTGGCGTCGAGGCAGTCGAATATCCGGGCCGCTAGCGCCTCGCGCGACAGGCCGACGTCCATGTCTATCGATTTCGCGCCCCCGTAGAGGCGGTCGAGATGGGCATCGAGGAAGGCGACGCCGCCGTTCACCACGCGCAGGCCCTCCCAGACGCCGTCGCCAAGGATGAATCCGGAATCGAACACCGAGACGACCGCCTTCTCGCGAGGGACGAGCGACCCGTTGACGGAAATGAGAATGTCGGCGTTGCGCGGATCGTCGGCGTATTCGTGGGTCATGCGAATCCCTGAAGGCGTTTCCGAGGAGGAGGGTACGGTGCCGGGGCGGCGATTGACAATTGCCCCTCTGGGACACTCGCGCGGACCGGTGACGGAATCCGCTGGCTGAAAGAACTTAGTTGATTTACTTTACCCTAGGGCGCCTTGGCGTTGTGCCTGTAGGCGACCCAGTCGGCCGGTGGAGACTCTGCTATGTGTCGGCAGGTGATCCGAACGCTCATTCCGCTCATGCTTCTGCTTCTTGCGGCGTCGTCCGCACGCGCGCAGGAGGAGACCAGATATCCGCCTGGATACGACCCGAATGCTCCGAGTCCGGAAGCGGCGGACCAGACTCGCGGCATGGCGCTCATGTCGGCGAGTGTGGCTTCCGACGGGGCGTTGCAAGCGAGCGGGGGAGTGGTGTCCAGCGCCCGCGTATCGACCGGGTTCTACAGCGTCAAATTCGACCGCAGCGTTGAGAACTGTACCTGCACGGCGAGTTTCGGGAGTCACAGCGGGACCGCCGTCGCCTATCTTGCGCAGAACTACATCTCCGCGAACTGTCCCTTTGGAGACCCCGACAACGTCACGGTGTGGATCATAAGAGGTGGGGTGGACGGCGACTATCCATTCCAGCTGATCGTGTTCTGCCCGAAATAGGGCCCGTGCGGCCAATTCACCGACGCACGGCGATGCACTAGAGTGCCTCCGACCGACCGACCCGGAGGAGAGCATGGCCGTGCCGCGCAACGACGAACACCTGATCCGCTATGGCTTCGAGTTCAAACCCTCGCTGATCGAGAAGGCGCGCGGTTCCTACGTCTACGACACGGAAGGGCGGGAGATCCTCGACTTCACCTCCGGGCAGATGTGCTCGACGCTGGGTCACAACCATCCGAAGATCGTCGAGGCCGTGAAGAAGGCCTGCGACGGGGCGCTGCACCTCTTCTCGGGGATGCTGAGCCCGGCAGTCGTGACGCTCGCAGCCCGGCTCGCGGACAAGCTGCCCGGCAAGCTCACGAAATCGATCTTCCTGTCGACGGGCGGCGAGGCCAACGAGGCGGCGCTGCGCATGGCCAAGCTCCATACCGGCAACTGGGAGGTGGTCGGTATGACCGGCTCCTGGCACGGCATGACGGCGGGCGCGGCCTCCTCGACCTATGTCGCCGGGCGCCGGGGCTACGGACCGCCCGCGCCGGGCACGATGGCCATCCCCGCGCCGAACGCCTACCGTTGCCCGATCCGCCATTGCAAGGGTACCTGCGACAAGACCTGCCTCGAGGTCGGCTTCGACATGATCGACGCACAGACGAGCGGCGCGCCGGCGGCGATGCTCGCCGAGCCGGTGCAGTCCTCTGGCGGCGTCATCGTGCCGCCGGAGGGCTACCTGCCCGCGCTCAAGCAGAAATGCGAGGAACGCGGCATGATGCTGATCCTCGACGAGGCGCAGACGGCGTTCGGCCGGCTCGGGGCGGACTTCGCCTCGGACGTCTTCGGCGTCGAGCCCGATTTCCTTACCCTGTCGAAGACGCTCGGCGGCGGCCTGCCGCTGGCGGCGACCTGCACGACCGCCGAGATCGAGGAGGATTGCCACGACAAGCGCTTCCTGCACGTGACCTCGCACGTTTCCGACCCGCTGCCGGCCGAGGTCGGCCTCGCCGTGCTCGACGTGCTGGAGGAAGATAACCTCAACGAGAGGGCCGTCGAGACCGGCGCCTACCTGAAGGCCGGGCTAGACAGCCTGATGCAGAAGCACGAGGTGATCGGGGACGTGCGCGGCATGGGGATGCTCTACGGGGTCGAACTGGTGAAGGATCGCCACAGCCGCGAGCCCGATGCCGAACTCGGCCAGGCGATCACGAGGCGGTGCATGGATCTGGGCCTGTCGATGAACATCGTCTCGGTGCCGGGCAGCACGATGTCGGCGGTCTGGCGCATCGCCCCGCCGCTCACCGCCACGCGCGAGGAGATCGACAAGGGCCTGGACAGGCTCGATACGGCGATCACCGAGGTGGTGGCGGGGCGCGCGTGAGGCGCGAAAACCGGCCCTCTGGTCGAGGACTGGAGCTGCGACAACGGCCGGCTGCCGTGCCGCAATTGCATGGACGAGGTGCCGGCAAGCGCTGCTCCCGCCCACGTCCGCACAGCGCGCAACGGCCGTTTTCTCTGCGCGGTCGGTAGGGCAGGCTAGAACCGCTTCTCCCCGATCAGCGGCACGTGTGGCGCCGCATCCATCGGCAGGATGCCGTCGAGCCGCGGATCGGGGAACATCTCGAGCTTGCGCTCGTAGGGTCTGAAGCCCGAGCGCAGGTAGAAGCCCATCGCGGTCGGGTGGTCGAAGGTGCAGGTGTGCAGCCAGACGCGCTCGACGCCGTCGCGCCAGGCAAGCTCCAGCGCTCGGTCCATCAGCCAGCGGCCGGCACCGAGGCCCATCGCTTCGGGGACAAGGCCGAAGAAGGCGATCTCGATCGAGGGCATCTCGCGGAAATCAAGCTCGAGGATGCCGATCGGCTCGCCGTTGCGCTCGGGAAAATAGAGGTCGACGGCAGGATCGCCGAGGATCGCGGCAAGCGCCTTGTCGTCGAGCCGGAGGCGCGAGTTCCACAGCCAGTCCGTACCGACGCGACGGAACATCGTCCGGTAGTCGTCGGGGGAGAGCGCGCGCATGGGCGCCAATGCCAGGTCCGGGCGCCCGGAGGGCGGGACCGGCCGCGGCTCGGTCATTTCCAGAAAGGTTGCGACCGCGGCGGCGTGGCCGTCGGGCAGGTCTGTGTAGCCGTCGTGCAGGATGCGTGTCATGGGACATGCCGATAGCGCGGCGATGGCCCTGAAGGCAACGGGTGCGGGCATTCGAGGCGGCGTTGGGTTAAAGTGGCGTCGGGTGGCTGGGACCGATTCCCGCCGCCCCCGGGGAGATGTCGTTTGCTGGGACGCTGGCTCAAAAATCGCCGGATACCGATCCGTGGCCTGCTGGCGCTGAGCTCCGGCGGGGTCGTCCTCGTCGCGACATTCACGGTGCTGTGGATCGCCCTGCAGGCGAGCTCCACCAACACGATCGAGCTCCTGAACGACCGGATGGTGCTGATCCTCGACGGCATCGAGAACGAGGTGCGCGACAAGCTCGATTCGGCCGGCAACCTGGTCGACGGGATAGCCAAGGAGATACAGACGCCGCACTTCCGGGCGGCGACGCCCGACGAAATCCTCGACGCCATGACGGTCGTGCTGTCGACGACTCCGGAAGTGGGCGTGCTGCTCTACTGGGACCGGAACATGGCGCGGCGCGGCGTTTTCCGGGATGCGGACGGCACGCTGAAGCGCCTCCCGACAATCGTCGAGGCCGATCCGCGAGCCCGCAAGCGGCTCGCGTCGATACCGCCCGACGGACCGCACGTCTGGGGCGCGCCGGTGGTCGAGAATGGCACCACCTATCTCAACGTCGTCGCGCGCATCGGCTCGGCGCAGGCCGACGTTGCTTTCGTGGCGGCTGCCGTCTCCCTCGACCAGTTCTCAAGATTCGTCGCTTCGGTCGGCAAGCTCTACGGCGCGACGGCCTTCATCCTTTACGGCGAGGGAAAGCTGCTGGCCCACCCCGAACTGACGGCGAACGGCCTACAAGTCCTATCCTACCGTGTGATCCCGGTGTCGGAGGCGAAGGACCCGGTCATCGTGAACCTGGGCAACGGTGTGCCCATTACCTTCATGGAGGCGGCGCGCGCGCGCGGCGTCCAGGTGGAGCGGGTCGAGGTGGACGAGACAAACTATGTCGTCCTGCAGCGCTGGGTAAAGGGTTACGGCGCCGAGCCGATCGCGATCGGCGCGTACTATATGCAGACGCAACTCAGCGACACGATGCGGCGGCTGATGATGTCGGCCTTCGCCGGCATCGGGGTCGCCGTGCTGGCAGTCATTGCGGCCATTCTGCTCGGGGGGTTCATCGCCCGGCCGGTCCGCCGCCTGGCGGAATCCGCCTCCGACGTCGCCAGGCTCGACCTTGCCTCGGCGTCCAGGCCGTCGGGCAGCGCCATCGCCGAACTCGACCAGCAGGCGCACGCGTTCAACCTGATGCTGGACGGCCTGAAGGTCTTCGAGACCTATGTGCCCCGCCAGCTCGTGCAGCGGCTCATCGCGCTCGGCAGCGAGAAGAGCGTCGCCTCGCAGACTCGCGAGGTGACCGTGATGTTCACCGACATCGTCGGGTTCACGACGATCTCGGACCACATGGGAGCGGAGGAGACGGCGGCGTTCCTGAACCGCCATTTCGGCATGCTCGCCGACTGTATCGGCGCCGAGCACGGCAGCATCGACAAATATATAGGCGACGCCGTGATGGCCTTCTGGGGCGCGCCCGACCGCATGGACGACCACGCCGCACGGGCGGTGAACGCGGCGCGCTGCATCGCACAGGTGATCACGGCCGACAATCGCCGCCGTGCCGGCAAGGGGCTCAAGCCCATACGGATGCGTATCGGCCTGCATTCGGGGCCTGCGGTGGTCGGCAACATCGGCGCGCCGGTTCGGGTCAACTATACGATCGTCGGCGACACGGTGAACGTCGCCCAGCGCATCGAATCGCTCGGCCACAAGTTCGACGACGGCGCCGACGTGACGGTGCTGTTGAGTGCGGCGACGGCGAAGCTCGCGGGCCTTTCAGGTCCGGAGGCGGAGGATGTCGGCGAACATGTGCTCGCGGGCGTGCCGCATCCCGTCGCGGTGGTGAGGCTGCATACGAATCTGTCTGTGCCGGTTGCCGAGGTGAAGGCCGAGCCCGCCCCGGCGAAGTAGGCTGCGTCGCCCGCCTCAGTCGTACAGATCGAGGTCGAAGCGGTAGCTGATGCCGATGCCTGCGGTAAACTGGTCGCGGCTGCCGGCGGTCTCGACGATCGGCGAATCCGCCGCCCCGTCGACGAGCCGGTCGTAGCCGGCGCGGAAATGCAGATCGACCTTGTCGGTCAGCGAGTAGATCGCGTTCGCCTGAAGGCCGACGCTCTTGAAGCCGGACCCGGCGCTGTATACGGGCACACCGGAGGCGAGCGACTGGGCCGGCGTCACCGAGAAGTAGGTGTCGAAATAGTCCGAGCTCGCGTAGGTCACGTCCGGACCGGCGCGCACGACGAGGACGCTTGTCGGTCGCCAGACGCCGTAGAGGGCCGCCTCGCCGACGACGCCTTCATGGCCGCCGAAACCCTGGCGCAGCGCCGCGTAGGCGCCCCAGAAGTTCACCTCGTAGGTCGCCCTGACGCCCAGTTCGTAGGCGGCATCCACGTTGCCGAGGCCGACCAGCGCGGGATCGTCGTTCTGGTCGCGCGCGCCGACATAGCGATAGGAGGGGCCGATCGAGAAGCCGACAGTACGGCCGCCGACGCTACCGAGGCCCGGCACGCGCAGGTATTCGAGCGAGACGATCGGCCAGGCGGTGAGCTCGTATTTGTCCGAACCCTCGAAGTCGGGCTGCATGAGCCCGCCGATGCCGACGCGGATCGACAGGTCCGTCGTCGTGTCCTCGACGGGCGGAGGGGTGTCGAAGTCACCGGCGTCCGCGGCGCAGGCCGGTGTCACAACGCCACACGCGGCGGCGAAAACGCCATACAGACCGAATCTCACAATCCGACCCTCCACACCCGAACCATCCGTCCCGATAGCCCATAGAATTGCGGCGAGACCATCACAAATCGTAAACGAGCTGGTCTCCGGGGGAGGATCTCCGTGTCCGGACGGTCCGTCAGATCGCGCCGATGGTCTTCAGCTTGGCGCGCGGATGGATCTCGTTCTGCGACAGGACGGCGGTCTGGGCCCGGAAACGCTCGATGATCGAGCGCACGTAGTAGCGCGATCCGGGGCTCGTCAGCAGCACCGGGATCTCGCCCTGGCGGGCGGCGTCCTCGAAATGCTCGCGCACCGAGTTGATGAACTGCTGCAGCTTCGACGGGGCCATGGCGAGCTGGCGCTCCTCGCCCTCGCCGTGCAGGGATTCGAGGAACGCACGCTCCCAGTCCGGCGACAGGGCGACGATCGGTACGTAACCGTTCGGCGACTGGTGCTGGGCGCAGAGCTGGCGGCCGAGACGCGAGCGCACATGCTCGGTGATCGAACGCGTGCCGTGGCCGCGGCCGGCTATCTCGGCGATGCCTTCCAGGATGGTCGGCAGGTCGCGGATCGACACGCGTTCGTCGAGCAGCGCCTGCAGCACGCGCTGGATGCCGGAGACGGTGATCTGGTTGGGCACGATGTCGTCGACGAGCTTCTGCTGGTCCTTGGGCAAGTCCTTCAGGAGCTTTGAGACCTCCGCGTAGGACAGGAGCTCGGCCATGTTGATGCGGATCAGCTCGGTCAGATGCGTGGAGATGACGGTCGCCGGATCGACGACGGTCAGGCCGCGCATCTGCGCCTCGTCGCGCAGGGCGGTGTCGACCCAGGTCGCGGGCAGGCCGAAGGTCGGCTCGGTCGTGTGGATGCCGGGCAGGTTGATCTGCTTGCCTTCCGGGTCCATCACCATGTCCTGGCCCGGATAGACTACGCCGCGGCCGGCCTCGACCTCCTTGACCTTGACCACGTAGGTGTTCGGATCGAGATGCATGTTGTCGAGCAGGCGCACGGGCGGCATGACGAAGCCCATGTCGGCGGCGAGCTGGCGGCGCAGCGCCTTGATCTGACTCGTAAGCCTGTCGTCGCCCTGGGCGGCGTTGATGAGCGGCAGGAGCGCGTAGCCGATCTCGATCTTGACGTCGTCGATCGCCAGCGCCGAGGCGATCGGCTCCTCGGCCGGGGCAGCGTCCGCCTCCGGGAGCCCGTCCAACTCGGCAGCCTGCTCCTTTTCCTTTCGGCTGCGGCCCGCCTTCCAGGCGAGCGCGCCGGCGCCGCCGGCGAGCGCCAGGAACGGGATCATCGGGATGCCCGGCAGCAGCGACATCACCACCATGACGAAGGACGACATGCCGAGCGCCTTCGGGTAGCCGGAGAGCTGCTGCATCAGCGCCTTGTCGGCAGAGCCGGTGACGCCGGCCTTGGAGACGAGCAGGCCGGCGGCCGTCGACACGACGAGCGCGGGAATCTGTGAGACGAGGCCGTCGCCGACGGTGAGCAGCGTGTAGGTCGTGCTCGCCTCGGCCATCGTCAGGCCGTTCTGGGCGACGCCGACGATCATGCCGCCGATGACGTTGATGAAGGTGATGAGCAGGCCGGCGATCGCGTCGCCGCGCACGAACTTCGAGGCTCCGTCCATGGCGCCGAAGAAGGAGGATTCGTCCTCGAGCGTCTTGCGCCGCGTGCGCGCCTCCGCCTCGTCGATCAGCCCTGACGACAGGTCGGCATCGATCGCCATCTGCTTGCCGGGCATGGCGTCGAGGGTGAAGCGGGCGGCGACCTCGGCGATGCGGCCGGAGCCCTTGGTGATGACGACGAAGTTCACGATCACCAGAATGGCGAAGACGATGATGCCGATGACGAAGTTGCCGCGCATCACGAAGTTGCCGAACGCCTCGATGACGTGGCCGGCGGCGTCGGTGCCCTCGTGACCGCGCGCCAGGATCAGGCGCGTCGAGGCGAGGTTCAGCGCCAGACGCAGCATCGTCGCGATCAGGAGCACCGTCGGGAACGCGGAGAACTCGAGCGGCGTGTGAATGAACAGCGCCGTCATCAGGATCAGCACGGAGAAGATGATCGACACGGCCAGCAGCATGTCGAGCATCAGCGGCGGCATCGGCAGTATGAGGACGACGAGGATCGCCATCACGCCCATGGCCAGCGCGATGTCGCCGCGCTTCAGGAGCGCGAGGACTTCGGCGATCGAGAGGAGGCTTCCGCCGGAGCGGGTTTCGGTGTCGGCGGCCGTCGTGTCGGTCATCGTGTCGTCGTCGGTTCAGGGTCAGCGGCTCAACGCATGGCCAGCCGCGTTTCCCCTGGGCCGGGAATGGCGAAGCCCTCGTCGGAATAAAGATGCAGCTTGTTGCGCAGGGTGCGGATCGATATGCCGAGGATGTTGGCCGCATGGGTGCGGTTGCCGAAGCAGTGGTCGAGCGTGTCGAGGATCAGATCGCGCTCGACCTCCGCGACGGTGCGGCCGACGAGGTTGCGGGTGATGGCCTCGGCGGCCTGCGCGGCGTGGCTGACGAGGCGGCTCTCGTGTCCGCCGATCATCGCGTCGAGCCGCGAGCCGTCGGGCATGCGCAGCGCCTCGACGCCTATTTCCTCGCCGGTCGACAGGAGAACGGCGCGGTGGATGGTGTTCTCTAGCTCGCGGACATTGCCGGGCCAGCGGCTCAAGGTGAGCTGGCGGCGTGCCTCGTCCGCGAGCGGCCGCGCGGGAAGGCCGTTCGCCTCGGCATAGCGGGAGGCGAAATGGTCGGCGAGCGCCAGGATGTCGCCCGGCCGGTCGCGCAGGGCCGGCAGTTTCAGGTTGACGACGTTGAGACGGTAGTAGAGGTCCTCGCGGAAGCCGCCCTCGCGCACGGTGTCGGCGAGGTTGCGGTTCGACGTCGCGATGATGCGGATGTTGACGGGGACCGGTCGGCCGCCGCCGACGCGGTCGATCATCCGCTCCTGGATCGCGCGGAGGAGCTTGGCCTGCAGGCGCACGTCCATCTCGGAAATCTCGTCGAGCAGCAGAGTGCCGCCGTCGGCTTCCTCGAACTTGCCGATGCGCCGGGCGACCGCGCCGGTAAAGGCTCCCTTCTCGTGGCCGAACAGCTCGGATTCGAGCAGCGCCTCGGGGATCGCGGCGCAGTTGATCGAGATGAACGGCTTGTCGGCGCGGCTCGAGCGCTGGTGCACGTAGCGGGCGAGCACCTCCTTGCCGGTGCCCGACTCCCCGGTGATCAGAACGCTCGCCTCGGAGGGGGCGATCTGCTCGGCGAGCTTCACGACGGCTGCCATCGACTCGTCGCGGTAGACGAGGGCATGGCCGTCCCTGGCGACGGCGGCCAGCACCGCGGCGATCAGCTCGGGGTCCGGGGGCAGGGGGATGTATTCCTTGGCGCCGGCGCGGATCGCGGCGACGGCGGCGCGGGCGTCGTTCTGGATGCCGCAGGCGACGATCGGCACGCAGATGCGCTCGTGCTCGAGGCGCGCGACGAGGTCGGTGATGTCGACGCTGACCTCGACCATCAGCAGGTCGGCGCCGCGGCCGGTGCGCAGCGCCTTCATCGCCTCGTCGATGGTGTGGGCGTGGAGCACCTTGGCGCCCCGCTCCATGGCGATGCGGGTCGCGGTCGAGAGCTGTCCCCGCAACGATCCGATGATCATCAGCCTCATCGTTCAGTCCCCTCGCACTCGATACGGCCCGGCCCGATCAGCCGCGGTCCTTGATGATTTCCGTCATGGTCACGCCCAGCTTGTCGTCGACGAGGACGACCTCGCCGCGCGCCACCAGGCGGTCGTTCACGTAGATGTCGATCGCCTCGCCGACCTTGCGGTCCAGCTCGACGACGGCGCCCGCCTTGAGCTTCAGAAGCTCGGACACTTCCATGCGCGAGCGTCCGAGCACCGCCGATACCTTGACCGGCACGTCGAAGACCGCCTCGAGGTCGGCCGCCGAATGGGCCGTGGCCTCGTCGTCGCCGCTCTCCGCCGGGTTGACCGCCTCGAGCGGTGCGTCCTTCTCTATTTCGCCGAAGGGGCTGTCGGTCTCGTTACTCATCCCTCTCGTCCTTCGATGGTCCGGCCTGTTGCGCTCCGGCCGCGGCGGTGCGGGCGGTGACGAAGTTGCCGACCGCCGCCTCGATCGCCCGGCGGGTCTCGTCCGTGTCGCGGACGATGCCGCCGTCCGCCCAGTCGATGCGGCCGTCGCCCGGCCTGATGCCCGGCTCGCCGAGCACGACGATGCGGCCGGCAAAGCCGGTCTCCGCCGCGACCCTGTCGAATTCGGCGCGCATCGGCTCTACCAGGTTCTCCGAGATCCGGATTGCGACATGGGGAACGTCGCGGATGCCGCTGAGGCAATCCCGCAGGAGCGCGGCGAGTTCGGCGGTCGGCTCGCGTTCGATCAGTGCGGGCGAGAGGCGGCCGGCGGCCGTCATCGCCAGCCTGACGGCGGCCGCCTCGATCTCGGCGCGGTCGGCCTCGATGCGTTCGCCGAGCGCAGCCGCCGCGCCGACGAGCTTTTCCAGGCTCGCGGCGAGGCGCCCGGAAATGGCCTGTTCGGCTGCGCGGCGGCCCTCGGCGATGCCGGCGGCGCGGCCTTCCTCGCGCGCCTTGGCGACCGCTTCGGCGAGTACCGCGCTCGAAACGGGCGGCGGCGAGGCCTGGGCGCCGGCGGGCTCGAGCGCGAACACCTCGTCGAACATGTAGAGCGCCGGTCTGGCTGCCGTCTGCGCTGTCGTTCCGCTCATCGCCGTCGTCGCCTCAATAGATCAGTTCTTCGTCGCCGCGGTTCTTGGAGATCATGATCTCGCCCTTGGCGGCCAGGTCCTTGGCGAGATTGACCATCTGGGACTGCGCCTCGTCGACGTCGCGCAGGCGCACGGGGCCCATGACCTCCATGTCGTCCTTCAGCATGGCCGCGGCACGCGACGACAGGTTCGACAGGAAGAAGTCGCGCAGCGTCTCGTTGGCGCCCTTCATGGCGATCGCCAGCTTGTCCTTGTCGACATGGCGCAGAAGCGTCTGCGCCGAGGCGTTGTCGAGCTTGGCGAGATCCTCGAAGGTGAACATCAGCGTCTTGATGCGCTCGGCGGCGTCGCGGTTGTGCTCCTCGAGCGAGGTCATGAAGCGCGACTCGGTCTGCCGGTCGAAGTTGTTGAAGATGTCCGCCATCTGCTCGTGTGCGTCGCGGCGCTGGGTCTTGGCGAGGTTCGACATGAATTCGAGCCTAAGCGTCTGCTCCAGGCGCTCGAGGATCTCCTTCTGGACGGACTCCATGCGGAGCATGCGGTTGATGACCTCGAGCGCCAGGTCCTCTGGGAGGATGGAGAGCACACGGGCGGCGTGCTCCGGCTTGATCTTCGACATCACCACCGCGATCGTCTGCGGATATTCGTTCTTGAGATAGTTGGCGAGCACCTGCTCCTGGACGTTGGAGAGCTTCTCCCACATGTTGCGGCCGGCGGGGCCGCGGATTTCCTCCATGATCACGTTGACGCGATCGCCGGGCAGGAACTGCTGCAGGAGGCGCTCCGTGGAGTCGTAGTTGCCGACCAGCGCGCCGGCGTGGCCCATGTCGAGGACGAAGTCGACCATGAGCTTCTCGATCAGCTCGCCCTTGATCTTGCCGAGCTTCGACATGGCGATCGAGATCAGCCGGACCTCCTCGTCGTCGAGCTGGCGCCAGATGTTCTCGCCGTGCTCCTGGCCGAGTGCGAGCAGCAGTACCGCCGCGCGCTCCGGCCCGTTCAGGTCGGCGACCGTTTCCGGGATACGCGGCTCGGCGGGGGCGGGCGGATTGATCATGCCGCGGCCTCGTGGATCCAGTTACGGATGATGGTCAGAGCCTCGTTGGGGTTCTGCTCGATCAGTTCGCCGACGCGGCGCAGCGACTGGGCCTGCACCTCGCCGATCTGCTCGGCGAAGTTGATCGCCTCGAAGGTCTGCGGGACGGGAACGGGCGCCTTCGGTTCGGCGGGCCCGGCGAGCTGCGCTGTCTCGGACGCGCCGGCGTCCCCGGCCGGCACGAGCGCGGTGCCGGCCGGGCGGGCCTCGGGGGCGAGGATCCGGCGGACCAGCGGCCGTGCGACGAAGAGTAGCACCAGCATGCCGAGCAGGAACAGGACGCCGAGCTCGGCGAACCGCATGATGTCGGCCTTGGTGAAGGTCGGCAGGAAGGAATCGGCCTGCTCGAGCGGCATGCTCTGCGGCGCTGCGGCGAAGCGCAGGTTGGCGACCTCGACCGTGTCGCCGCGGTCGCTGTCGAAGCCGGCGGCGGAGCGCACGAGGGCGGCGATGCGGTCGAGCTGCTCCTGCGGGCGCGGCTCGTAGACGATCTCGCCATTGGCGTTCTGGGTGTAGATGCCGTCGACGACAACGGCCACCGAAAGACGCCGGATGCGTCCGGCCTCCACCACTTCGGTCTTGGTAGTGCGGGAAATCTCGTAGTTCGTCACCTCCTCGGTCGTCGAGGTGCTCTGTGTCGTGCCGGTCTGGTTGGCGTTCGGGTCGGCGCCCGGAAGCTCCTTGCTGACCGTCGTCGAGCCGTCGGGATTGGTCTCGTTCGAACTCGACGTCTCCTCGCGCACTTGCGAGGAGCGCACCACGCGGCCCTCCGGATCGAACTGGTCGGTGGTCTGGGTCACCTTGTTGAACTCGAGCTCGGCGGCCACCTGCACGCGGACGCGATCGGGGCCGACCACGCTCGCGACGATGTTTTCGACCTGCGCGCGCAGTTGCTGCTCGATCCCGCGGCGGCGCTCGTCGAGGACGGTGGCCGAGCCCGGATCGTCGTCGCCGGTGCCGTCGGCGAGCAGGCGGCCGCCGTCGTCGACGATGGCGACGCGGGCCGGGATCAGGCCCTCGACGGCGGAGGCCACGAGATGGCGGATCGCGCGGATCTGCGAGGCGTCGAGGGAGCCCCGGGTCTTGACCACGATCGAAGCGGTCGGGCTGATCGCGTCCTGGCTGAACAGGCGGCGCTCCGGGATGACGAGGTGGACGCGGGCGGCGGAGACCCGGTCGAGCTCCTTGATCGTGCGCGCCAGCTCGCCCTCGAGCGCCCGCAGATGATTGATGTTCTGGACGAACGACGTGGCGCCGAGGGTGTCGCCGCGGTCGAAGATCTCGTAGCCGATGCCGCCACCGGTCGGCAGGCCCTCGCCGGCGAGATCCATGCGCAGCCGCAGCATCTTGCTCTCCGGCACCAGGATCGTGGAGCCGTCTCGGCGCATCTCGTAGGGAATGCCGCGCTTCTCCAGCTCGCTGACGACAGCGCTGGAATCCTCGTAGTCCAAATCCGTATAGATCGGCACCATCGTCTCGGACGACAGGTAGAGGATCAGGAAGGCGAAGAAGCCGATGAGACCGACGCCGACGGCGCCCATCGCCGCCAGGCGCCCGGCGCCCAAAGTCTTCAGGAACTCCAGCCCTCCCTGCACCACGCCCCTCTATCGCCCCACTTCTGCCCGTTGACCGGATCAAGTTCGAGAATCACTGGTCGACGCATGCCGGTCGCGACCCGGCAAGAATTTCCCACCCGAATGCTAAACAAGTCCTTAACAAGACGATTAATGTGCACGCCAAAGTGGTCCGCAGCGGGACAGTCGCGCCGGAAGCGGGAGGCAATCGTTACCTCCGGGCTAATGGGAGGCGATGCGGGCTTCGTCGGGATCCGCATAGGGTCCGGTGTTTCGCAAAACGCGAAACGCCGGCTCGAAGGCCGGCGTCGGTCGTGGCACGTTCTGAGGACGCGCGCCCTGCTATTGGCGGTATTGCTGCACCCTGGTGGCGCGCAGGCCGGGGAGCCCGTGCCGGTCGATCGAATGCTGCCAGCTCAAGAATTCCTCGACGGTGAGCGTATAGCGCTCGCAGGCCTCCTCGAGGCTCAGCAGGCCGCCACGCACAGCAGCCACCACCTCCGCCTTGCGCCGAATGACCCACCGCTTGGTGTTCTTCGGCGGCAGATCGGCAATGGTGAGAGGGCTGCCGTCCGGCCCAATCACGTACTTCGCCCGGGGGCGGTACTGATCGGTCATGGATAATACTCACATACTCTACTGACCAACACGGCCGGAAGAATATGCGGGGCGGCTTAAAATTTGGCTAAAGCAATGGTAGGCAATTGCTTAACAATATCCGGGGATTAGCTTCAATTTGAGACACCGGGGCCGCAAACCGCCCGGAATCAGACGCCGAGCACGGCCCGCACCATGCTCAGCGGCACGCCCTGGTCGCCCGCCAGAAGGATCGGCTCCTCGCCGCTGAAATCGATGCCATCTATGGTCACGGCCACCTCGACGGACACGCTGATCGCGTCGCCGTCGTCGTTGGTTCCCTCGACCGTCAGGCTGTATTTGCCGTCCTGGACGATATTGCCGTCGTCGTCGCGGCCGTTCCAGACGAAGGAGTTGCGGCCGGCGTCGATGTCCTTCGTTTCCGTCCAGACGATCTTGCCGGTCTCGTCGCGGACGGTAAACGTGCCTCCGGTCGCCGCGCCGCTCGCGTAGTAGCTCCATTCCGCCTTGCCGTCGGCGAGGGTCTGGGTGGCGGACTGGATCATCACCCGCTTGCCCAGGAATCCCGTCGCTGCCGTGGCGGTGTTTGCGGCCGACATCTGGATCAGGGCTTCCAGGTTCTTGTTCGCCTTGATCGACTGTTCGACATCGGCGAACTGAACGAGCTGCTGGGTGAACTGGTTGGTGTCCAGCGGGTCGAGCGGATTCTGGTTCTGCAACTGGGTGGTCAGGATCTGCAGGAATGAATCGAAGTTGTCGGCTATGGTGCCGTTGTCGTAGGCGGACTGCCCGATAGTCTGCAGGCCCGAGATCGCGTCGATGGCCATATCCGTTCCCTATATCGTCACATCGAGGCCGCCAAGCGTGAGCTGACGGCGGTTGCCGGGCTCTCCGGTTTCAGCGGCCGATGTCGGACTGGTTGTGTCGCCGCCGCCGTTCTGGCGGTCCGAGGCGTCATTGTGCTGCTGTTGCTGCTGGTGCTGGGCGAACGCCGACTGGTCGCGCAGGTGATACTGCACGCCACCGTCGTCGAGCTTCAGGCCATGCGCCTGCAAGGCCCGCTCGAGGCCGCGCCCGTCGCGCATGAGGGCGTCGAGCGTGTCGTTGCGGTCCACCAGCAGGTGCGTGGTCATCCGGCCGTCGCGGGAGAACTCCAGGCGCACGTCGACGCGGCCGAGTTCCGGCGGGTCGAGGGCTATCTCGAAGCGCTGCGAGCCGTCGCGCGCCTCATGGGCGATACGCACGGCCATGGCCTCGACGTTCGGACGCACCGTGTCGCCGATCTGCGGGGTGCCGGTCGCGGTCAGGGAATGGGTCGCGGGCGCCGTCTGGCCGGGCGTCGCGCCGCCGACCTCATTGATCGTCAGCAGAGCCGAGGAGACGAGGGCCGGCCTGGAGGCCTGGCCGTCCGTGCCGGCGGCGTCGCCGGGCGTTGCCGTCGCATTCGCGAGCGGACCCTTGGCGGCGGCCTGTCCGGCTGCGAGGAGCCGGGTCAGGGCGTCACCGGCGCTCCTGTCGGAGCCGGAGGCCTCCTTCGGCTTTTCGGCGGCCGCGGCGGGCTTCGCCTTCGCCACATCACGCTCGCGCGTCCGGGGGTCCGCCGTCTGGACGGCCGGATCGGCGGAGCGGGCCGCCTGTTCGGTCCCGGTCGCGGCGGCTTGCGAGCGCTCGGCCGTTGCGGCTGGCGCCGGCTCGGCCGGGCGGCGGCCGAGGGCTGCGAGAACGGTGTCGAGGTCGGGATCGCCGGCGGCGTCGGTCACCGATCGCAGCGCGGATTCGGCCGCGGGACCGGCGGTCGGCGCCGGTTCGGACTTTGCGTCGGCGGAGCGCCTGCCCGCGACGTCGCTCACGGCTTCGCCGGTTGCGCCCTTGTTCTTCGCGTCGCCGCTTTCGGCGAGCTGCGACTTCGTGTCGCCGATCGCGGCGGCAAGTGCCTGGCCACGCTGCGTCGTCGGCGTATCGACGGCGCCGTCGTCTGAATCCGGAGGCGGCGAGAGCGCGGCGAGCGACGGGTCGACCGTCCCGGCGAGCAAGGCGTTGGCGTCGGCTTCGTCGCCGTCGCCGGGCATCCGCCCATCCGCCGCCGCCGGGGTGCCCGCCGGACGCCCATCGGCGGCCGGCGTGTCTCCCGGGCCCCGCGCGTCGGCCTCGGTGGAGGCGAGCAGCCAGGGCGGCAAGCCGCCGGC
>JAEWYT010000106.1 GCA_023458595.1 Pseudomonadota bacterium
AAAAGAAAAAACGGGTTCCGTCAGACTAGCCAACGGAACCCGTTTTCAATGGGGGTGCTGATTAGGCAGCAGCCTTGGCGGCAGCTTGCTTGAGCAGGCGTTCGACGGTGTCGGAAGCCTGGGCGCCAACGCCCTTCCAGTAGGTCACGCGGTCCAGCGCAATGCGCAGACCTTCTTCAGCGCCACGGGCGGTGGGGTTGTAGAAGCCCACGCGCTCAATGAAAGCGCCATCGCGACGAACGCGCTTGTCGGTCACGACGATGTTGAAGAAAGGACGTGCCTTGGAGCCGCCGCGGGAGAGTCGAATAACGACCATGATTTATCCTTCGGGTGGTCACAGCAAATTTGCTGCAAGAGTTTTTCACGGCGTTTGAGACACGCGACATGGCCACCCGGCCAGCGACACGCCGAAAACGCAAGATTATATAGGGTTCTGATTTTTATGCCTAACATCCGCCCCAGCCAACCCCTGGATTTGCCCGCCATCACGGCCATTTACCGCCACCACGTGCTGCACGGCACCGGCACCTTCGAGATCGAGCCGCCCTCCTTGGCCGACATGACGACCCGCCGCCAGGACGTGCTGAACAAGCAGCTGCCCTGGCTGGTGGCTGAAGGCGAGGATGGCAGCATCCTGGGCTACGCCTATGCCAACTGGTTCAAACCACGCCCGGCCTACCGGTTCTCGGCCGAAGATTCCATCTACGTGTCCGACGCGGCGCGCGGCCAGGGCATTGGCCGCTTGCTGCTGGATGCGCTGTGCCGGGAGTGCGAAGCCGTCGGCGTGCGCAAGCCGATCGCAGTGATCGGCGACAGCACGAATGCCGGATCGGTGGGGGTGCACCGCGCCGCAGGCTTTGCGCATGTGGGCACGCTCAGCGCCGTGGGCTGGAAGTTCGACCGCTGGCTGGATGTGGTGATGATGGAGAAGTCCCTAGGTGCCGGCGCCAGCACCTCACCCGAATAATGGGGGCATGAAGAACAAGACCGTTGCAGCGTGGTTGGCATTCGTCGGAGGCCCCCTGGGGCTGCACCGGTTTTATCTGCATGGGATGGGCGACACCCTGGGCTGGGCCCTGCCCATTCCCACGGCGCTGGGGCTGTATGGCATCCAGCGCGTGCAGCAGTTCGGCCAGGATGACCAGCTCAGCTGGGTGCTGATTCCGCTGCTGGGCTTCACCATCGCCGCCTGCGCCCTGGTGGCCATCCTCTACGGTCTGCGCCAGCCGCAGCAATGGAACGCCCGTTTCAACCCGCAGGCCAGCGCCGATGCGCCGGCCGGCCACACCAACTGGTTCACGATTGCCGCCATCGCGGCCGCCCTGATGGTGGGGGCGGCGGTGCTGATGGCCAGCCTGGCCTACAGCTTCCAGCACTACTTCGAATACCAGATTGAGGAAGCGCGCAAGATTTCCCAATGAGGACTTGGCTGCTTCCAACAACGTAGCAGCTTGCGCAGAAAGAAAAAGGACTTCAGAGTCATTCCACTCTGAAGTCCTTTTGGCATCAGCGCCAGGCGCTCTTTTTAATAGAGCTGCAGACTGACCCAGTAGGCCACGGCCGCCACGAAGGCGCTGGCGGGGATGGTCAGAATCCAGGCCCAGACGATGTTGCCGGCCACGCCCCAGCGCACCGCGCTCATGCGCTGGGTGGAGCCCACGCCGACGATGGCGCCGGTGATGGTGTGGGTGGTGGAGACGGGCACGCCCAGGAAGGTGGCGAAGAACAGCGTCATCGCGCCCCCGGATTCGGCACAGAAGCCGCCCACGGGCTTGAGCTTGGTGATCTTCTGGCCCATGGTCTTCACGATGCGCCAGCCACCGAACATGGTGCCCAGGCCGATCGCCGCGTAGCAGCTGACGATCACCCAGATGGGCGGGCTGGATTCGGTGCTCGACATGTAGCCCGTGCCCAGCAGCAGCAGCCAGATGATGCCGATGGTCTTTTGCGCATCGTTGCCACCGTGGCCCAGCGAATAGGCACCGGCCGACACCAGTTGCAGACGGCGGAACCACTTGTCCACCTTGCTGGGGCGCGTGCGGCGGCAGATCCAGGCGACGATCACCATCATCAGCGAACCGAACAGGAAGCCCAGCAGCGGCGAGATGAAGATGAAGGCCAGGGTCTTGAGGATGCCACTGGCAATCAGCGGACCGGTGCCGGCCTTGGCCACTACAGCGCCGACGATGCCGCCGATCAGCGCGTGCGAGGAGCTGGAGGGGATGCCGTAGTACCAGGTGATCAGGTTCCAGACGATGGCGCCGGCCAGGGCGCCGAAGACCACGTGGGTGTCCACGATCTCGGGATTCACGATGCCCTTGCCCACCGTGGCGGCCACGCTGAGGTGGAACACGAAGATCGCCACAAAGTTGAAGAAGGCGGCAAACACCACGGCCTGCGTGGGTTTGAGCACGCCGGTAGAGACGACGGTTGCGATCGAGTTCGCCGCATCATGAAAGCCATTCATGAAGTCGAAGATCAGCGCCATCGCCACCAGCAGGATGACCACCCACAGGGCGGCTTGTACGGTTTCCATGGTCAGGATTCCCCGTGCTGGTCGATCAGGAGTTTTCGAGGACGATGCCCTCGATGGTGTTGGCGACGTCCTCGCACTTGTCGGTGATGGTTTCCATCAGCTCGTACACACCCTTGAGCTTGATCAGTTCGCGCACATCCTGCTCTTCACGGAACAGCTTGCTCATCGCGGCGCGCAGCACGCGGTCGGCGTCCGATTCCAGGCGGTCGATTTCCTGACAGGTCTTCAGGGCGGCCTCGGCCACCGACTGGTCGGCGATCTGGTTCAGCAGCTTGACGGCATCGCGCACGCGCTCGCAGCACTTGAGGCTCAGGTCGGCCAGACGCGTCATCTCTTCGGTCATCTGGCGGATGTCGTACAGCGCCATGGCTTCAGCCGAGTCCTGGATCAGGTCCACCACGTCGTCCATGGTGTTGATCAGGCCGTGGATGTGCTCACGGTCCAGGGGGGTGATGAAGGTCTGGTGCAGGGTCTTGGTGACTTCGTGGGTCACACGGTCGGCGGCGCGCTCGGCGTTGTCGACATCGCTGTTGTACTTCTCACGCAGGTGCGGATCGTTGTAGTTGGCCACCATCTGCGAGAACGCACGTGCGGCTTCCACGATGCGCTCGGCATGTTGGTTGAACATTTCGAAAAAATTGCCTTCGCGGGGCAAGAGCTTGCCAAACAGCATGAACGCTCCTTCAAGAGTTATGTATAGCGTTGGAAACTAGAAAGCCTACGCGTGGCAAACACGTAGGCTGCTGGATCTGTGGAAATGCGCGCAGCGCGCCATTCCTGTCGTTCCGGCGGGGCGACGCAGGTGTCGCCGTTCCGGGTTGTGGCACCGGCCAAGGCGGCTGGTTGCCGCGCATTGTCCATGACAAAACAGTGAATATTTAATTAAATTTTTATGACAAATGTGTGACGAAGCATGAAACAACAAAAAAGAACGCAAGCGCACACTCATTGATCAAATTCGAAAAAAAATTGAACATTTTGTCGCCGCAGCGAGGGCATGCCTGCCGCACCGCGGTGGCGCGACGCAGGCGGACCCTCACGGCTTGCGCTGCTGCTCTGCAGCCTCGTTGAGCTGGCGCAGTTGCGCCAATTTTTCACCGATCTTGATCTCCAGGCCGCGCGGCACGGGTTGGTAGAAGTGGGGATTGTCCAGCCCCTCGGGAAAGTAATCCTCCCCGGCCGCAAAGCCACCTTCCTCGGCGGGGGCGTAGCGGTAGCCCTTGCCCCAGTCCATGGCCTTCATCATCTTGGTCGGGGCATTGCGCAGGTGCATGGGCACGGGCCGCGTGCTGTCGGCTTTGACCAGGGCCTTCATCTGGTTGTAGGCCTGGTAGCCAGCATTGCTCTTGGGCGCCACGGCCAGGTAGAGCACGGCCTGGGCCAGCGCCAGTTCACCCTCGGGACTGCCCAGGCGTTCATAGGTTTGCGCCGCCTCGTTGGTGATCTGCATGGCGCGAGGGTCGGCCAGGCCGATGTCCTCCCAGGCCATGCGGATCAGGCGTCGGGCCATGTAGCGCGGATCGGCGCCGCCATCGAGCATGCGTACCAGCCAGTACAGTGCGGCATCGGGGTCAGAGCCGCGCACAGACT
>JAEWYT010000107.1 GCA_023458595.1 Pseudomonadota bacterium
TCTGTGGACGCTGCCGATGTTCCACTGTAACGGCTGGTGCTTTCCATGGACGCTCGCCCTGCAGGCGGGCACGCATGTGTGCCTGCGCTGGGTGCGGGCCAAGGCCATGTATGACGCGATCGCGGATCACGGCGTGACGCATCTGTGCGGCGCACCGGTCGTCATGTCGATGCTGATCGGCGCCAGCGCCGAGGACAAGCGCGACTTCCCCCAGACCGTGACCTTCAACACGGCGGCCGCGCCGCCCCCGGAGGCGGTGCTGGCAGGAATGGCTAAAGCCGGCTTCGCGGTGACGCATCTCTACGGCCTCACCGAGACCTACGGCCCGGCGGTCGTCAATGAATGGCATCAGGACTGGAACGCGCTCGACGGCGCCGGCCAGGCGACCAGGAAGGCGCGGCAGGGCGTGCGCTACGCGGCGCTCGAAGGGCTGACGGTGATGGACCCGGAAACGATGCGCGAGACGCCCGCCGACGGTGAGACGATCGGCGAGGTGATGTTTCGCGGCAACATTGTCATGAAAGGCTATCTCAAGAACCGCAAGGCGACCGAGGAGGCGCTGGCCGGCGGCTGGTTCCACTCCGGCGACCTCGGCGTGATGCATGCCGACGGCTACATCCAGCTCAAGGACCGCTCGAAGGACATCATCATCTCGGGCGGCGAGAACATCTCCTCGATCGAGGTCGAGGACGCGATCTACAAGCACCCCGGCGTGCAGGCCGTCGCCGTCGTCGCCAGGCCGGACGACAAGTGGGGGGAGACACCCTGCGCCTTCGTCGAGGCGAAGCCCGGCAGCGACGTCACCGCCGAAGACATCGTCGCCTGGTGCCGCGAGCGGATGGCCCACTTCAAATGCCCGCGCACGGTGATCTTCGCCGAGCTGCCGAAGACCTCGACGGGCAAGATCCAGAAGTTCGTGCTGCGCGAGATGGCGAAGGACGTCTAGGGCTGTCCCACCATCGTCCCGACATAGACCCTCGTCGCCGCCAGCACGTTGTTGACGGCTACCGCGGCGAGCAGCAGGCCCATGATGCGGGCCAGCACGTTGGCGCCCGAGGCGCCGATCACGCGGCTGATCGGGTTGGCGAGCATCAGGGCTAGCCACAGGAGGAACAGCACGACCGTCAGCACGACGACGGTATCGAACTGCTGGCTGAACGAGTAGCGCTCCTTGTCGGTGAGGAGCACGACGGCGAGCATCGCGCCGGGACCCGCTATCGTCGGGATCGCCAGCGGGAAGACGGCGACGGAATCGTCGGAGCCCGCGACCGGCACGGCTTCCACCGGCTGCCGCTTGGTCTCGCCGAAGATCAGGCCGATCGCGAAGAGGAACAGCACGATGCCGCCGGCGATCTGGAAGGAGTGCAGCGGGATGTTCATCGCATCGAGCAGGAACTGCCCGGCGACGATGAAGAACAGGAGCACGACGCACGCTATCAGCACCGCCTTCGTGGCGAGCACCTTCCGCCGGGCCGCCTCCATGCCGTGCGTCAGCCCGAGAAACACGCTGATCGTGCTCAGGGGATCGAGCACCACCCACAGCGTCACGAAGCTCGTGACCAGTTCCTGCCGCAAGAGCTGTCCCAACGCCGTCCCCCGGGAGGTTTCGCATCCGCCGCCGGGCGGCGAATCGCTTCACGTGAGCTTGCCTGAGAAGCGCCGGCGTTTGAACCGGTCCGGTGCTATGGCGCGAAGGCCCTGGCGAGGATGTCGACCGCGAGCCTGCCGCCGGTAAGCTCCAGGTCGTCGAGGCCCGGGTTGTAGCAGGCGAGCGACAGGCCGGCCAGCGCGGGGCTTCCGACGAGCGGCCGGATCAGCGCGACAAGCTCGTCGGGCTGCAGCCCGCCCGGCATCCTGTAGTCGACGGCGGGGAACGCGTCGGCGTCGAGCACGTCGTAGTCGAGATGCAGCCAGAACCGGCCCGGTCCCGCTGCCAGCAGGTCGGCGGCGGCGGTGCCGGCCTCGGCGAAACCCGTCCGGCGCAGCGCCGCCGGGTCCTGGACCCTCAGGCCGCAGTCCTGCGGCGAGACGGAGCCGAAGCCGATCGCATCCTGCGCGTCGCGGGCCCCGAGCAGGGCGACGTCGGCGGCATCGATCACGGCCGGCGCCCCCATCAGCGGCGCGAACGCGCCGGGCCCGCGGCCGAGCACGATGCCGAGCGGCATGTCGGCAAGTTCGCCGGTCGGCGAGGTCCTGCCGTCGTAGAGGTCGATGTGGCCGTCGACATAGGCGAGACTGATCCGCCCGAGCGCGTCCCGCGCCCCGGCGAGCGCGCCGGGCAGGTAGGAGCAGCAGCCTCCGATCAGCACCGGCACGAGCCCCTCGGCGAGGGCCGCTCCGACCTGCCGGCGCACTTCCGCGGTCATCTCGGCGACGGAGGCGAAGCCGATCACGCCGGTCTTGCGGTCGCGGTCGCCGCGGATGCGCACCGGCATGTCGTTGAAGTCGCGGGCCGCGCCGACCGCCTCGCGCAGGCCGAGACGGCGCAGCACCACCGGCCCGATCTCCAGGCCGCCGCCGACACCCGAGGAATCGACCGGAACACCGATAAGCACGCGCGACCTGTCCATGGCGCCCTCCGCCGGCTGGGGACGCCACAAAATACAAAAGCGCCCGCCTTACGGCGAGCGCCTCGTCGTATCCGTTTCGGCTTTCTTCGGTTCCGGCCCCGGTCCCGTCCGTACCACGGCCGGCGGGGGGAGCGTCAGTGGACGGAAACGCCGTCCGTGCGAAGGCGCTCGATCTGCTCCTTGAGCTTCAGCTTCTTCTTCTTCATTTCCGCGACGCGGATATCGTCAGCATACGGCCGGGCCATTTCCTCTTCGATCGAGCGCTCCAGCGCCCGGTGCTTCTCTACCAGCTCGGCCAGATGCGATGCGACCGTCATATGCGCCTCCTTTTGCCGCTATGAAGGGTCATATAAGTGTGACACAGTCCCTCTTTGTTGTCGATGAATCCGGTCCCCGAAATTGTCTGTTTCGACCATGCGCGGGGGACGGCGTGGAAAACTGCGTTTGCCCCTTGACGGCTCGCGATCATCCCCCGGTTTCTGGTATAGTACCGGCGACGGGCACGCCCCCCGGAGGCCGGGACTGAATGAGCGACGAGGACGAAGAATCACTGCGCGATCAACTGATTGCGCTGCGGCAGGAGCATCGCGATCTCGACAGCGCCATCGCCGCGCTGGAAGCCTCCGGCCCCGTCGACAACCTGCAGATCAAGCGGCTGAAGAAGCGCAAGCTCTTCCTGAAGGACCGGATCTCCTACATCGAGGACCGGCTGACCCCCGACATCATCGCCTGAGGCCGCACCTTCCGCGACGTAACGATACGGGCGGGCGGCCCGCCGGCATATCGTTCACGATTCGCCGCGCTTGGCCCGGTACATGGCTTCGTCGGCGCGTTTGAGCGCCGCTTCGGCGGTGTCGTCCGGCTTGAGCCCGGTCGCTCCCGCCGACACGCCGACCGTGAGCAGGTGTCCCGCGACGGAAACCGGCGTCGCCGCGACCTCCGCCGCCAGCGACACGCCCTTCCGCGCCGCATCGGCTTCCGAGGCGGTCCACAGGACGGCGCCGAACTCGTCGCCGCCGAGCCGCCCGATGAGGTCAGACGCCCTCAGGCTGCCGCGCACCCGCCTCACGATGTCGCGCAACACGTCGTCGCCCGCCGAATGGCCATAGGCGTCGTTGACGGCCTTCAGGCCGTCGACGTCGAGGCAGATCAGCGCGGCCGGCGTCCCGTAGCGCTCGATGGCGGAGATCGCCCGCTTCAGCTCGCGCATGAAGCCGCGCCGGTTGAGGACGGGGAGCAGCGCGTCCTCGTCGGCGAGCGTCTCGAGTTCGGCGACGCGGCGGCGCGCCTGGTCGAGTTCGCCGGTCAGATCGTCGACCCGGGCGGCGAGCTGCATCACCATGGACCTGACGTCCTCGCCGACAGCCCCCAGGGGGCCGTCGGGGAGCCCGCCCGCGACCGCGTCGTTGAGCGTTCCGTCCGGGGTCCGCCTGGCGAGGCGGCGCGTCTGCTCGACCCGCCGGACGGCGTCCGTGCCCGTCTGTCCTTTGCGGCTGCGCTCGGATTCCATTCGTATTCCCTTGAAACCGGGTAACTATACGCGAATCGGGAAAGGATTAACCATGTACCTTCGATTGTCGGGCGATCGCCATTCGGGACGGACCCGGTTCCTTCGCGACCGTCCCGAAGGCGGCCCGCCCTTGGCGCGCCTTGCGTTCGAATTCGCCCCCGTGGCGGCGCGCGATCGCTTGCCCCTTTTTGCGCCATCCCTATAATCCGCCGCTTTTCCGGGAGCACCCAGACATGGCCAGGACATCGGCCGAAACGCCACCCGTCGCCATCATCATGGGAAGCCAGTCGGACTGGGCGACGATGCGCGCCGCGGCCGAGACCCTCGACGCCCTCGGCGTCGCCTACGACGCGCGCATCGTCTCCGCCCATCGCACGCCGAAACGCCTCTACGATTTCGCCACCGGGGCGAAGGAGGCCGGCTTCCGGGTCATCATCGCCGGCGCCGGCGGCGCCGCCCACCTGCCCGGCATGGCCGCCGCCATGACGACGCTTCCCGTCTTCGGCGTTCCCATCGAATCCAGGGCGCTGAAGGGCCAGGACAGCCTCCTGTCGATCGTCCAGATGCCGGCCGGCGTGCCCGTCGGCACGCTTGCCATCGGTCCGGCCGGCGCCACCAACGCCGCCCTCCTCGCCGCCTCCGTCCTCGCCCTCTCCGATCCGGCGCTCGCCGAACGGCTCGAGTCCTGGCGCCGCGCGCGCACCGAGGCCGTCGCCGAGCGGCCGAAGGACGACGCGTGACCGCCCTGCCCCCCGGCTCGGTGATCGGCATTCTCGGCGGCGGCCAGCTCGGCCGCATGCTAGCGACGGCCGCCGCGCGGATCGGCATGTCCTGCCACGTCTACTGCCCCGAACCCGACAGCCCCGCCTTCGCCGTCTCCGCCGCCCGGACCGTTGCCGCCTATGACGACAGGGCCGCGCTCGAGGCGTTCGCCGGGGCTTGCGACGTCGTCACCTACGAGTTCGAGAACGTGCCTGCCGGGACGGTCGAGACAGTGTCGGCCGCCGTTCCCGCGCGTCCCCCGGACCGCTCGCTCGCCGTCTGCCAGGACCGGCTGGAGGAGAAGCGGCTCTGCGAGGACCTGGGCATCCCGACCGCCGCCTGGGCCGGGGTCGACGGCCCAGACGACCTGCGCGATGCGATCGCCGCGCTCGGCGCGCCGGCGCTGCTCAAGACCCGCCGGCTCGGCTACGACGGCAAGGGCCAGGCGCGCGTCTTGAGCGCGGACGAGGCCGGCGCCGCCTGGGAGGCGATCGGCGAGGCGCCGGCCGTGCTGGAGGCGCTGGTGCCGTTCTCCTGCGAGGTCTCCGTCGTCGCCGTCCGCGGTCTCGACGGCTCGTTCTCCGCCTACGACGTCGCCGAGAACCTGCACCGGGGCGGCATCCTGAAGGTCAGCCGCGTCCCCGCCCGCATCGCGCCGGAGACCGCCGAGGAGGCGGTCGACATCGCCCGCGAGATCGCCGAGGCGCTCGGCCACGTCGGCGTTCTCGCCGTCGAGATGTTCGTCGTCCGGCAGTCCCAGGGCGAATCGCTGCTCGTCAACGAGATCGCCCCGCGCGTCCACAACACCGGCCACTGGACGCTGGAAGCCTGCCCGCTCTCCCAGTTCGAGGCGCACATACGCGCCGTCGCCGGCTGGCCGGTGCCCTCGACGGCCCGTTTCGCCGACGCGGAGATGACCAATCTGATCGGCGCCGAGGCCGACGCCTGGGAGAAGCTCGCCGCCGAGCCCGGCGCCGCGCTGCATCTCTACGGCAAGTCGGAGAGCCGTCCGGGGCGCAAGATGGGCCATGTCACCCGCCTGTCCCCTTTGGGAAGCCTGGCGTCCGATTAACATTCTCGAAGTGGACTTGGCCGCCGATTTCTGGTAATCGGGCGCCGGATTTTCGCTCGCGACCAGTTCGGGGCGCGGGTGTTTCCGTCGGTCCTTTTCGGGCCGACGAAAGCAAAATCGCACAATCTGAACGTCCTTTGGATCACAGGAAGGGTGAGCGCGTGCAGGTTATCGTTCGCGAAAACAACGTGGATCAGGCTCTCAAGGCGCTGAAGAAGAAGATGCAGCGCGAAGGCATTTTCCGCGAGATGAAGCTGCGGAATTTCTACGAGAAGCCGTCCGAGAAGAAGGCGCGCGAGAAGGCCGAGGCGATCCGCCGGGCCCGCAAGCTCGCCCGCAAGCGCGCGCAGCGCGAAGGCCTGGTCGCCGGTCGGCGCAAGCGCTAGGAACGCCTGGCCCGATTACCTCCGCGGGATGCCCGTCCGTCCCGCCGGCGCGATCCCAAAACTGCCGCAAATGGCATCTAGGCGGAGGTGAGCCCCGCCCCGAATCCATGCCGGCCCCGCGACCCATGACGTTTTCCCTCACGGCAAACCGCGCGATCACGACGGCCGGCGCGCTGGTTGGCATCGGCCTCCTGATGGCTTCGTGCCAGACCCTGCCGAGCGAGACCTTCGCCTCCGCCGATTCCGGCACCTTCGCGGGCGCCTCGGTCAACATCGCCTCGCTGACCGAGGTGATCGAGCGCGAGCCGAACAACCCGAGCGCCTACAACGTCCGCGGCACGGCCTACGGCGCGTCCGGCCGCTACAACGAGGCGCTCGCCGACTTCGACAAGGCGATCCAGCTCGATCCGCGGTTCCATCAGGCCTACGCCAACCGGGCGCTCGTCTACCGCCAGCTCGGCAAGATGGATCTCGCCCTGAAGGACTACGACCGGGCGATCGCCACCGACCCGCGCTACGCGCCCGCCTATATCGGCCGCGGCAACGTCTATCGCCAGCAGGGCCAGATCTCGCTGGCGCTCGCCGATTTCGACCGCGCCATCCGCCTGCAGCCGGACGACCCGCAGGGCTTCCACAACCGTGCGCTGATCTACCAGAGCCGCGGCCTGCACAACTTCGCCATCGAGGACTTCACCACCGCGATCGGCCTCGACCCCGCCGCGCCCGAGCCCTATCACGGCCGCGGCATCTCGAACTTCCAGATCGGCAACGTCGACGCCGCCCTCGAGGACTTCAACCGCGCCCTCCAGATCAACGTGCGCTACTACGAGGCCTGGACCAGCCGCGGCATGGCGCTCGAGCAGCAGGGCGATTTCGTCCAGGCGGTCGCCGCCTACAACCGCGCCCTGTCGATCAACGGCAACTACGCCCCCGCCAAGGAAGGCCTGCAGCGGCTGCGCACCAAGGTCCCCGGCGGCGGCATCCTCGGCGTGCGCTGAGCCGCCTGGAACTTCAAGACCCGTCGGCGACGATCTCGTCCCTGTCGAGCTCCCAGCGCCGCCCGGTCTCGGCGAGCCGGCTCGTGACGGCCGCGCGCGCGTCCCTGTCGGCGATCAGGCGCAGGACGAACGCCTCGAGCGGGCGCTCGTCGCCGACATGGGCCTTCACCCGCTCCATCATCTCCCGCTGTCCGGCCGATGCGTATCCGGTCGTCTCCCCGCCCGTCGTCGCCAGCAGGACCGGTCCCGCATCCAGGGCCACCGCGCCGCGCTTCGACACGTAGGCGAGCGGCGCGGGGACCGGCACGCCCTCGACGGTCGCGGCCATCGCCCGCGGCGCGGCGAGCACGTAGTTCGCGCCGAGCGCCTCGGTCGCGTTCATGTGGGCGAGTTCCTCCGCCGGCATCAGCAGGACGTGCAGCACGGCGGAGGCGTCCGCGGCGTGCATCGTCGCCGGCACCGAGCCGTAGGCGGTGATGTGGGCGGAGTAGACGCTGACCGCCCCGGTGATCGTCGCCGGTGCGATCAGGATCGGCGGAGCGTGGCGCCGCGCCCTGTACTTGCGCGCGAGCTGCATCGTCGAGCCGTTCGATCCCGCGGCGACCAGCGTGACCGCCTCGGCGATCTCGACCGTCCCGTCGCCCGTCCTCACCGCGACCGAGCGCGTCGGCACCGGGGCGCGGAGGCCCTCCAGGAAATGACCGTGCGCCGGGCCGATGTCGACGACATGGGCCTCGACCGCGCCGGACCCCGGATCGAACAGCACGGGCCCGGAATGGCGCGGATAGGGATAGCCGAGCGCCCGGGAAAGCGGGTCTTCGGGCGGGGCTTCGGAAAGGTCCTCGGACATCGCGTCATCAGACAGCCGAAGGCGGCCCGATGTCCAGCGCGCGCGGTGTCCGCAAGACGAAGGCCGGGGGCGCTGAGCCGCCCCCGGCCGCGATCCCGCGTCGCGCTACTTGTTGAGCGCCTGGATCCTCAGGATGACCTTCCTGGGCTGGAAGACCTGCTGGTCGCTGCCCTGGTTGCAGTGGTCGTCGTAGCCGAAGCCGTAGGCCAGGTGCTTGTAGGCGTACTGGTGGATGATCTTCGAGTACTGGTCGACCGGCGCATACCGGTAGTACGGGGTCTTGCTGGGGCACGTGCCGATGTCGTTGTTGACGAGCATGGTCGAGCGCAGCAGCGCCGCCTGCACGTAGGTCTCGATCTCGCCGGCACCGGTGACGAGGTCGCCGTCGCCCGGGTCGGACACGGTCGGCGCCCAGGCCTGGTAGGCCTGCATCGTCGTCGGCTTGGAGAACGTCGCCGTGCCGCCGGTCGAGCGGGTGAAGACGAGGCTCGTGCCGCTCACCTGCCCGGTGAAGTTCTGGGTCGGACCGGTCGTGTTCGCGATCAGCGTCTTCGCCGCGGTGGCGCCGGTGTACTTGGCCCACACCTGGTCGATGTAGCTGTCGAGCTGGTTCGACGGGAACGTGCCCATGCTGATGCCGTTGTAGGGGGAGATCGCGCGCAGCGGGATGCCGCGGTGCGGATCGACGACGAGGCTGTGCCACGGCGCCCCGGCCCTGCGCAGAGCCGTGAAGATGTTCTTGCGCGCCTTGGCCGAGGAGAAGCCGCCCTTGAGCACCGACACCTTGTTGTTGGCGTCGACGCCCACGAAGGTGAACAGCATCGGGATGCCGAACATGTCCACCTGCGTCTGGTTGCCGTTGATGTAGGTCGCGTTCGCCGGCAAGAGCGGCGGCACGGGCGCCGGCTGCGGTCCCCAGCTGTACTCGAACCAGTCGAACAGCGTGTAGAAGTTCGGGTTCGTGTCGTTGTTCTGGTCGAGCTTCGACCAGCCGGACGTCGGCGTCGGCGCGCCTCCCGGGCTTATCAGCTGCAGCTTCTTGCCGAACGAGACGTAGACCCGCGAGTGCATCAGCTCGGGGACGCGGATCGTGAGCTTCTTCTTGCGTCCGACATTGAGCCCGTACGGGCGATAGGTGTTCGAGTCCGGCAGCGCGGCCACGTCGCCCTTCTTGTTGGTGACGACGTACCACGTGCTGCCGAGCTGACCGTAGACCATCACGAACATCTTGCCGCGATGCCCGGACTTGTTGATGAGCGTCAGCGGGATTGTCGCCATGCCCTTGTTGTTCGCCGCTTCGCCGGCCGAAACGGTAGCCAGCAGCGCCGCCAACGCGGCCACCGCGGCGATGATCGCCGTCTTGAATCGGTGTTGAAAGACGTTCATTCCCAGCTCCCTCGATCTGTCCCGGATCGGTCCGTCCGGGAACAGCGCGCCCGGTGACGGGCGCCCCCGACTACCCACGCTCCTGCCCACGCTGCTCGTGGGTGCGGCAAAACTTCGCATGGGAGCGCATAAGGAAAGGTGAACTCGGGCCGGACGGCGGGCCGGTCGTGAAAACAGGATTGACGAAAGGTTTCCGGCAGCCGCCGGGGCGCTGACAGCTAGCCGTCCAGGAGGTTCAACGCCTTGCGCAGGGCCGCGACGTGCTCGCCGGGCGCCTCCCCGGTGCCGCCCGGCTCGAAGGTGAAATAGTCCGTGTGGTTGAAGATGCCGCCGCGGATGCCGGTCGTCACCGCCACGTCCTCGACGCCCGGGCCGAAGGCCGGCGCGACCGGCCCGCCGACGATGTCGCCGAAGACGATACGGCTCGAGGGGAAGTAGAGGTTGGTCCAGCGCACCGGCGCGAACACCGCGCCGTGATGGGGCACCCTGAAGCTCCGCGTCCCGCCCCCTGCCGCACCGGGAATCTGGCGCGCGTAGGTGAAGCTGTCCTTGGTCTCGAAGACCGGCGGCGCGGTCGGGAACTCGCGCTCCTCCTTCTTCATCTCGAACTCGCCGGAGTCGCGCGCCATCAGCGCCTCGGCGTGGGCGAGCGGGCTGCCGAAGGTGACGAAGTCGGTGACGTTCCACGGATTGCCGTCGGCCCTGAGCGCGTCGAGATAGGCGCGCTGCGCCCTGCGATAGGCGGCGCGGTCGAACGGCTCGGCGGCCGCCGCCTTCTCGACGGCCCTCAGCGCCTTCTTCTGCGCCTCCGAACCCTTGCCGGCGTTCGTGTTGTATGCCGGCCAGAGATGGCGCAGCACGTCGTAGCCGATGATGGTTCCCAGGCTGTGCCCGACGACCACGATCCGCTCGTAGCCTCCCTTCTCAATCAGCGTCTCCAGAAGCTCGATGCCCGCCTCGCGGATGTTCTTGCGCTGCTCGACGTTGACCGGCGCCGGGCTCAGGTAGCGCGCCGCGTCGCCGACATAGGGGACGAGGTACCTGTAATGCAGGAATCCCAGAAGCAACGCCCCGGCCGCGGCGAGCCAGGCGGGGATCGCGACGGGGGCGACGTCGTCGGGCAGGTACTGGTTGATCGCGACCGCCACCGCGACGGCGGCGACGACCCACAGCGCGACCCAGGCGCCCAGCAGCGCCTTCGGCACGTGCGCCGGCTTGCGGAACAGCAGCAGCCACACCCACGACAGCACGTGCGACAGCCGCGTGCCGCTCATCAGATGCGCCCAGTAGAGCTCGTAGAAGTCCGTGGTCGTGCCGTTCGCGGACGTCGCCGTCGCCTTGGTGCGCACCGTCGTCAGCCGCCTGAGCTCGAGGTTCCGGGACGCCCAGTCCGGCTTGCTCCAGACCGTGTCGGGCATGTGCGGGTCGCGCAGCGAGGGATCGCTCGTCCACATCGCGTCGACGAAGCGGCGAAGCGTCTGCATCGGCTCCTGCTCGCCGATGCCGTGGATCAGGATGACGGCCTGCTTGTCGGGCTTCGCCTTGGTGCTCATCGTCCGCCTCGCCGCAACCTTCGCGTGTTTCGCCGAATGATAATGCAATAGAACCGCGCAAAGAAGGCCGTCCGGCCGATGCAGAAGCCTTCCAGACCCGAAATCGCCACGTCCGGCTGGTTCCGTTGCGCGATGGACGCCGCCGGCGGCGGACGAACGCCGCTTGCGGATCGGGAGAAGCGAGAGCGAAGGGAGACCGGTGATGACCTATGTCGACGGATTCGTGGTGGCGGTGCCGAAAGCCAATATCGATGCCTACAGGACGATGGCGCGCACGGCCGGCGAGGTGTGGAGGGACCACGGCGCGCTGGCCTTCGTCGAATGCGTCGGCGACGACGTGCCCTACGGCGAGCTGACGTCGTTCCCGCGCGCCGTGCAGGCGAAGGACGACGAGGTCGTGGTGTTCTCCTGGATCCTCTACGAAAGCCGCGAGCAGCGCGACGCGATCAACGCCGCGGTCATGGCCGACCCGCGCATCAAGGGCAGCCCGGACGACATGCCCTTCGACGGAAAGCGGATGATCTACGGCGGCTTCGAGACGATCGTGGAGCTGTAGCGAGGCGCCCCGGACGCTTCCGGCCGCCCCGCCCCCTCTACATCGCCTTGACGATCTCCTCGGCCATCTTCTTGGCGTCGCCGAGCAGCATCATCGTGTTGTCGCGGTAGAACAGCGGGTTGTCGATGCCGGCGTATCCCGAGGCGAGCGAGCGCTTGACGAACATCACCGTGCCCGCCTTCCACACCTGCAGCACGGGCATGCCGTAGATCGGCGAGGAGGGATCCTCCTCCGCCGCCGGGTTGGTGACGTCGTTGGCGCCGATGACGAAGGCGACGTCGGTCTGCGCGAACTCCGAGTTGATGTCCTCGAGCTCGAACACCTCGTCGTAGGGCACGTTCGCCTCGGCGAGCAGCACGTTCATGTGGCCGGGCATGCGGCCGGCGACCGGGTGGATCGCGTACTTCACCTCGACGCCCTCCTCCTTCAGCTTGTCGGCCATCTCCCGGAGGGCGTGCTGCGCCTGGGCGACCGCCATGCCGTAGCCCGGCACGATGATCACCTTGCTCGAGTTCTTCATCAGGAAGGCGGCGTCCTCCGCCGAGCCGAGCTTGACCGGCTTCTGCTCGCCGCCGCCGCCGGCCACCGCCGTCTCGCCGCCGAAGCCGCCGAGGATGACGGAGATGAACGAGCGGTTCATGCCCTTGCACATGATGTAGGAGAGGATCGCGCCCGACGAGCCGACGAGCGCGCCGGTGATGATCAGCGCCGTGTTGCCGAGGGTGAAGCCGATGCCGGCCGCCGCCCACCCCGAGTAGGAGTTGAGCATGGAGATGACGACCGGCATGTCGGCGCCGCCGATCGGGATGATGATCAGGACGCCGAGCACGAGCGCCAGCGCGGTGATGATCCAGAACGTCGTGTGGCTCTGGCCCGTGACGAAGGAGACCACCAGCGCGACGATCGCCACGGCGATGGCGATGTTGATGAGGTGGCGGCCCGGCAGCATGATCGGCGCGCCGCTCATCCGCCCGTCGAGCTTCAGGAACGCGATGACCGAGCCGGTGAACGTCAGGGCGCCGATGACGACACCGATCGACATCTCGACGAGGCTCGCCCCGTGGATCGCCCCGGTGGTGCCGATGCCGAAGGCCTCCGGCGCGTAGAGCGCGGCGGCGGCCACCAGCACGGCGGCCATGCCGACGAGCGAGTGGAAGGCGGCGACGAGCTGCGGCATCGCCGTCATGGCGATGCGCCGGGCGATGACCGCGCCGATCGCCCCGCCGATCGCGATGCCGGCGGCGATCAGCCCCCAGGACGCGGCGCTCTCCGGCGCGGCGAGCGCCAGCGTTGTGAGCACGGCCAGCGTCATGCCGGCCATGCCGTAGATGTTGCCCTGCCGCGAGGTCTCCGGGCTCGACAGGCCCCTGAGCGCCAGGATGAACAGGACGCCGGAGACGAGGTAGAGAAGGGCTGTGATATCCGCGCTCATCGGCCCCGCCTCACTTCGTCTTCTTCTTGTACATGGCGAGCATCCGCTGGGTGACGAGGAAGCCGCCGAAGATGTTGACCGAGGCGAGCACCAGGGCGGCGAAGCCGAAGCCCTTGGCCCATCCCGTTCCCGCCTCCATGACGGTCGCCGCCTCCACGCCGACGGCGAGCAGCGCGCCGACCACGATCACCGAGGAGATCGCGTTCGTCACCGACATCAGCGGCGTGTGCAGGGCCGGCGTCACCGACCACACCACGTAGTAGCCGACGAACACGGCCATGACAAAGATCGACAGGCGGAAGACGAACGGATCGATCGCCCCGCCGCTCGCCGCGTGCGCCGCCGCGCCGGCGGCGTCCGCCGCCGCGTCGCTGAAGGATTCGGCGACGGCCTGCGCATGGGCGGCCG
>JAEWYT010000108.1 GCA_023458595.1 Pseudomonadota bacterium
TGGCCTGATGGGAGACGCCCAGCGTGCGCACGCGCATCTTGCGGCCGTCGATATCGAAGACCCGGTCGCGCATGCGGGCGAGCGCCTTGCCGAGCCGTGTGCGCTGTGACCGGTCGCCCCCGGCGCCGAGCGGCAGCGGCGGCTCGCAGGCCAACGCCACCTCATAGAGATCGCCGGTGCCGACCTCCGCGGTCCCGAAGCGGTCCCACCAGGCGCCGATGAAACTGCGCCAGATCGCGCCCTCGCCATCGGCGGCAGCGAGCATCTCGTCGAGGTTGGCGAGAAAGCCTTCGATCCCGGCCACCTCGAGGACCCCGCCCATGATGCGCGACCAGCTCTCGTAGCTCCCGATCATGCGCGCGCCCCGTGGACGGCCGGCGGCGATCCAGGCCCGGCACAGGGTGAGGCAGGCCGCGACGAGGCGCGGCCGGTTGGCGCGAACCCAGCTCATCAGATCGGGGTGGCGGAACCCCTCGCGCCGCCAGGGTTGATCAACACGGGCGTCGAGGCGGATGCGCACGATGCGGCGCGCCATCTCGTTGGAGAATTCGGGATTGTTGCCGGTCGCGATCCAGACGCAGCGGATCGGCAATCGCGTCATCTCGGACGCCCCGAGAATGCGGTCCTCCCAGAAGGGCGCGGTGAGCGCTGCCGCGAGCGCCGAGGAGTCGAGCGGGTGACGCAGATTGTCGATGAGCACGATCGAGGGAATCTGGCGCAGCTTGGCGGTCAGCCGCTTGCGCCACTCTTCATCGTCGCGGCCCTCGGTCATCACGGAGGCGCTGACGCCAGTCAGCACGGTCGCGATCGCGTCGACCATCAGGGTCGCACCGGTGCCGGGTGTCGGCTTCTCGATCAGGTGGAGCGGCGTCGGCGCGTCGATCATGGCGCGAAGAAAGCCGAGCAGCATCAGGGCAACGGCATGCGCCCGCTCCGCGTGGCCAGTGAAGGGGAACTCGCCCAGCATGTCGTCGACGATGAGACTGCGTGCGGTCGCGATCTCCGCCCGCAACGGGCGCTCCGGAACCTGCGGCACGGCAAAGCATGGTGTCGGCTGGTAGAGCAGCCGCGCATCGGGGTGGTAGCCGGGCTCGGTCAGGAGGGCGCCATTGCGGCCGAAGACCGGCGTGGTGACGATCCCCGCCAGGACCGGCAGGCCGGGATCGGGCGTCGCCAGCAGCGACTTGATGAGCGGCGTCGGCGGATGCGCGGGAACGAGATCGCCGTTTCGCGCCAGACGCCGCCAATCGGCGAGCTTGGCCAGCATGTGGCGCAGGCGCTCTTCCGTCACCGGCCGGGCCATGGGCAGGCCGTCATCGTCATGCACGGCCCATGTCGGCATGCCGCCGCTGCGAAAGAGCCAGGGCGTCCTGTTTGAAGCGAGCAGCAAACCCCAGCTGCGAGCATGGGCGCGGGCGAGATCGCCCTCATCGGCGCGCAGTTGCGGCAAGCGCCCCTGGGGCTCGACGAAGCCGATCGGGCGGTTTCGGGCGCTATCCTGCGCATCCGTGCCATCCGCCACTGCACAAGGCTCGGCCGCGTCGATGATCTGGCGGACCGCGCCCGCGCCGTTGCGCAGCAGAACGTCGTTGAAATCCTCGCCTTCCGCCCGCGGTAGGGCGATGGCGACGCTGCGGCCTTCCGCGAGGAGACGCCGCGCCGCCGCCTCGGCAGCACGAAGGCCAGCGCCCGACGCATCGTGGTCGGCGAGCAGAACGACACGCCGGGCCTCCGGCGGCAGGACGACCTGTTCGAGGTTGGTGGCCGAGAGCGTCGCCCATACCGCCATGCCCGGGCAGGCCGTCATCACGGCGAGCGCCGTCTCGATGCCTTCGCTGAGACCAAGGACAGCGTCGTCGCCGATCGAGGCCAGGCGCACCGCGCCGCCGCCAACCCGGCCCAGCATCTTCTTCGGCTTTTCGACCTCGGCTTTAGCCGCCCCGTCCGGCCGCAGGTAGATGCGGTGCAGGGCAACCACGCTGCCGGCGCGGTCGCGAACCAGCCCGACGATGGCCGGGAACCCGGTCCTCGTATCCCAATGCGCGAGATCCGGATGGAACAGGAGGTCGGACGGTAGCGAGACCGTGAGTCCTCGTGCGCGCAGATAGGCCTCACCCGGTGTGCCGGCGATCGGGAGGGCCCGCGAGAGGATGATCTCGATTTCTCGGGCAAAGTCTTTCTCCGGTTTCGCGGAAACCGCCGACGGTTCGCGACGCGCTGGCGGCGCGGCGGACCATCCGACCAGATCGGCGGCATAGGCGAAGAGGTCGCGGCCCTTGAGGCCGGTCGCCTGTTCCAGCGTGCTGAGCGGTCCGCCGCCCTTGCCGCCGTCGAAGTCGATCCAGTCGCCGGCGTGCTCGCCTCTGAGCGTGATCACGCAGGAACCGTTCTTTCGCGGCGCAGCGCCATTGATGTTGGCGAGGCGCCATTCGTCGCCGTTGCGACGGCCGTTCGGAAAGTGCTGCGGCACCCAGGCGCCGGTCCTGTCACGCAGGCCAGCCACGATGGCGTCGAGATCGTAATGGACCGCGGGCGTTCTGGCGGGTGCGATGTCGTTGAAATCAATCAAGGATCACCAGCCCTTGCTCCGCGCGCGTGATGGCGGTGTAGAGCCAGCGGGCGCGGTCCTCGGCGGTCCGCCCGAGACCGTCGTCGTAGACGATCACGTTCTCCCACTGCGACCCTTGGGCCTTGTGGCAGGTGATGGCGTAGCCCCAGACGCTCTCGACAAGCCCCCGCATGTCACGCCAATCGCGGCGCAGGCGCTCGGCGTCGTAGGCGACGTGGTCGTCGAAATGCCCCTTGTAGAACCACTGGCGGCCGGGAACGCTCGCTCCGTCCTCCGTCCGCACCGAGGCACTGAACGCGAGAGGGCTTTCGTCGCGGATGTCCGAAAGGTCGAGGAACATGCCGTTGACGAGACCGAGATCGTGCCGGTTCTTGAGGCAGATGATCTTCTCACCGCGCCCTCGCGGGTAAGCGTCGGGAAAGCCGGCCGCCTGTTTCATCGCGGTGTTCAGAAAGAGCCGCGTCGCATTGCGGCCGCAGATCACTTGGCCGCCCTTGAGGAATTGATGCGGGCCGATGTCGGCACGCCGCATCTTCCAGACGAAGTCGTCGTGCTCACCGTAGGGGATCGGTAGGCTCTGCCGCGCGAGCGTGGCGAGACGGATGATGGCGCTGGTCTCGGCCTGGCGATGGATATCGGTGAGCATCACGTCGGGATTGGCGTCGGTGAAGGCGCCGTCGCCCTTGATCGGCGGCAACTGGCCGGGATCGCCGAGCACCAGGATCGGCTTGCCGAAGGCGAGCAGGTCGCTCGCCATTTCGGCGCCGACCATGGAGACCTCGTCGAGGACGATCAGGTCGGCGTCGCGGACCAGCGACTGCTCGTTCAGAATGAAACGGGGCTGATGGATGTCGGCGAGCCGGAGCTCGAGGCGGCGGATCTGGGTCTCCGCGAAGGAACGCTCGGCCGGTCCCATTGCGCGCAGGCCGCCGCGAAGCGATCCCAGTTCGCGGGTGACACGCTCGATCTCCTCGGGCGTCGCCTCGGAGACCTTGTAGATCAGGCTGTGGATCGTCGAGGCTGGCGTTCCCTTCCGGGTCATCACCAGGGCCGCCTTGCCGGTGAAGGC
>JAEWYT010000109.1 GCA_023458595.1 Pseudomonadota bacterium
GCGCGGCGTCTCGCGGCGCGGGGCGGGCTCGGCGACGGGCCTTGCGGCGGCCGGCTGCGCGACCGAAGCGGCCGATACCGATGCCGTGGCCGCGGCGCGGCGGCGCTCGGGCACCGCCACGTCGAGCGTATTGCCGTGGCGCGAGACGATCTCGGACAGCTCGTTGAGCGCCTTGATCTGGTCGGCGACGGCGCGGCGCATGGCGGCAGCGTTCTCCTGCGTCTCGCGGGGCAGCTCGAAAACGCCGCGCTTGAGTTCGTCGCGGGTCGATTCCAGCTCCTCGGCGATCGCCTTGGCGGCGGTGCGCATTTCCTGCGAGGCCTCGCCGAAGCGCTGGGTCGCCGCCTGCAGCATGCCGGCGATCTCCTTGGTGACGCCCTCGAAGCCGGCGCGAACGGCCCCCGCCGCCCGCTCGCCTTCGTCGCCGGCCGACAGCCGCATGTACTCGAGCTGCTCGGCGATGGTGCGCGAGGAGGTCGACGCGGTTTCGGAGAGCATCTGCCGGATTTCCTCGGCCGCGGTGCGCAGCGTGTCGAACTGCTCGGTGACGGAGCGGGCCGAGAGCTGGGCGCGCTCGGCGATCCCGGAGGAGGCGCGGTCGGCGGCCTCCTGGATGCCCTGGATCTCCTCGGCGACCGAACGGGTCGAGTGGATCGCCCGGCTCGACATGGCCGACGCGATGTCCTCGGCGGTGGCCTGGATGCGCTCGATCTCGGAGAGCAGCGACTGCGCCGAGGTGGACGTACGGTCGGTGACCGTGGCGGCGACGTCGTCGGCGGCCCGGCGCACCGCGTCGAGCTGCTCGTAGATCGCCCGGGTAGAGGTCAGCGCGCGCTGGCCCATGGCGCCGGCGAGGTCCTCCACGGAGGAGTTGAGGCGCTCGAACTCGGACAGGAGCCGCTCGGAAGCGTCCCGGGTCGAGCTCTGCAGCATCTCGCCGAGCGAGTGGGCGCGCGCCTCGGCGGCCACGAGCGTGCGCTCGATGGCCTGCGTGTAGCCCGTGATCAGCCCGTCGATCTCCTGCGCCCGCGCCGTGAGCGAGGAGGCGAGGTCGTCGAGGCGCGTCCGGCGCGCCTCGATCGCCACGTCGATCTCGGCATTGGTCCTGTCGAGGCGGTCGGCGGTCTCCGCCAGAGCCTTGCCCTGGGCATCGAACCGGCCGGCCATGGCGCCGATGTCGGCGAGGACCTTGGTCGACATGTCCTCGAGCAGCTTCACCTGCGTGCCCATGCGCTCGCTGGTGCTGTCGGCGTCGGCCGAGACGGCCTCGACCGCCTTGCGGAAGTCGCCGACGCGCTGGTTCAGCGTCGCCTCGATCGTCGAAAGGTTGTCGCTGGCGCCGGTCAGCACCGAGCGCAGCAGCGAGTTGGAATCGCCGAGCCGCTCGAGGATCGCCTCGATGTTGGTGGTCAGCGACGTGTTCGTCTCGGAGATCTCCTCGACGATCTTGCGGCCGCGCGATTCCAGCGCGTCGTAGGCGTGCTGGCCGCTCTCGGAGATCGCCTTGGTGACCTCGAGGCCCTGCTGGGCGATCTGCCGGGTGATCTCGCCGCCCTTCGTCGACAGGGCGAGCGACACGGTCTCGGCGGCTTCGCCGACGACATCGCCGATCTCGCCGGAGCGGGCGGCGATCTCGTTGATCAGCCTGCCGCCGCGCACGATCAGCGTCTCCTCGAGCTCGCTGGCGCGGGCGGAGAGCTGCTCGTTGATCTCGCTCGAACGGCTCGACAGCGTCTCGTTGATGCTGGCGGCGCGCGTCGAGAGGGTCTGCTCGATCTCGTTGGCGCGCGAGCCGAGCGTCACGTTGATCTCGTCGGCGCGGGAGCCGAGGGTCTCGTTTATGATCCTGGCGCGGGCGCCGAGAGTCTCGTTGATCTCGTCGGCCCGGGAGCCGAGCGTCACGTTGATCTCGTCGGCGCGGGAGCCGAGGGTCTGGTTGATCTCGTCGGCACGGGAACCGAGGGTCTGGTTGATCTCGTCGGCGCGGGAGCCGAGGGTCTCGTTGATCTCCCTGGCGCGCGAGCCGAGGGCCTCGTTGATCTCGTCGGCACGGGAGCCGAGCGTCTCGCCGATCTCCTTCGCCCGCGAGCCGAGCGTCTCGTCGATCTCCCTGGCCTGGCCGCCGAGCGCCCTGTTGATCTCCTCGGCGCGGGAGCCGAGGGTCTTGTTGATCTCGTCGGCGCGCGAGCCGAGCATCTCGTTGATCCGGCCGGTCTGACCGTCGAGCGTGGCCTCGATCGACTCGAAGTTGCGCACGAACGCCCGCTCGAACTCGCCGACGCGGCTCGACAGCCGATCGTCGATCTTGGTCGCCTGCTCGCCGAGGGCCTTCTCCAGGGCCTCTCCCTTGTCGGTGAGGGTGGTGGAGATGTCGCTCAGGCGGTTGCCGAGCATCCCGTCGATCTCGGAGGCGCGATCGGCGACCGAGCGCACGAAGGAGTCCGCCCGCTTCGACAGCGTCTGCTCGATGGCGGCGCTGCGCTCCTCCAGGACCGATCCGAAGCGGTCGAGACGGTTGTCGAGCGCGGAGGTGAGTTCCTGCCCGCGCGTCGCCAGCGTCTCGGTGATCGCGGCGGAACGCTCGGTCAGGATCTCGTTGAGCTCGGCCGACCTGTGGTCGAGAAGCTCGGTGATCTCGGTGGAGCGGAAGGCGAGCTTGTCGACCAGCTCGCCGCCCTTCACCGACAGGGTGTGGTCGACGTCGGCGACGGTGCGGCGAAGGTTCTCCTCGACCTCCTGGCTGCGGCCGCCCATCGCCTCCAGCAGCTTCTGGGAGGAGCTGTTGAGGTTTTCGCTGAGCTGGGCGGCGCGCTGGGCGATCGAGCGGGCGACCTCGGCGCCGGCGGTTCCGAGCTGCTCGGAATACTCCGCCGTGCGGCGCACGATGTCGTCGACGAGGCTGGCCCCGGTCGTCGCCAGCCGCTCCGTCAGCTCGTTGCCGCGGTTGGTGACGACGTCCTCGATGTTGCGGCTCGTCTCGTTGATGCGCGTGGTCAGCGCGTTGCCGTTGAGCGCGATGGTGTCGGAGATCTGCTCGCCGACCTGCGACAGGCGGTCGGTGACCTCGGTGCCGCGCTGGATCAGCGTGTGCGAGAGCTGGTTGCCGGTCTCGCTGAGGCGATGCGTCACCTCGGCGCTGCGGTCGGTCAGCGACTCGATCAGCGAGTGGCCGGTGGAGGCGAGCGTCTCGTTGATGGCGTTGCCGCGTTCCGACAGGTCCTGGACGATTTCCACGCCCGTGCGCTCGAACGCGGCGTTCACCTCGCGGCCGCGCTGGTCGAGGGTCACGGTGACCATTTCGCTCGCCTCGGTCAGCGTCTGGGCGACGTCGTGGCCGGTGTGGGAGAGGCGGCGGACGAATTCGTCGCCGTGGGTGGTCAAGGTCGAGATCAGGTTGTCGCCGGAGGCGGTCAGCGCGTCGGCCATCTCGTCGCCGCGCCGGGTCAGCGCCTCGGTGACGCGGTCGCCGGCGGAGGCCACCGACTCGGTGATGCGGTCGCCGGCGGTGGCGAGATCGTGCGACAGGTTCTCGTGCGCCCCGGAAATGGCGGCGCGCAGGCGGTCGGCATTGTTCAGAAGCGCCTCGCGCTCGTTCGACATCTGGTCGATCAGGCCGCGGATGCGGATCTCGTTCTCGTGGTAGGCGCGCTCCAGCGAGGAGACCTCGCTGTGGATGAGCGCCTCGAGCTCGCCGGCGCGGGCGAGGGCCCGCTCGACGCCGTCGCCCATGGCGGCGACCTCGCGGCGGATGGCCTGTCCGACCGTCAGCACGGCTTCCTTGGCCACGCCCTCGGGCTCGGCGAGACGGATCGCGGCCTCGGTCAGCGACCGGCTGGCCAGGCGCAGGTCCTGGGCACGCCAGATCATCGCGGCGGTCGCGAAGAACAGCAGCACCGGGATGGCCATCGAGGCCCAGACGAAGACGATGCCCGGGTCGGAGCGGACGAGGTCGGGATCGGTCAGCGCGAACAGCGAGGAGCCGTAGAGGCCGTAGCCGACGGCGCCGCAGACGCCGATCCACAGGACCGAGACGAGGGCGGCGATCCAGAACGGCGTGCGCGGCGCCCGGCGCTGCATCGAATAGACGACGTGGCTCAGCGTCGGCCGGTCGTCGTTGGCGGGGCGGCGGGCGTCGTTGGCGGGTTTCTCCGGCGGGCGCTGCGCGGGGGCGGCGCGGCGGCGAGCCTCGGGCGCTTCACGGGCGGACTGTCGCCCGTTGCCGCGCGGCGACGGCTCGCGGGCGGCCTCGACGACGCGCTCGACGGCGCGATTGACCGATTCCGTCGCTCGCTCCGCGCTTTCGGCGCTGGACGACAGCGGCCTGGACAGGGCCTCGTCGTCACCGCTCAGCGACAGGGCTTCTTCGACGGCCGAAAGGGCCGCTTCCGCAGCGTCGCGCATCTTTGGAGATTGATTTGCCATTGTGTATTCGCCTCGCGTCCGTACTCAATACCACCCGGGCGCCTGCCCGCCGCTTTTCTCGAGCCAGCGCCGGTTCCGGCCTTCGGTTCGACCTGAGGTTACGATCCCCCAACACCAAACCGCGGCATCCGATCGCCCGCATACTCCGGGCGTCGCAATACCGACCGCTCGGTCCCGTGTCCGCCGACACTTGCCGCAGCCGACAGTCTAGTGCCAAATTCAAGCGGGGAAAACACCCGCGCAGCGGTGTGTTAATACATCGTTAACGATGGAGGTCGAGCTTGGCGCGGGCTGGCGCTGACGGGCAGGGAACCTCGGCGCCGACCGCGGCGCAGAGGAGCTATCTGGAGCGGGGAATCGGCCAGCCGGGCGGCAAATTGCCACTGTTCGGCCCCGACGGGCGCCAGATCAACCACCAAACCATCCGTTCCTGCATCGAAAGCGGCTGGGCCGAGCCCTGGTTCGACAATCCGATCAAGCCGAACTGGCTGGTCTGCCGGCTGACCGAGGCAGGCTACCGGATTCTCGGCCGGAATCCCCCGGTCTCCCCGTAGCCGGGGTGTGTACAATCGGATTAACCCATCCTTATCGGGGCTGCGTCATTCTGCAATGCAGCATCTCGGGGCGACACCTCGAGGCAACATTTCGGGCGTCCGCACGCCCGACAGCCAGGAGTTGCAGAATGGGCCAATACGTCGACCCGCTTCGTGTCGGGGACCCCGTGGCCGCACATGGTACCCCGGTGGATCTCGTCCATCTGGCGCGGCACACGTTCGGGGACGCCGAACTGGAGCGCGAGGTCCTGCAGTTGTTCGTGACGCAGTCGCGCATCTACCTGAACCGTCTGAAGGAAGCCCGCGACGTCGAGCAGTGGCGCCGCGCGGCGCACACGATCAAGGGTTCGGCGCGCGGCATCGGCGCCTGGGCGGTCGCCGAAAGGGCGCAGGCCGCCGAGCTTCTCGGCAACGACGTCGACGACGAGCGCAGCCGCAAGGCGATCGCCTCTCTGGAGCAGGAGGTCGACGCCGCCAACACCTATATCCGCGGCCTCTTCGTCGAGCACTGAGGCCACCGGCCGCCCTGCGACATCGCGGGGGACTGGCGCGCGCGCCTATCTTCGCCTATAGGGCGGCCGGAACGCGCCGTTTCCCATCGGCCGCATCCGACGATCCAGCTTCCAGCGCCGACCAGACCGCCCCATGCCCAAGATTACCTACATCGAGCACAACGGAACCGTTCACGACGTCGAGGGCGAGGTCGGGGCGACCGTCATGGAGACCGCGATACGCAACGCGGTGCCCGGCATCGAGGCCGAATGCGGCGGCGCGCTCGCCTGCGCGACCTGCCACGTCTACGTGCGCGAGGACTGGTTCGAAAAGACCGGCGGCCCCTCCGAGATGGAGGAGGACATGCTCGATTTCGCCTACGACGTGCGTCCGACGAGCCGGCTGTCCTGCCAGATCAAGGTCACCGAGGCGCTCGACGGCCTCGTCGTCGACGTGCCCGAGCGACAGGGCTAGGGATCGCCGTCGACCGGTTCCGGCCGCTCGGCCTCCGTGCGAGGTAACGCGCCCGGAATCTGCCGGTTTTGACAGATCGCAATGCAATCGCTAACTAGCGCCGGCTTATCGCTTCCTGTCGGCCTCGGGACGACCATCCACCGAGAGGGAGATGTCATGAAGCTGATCGTCACCGATTGCGAAGGCCGCGAGCACGTTCTCGAGGCGCTCGAGGGCTGGCGCGTGATGGAGGTGATCCGCGACTGGGGCATTCCGATCAAGGCGGAATGCGGCGGGGCGGGCATCTGCGGCACGTGCCACGTGGAAGTCGACCCCGAGTGGCTCGGCGCGCTGCCCGAGCCGACCGAGGAGGAACTCGACGCCCTCGACAAGCTGCCGACGGCGCAGGCGAACTCGCGGCTCTCCTGCCAGATCCTGATGAGCGAGGAACTCGACGGGTTGCGCGTCAGCCTGACCGCCGAAGCCGGCTGCGAATCCGCCGATCCGGCGACGTCCGAGGTCGCCTGACGCGTCTGCGCCGTTTTGCCCATGCTGCCGTTCGGGGGGATCGGGAAAACCGGTTCCCCGTAACGCGGTGCAGCGCAGCATGAGGTTCCAAATATCTCTATATCGTTGAATTTGCTCTGTTTTTCTTGATTGCCGGCATTGTCCGGCTGCCGGGGTTCGCGCCATATTCCCCGTCGGTCAGTCTCGAGGTCCGGCATGGGCGCGCTCAAAACCTTTCCAGTTTCCGCGGTTGTCGACGGGCGACCGGTGATCGTCGTCGGCAACGGCGAGGCGGCCGCCGCCAAGGTCCGCCTGCTCGCCAAGACCAGCGCCGACGTGCGTGTCTTCGCGCCGGCGCCGGAGGCCGCGTTGAGCGGTCTTGCCGCGGAACTCGGCTACCTTCTCCGCGAGGCGGTGCCGGAGGCGGACGACTTCCACGGCGCTGCGCTCGCCTTCATCGCGACGGAGGACGAGGCCGCCGACCGGGAACTCGCCGCGCGGGGCCGCGCGGCCGGCGTGCCGGTCAACGTGGTCGACCGGCCCGAGCTGTGCGACGTGCTGACGCCTGCGATCGTCGACAGGGCGCCGGTCACCGTCGCGATCTCGACGGAAGGCGCGGCGCCGGTGCTGGCGAGCCTTCTGCGGGCCCGCATCGAGGAGATCCTGACGCCGGGAACCGGGCTGCTCGCCTCGCTCGCGGGCGAATTGCGCGGCCGGGTCGCCGACCTGCTGCCGCCCGGCGCGAGGCGGCTGACGTTCTGGCGACGCTTCTTCACCGGCGAGGACTTCGCGTTGGCCGCGACCCGTGGCGCGGCCGAAGTGCGCCGCCGGGCGGTGAGGCTGCTCGAGGACGAGCGCGGTTCCGAAGAAGGGCGGGGCTTCGTCTGGCTGGTCGGGGCGGGCCCCGGGGCCGCCGACCTGCTGACCTTGCGTGCCCGCCGGGTTCTCGCCGCGGCCGACGTCGTCGTCTACGACAGCCTGGTCGAGACGGAGGTTCTGGACGTCGTGCGCCGCGATGCGCGGCGCATCGACGTCGGCAAGCGCAAGGGCCGTGCGAAGGCTTCGCAGGACGAGATCAACGCGATCCTGATCGCCGAGGCGACGGCGGGGCACCGGGTCGTGCGGCTGAAGGCCGGCGATCCGATGGTCTACGGCCGGGCCGGCGAGGAGATCGCGGCGCTGCGCGACGCGGGCATCGACCATGCCGTCGTGCCGGGCATCACCGCGGCGCTCGGGGCCGCCGCCGAGACGGCGACACCGCTGACCCATCGCGCGCACGCCTCCGCGCTCGTCTTCGCGACCGGCCACGCCGCTCCCGGCGAGGACGGCCTGGATTGGGCCGAACTTGCCCGATCCGACGCGACGATCAGCCTCTACATGGCCAGGTCCGTCGCGGACGAGGTCGCCGCGTCGCTGATTTCCAACGGTCTTTCGCCGGATACGCCGGTCGCCGCGATCGAGAACGCCTGCCGGCCGGAGCAGCGGCGCTTCTTCGGACGGCTCTCCGAGATGCCCGCGCTCGCGGGTCGCAAGGAGCTTGCCGGACCCGTCGTGATCTTCGTCGGCCGCGCCGTCGCCGAGGGCGACTGGGCGGACGCCGAGAGCTTCGTCGCCAAAGCCACACTGGCTGCCTGAGGAGTGAAGACAATGGCAAGCAATGTCCGGGTGCTCACCGCCAACCGTCTCGCCGACGGCCGCGTCGTCTATCTCGCCGAGCAGGGGTGGACCTCCGACCTCGGCGCGGCGCGGCTCGTGCTCAACGAGGCCGATGCCGAGAGCGCGGAGACCGAGGGGCGCGCGGCGGTCGCCGGCCGGCTCGTGGTCGAGCCCTACCTCATCGACATCGAGGCCGAGACCGGCGGCGTCCAGCCCGTGCGTCTGCGCGAGCGCATTCGCGCCAGCGGGCCGACGACGGGCAACTCCTCGCGCGGCGCCCCGCGCCCGCAGGCCGCCTGAGGACCGGGCATGCCGACCGACGTCCGCACCAACCCGTCCTTCGTCATCCGGGAAGCGGCGCAGCCGCTGTCCGGGATCGGGAAGCCTCGGCGCCCGCCGCGGCTCTCCGATCCCGGCTCTCCGCTTCGCTCCGGCCGGGACGACGACGGAGAAGTCGGAGCCCGGCGCAACGACGGGGAGGCTGGTTCGGGTGACGGGCGCCTGGACGGGAACAGGATAGGCGGAGCTTTCTGATGTACCGCTACGACGAATTCGATCACGCCTTCGTCCGGGACCGGCTGGAGCAGTTCCGGGACCAGGTGAACCGGCGCATCGCCGGCGAGCTCACCGAGGAGCAGTTCAAGCCGCTCAGGCTGATGAACGGCGTCTACCTGCAGCTGCATGCCTACATGCTCCGCATCGCCATCCCCTACGGAACCCTCTCCAGCCGGCAGATGCGCAAGCTCGCCAACATCGCGCGCACCTACGACAGGAACTACGGTCACTTCACCACGCGCCAGAACCTGCAGTTCCATTGGCCGGCGCTTAAGGACGTTCCGGCCATCCTCGAGGAACTGGCCGAGGTCGAGATGCACGCGATCCAGACCTCGGGGAACTGCATCCGCAACGTGACGACCGACCATTTCGCCGGAGCCGCCGCCGACGAGGCGGCCGATCCCAGGCCGTGGGCCGAGATCGTGCGGCAATGGTCGTCTCTGCACCCGGAATTCTCGTTCCTGCCGCGCAAGTTCAAGGTCGCGGTGACGGGGGCGGCGCGCGACCGGGCGGCAATCCGGGTCCACGACATCGGGCTGGAGCTCAGGCGCGGTCCCGATGGCGGCCTCGGCTTCCGCGTCTTCGTCGGCGGCGGGCAGGGGCGCACGCCGATGGTCGCGAAGGAAATCCGCGATTTCGTGCCGGAAACCGAACTGCTCGCCTATCTCGAGGCGATCCTGCGCGTCTACAACCGCTACGGCCGGCGCGACAACAAGTTCAAGGCGCGCGTGAAGATCCTCGTCCACGAGCGCGGCATCGAGGAGATCCGTTCAGCCGTCGAGGAGGAGTTCGCGGCCCTGCGCGGCGGCGCGCTCGACATTCCGGCGGAGGCGAGGGAGAGGATCGAGGCCTATTTCGCCCCGCCGTCCTTCGAGACGCTGCCGGCGAAGAGCGCGGCGCTGGAGGCCGCCTGGAAGTCCGATCCTGCTTTCGGGCGCTGGATCAGCCGAAACACGCATCCGCACAAGGTCGCCGGCTATGTCTCCGTGACGGTGTCGCTGAAGCCCGTCGGCGGGGTGCCGGGGGACGCGACCTCGGCGCAGATGGATGCGGTCGCCGCCCTTGCGGAAGCCTATTCCTTCGACGAGATCAGGGTGAGCCACGAGCAGAACCTGATCCTGCCGCATGTCAGGAAGGACGACCTGAAGGCCGTCCACGACGGGCTGGTCGCGGCGGGGCTCGCGACCGGCAATGCGGGGCTCGTCACCGACATCATCTCCTGCCCCGGCCTCGACTACTGCGCGCTCGCCAATGCGCGGTCCATCCCGGTGGCGCAGCGGCTCTCCGAGCGCTTCGCCGATCCGGACCGGCAGGCGGAGATCGGCGATCTCGCGGTCAAGATCTCCGGCTGCATCAACGCCTGCGGTCATCACCACGTCGGCCACATCGGCATCCTCGGCGTCGACCGGAAGGGCGAGGAATTCTACCAGATCACGCTGGGCGGAGCCCCCGGCGGCGAGAACGGCGGGGCGGACGCGGCGATCGGCGAGATCGTCGGCAAGGGCTTTTCGACCGACGGCGTCGTCGACGCGGTGGAGACCATCGTCGACACCTATCTGAAGGTTCGCGAAAGCCGTGAGGAGACGTTCCTTTCCGCCTGGCGCCGGGTCGGCAGCGCACCGTTCCAGGAGGCGCTCTATGGCGGTTGATACGAAGCCTGCTCCCGGCAACGAGGTCGTATGCGGCCGCGACACCTGGCCGGACGCCAAGGTGCTCGACCGCCTGTTCACCGGCGCGAAGGCCGAAGACCTGATCGCCTACGCGGTCGGGGAGCTGGCGCCGGGGCGGGCGGCGGTCGTCTCGTCCTTCGGGGCGGATTCCGCCGTGCTTCTGCATCTCGTCGCCAAGGTCGCGCCGGAAACGCCGGTGATCTTCCTCGATACCGGCAAGCACTTCCCCGAGACGCTCGCCTATCGAGACGAACTCGTGGCCCGGCTGGGGCTCGCCGACGTGCGCTCGCTCACGCCCGATCCGGCGCGTCTCGCCGAACTCGATCCGGACGGCGGCCTGAACGGCCGCAACGCGGACCTGTGCTGCGCGATCCGCAAGACGGAGCCGCTGGAGGCCGCCCTTGCCGGTTTCGACGTCTGGATCAACGGCCGCAGGCGGCACCAGACGTCCGACCGGACGGTGATGCCGCTCGTCGAGCGCGACGGCGGGCGGCTGAAGATCAATCCGCTGGCGGAGTGGGAGAATTCCGAGATCTCCGCCTACCGGACGATCCACGAGCTGCCCCGTCATCCGCTGGTGTCCGAAGGCTACCTCTCGATCGGCTGCGCGCCGTGCACGAGCCCGGTCACGGGTGGCGAGGACGCGCGCGCCGGGCGCTGGCGCGGCTCCGACAAGACGGAATGCGGCATCCACATCACGCGCAACGGGGAGACGGTGCGCGTGCTTTCGGCAGGACAGAGAATGACGGACAAGAACGACATCTGGACCCGCGAGGGGTTTGTTGCCGACTGCTTCACGCGCGTCGACGACGGCGAGGATTTGCCGGAGGCCGGCGCGGTCCTGCTTCCGGCCTCCCGCTGGGCGGACCTGCGGGGCCTCGACGACCTGGAGAGCCACGAGATCGGGGTGGAACTATTGTCGCATGAGGCGGTGGAAGATCTCGTCCCCGATCTCGACCGTATCTCGATGATCGCGCTGAATTTCCCTGCTTTCACCGACGGGCGGGCCTATTCGAGCGCGCGTCTTCTGCGCGAGCGGCACGGCTACTCGAAGGAAATCCGGGCGACCGGCGACATTTTGCTCGACCAGATTCCGTTCATGCTGCGTTGCGGATTTTCCGCCTTTGCCATAAGTCACGGTCCGACCAGACGCGCACTCGCGGAGGGGCATATGCCCGAGGTGCCGATCTATCTGCAGCCCGTCGGGCGGCAGGAGGCACAGGGCAACCGGCCGTGGATGCGCCTGAGGACCTGACCCAAAGGCAAACGGAATTCATGAGCGAAACCATTTCCACCGACGTCGCCATCATCGGTGCCGGGCCGGTCGGCCTGTTCGCCGTGTTCGAACTCGGCCTCCTCGACATGAAATGCCAGGTGATCGACATTCTCGACCGGCCGGGCGGGCAATGCGCCGAGCTCTATCCGGAAAAGCCGATCTACGACATCCCGGCCTGGCCGGTCATCACCGGGCAGGAGCTCACCGACAAGCTGATGGAGCAGATCGCGCCCTTCGGCCCGACCTTCCATTTCGGCCACATGGTGGAGACGCTCGAACGGCGGCCCGACGGCACCTTCGTGCTCGGCACCGACCAGGGCCTCGTCATCGAGACCAAGGTGGTCGTGATCGCCGCCGGCGGCGGCAGCTTCCAGCCGAAACGCCCGCCGATCAACGGCATCGAGGCCTACGAAGCCAAGTCGGTGTTCTATTCGGTGCGCCGGATGGAGGATTTCCGCGACAAGCACCTCGTCATCGTCGGTGGCGGCGATTCCGCGCTCGACTGGACCTTGAACCTACAGCCGCTGGCGAAGCGCGTGACGCTGATCCACCGCCGCGACGCCTTCCGCGCCGCGCCGGATTCCGTCAACAAGATGAAGGCGTTGGTCGATTCCGGTGAGATGGACCTTCTGCTCGGCCAGGTTACCGGTCTGAAGGGCGACGACGGCCAGCTCTCCGACATCACGGTCACCGATCTCGAGAAGGCCGAGCACACGATCGCCTGCGACCGGATGCTGCCGTTCTTCGGGCTCACCATGAAGCTCGGGCCGGTCGCAAACTGGGGCCTGAACCTGGACGAGAACCTGATTCCCGTGGACACCGAGAAGTTCGAGAGCTCGGAGCCCGGCATCTTCGCGATCGGCGACATCAACTGGTATCCGGGCAAGCTGAAGCTGATCCTTTCGGGCTTCCACGAGGGCGCGCTGATGGCGCAGGCCGCCTACAGGATCGTCTATCCGGACAAGCGGCTCGTCTTCCAGTACACGACGTCCTCGACCAACCTGCAGAAGAAGCTCGGGGTCGCGGGGTAGGCGTCGCGGCAGCGGCGGCGAAAGCGGCGCTGTCGCAGGGGCGAACGCGCAAGGCCCGAAGCCGAGGGCCGGGCCAAGGCGCGACGCCTTCGGGCGGGGCCCGGAGCGGCGGTTGCGGCCGTGCGGGACGGCACTACATTGGACGGACGCCGCTTCCGCGGCGATGCGCCCCCCGGCAGGGAAGTCTGCAATGGCCGTCTACGTGGACGAAGCGATCTGGCAGTGGCACGGACGCAGGTGGTGCCACCTGCTGGCCGACAGCGAGGAGGAGCTGCACCGTTTCGCCTTCTCGCTCGGCATCCAGCACTCGTCCTACCAGGGCCCGCCGCGCACCTCGAAACCGCATTACGACCTGACCGCCTGGGAGCGCAGCGTGGCGATCAGCCGCGGGGCGATCGCCTGCACGCGGCAGGAGATCGTCGCCGTGTTGCGTTCGGTGCGGGCGAGCGGCGAGGGGAGGCTGGCGCTCGCGAGCTAGTCGCGGATTGCCGGAGTCCCCGCCGGCGTGTTTCCTGCCTGTATGGCACCGGCAAATGATTCGGCTTCGGCCGCGCGGCGCGACTACCTGGACACCCTGAATACCGAGCAGCGCCGTGCCGTCGAGCACGGGCTCGGCGGCGACGCGCTGCCGGCTCCGCTGCTGATCATCGCCGGGGCGGGCTCGGGCAAGACCAGCACGCTGGCCCACCGGGTCGCGCACCTGATCGCGGAGGGCGCGGATCCGCGGCGGATCCTGCTCATGACCTTCACCCGCCGGGCCGCCGCCGAGATGACGCGCCGCGCCGAGACGATCCTGGTGAAGGCGATGGGCGGACGGACGGGCGAGCTCGGGCTCGACTGGGCCGGCACCTTCCACGGCGTCGGCGCGCGGCTCCTGCGCGAGTACGCCCCGCTCGTCGGCCTCGATCCGGCCTTCACCATCCACGACCGCGGCGATTCCGCCGATCTGATGAACCTCGTGCGACACGAGCTCGGCTTCTCCAGGACCGAGAAGCGCTTTCCGCAGAAGGCGACGTGTCTGGCCATCTATTCGCGAACGGTGAACGGGCAGTCGGAGCTCGCAGACGTGCTCGGCAGGGCGTTTCCCTGGTGCGCGGCGTGGGAGGACGAGCTGCGGGCCCTGTTCTCGGCCTACGTCGAGACGAAGCAGGCGCAGAACGTGCTCGACTACGACGACCTGCTCTTGTGGTGGGCGCAGATGATGCAGGTGCCGGAGCTTGCCGCCGACATCGCCGCCCGCTTCGACCACGTTCTCGTCGACGAATACCAGGATACCAACAGCCTGCAGGCCTCGATCCTGCTCGGCCTGAAGCCGGACGGGCGCGGTCTCACCGTTGTCGGCGACGACGCCCAGTCGATCTACTCGTTCCGCTCGGCGAGCGTGAAGAACATCCTCGAGTTCCCCGGCCATTTCTCGCCGCCGGCCGAGATGGTGACGCTCGAACGCAACTACCGCTCGACGCAGCCGATCCTGAAAGCCGCCAACGCGGTGATCGACCTCGCCGCGGCGCGCTTCACCAAGAACCTGTGGTCCGACCGGGACGGGGGCGGGCGGCCGAGGCTCGTCGGCGTGCGTGACGAGACCGGGCAGGCCCGCTACGTGGTCGAGCAGGTGCTGGAATCCCGCGAGGAGGGGGCGCTCCTGAAGGCGCAGGCGGTGCTGTTCCGCGCCTCGCACCACAGCGGGCCGCTGGAAGTGGAACTCACCCGTCGCAATATCCCCTTCGTCAAGTTCGGCGGGCTGAAGTTCCTCGAGGCCGCCCACGTCAAGGACCTGCTCTCGGTGCTGCGTTTCGCCGAGAACCCCGGCGACCGGGTCGCGGGCTTCCGGGTGCTGCAGCTGATGCCGGGGATCGGCCCGTCGAGCGCCGCGCAGGTGCTCGACCGGCTGACGACGGCGGGCGACATGGTCGGCGCGCTCGAAGAGGCGGCGCCGGCCCGCGCCGCGGCGGAGGAATGGCCGGGCTTCGTCGGCCTGATGCGGCGCCTGCGCACGGGGCTCGCCGGCTGGCCCGCCGAGATGGACGACGCGCGCGCGTGGTACGAGCCGCACCTGGAACGCCTGCACGAGGATTCGGCCGTGCGCCTCGCCGATCTCCTGCAACTCCAGCAGATCGCGACCGGGTATCCCTCCCGCGAGCGTTTCCTGACGGAACTCACCCTCGATCCGCCGCAGGCGACGAGCGATCTCGCCGGGCCGCCGATCCTCGACGAGGACTACCTGATCCTCTCGACCATCCATTCGGCGAAGGGGCAGGAGTGGCGCAACGTCTTCGTGCTCAACACCGTCGACGGCTGCATCCCGTCCGATCTCGCGGTCGGCGAGCAGGACGACCTCGAGGAGGAGCGCCGGCTCCTCTACGTTGCGATGACGCGGGCGCGCGACCGGCTCGACCTGATCGTGCCGCACCGCTTCTACGTCCACGGCCAGTCCTCGCGCGGCGACCGCCACGTCTACGCGGTCCGGACCCGGTTCATCCCCGACGACCTGCTGCCGCATTTCGAGCAGACGGCCTGGCCGGCCCCCGGAGCGGAAGAGGGCAAGCCCGCGCCGCTTCAGGGGACCGTAGACCTGAGGTCGCGCATGCGCGCCATGTGGGGCTAGGGGGCCGCGGCTGCCCGCGTCAGTAGCTCGCCGGCACGAACAGGGCGGTGACGTTGATGTTTTCGATCTGCACATTGCCGCCGGCCTCCGTGCAGAAAAGGTTGATCGTCACCGGACCGGCTCCGGCGACCGGGATCACCCTGGTCAGGCTCGCGGAGAAGTAGCCGGAAGTGCCGCCACCGAAGTTGGTGTTCACGCCCGCATCGTTGCCGGAAACCAGACTGCACGACCATACCGCTCCGCTGGTCGCGGCGGAGAAATCGGCGCTTGCGGCGATCGTGCCGGCCCCGGGCGCGTCGACGTCGATGTGGAAGACGATCTCGGGGGTGCCGGTGAGATAGATCGGGCCGGAAACGAAGCCGGATGCGATGCCGGCCGGCTTGGCGCCGTCGGCAAGATCGTCGGCCGATACGGAGCCGTCCGTGATGGCTGCCGAGGTGATGGCGTTCGGGCGGATGTGCTTTCGCGTCACCGCCTTGCGGCCGATGTCCCTGGCGCCGACGCAGCCCCGGCAATTGAGGTCCCTGGCGGTCTGGGCGTGGGCGGTGGTGGCCGGGAGGCAGCCGGCAAGCATGACGAGCGCGACCATCGTCGACCTGCTTCGCGTGTTCATGGGCATTTTCCCTCTCGTTCCACAACAGAGGCCCGCCGTGACGGTTCCCTTATTTGGTGAAATCTCGAATATCTCGAATTGATAGGCGTGGCTCGTTTCAGCCCGATTTCCGAGTTGTTTCGGTCGCGTTTCTGTCGCTGCCGACAACGATTTTGCCCTCGCGCGCCGGTTCGGGCGGCGTTAACGTCCGCGGCTTTTCCAGCAGTTCCGGTTCATACACATGATGCGTTTCATCGTTTCGATCCTTGCTGGCTTCCTCGGAGCCGGCGTCGGTATGCTGCTCGGCTTCGGCATCGGCTCCGTCCTCGCGGAGGTGCTCGACGTCTCCTGCTTCGAGGGGGCGTGCGGTTATTTCGTTGCGCTGATCGTCCTGATCGGCGGCGCGATCGGTCTCGTCGCCGGCATCCTGATCGCGCTTACGGCCGGGCGCAGGCGGGCCGTCCGCTCGCTCGGGAAGGGGGTGGAGGCTGCCGGCGCGCCGGCGCGGCCGGCCGGGGCCGGCACGACGACCTTCGGCCGGCTTGTCGGCGCGATCGTGGTGGTCGCCGGCCTCGTGGCCGGCGGCACGTGGCTATACGCCTGGATGATGGACGACAGCCTCGGCGGCGCGAACCAGGCGACGCCGCAGCTCCACTACGAGATCCGCTTTCCCCCCGGCACCAGGATCCCGGAGACGATCTCCGGCATCGACGTGCAGCTCGACACCGAGAAGAACCAGGCCTGGGGCGACATGTTCGACGACTGGCGCCGGCAGGACGGCGACCGGCCCGTCGTCGCCGGCTTCTTCGATCTCTACTACCGGGCGAACTCGCGCGTCCTGTCGGTCAGGCTGCCCGATACGGAGCGCTTCATTTTCCGCCTGAAGCTGCCGCGCGCGCCGGGACACATGGCGGAGTACACCGACTGGTACCCGGCCGATGCGGTGGACGCCGGCGGCGCGGACGACCAGCCCCGCGAAGCCACCGGCGACGAGGGCGTCGATATCCACTACCGCGTCGTCTACGCGGGGGAGGACTGAGCGGGAGCGGAACTACGCCGCTCCGCCGGCTGACCGACCCGCGGTCGTGCCGGGACGAGCCCGGCGATGGCGCAGACGGGTGCGATCGGGGGCGGCTTCTCGGTCCGAGCGCCTCAGACGTTCAACAGCAGGTACTCGCGCTCCCAACTCGAGATGACGCGGTTGTAAAGCTGCCATTCGAGGCGCTTCACCTCGATGAAGGCGTCGACGAAGCGGCTGCCGAGCACGCCGCGCAGGGGCTTGCTGTCGGACAGCATCTCCAGCGCCTCGTGGTGGTGGAGCGGCAGGCCGAAGGGCAGGGTGTGGGCGTCGATGGCAACGACCGGCTCCGGATCGATCTTCTCCTGAAGGCCGAGCCAGCCGCAGGCGAGCGTCGCCGCGAAGGCGAGGTAGGGGTTGGAGTCGACGCCGGGCACGCGGTTCTCGACACGGCGGGCGGCGGGCGGGGAATCGGGGACGCGCAGGCCGCAAGTGCGGTTGTCGTGGCCCCAGTGGACGTTGATCGGGGCGTCGGATTCCAGGCGGATGCGCCGGAACGAGTTCACGTTCGGGCAGAACAGCGGCATCGCGTGCGGCACGTGGCGCTGCAGGCCCGAGATGTAGTGGAACAGCGTCGGGGCGTCGTTGCCGTCCTTGTCGACGAAGATGTTCGAGCCGTCGTCCATGCGCACGATCGACTGGTGGACGTGCATGGCCGAGCCCGGCTCGTTCTCGTGCGGCATCGCCATGAAGGTCGCGTACATGTCGTGCTTCAGGGCGGCCTTTCGGACGGCGCGCTTGAACAGAAACACCTGGTCGGCGAGTTCCATCGGGTCGCCGTGCAGGAAGTTCATCTCGAGCTGGGCGGGACCGGCCTCGTGCGCCATCGTGCCGATCTCGATGCGGGATTGCTCGCAATAGGCGTAGATCTCCTCGACGACGGGATCGAACTCGTTGGCCGCCTCGATGCCGTAGGCCTGGCGGCCGGACTCCTTGCGCCCGGAGATGCCGACCGGCGTCGTCAGCGGGATGTCCGGATCGACAGATTTCTCCACCAGGTAATATTCGAGCTCGGGGGCGACGATGGGCCTGAGGCCCGCGTCGGCATAGAGCCCCAGCACGCGCTTCAGGACAGAGCGCGGGGCGAAATCCACCAGCACGCCGTCGTTGTAGGTCGTGTCGCAGATGACCTGCGCCGTCGGCTCCTCGTACCAGGGGACGATGCGGACGGTGCCGACGTCGGGGATGATGCGGATGTCCTGGTCGGTCTCCGACTGGATGCCGCCTTCCTCCGCCGGGTCGCCGGTGACGGCCTGCAGCAGGATCGTCTCGGGCAGGCGCAGGCCCGATTCCAGGTTCCGGATGAAATCCTCGCGCGGGATGATCTTGCCGCGCATCATGCCGGTCATGTCCGGGACGAGGCATTCGACCTCGTCGATGTTGCGCCCGCGCAGCCAGCGCACGATATCGTCCTTGGACCTCGGGGTGTCTCGGGTTGTATCGCCTGGGTCGCTGTCCATGATGTCTCCGGGCGGCGGGCCGCCTGTTTCGTTCATCCCGTCTTATCCGCGGCGGGGGGCGGCGGGCAAAGCATTTCTGGGAGAAGCGGAGTATCGCCGTGGGCTTCTACTTCGACAGGATCGTGCCGCGGCTCACCCACCTTTGCTGCGGCAGCGGGCGGATCGGGGCGCAACGCGGGCTCGTCGTCCCGGAGGTGGAGGGCGTCGTCGTCGAGATCGGCTTCGGCTCCGGCCACAATCTCGGCTTCTACGACCCGGAGAAGGTGCGCCGGGTCGTCGGCGTCGAGCCGCACGAGGGCATGCTGAGGCTCGCCGGGACAAACGTCGACCGGTCGCCCGTGCCGGTCGATATCCTGCAAGGCGTCGCCGAGAACCTGCCGCTGGAGGCGCATTCGGCCGACACGGCGGTGCTGACCTACACGCTGTGCTCGGTCGGCGGGCCGCTCGCCGCGCTTTCCGAACTCCGGCGGGTGCTCAAGCCCTCCGGGCGCCTTCTCATCCTCGAGCACGGCCGTTCGGACGAGGCCGGCGTCGCACGCTGGCAGGACCGGCTGGACCCGGTCTGGACCGTCTGCGCGGCGGGCTGCCACATCAACCGGCCGACGCGGGCGCTGGTCGAGGAGGCGGGGTTCGCCATCGAGCGGCTCGACACGTTCTACCTGCAGGGCGCGCCGAAGACGCTGGGCTTCCATTCCCGCGGCATCGCCGTGCCGCGATAGGTCGGCGACAGAACGTCTCCACCCATGCGGTCCGTCGTCCGCTACGGCGGTTGCGGCGGCGATGCCCCCATGCATCCGGGTACTGGACAACCGCAATAAAAATCCGATATCAGCCTGTATGCGAAATCAGTTTCCATAAATTCGCATTCTAGAATGCGATATTGGAAATCCATTCCAGGGACCCGCTATGCTCGACCGCATCGACCGCAAGATCCTCGCCGTGCTGCAGGAAGACTGCACCATTCCCGTCGCCGAGATCGGCAAGCGGGTCGGGCTGTCGACGACGCCGTGCTGGCGGCGCATCCAGAAGCTCGAGGAGGAGGGCGTCATCCAGCGCCGCGTGGCGCTGCTCGATCCCAAGAAGGTGCGCGCGGGCGTCACCGTGTTCGTGGCGATCCGCACCAACCAGCACGAGGAGAACTGGCTCGAGAGGTTCGCCGAGGCGGTCAACGACCTGCCCGAGGTCGTCGAGTTCTACAGGATGAGCGGCGAGGTCGACTATCTCCTGCGCGTCGTCGTGCCGGACATCGAGCACTACGATACGTTCTACAAGAAGCTGATCGGCCGGGTCGCGCTCACCGACGTGTCGTCGAGCTTCGCAATGGAGCAGATCAAGTTCACGACGGCGCTGCCGCTGGAGTTCGCGGCGGCGGAGGGGCGGTAGGGGCGCCTACGGGTCGAAGATCAGGATCAGGTAGACGCTGAAGATGACGAGCAGCACCACGCCCTGGAGGACGTTGGTGCGCTGGCCGGAAAAGGTCATGATGCTGATCACCAGGGTCAGCGCCAGCATGACGAGTTCGGTCTTCTCGAGCCCGAGCACCAGGTGGGTGCCGGTCGCGAGCGCGATGAGCACCACGGCCGGGACCGTCAGGCTGATGGTCGCAAGCGCCGAGCCGAGGCAGATGTTGACCGCGCGCTGCAGGTGATTGGCGGCGGCGGCGCGGAAGGCGGCGAGCCCTTCGGGGGCGAGCACGAGCAGGGCGATCACGACGCCACCGAGCGCCTTGGGGGCGCCGCTGACCGCAATGCCCTCGTCGACCAGGATGCCGAACTTCTTCGACAGCAGGACGATCGTCACCAGCGTCACGACCAGCAGGACCGCGTGGTAGGCCAGCGAGCGCGTGCGCATACCCTCCGGGTGCTTGCCGTGCTCGGGGGCCATGTCCCCGGCGAGCGAACCGGGTTCCATGAAGAACGTGCGGTGGCGCACCGTCTGGATCGCCAGGAAAGCGCCGTAGAGGGCGATGGTCGCGAGGCTGAACAGGATCGCCTGGTTGTGCGCCAGGCTCGGGTCGTCGGTCGACACGGTGAAGGTCGGAAGAACCATCGTCAGCGTCACCAGGGTGATCAGCACCGACAGGAAGGCGCGCGCGCCCTGCAGGTTGTAGTCCTGTTCCTGGTACTTGATCCCGCCGATGAGCAGGCAGGCGCCGACCATGCCGTTCATGACGATCATCAGCACGGCGAGCATGGTGTCGCGCGGCAGCGTCGGGTCCGTGCCGCCGGTCAGCATGACGGCGGAGATCACCGAAACCTCGATGCAGATCACCGAGATCGTCAGGATCAGGGTGCCGTAGGGCTCGCCGAGCATCTCGGCGAGGCTGTCGGCATGGCGGACGGCGGCGAACGAGGCCCAGACCATGACGGCGAAGATCGCGGCGAACAGGCCGGCGAACACGATCGGGTTCGAAAGGTCGGAAAGCCAGCTCTTGCCGACCGTGAACATGACGATCGCGGTCGCGATCGCGACGATCAGGGCGGCTTCGTCGACGAGGGCCGACCGGAAGCCCCCGGAGCGCGACGGCTCCGGGTGAGCGGCGGGCTGCGGGATGTCGGTCACCGGATCGGACCCTTGTTGCCGCTTTCGGATGGCGTCGGCGCACCGGCCGGTCGGGGACCGGCCGGGCGAACGACTGAGCCGCAATTGTCTAACACAGGGGCTTACCGCCGGGTCAACAGGGGCCGCAAAGGCGGGTCACCGCCGAGCCCTGCTTTTCAGCGCCTCGATCACGGCGGGCGACTTGAGCTCGCGGGCGGCGTCGCGGCCGACCCAGCGGGCGGTCTTGTCGCCGGACGTGGCCAGTCTTTCGGCGAGGTCGAGGGCGGGCCGGTGGAGGGCGAGCGAGCGCTTGCCGATCTGGCGCAGCGCCCAGTTGACGGCTTTCCTCACGAAGTTGCGCCCGTCGGTGGCGTAACGCTCGATCAGCGGCAGATAAGGCAGGAACGCGGCGTCCGGCGCCTGTCTGTCGTGGACGGTGCGGGCGACGAGGAGCGAAAATCCTTCTCGGCGGACGAACTCGCGGTCGTCGGCGATCCAGTCGAGGATGAGCTCGTCCCGGAACGGCGTCTTCTCGAAGGTCTTGGAGAGCTGGTCGCAGAGATCCCACGAATCGATCTCGCCGACCCAGGCGTCGCATTCGGCCCGGCTCATCGCCTTCGGGTCGGCGATGAACCCCGCCAGGATGCGGGCCTCGTGCCTGCCCGTCGCCCAGAGGGCCTGCGCGAGCGCGTGATCGCGGCCGATCGCCTTGGCGAGGGGACGGAGGCTCCTGATCGAGACGCCGTAGGCGCGCGCGGTATTGATGCCGTAGCGGGCCATTCCGGCCCGGTTCGCCTGCGAGCCGAGGCGTTCGAGCCGCTCCAGGATTTCGTCGACGGTCCAGCCTCCGGGCATGGGCGGCAGCTTACGCCTCAGGGGCGCTGGAGCAAGCTGCCCTGGATCCGGGCCGGCGCGGGAACGAGCGGAGGTGGAGGGTGTTCTGGAGAGCAGCCACGCCTTCATCCGTCACGCGGCCGTCTGGGCCCTGGATCAAGTCCAGGGCACGAGCCTGCGGTTTGTCGTTTGACGCGCGACGGAAACAATCGCGCGTCCCGGACTTGATCCGGGACGTGCGCAACAGTGCCGCAAACTGACGGCCGCCAGTCCGAAGGCCTCCGCCCGTCCCCGCTCATTCCCGCGAAAGGGGGAGAATCGGGGGGGGGGCGCGACCGGTAAGCGCCCCGGCCTACTTCTCCAGCCGCGCGATCAGGCTCGACGTGTCCCATCTGCTTCCGCCCATCGACTGGACGTCGGAATAGAACTGGTCGACCAGCGCCGTGACGGGAAGGTGCGCGCCGTTGCGGCGGGCCTCGTCCAGGCAGATCGACAGGTCCTTGCGCATCCAGTCGACGGCGAAGCCGAAGTCGAACTTGCCGGCGGCCATGGTCGACCAGCGGTTCTCCATCTGCCAGGACTGCGCGGCTCCCTTGGAGATGACAGCGATCACCTTGGCGACGTCGAGGCCGGAGGTGATCGCCATGTGGATGCCTTCCGAGAGGCCCTGCACGAGGCCGGCGATGCAGATCTGGTTGACCATCTTGGTGAGCTGGCCGGCGCCGGACTCGCCCATCAGGCCGACCATCTTGGCATAGGCGTTGATCGCCGGCTCCGCCTTGTCGAACATGTCCTGGTCGCCGCCGACCATGACGGTGAGCTGACCGTTCTCGGCGCCCGCCTGGCCGCCGGAGACCGGGGCGTCGAGGAAGCCGAATCCCTGCGCCTTGGCGATCTCGTAGAGCTCGCGGGCGACGTTCGCGGACGCCGTGGTGTTGTCGATGAAGACCGCGCCCTTCTTCATGCCGTGGAAGGCGCCGTCTGCGCCGACGGTGACGGCGCGCAGGTCGTCGTCGTTGCCGACGCAGCAGAAGACGAAGTCGCATCCTTCCGCTGCCGCCTTCGGGGTCGGGGCGGACTTTCCACGGTGCTCCTGCACCCATTTCTCGGCCTTGGCGGACGTGCGGTTGTAGACCGTCACGTCGTGGCCGCCGCGGGCCTTCAGGTGTCCGGCCATCGGATAGCCCATCACGCCCAGACCGATGAATGCCACTTTCGCCATGTCGAAACTCCCTGTCCCCGATCGGCGTATACGTTGCGCCGCCTTCTAGCCCATGATCGGGCCGATGTCAGCGACGGCCCGAGGAATCGTCATGATGCTGTTATCCCATCGGGGGCTTTTCAACTAGAATCCGGGGCGTCGAAATCGATTTGGAGGCCGAAATGACGGGTATTCGACCCTGGAGCGAGGTGGCCGCGAGGCTGATCGACGTGGCGACCGGCAAGACGCCGGCCGACCTGGTGGTGCGCGGCGGGGCCCAGGTCAACGTCCATTCGCGCGAGGTGATCCGCGGAACGGATGTCGCGATCGCCGCCGGCCGCTTCGCCTATGTGGGGCCGGACGCTGGGTACACGATCGGCGAGGGGACGAAGGTCGTCGAGGCGGACGGGGCGTATCTGGTGCCGGGCCTTTGCGACGGGCACATGCATGTCGAGAGCGGCATGGTGACCGTCACCGAGTTCGTCCGCGCCGTCCTGCCGCACGGCACGACCTCGATGTTCGTCGACCCGCACGAGATCGCCAACGTGCTCGGCCTGAAGGGCGTCAAGCTCATGCACGACGAGGCGATGGCGATGCCCTCGAACGTCTTCGTGCAGATGCCGAGCTGCGTGCCGAGCGCGCCGGGACTGGAGACCGCCGGTGCCCGGATCGGGCCGAAGGAGGTCGCCGAGGCGATGGCCTGGCCGAACATCGTCGGGCTCGGCGAGGTGATGAACTTCCCCGGCGTCGCCGCGGGCGACGCCACCATGCTCGGCGAGATCGCCGCGACCATGGGGGCGCACAAGACGGTCGGCGGCCATTTCGCCTCGCCGGATCTCGGCAGAATGTTCCACGGCTACGTCGCCGGCGGCCCGTCCGACGATCACGAGGGCACGCGGCTCGAGGACGCAGTCGCCCGCGTGCGGCAGGGGATGCGCGCGATGCTCAGGCTCGGCTCGGCCTGGTACGACGTCGCTGCGCAGATCAAGGCCGTCACCGAGATGGGCCTCGATCCGCGCAACTTCATCCTGTGCACCGACGACAGCCATTCCGGCACGATCGTCAACGAGGGGCACATGAACCGGGTCGTGCGCCACGCGATCGCGCAAGGCTGCGACCCGCTCGTGGCGATCCAGATGGCGACGATCAACACCGCGACCCACTTCGGCCTCGAACGGGAGCTCGGCTCGATCGCGCCCGGTCGCAGGGCCGACATGATCCTCACCTCCGATCTGCCGAGCCTGCCGGTCGAGACGGTGATCGCCCGTGGGCAGGTGGTCGCCGAGCGCGGCAGGCTCACGATCGACATCCCGGCCTACGACTACCCGGATTTCGCCGTCGACACGGTGAAGCTCGGGCACAAGCTCACGGCGAAGGACTTCGACATCCCGGCGCCAGAGGGGGCGAAGGAGGTGAAGGCGCGGGTGATCGGCGTCATCGAGAACCAGGCGCCGACCCGGGCGCTGGAGCGGACCCTGAAGGTCGAGAACGGCTTGGTCGTCGGGGGCATGTCGCAGGACGTCTGCCAGATCGCGCTGGTCGAGAGGCACCGGGCGACCGGCGAGGTCGTCAACGGCTTCGTCTCGGGCTTCGGCTACACCGTGCCCTGCGCGATGGCGAGCACCGTGGCGCACGACAGCCATCATATGATCGTCGTCGGCACGGACAAGGACGACATGGCGATGGCCGCAAACCGCGCCGCGGAGGTCGGCGGCGGCATCGTCGTCGTGTCCAGGGCCAGGGAACTGGCGCTCGTCGAGCTGCCTATCGCCGGCCTCATGTCGAACGAGCGGGCCGAGGTCGTCGCCGGGAAGGCCGAAGGAATGGTCAGGGCGATGCGGGAGTGCGGCTGCACGCTCAACAACGCCTACATGCAGCATTCGCTGCTCGCGCTCGTGGTGATCCCGGAGCTGAGGATTTCCGACAAGGGGCTCGTGGACGTCACCAGGTTCGAGATGACGGAGCTGTTCGTGTGAGGAGCGCGGCGCGCCGGCCCGCACCTCTGCGTCGTCATGCCCGGGACGCACGGCTGTTCTGGTGGCGGGGCGGTGCTCAGAACGGAAGCCTGGCGCTGCGGGCTTGACCCGGAGCCCATACGGCCGTGCGGCGAGCATGACGGCGGCTGTCCGCGCCGCCCGCGAAAGCCGAGTCCCGTAAATCGCTTACGGCGCCATCCTCAGATGCCGCGTGAGACGGATCTCGAGCCGGTCCCAGATCCGGCGCAGGGCCTCGACGATGACGAGGTAGAGCACCGCCGCCCACAGGTAGACCTGGAAGTCGAACGAACGCGCGAAGGCGAGCCGCGTCGCCCCCATCAGGTCGAAGACGGTGATGACGCTGGCGATCGCCGAGCCCTTGATCATCAGGATGATCTCGTTGCCGAGCGGGCGTAGCGCCACGATGAAGGCCTGCGGCAGGATCACCTTCCAGTAGATCGGCGGCATCCGCATGCCCATCGTGAGCGCGGCTTCCATCTGGCCGCGCGGCACCGACAGAATCGCGCCGCGCAGGATCTCGGCCTGATAGGCGCAGGTATTCAGCGTGAAGGTGAAGATCGCGCAGTTGAAGGCGTCGCGGAAGAACCACCACAGGCCTATCGCCTCGAGGCTGCTGCGGAACTGGCCGGCGCCGTAGTAGACCAGGAACACCTGGGCGAGCAGCGGCGTGCCGCGGAAGAAGTAGACGTAGCAGAAGCTCAGGAGGTTCAGGAGGCGCGAGCTCGAGATGCGGGCGAGCGCCATCGGAAAGGCGAGGATGCCGCCGAGGACGATCGAGATGGTGACGAGCTCGATCGTGACGACCAGCCCCTCCAGCATGCGCGGGCCGTAGCGGGCCATGAGATCGAAGTCGATCATGCCAGCCGCCTTTCGCCGCGGGCCGTGCGGGCCTCGATCCAGGTGATGCCGAAGCTCGAGACGATCGAGAACACGAGATAGATCGTGCAGGCGACCGCGTAGAAGAAGAACGGCTCCTTGGTCGCCCCGACGACCACGTTCGTCATGCGCAGAAGGTCGTTGAGCGCGATGACGGAGACGAGCGAGGTCTCCTTCAGGAGCACGAGCCAGAGGTTGGCGATGCCGGGCAGGGCGTAGCGCCAGAGCTGGGGAAAGATGATGAAGCGCAGCGTCTGGAAGCGGGAGAGGCCGAGCGCGAAGGCGCCCTCGATCTGGCCCTTGGAGATCGCCCTGAGGGCGGCGAGGAAGACCTCGCTGGCATAGGCGGCGAACACGAGGCCGAGGGCGACCATGCCGGCGACGAAGCCGTTCACCTCGACATAGGCGTCGGAGAACAGGCTCACCAGCTTGAGCAGCAGGATCTGACCGCCGTAGTAGATGATGAACAGGGTCAGCAGCTCCGGCAGGCCGCGGAACACGGTGGTGAAGGCGCCGCCGAGGGCGTGCAGGACGCGGGAGTCGGAATTGCGGGCGAGCGCGACGAGGAAGCCGATCGTCAGGCCGAACGGCAGCGTGGCGACCGCCAGCCGGATCGTCAGCCATGCGCCGGCGAGGATCTCGTCTCCCCACCCGTCGGGACCGGTCTCGAGAAGCTTGAATAGGTCCGTCATCACCCCCGGTCCGAACGAACAGGCTTGTCAAAAACAAACCCCCGGAGGCCGCGCGGCCGCCGGGGGTGAGAGCCGTCAGACGTGCATGGCGTCTTCAGTAGATCGAGAACGGGAAGTACTTCTGGTTGATCTTCTCGTAGGTCCCGTCGGCGACGATCGCGGCGAGGGCGTCGTTGAACATCTTCTTGAGGTCCTGGTCCTCCTTGCGCACCGCGATGCCGGCGCCGTCGCCGAAGTAGCTCGGATCGGTCATCGGCTCGCCGATGAAGGTGCAGCACTTGCCCTCGTCGGTCTTCTCGAGCCACTCGTAGAGCACGATCGAGTCGGCGAGAACCGCGTCGAGGCGACCCGACACGAGGTCCATGTTGGCCTCGTCCTGGGTGCCGTAGAGCTTCAGGTCGGAGTCCTTGTACTCGCCTTCCAGGAAGTTGGCGTGGATCGTCGCCGACTGGGCGCCGACCGCCTTGCCCTTCAGGCCCGCGGGCGTCACGTCGGTGATGCCGGAATCCTTGCGCACGATGAAGCGTGCGGGCGTGTTGTAGTACTTGTCGGTGAAGTCGACCTGCTTCTTGCGCTCCTCGGTGATCGACATGGAGGCGACGATCGCGTCGTACTTGTTGGCCTGCAGCGCCGGGATGATGCCGTCCCAGTCCTGGGCGACGAATTCGCACGTCACGTTCATCTTGTCGCAGAGCGCCTTGGCGATCTCGACGTCGAAGCCCTGCAGCTGCTTGTCGGTGTCGAAGAAGTTGAAGGGCGGGTAGGCGCCCTCGGTGCCGATGCGCACCGTGCTCCAGTCCTTCGCCGCAGCTCCGCCCGCCGCCAGCGCGAGGGCCGTCGCCGCGACGGCGATACGCAGAAAATGACGCATAATGTTCCCCTATAGTTGTTGATGCGTTCGTGACCTGTCCGGTCCGATCCGCCTCGCAAGGCGGCTTGCGGCATCTTCCCACCATTTTTCGTGCCCGCGCAACTGGCTTGCACCCCGATTCACCGGCGCATTTAACTCTTTGGCGTAATGGCCAAAGTAGCGGTTCAAGGACGCCTCCAGGACGTGCTAGGGTCTTGGCACCGTGGGGAAATACGGTGATTTTGGGGATTTCGGAATGAAAATGCGCCGTCGCGAGTTCCTGAAGGCGGGTGTTGCCGCAGGCGCCGTGCTGGCCGGCACCGCGGTCGACCCGGGACGGGCGAAATCCGAGCAGCCGATGGCCGGCAGGCAGGTGCCCGGCATATACCGGATCGCGGTCGGCGACATCGAGGTCACGGCGATCCTGGACGGCTATATCGATCTGGGAACGAACCTGTTTCCCGACGCCAAGCCGGAGGAGGTCGCGCGGCTGCAGGAGGCGAACTTCATCCCGGTCGCCGACTTCGTGCGCGCCTCGGTGAACTGCTTCGTCGTCAACACGGGCGAAAAGCTCGCCATCATCGACGCGGGCGGGCGCAACCTGCTGGGCCCGACGATGGGGCAGATGCCGGCGGGGCTGGCGGCGGCGGGCATCGATCCGGCGGCCGTCGACCTCGTGATCGCGACGCACATGCATCCCGATCACGTGGGCGGCATCGCCACCAAGAACGGCGCGGCGGCGTTCGAGAAGGCCCAGCTCGTGGTCCATGGCGACGACTGGGACTTCTGGATGAGCCCGGAGAACATGGCCAAGGCCAACGAGGTCGCCAAGCCGTTCTTCCAGGCCGCGCAGGGGGCGGTGACGCCCTATGCCAAGACCGTGCGCAAGATCGGCGGCGACGAGGAGGTGATTCCCGGCATCCGGTCGCTGGCGCTGCCGGGCCATACGCCCGGCCACACCGGCTACCTGATCTCGTCGGGCGCCGACACGCTGCTGGTGTGGGGCGACATCGTCCATTCGGCGACCCTGCAGCTCGCCCATCCGAACTGGTCGATCGCCTTCGACACGTCGCCGGTGCAGGCGAGCGCGACCCGCCGCCGGGCGATAGACATGGCCCTGACCGACCGGCTGCTGATCGCGGGCATGCACCTGCCGTATCCCGGCATCGGCCACCTGGTGCGCGCGGGCGGGCTCCGCTTCCTCCCGGCGGAGTGGAGCTTCACGCTCTAGATTTCCCGGTCCGCCCCGCGAAATCCGCCGGAAACGCCGGCGTCATCGGCAGGTGTTCGCGGAATCTTAATCCGGAAAACGCATTCTCCCGTTGCCGCCGCGTCAAATCGCCGCGACGCGTGCCGTGTTTTCATGAGGGCCGACCGGATGTTCGAACGCTTTGCCAGAAGCTGGGCGCTGGTCCAGGCGAGCGCGAACGTGCTCAGGAACGACAAGGAACTGCTGGTCCTGCCGGCCGTCTCGGGACTGTGTTCGCTGGTCCTGATCGCGGCGTTCCTCGCGCCGGCCTACATGACCGGCGCCCTGCAGGCGCTCGCCGGCGAGGCCCACGACAGCGGCCAGGCCGACGCGACGGCCACGCTCACCGTGTACGCCCTGCTGTTCGTCTTCTACATCTGCCAGTACTTCGTCGTGATCTTCTTCAACACCGCCCTCGTCGGCGCGGCGCTGTTGAGGCTCGAGGGCCACAACCCGACGCTCGGCGACGCGATCTCGATAGCCATGGCGCGGATCGGCGTCATCGCCGGCTACGCGGTGATCTCCGCGACCGTCGGCGTGCTGCTGCGCATGATCGCGGAACGGCTCGGCTTCGTCGGCCGGATCGTCGAGTCCCTCGTCGGCCTCGCCTGGACGGTATCGACCTTCCTCGTCGTACCGATCATCGCCGCGCGCGGCGTCGGCCCGATCGAGGCGGTCAGGGAGAGCGCGTCGCTCCTGCGCAAGACCTGGGGCGAGAACCTGATCGGCAACGGCGGCATCGGCCTCGCCATCTCCTTCGTCACGCTGCCCGTCGTCATCGTCGGCGTCGGCGCGTCGATGTACCTGTTCGGCCACCCGGGCATGCAGGTCGGCGGCGTCATGGTCGCTGCCGTCACGGTGCTCGCGATCGCCGCGATCAGCATCTTCGGGGCCGCGCTCGGCGGCGTCTATTCGGCGGCGGTCTACCAGTATGCGCAGGGCGGCTCGGTCATGCGCGGCTTCGACCGCTCGCTGCTCGAGGAAGCCTTCCGCCACAAGAAGGGCGGTTCCGGCGCCTGAAGCCCCGTTCTCAGCGGGGCGGCAGGCCCGTCTCGCTGAAGGGCATGAAGCGCACGGGATCGCCCGGCGCGACGCTCGTCACCTCCTCGGGGATCTCGATCAGGCCGTCGGCTTCGCGCAGCGAGGTGATGAGGCCCGAGGAGTCGCGCGGGTACTTCGCCACGCGCCGCACCCCGTCGGGGGCATCGACCACCAGTCCGCGCAGGAATTCCCGCCGGTCCGGCTTCTTGGCCGCGATCTCGAAATCCGCCTGAAGCACCACGCGCCTGGGCTCGCGCCAGGCCGCTCCGCTCAAGGCCAGCAGCGCCTGGCGGGCGTAGAGCGTGAAGCAGACGAAGGCGGCGACCGGATTGCCGGGCAGGCCGAGCACGACGCAATCTCCGATCTGGCCCATGCCCACCGGCCGGCCGGGCTTGATGGCGAGCTGCCACAGGTGGCGGCGGCCGAGTTCGGCGAGGGTGGCGAAGACGTGATCCTCCTCGCCGCGCCCCGCCCCGCCGGTGGTCAGCACCACGTCGTGGGTCCTCGTCGCCTCCACGAAGGTGTCGCGGACGACATCGGCCCGGTCGGGCAGGACGCCGAGATCGGTGACGTCGACGGGGAGCGTCGAGAGAAGGGCGGTCAGCAGGGGGCGGTTGGCGTCGTAGACGCACCCTTCGCGGAAGGGTTCGCCCGCCTCGAGGATCTCGTCCCCGGTCGACAGGATCGCGACCCTGAGCGGCGCATGGCAGGCGACGGATCCGGCCCCGGTCGAGGCGATTGCCCCGATCTCCTGGGGTCTCAGGACCGTCCCCGTCTCGACCAGCACGTCGCCGGGTTCCAGGTCCTCGCCGGCGCGGCGCCGGTTTGCGCCCTGCTTCAGGCCCGGCGGAATGGCGACGAACTCCCTGCCGTCCTGTTCGTGCGGCTCGCAGTCCTCCTGCATGGCGACGGTGTCGGCCCGCGGCGGCATCAGCGCGCCGGTGAATATCCGCGCGGCGCCGCCGGGGGGCAGCGCCTCGTCGCTCGGATGGCCGGCGGGAATGCGCATGGCAATGGGGAAGAAGCCGCCGGTCGCCGTATAGTCGGCAAGCGCGAAGGCGTAGCCGTCGACGGCCGAATTGTCGCCGGCAGGCACCGGGCGCGGCGCGGCGACGGTCTCGGCGCAGACCCTGCCGACCGCGCGGGCGAGCGGCACGGGCTCCGGTGCGGTGACGGGCCTCATGCGCTCCCGCAGGATCGCCAGGGCCTCGTCGTGGCGCAGCACCCCTTTCGCATGCAGGAAGCAGTCGTCAACAAGCTTTCGCATCGGTTCCCGGGTCCGGCAGGGCATGATAGGCGGCGATGAAATCGGCGATCTCGACGACCGCGTCGAGGTCGAAGCGGCGCAGCCCGCCGGCTTCGGTCTCGTGGCCGGCGGCGCCGTCGGTGGCTATGGCGACGATCATCGGATCGCCGGGGGCGAGGGGGCCCCTGTCCTTACCCTCGGCCCGGCGGCATTCGATCTTGGGATGGGCTTCGCGCTTGTAGCCCTCGACCAGCACGAGGTCGGCGGGGCCGAGGCGGGCGAGGATCTCGTCCATGGCCGGCTCCGGACCGCCGCGGATTTCGTGCATCAGCGCCCAGCGCCCGCCGGAGACGACGGCGACCTCCGTCGCGCCGGCCTCGCGGTGGCGGAAGGAGTCGGTTCCCGGCACGTCGATGTCGAAGGAATGATGCGCGTGCTTGATCGAATTGACCCGGTAGCCGCGCGACGCGAATTCGGCGATCAGCCGCGTCACGAGCGTCGTCTTGCCCGAATTCTTCCAGCCGGTCACGCCGAAGACGGGGGTCATGCCGGCATCTCCCCGGAAAGCTCGGCGGCGACCGCTTCCGCCGTCTCCATGTCCTCGGGCGTGTTGACGTTGAAGAACGGATCGATCTCGATGTCGTCGATGACCGGCCCGCGGAAGATCACCTCCACGTGGGGATTGCGGCGCACCCAGCCCATGACCTTGCGCTCGCCCGCGTCCAGGGCGGCTTCCAGGTCGTCGGCGAGGGCTACCGGCCACAGGCCGAACACCGGATGGGCCTTGTCGCCGGACCGCGCCACCGCGATCATCGTCTCGTGGTGGCCGGCGGCGCCGACCAGGCGGACGACGAGATCGTCGGGATAGAACGGCGTGTCGGCGGCGACCGTCACGACCCAGCGCGCTTTCGGCGAATGCGCCCGCGCCCAGCCCATCGCGGCGAGAACGCCGGCGAGCGGCCCGGCATGGCCCGGCACGGCGTCGGCGACCACGGGCAGGCCGAATTCGGCGAAACGCGCGGGATCGCCGTTCGCGCTGACGATCATCCCCCCGACCTGGGGCCTCAGCCGTTCGACGGTGCGGGCGATCATCGGCGCGCCGCAAAGCGGCATCAGGCTCTTCTCGCCGCCGCCCATGCGCCTGGAAAGCCCGCCCGCCAGCACGCAGCCGAGCGTGAGCGAGGCCCAGCGCGACTTGTCGCGGATGAAGGCGTCCGGGCCGGTGTCGGCGGTCAAAGGGTCGATCTCCGTTTGTCCATGGCCCTCACATAGCCTTCGCGCCCCGCGTTTCAAAGTATCGCGTATTGCCGCATTTGACCCGAAACCACGTCCGATTACATAACGCGCTCAAGACCGCCGGCGGCGAGCCGGCGAGGGCAACACCGAAAGGAAACGAGATGGCGGTCACCAAGGACGCGATTCTGGACGAGCTGAGGCGGGTGAAGGGCCCCGACCGGACGCAGGACATCGTCTCTCTCGGCCTCGTCTCCGAGATCGTGATCCAGAGCGGACGCGTCTATTTCGCCATTTCCGTCGATCCGGCGCGGGCCGAGGAGCTCGAGCCGATGCGGCAGGCCGCCGAGAAGGTGGTCCTGGAGATGCCGGGCGTCGACAAGGCGATGGTGACGCTGACCTCGGAAAAGCGCGGCGGAGCATCCGGTCCGGCGCCGTCCGCACCTCCTCCGGGGCGCGGCCCCGGCGCGGTGCCGCCGCCGATGGCCGGGCGGGCAGGGGGCCCGGGCGGCCATGCGCAGCCGCGACCGGCGCAAGGGGTGCCGGGCGTCAGGCACATCATAGCGGTCGCCTCGGGCAAGGGGGGCGTCGGCAAGTCGACGACGGCGGTCAATCTGGCCCTCGGCCTGCAGGCGAACGGGCTCAGGGTGGGCGTGCTCGACGCCGACATCTACGGGCCGTCGCAGCCGCGACTGCTCGGCGTCTCCGGCCGGCCCGAGCCGGTGCAGGGCCGTACGCTGAAGCCGCTCGAGGGCTACGGCATCAAGGTGATGTCGATGGGTTTCCTGGTCGAGGAGGACACGCCGATGATCTGGCGCGGGCCGATGGTCATCTCGGCGCTCACCCAGATGCTGCGCGAGGTCCTGTGGGGGGAGCTCGACGTGCTCGTCGTCGACATGCCGCCGGGCACCGGCGACGCGCAGCTCACCATGGCCCAGCAGGTTCCGCTCGCCGGTGCCGTCATCGTGTCGACGCCGCAGGATCTGGCGCTGATCGACGCGCGCAAGGGCATCAACATGTTCCGCCGCGTCGACGTGCCGATCCTCGGGATCATCGAGAACATGAGCTATTTCCTGTGCCCGAACTGCGGCAGCCGTTCCGACATCTTCGGCCACGGCGGGGCGCGGGAGGAGGCGGAGCGGCTCGGCGTCGAGTTCCTCGGCGAAGTGCCGCTGCACATGGACATCCGCGAGAAGTCGGATTCCGGCCGCCCGGTGGTGGTCTCCGATCCGGAGGGCCCGCACGCGGCGATCTTCCGCGACATCGCCGCGAAGGTCTGGGCCGGGATCGAGGGGGCGAAGGGCGGCTCCGCCCGGGCGATGCCGAAGATCGTCGTGGAGACGTGAGGGGCGGCCTCAGCGCGGCCCGGCGGTGAAAATCCTGACGGCGTAGGGGCTTAGAAGCGCAAGCTTGCGGCGGATCGCGGGCGGCGGCTCGAACGGCTGGAACGTCGGGCTCTCGCGGAAGGCCATCGGGTTGCGCGGGTCGACCAGGACCAGCGTCACGTGCCACTCGCGGGCGTGCTCGGCGAGCCGGGCGGCCATGCGCGTCATCAGCCGCTCGGAGAACGGATCGAACATCCACACGACGAGATCGCTGCGGGGCAGCGGCGTCTCGAAGGCGTCGCCGAGGATCAGGTCGACCTCGCGGCAGCGCATCAGGCCGCGCGGCCAGTGGCGCAGGTTCAGCTCGGCGTCCTCGTGCAGCTCGCGGGCGAACTCGATGCCGACGATGCGGTGGAACGGCCGGCGGGCGGCCTCGAACAGGACGCGGCCGCGCCCAGAGCCGATGTCGAGGAACGTCGTGTGGTCGAAGGGGCCGGGCAGGGCGTCGAGCACCCAGCCGACCAGCGTGCGCGGCGTCGCGCGGTAGTCGTGGCCGTGGTCGCGGTTCGCGCCGACGGTCTCCAGGTCGCGCAGCGGCGTCTCGACGCCGGTCGCGGTCCTGTCGAGCCCGTTGCCGCCGCGGTCGAGGTGGAGGCGGTGCAGACGGTGCAGCATCGCGCGATAAGGCGACAGCGGCGGCGCGTCGATCCACTTCGGCGCGGGCTTCAGCTTGGTCAGCAGCGTCTCGGGACCCGGCGGTGCGGACTGGGCCGGGGGCGGCGGGGTCGCCGGCGCGGCGGGTTTCGCTTCCTCCGCTGCCGCCTCGGCGGCTGCCTCGGTCTCGACCACGGGCGGACCGTCCTGCGACAGCGCGGCTTCCGGCGCGGCTATTTCGGGAACCGCGGCCGGCCCGTCCGCGGACGTCGCGCCGGCGTCGTCCGGCCGCGTCTCGTCGCGGGGCGCGGACGGGAGCTGCTTCGTCGGCGATTGGATGACCATGGCGGCGTGTCGGCGGCTTCCCGGGGGCGGATTCGCGAGACTGCCCCTATGTCCGGGGCGAACACGGCCTAACTATGGCAAATAACTAATCTTTCCGGGGAATTACCGGTACGGTCGGTTAACGCACGAGCTCGCGCATGGCCGCGTCGAGGCCCTCCAGCGTCAGCGGGTACATGCGGTCGGAGAACAGCTGCCTGATCAGCGATATCGACGGCGTGTAGTCCCAGTGCTTCTCCGGCACCGGATTGAGCCAGACCGCGTGTTCGTAGACGTCGGTGAGGCGCTTCAGCCAGAGCGCGCCGGCTTCCTCGTTGAAATGCTCGACCGAGCCGCCCGGCTGCGTGATCTCGTAGGGGCTCATCGAGGCGTCGCCGACGAAGATCACCTTGTAGTCGGCGGGGAACTTGTGCAGCAGGTCCCAGGTCGGTGAACGCTCCTGCCAGCGGCGGCGGTTGTCCTTCCACACCGATTCGTAGAGGCAGTTGTGGAAGTAGAAGTGCTCCATGACCTTGAACTCGGTGCGGGCGGCCGAGAACAGCTCCTCCGAGATCTTGACGTGCCAGTCCATGGAGCCGCCGATGTCGAAGAAGGCCAGCACCTTCACCGCGTTGCGGCGCTCGGGGCGGAACTTCAGGTCGAGCCAGCCCTTGTCGGCGGTCTGGCGGATGGTGCCGTCGAGGTCCAGCTCGTCGGCGGCGCCGGTGCGGGCGAACTTGCGGAGCCTGCGCAGCGCCACCTTGATGTTGCGGGTGCCGAGCTCGACGGAATCGTCGAGGTCCTTGAACTCGCGCTTGTCCCAGACCTTCACCGCGCGGCGGTGGCGGCTCTCGTCCTGGCCGATGCGGATGCCTTCCGGGTTGTAGCCGTAGGCGCCGAAGGGAGAGGTGCCGGCGGTGCCGATCCACTTGTTGCCGCCCTGGTGGCGGCCCTTCTGCTCCTCCAGACGCTTCTTCAGCGTCTCCATCAGCTTGTCCCAGCCCCCGAGCGCCTCGATCTCGGCCTTCTCCTCCTCGGTCAGGTACTTTTCGGCGAGCTTCCTCAGCCATTCCTCGGGGATGTCGGTCTCGAGCGAGTCCGACATCAGCTCGAGCCCCTTGAAGACGTGGCCGAACACCCGGTCGAACTTGTCGAGGTTGCGCTCGTCCTTCACCAGGCAGGCGCGCGAGAGATAGTAGAAGTCCTCGACCCGCTTGTCGGCGAGGTCGAGGTCGAGCGCCTCCATGAGGGTCAGGTACTCGCGCAGCGTGACCGGCAGGCCGGCCGACTTGAGCTCGTGGAAGAAGGTGACGAACATGGGCCCCTTATAGTCCGAAGCGACGGGCCCGGACCAGAGGCCCGCCCGGGCCATCTGCAGGAAGCCGCGGCCGGGGCGGCGATACCGTCCCGGCCCGCGGCAAGGATGCGATCAGGGCGCGACGACGTCGAAGACGACGTGCAGCACTGCTTCCTTGCGGCGGTGGTGTCCGCGCTCGAGGATCATCATGACGTCGAACTCGCCCGGGCCGAAATCCGTGCCGGCGTAGGACTGCTTGCCGGACGTATCCGGATCGCCGTCGATCACGTGCTCGTAGAACGCCAGGTTCTGCGAGTTCTGGGTGACCTGGGAGGTGCCCTCGTCGTCGGGGATCTCGACGCCGTACTGGGATTTCCAGCCGTATCCGGACTGCTGGCCGGACGGGGTGTCGGTGAGCCTGGTCAGCTTCAGCCAGTGGTACCGCGTCTTCTCCGAGGGGTCGGTGTCGATCAGAAGCCAGCCGCGATAGGCGTCGAGATCCGGGTTCCCCGGATCGAGCGCGACGTCGTAGGAGAACGCGAAGTTCCAGCGGGCCCGGCCGGTGTGGGCGACAGGAACGCCGTGGGCCGGATCGACGATCTGGTGACCGGCGGGGACCACCACGTGCACGACGCCGTCCTCGTCCACGAAGGACGGCGCGATGTCGGCGCCCTGGCGATAGTGCGCCTTGATGGCGAGCTCGATGCCGGCCTTGTCGTACTGTCGCAGGACGAAGTTCGTGGAGGGGAGGCCGCTTCCCGCCCACATGGTGCCCGCCGCGCCGGGATCCTGGGCCGTCGCGTCCAGATCTTCGGTCAGATAGGTGTCGACTTTGTTGAGCCGGTGACCGTGCTTGAAATGGAACTTGCGCCCCCCGGCTTCGGAATTCGCCGAAATCGCCGCGAACATCGCGGCTACCGACAAGATCAACGCGAATTTCAATGTGGGCTTCATCTGTGGCCTCCTCGGAATATTTGCCGGGAGACCATGTCAGCATTCCGTTACGATAATGCTACCGGGGGTAGCATCGAGCGGTCCCGGCACGTCAGCCGCGGACGAAGACCAGGTCGGCGGAAAGGAAGTCGTTGGCGCCGGCATCCGGCATGGTGCGGCCGACGATGCGGAAGCGGGCGCTCGCCGGATCGACGACCAGCGTCGAGACGGCGCGGCCGTCGGTCTCGAAGTCGTTGTGGCGCACCTTGAAGACCAGCCTGTTGCCGGAGAGCAGGCCGGTCAGCGGCGGGCTCTTGCCGCCCAGCGAGTCCTGCCAGACGGCCGAGTAGTAGCCCTTGGCCGAAACGTAGGTCAGGAAGATCTTGAACGACCCGTTGAAGCGCTCGCCGCCGCAGCGGCCGTCCAGCTCCAGCTTGTCGCCGCCGCCCTGCAGTTCGCCCCGGATCCGGCATACCAGCTTCTCCTGCGGGGCGTTGCCGGCGGTGCGCACCGCGCCGGTGCCGCGCCACTGGCCCGTGAAGCCCTTGAGGAAGACGTTCTCGCCGGCGTGCGCGCCCGACGCGGCGAGGGCGAGCGCAACGATGGCCGTAAGACGGGCGATGGTGCGGATCATGTCGGTTTTCTCATCCAAACTCGCGGCGCTTTTGTGACGGCGGCGAATCGAAAACCGCGCGAAAAGCGTGCGGTATTGCCGTTAATGACCCAGAGACCCGGCGATCGTCAATCGTCCGAAACGGGAGGCTTGCTCTTTTCGCCCGCACTGGTCACAAGCGTCGACATCACGTCGGAGATGCCCGGCGGGCTGTTGGCGAGCCAGGGCAGGGGACGGCAGACGTCGAGCGCGGAAAGGCCCACCCGGGCGGTCATCATGCCGTTGACGACGCCTTCGCCGAGCCGCGCCGACAGCCGCGCGGCGAGGCCGTGACCCACGAGCTGCTGGATCAGGCCGTCGGTCATCGCGACGCCGCCGGTCACCGCCAGGTGGGCGATCGACAGCTTCAGGAGCCGGTAGAGCGCGAATCCGGAGGGGCGGCCGCCGTAGAGCAGGCCGATACGGCGGACGAGCCGCACCGTCTCGACCAGCACGTAGGCGACGTCGACGAGGGCGCGCGGGCTGACCGCGGTGACCACGGAGACGCGCCCGGCCGCGCTGGTGACAAGGGCCTTGGCCTCGGCGTCCAGGCGGCTCATCAGCTCCTTCTCGGCGAGGCGCAGGAGATCGCGCCCGTCGATGATCTCGCCGATATGCTCGGTCACCGCCGCGCGGGCGCGCGCCGTCTCAGGCCTTCCGGCGTAGAGGCCGACGGTCTCGCGGACGAGGCGCCGCGCCGCCTCGCGGTCGTCCGTCGCCGCGGCCTCGTCGGCGGCGGCGCGCAGATGGGTGACGCGGGAAAGGCGCATGAGGCCCGCTATCTCCCGGCCGACCACCGCGACGAGCGCCAGCAGCGTCAGGCCCGCAAGGCCGAACGCGATCCAGCCGAGCGTGTCGTTGCGCGCGAACAGGCTCGTGACGAAATCGGTGATCCAGATGCCGGCGGCGAAGGTGACGAGGCCGCCGAGCGCGCCGAGGAACAGCTTTCCCCACCCGAAGCCTTTCCTGGGCGGCGGGACCGCCTCGACAAGCGCGCCGCCGGTTTCGGCGGCGAAGATGTCCTCGGGCTCGTGCGTCACCACCGTCTTCGGCTTCGCCCTGGTCCTGGGCCGCATGGGCTCGTGCGGGGCGCCGGGGTCCTCGACCAGCACGTCCTTCTGCGAGAGGCGGAAGGCGGCCGGCGGCCGCGTCGGCTTTGTGGTCATGCGAGCCGGTCTCCGATCAGGAACTGCAGGGTCCGGTCGAGCCGGATATGGGGCAGGGACAGGGTGAAGCCCTCGGCCGTCTTCTGCAGGAGCGGGGGACGGAAGCGGACGAAGCGATAGGCCGCCGCGGCTTCCTCAGAAACTGATTCAGGTACTTCAAAGACTGATTCAGGGTGTTCGAAAACCGATTCCGGATCGGCCGGCAAGTCCCCGGGAAATATGGCGATTTCCTCGTTTCCGTCGAACGTCTCGCCGTCGACGCGCTGGCCTTTCTCCGGCGTGCCGACGATGCAGTCGAGGGTCTCGCGGCCGTGCCTGACGGTCGCCTCGCGGGTGGCGCGGACGGAGGCGAGCGCGACGACGTCGACCTCCGCGCCGGCGAAGGCGGCGCGGTCGGCGGCGGCCCTGACGATGCGGGCGAGGATCGCCTCCAGCCGGTCGTGGCTCCTGTGGTGCAGGTGGTCGGCCTTGGTGGCGGCGAAGACGATGCGGTCGATCTTCCGCGTCAGGATGCGCGACAGCCAGCTCGACCGGCCGGGCCGGAAGCAGGCGAGGATCTCGGTCAGCGCCGTCTCCAGGTCGGCGATCGCCGAGGGGCCGGCGTTCAGCGCCTGGAGGGCGTCGACGAGGACGATCTGGCGGTCGAGGCGGGCAAAGTGGTCGCGGAAGAAGGGCTTCACGACGACCGACTTATAGGCCTCGAATCGGCGGTCCATCATGGCCGCGAGCGTATGGCGCGCGATGCCGGCGCCGGGGCCGAGGTCGAGGGGCGCGAAGGTCAGGGCCGGGGATCCTTCCAGATCGCCGGGCATCAGGAACCGCCCCGGCGGCAGGGCGGAGAGCGAGAAGCGCTCGTCGCGGCAGGCGCGCAGGTAGCCGGTGAAGAGCTCCGCGGCCCTGCGGGCGGCCGCCTCGTCCTCGGGACCCTCGGGCTTCAGGGTCGAGAGGTGCGCGTGCCATTCCGCCGCGAGCCGCGACCGCGGGGCGACCCGGGACTGGGCGATCGTGCGCGCGGACCATTCCGTATAGCTCTGGTGCAGGAGCGGCAGGTCGAGCAGCCATTCGCCGGGATAGTCGACGATGTCGAGATGCAGCGTGCCGGGGCCGATGCGGCGTCCCCAGAAGGTCGCGGATTCGTACTCGATCGTGACGCGCAGCTCGCTGACGCGCCGCGTCGATTCGGGCCAGTGGCGGTCCTTGCCGGTGAGGGCCGCGACATGGGCCTCGTAGTCGAAGCGCGGCACGTCGTCGTCGGGCTGGGGGTCGAGACGGGCGCGGGCGAGGCGGCCTTCGGCCATCACGTCGAAGACGGGCAGGCGGCCGCCGTGGACGAGGTTGTGGACGAGGGCGGTGATGAACACCGTCTTGCCCGAGCGCGACAGGCCGGTGACGCCGAGCCTGAGCGAGGGGGCGACCAGACCGCCCGCGAAATCGATGAGATTGCCGACCGCGAGCCGGGCCTCGTCGGCGATGGACGTCATGGTCACGCTCAGCTCACTGCCGGTCTTTTCCCGTCAGCAATGTAGGAACGGCTCGCCATATTCGGAATAGGCCGGCGAAAACCCTTTTCGATTCAATCCTCTCCGCCGACCGACTTCGGCGTGTGGAACGCCGTCAGCCGGCCGGCGCCGGGGCCGATATCGTTCCAGCGCGGCTTGTCGAAGTCGATGACGGCGAGACCGCAGGTCGGGAACTTCTCGCGCAGGAGCAACAGCGCGTCCGGGTCGCCGGTCGGGGCGAGCACCATCGCCACCTCCTCCATCGCCGGGTTGTGGCCGACGAGAAGCAGGGTTCCGGCGGTGCCGCCGGCGGTGCGCGCGGCGGTCAGGTAGCCCTCGGCATCGGCCTCGTAGAGGCGGCGGGAAAGCGTCGCCTCCAGGTCGGTGGCGATCGCGGGCAGCATCAGCGCCAGCGTCTCGCGGGCGCGCCGGGCCGTCGAGCAGACGACCCGCTGGGGCGCGAGCCCCTGCTCGACGACGAATCTCGCCATGACGGGGGCGGTGGCGCGGCCGCGGCTGTTCAGCGGGCGGTCGAAGTCCGACTGGCCCGGATCGGCCCAGGACGACTTGGCGTGGCGGAGGAGGAGAAGTCGCGGCATGGCGGTTCAGGCGATCTTCGAGAAGTCGGGCTTGCGCTTCTCCATGAAGGCGGTGAAGGCCTCGCGCGCCTCCGGCGAGGAGAGCTGTCCGGTGAAGATCCGCACCTCCTCCATGATGCGGGCCTCGAGCTCGGCGGTGTTGCCCCTGAGGAGCCGCTTGGTCTCGCGCATGGCCGACGGCGGCTTCTCGGCGATGCGCGTCGCCACGTCCATCACGTCGGCTTCGAGCGATTCCGGCGGGACGACGTGGCTGGCGATGCCGAGCTCGACGGCGCGGGCGCCGTCGAAGACGTCGCCGAGCATGATGAGCTCGGCGGCGCGCAGGTAGCCGATCGTGCGCGGCAGGAGCAGCGTCGAGCCGGCCTCCGGAACGAGGCCGAGATTGACGAAGGGCAGGCGAAGCCGGGCGCGCGCGGTGACGAACACCATGTCGCAGTGCAGAAGCGTCGTCGTGCCGATGCCGACCGCGTCCCCGTCGACGCCGGCGAGGATCGGCACCGTGGAGCGGGCGAGCGCGCGCAGGTAGCGGACCACCGGCGCGTCGTCGTCGTGCGGCGGGCGCGACAGGAAGTCGCCGATGTCGTTGCCGGCGCAGAACGTGCCCTCGCTGCCGAACAGGACGACGGCGCGCACGTCGCGGTCGCTTTCGGCCCCTGAAACCGCGTCGGCCAGCGCCGCGTACATGTCGACGGTGAGGGCGTTCTTCTTCTGCGGCCGCGCGAGGCGGACGACGAGGACGTGGCCGTCGCGGCGGCTTTGGACGTATTCGCTCATGTGGACTTCCCGGTTGTGACGTATCGGCGCCTTGCCTAAGCGTGGCGCATACCATAACCACCCGGCCGGATGGCGTCAGCCACCGTGACCGAAGAGCCGCAGATGACCGCGAACGCCCACATAGACAGCTTCTATGCCGCCACCATGACGGACGCGCCGCCGCGTCCTCCGCTCGACGGGGACGTGGAGGCCGAGGTCTGCGTGATCGGCGGCGGGCTCGCCGGTCTCACCGTCGCCCGCGAGCTGGCGGGGGGCGGCAAGGCGGTTGTGCTCGTGGAGAGCAGGGGCGTCGGATGGGCGGCGTCGGGGCGGAACGGGGGCTTCGTGTCGCCCGGCTATGCGGAAGGGATCGACGCGATCGAGCGCAAGCTCGGCTACGAGCACGCCAGGGCGCTGTGGGACCTCTCCGTCGAGGGCGTCGAGTACGTGCGGCGGACGATCGAGGAACTGAAGCCCGCAGGCGTCTCGCCGGTGCCCGGCTGGCTGAAGGTGATCCGCTATTCCGATCCGGACGGCCTCAGGCGCCGCGCCGACGTCATGGCGACCCGCTACGGCCATCCGCGCGAGTACTGGCCGACCGAGCGGGTGCGCGAGACATTGCGGACAAAGACGTATTTCCAGGGCCTGCACGACACGACCGCCTTCCATATCCACCCGCTCAACTACGCGCTGACGCTGGCCGCCGACGCGGAAGCGCTGGGCGCGCGCATCTACGAGGGGACGCCGGCGGAAAAGCTGAAACGCGGACGGACGGGCTGGATCGTCGAGACGCCGAAGGGAAAAATCGCCGCGCGGCAGGTGGTGCTGTCGGGCAGCGCCTATCCGCCGCCGGTGTGGCGGCAGATCGACCGTGCGGTGCTGCCGGTGTCGACATATGTGGTCGTCTCCGAACCGATGGCCGAGCGACTCGGGGAAGCGATCCGCTTTCCCGGCTGCATCGGCGATACGCGCCGCGCCTCCGACTACTACCGGATCGTCGACGACGGCCGTCTGCTCTGGGGAGGACGGATCACCACGCGACGCTCGGAGCCGCAACGGCTCGCCGACATGCTGAAGCGGGACATCCTGGCGATCTATCCGCAACTCGGCGACTTCCGCGTCGAGTTCGCCTGGGGCGGGCTGATGGGCTACGCGGTCCACAAGATGCCGCTGATCGGACGGATCGGCGAGCGGCTCTGGGCCTGCACCGCCTTCGGCGGACACGGGCTCAACACGACCGCAATCGCCGGCAGTCTCGTCGCGCGGGCGATCGGGGAGGGCGACGATACGTGGCAGCGGTTCAGACCTTACCGCGCCGTATGGGGCGGCGGCTCTCTGGGCCGGCTCGCGACGCAATTGGTTTACTGGAAGTTGCAGCTACAGGACAGACTCGAGGAGCGGCGGGCGCACGCGGCCGATGGGGACCGCTGATTCGGGCGGAATACGCCGGCTTTTTTAAAGAATCTTTGTTCGCCGAATAAAATATTCATCAGATTCAATTAGAAATTTAAAAAAACGAACTCTTCATCTTCTTCATATAGCTTCCCGGCTCCGGGGCGAAGAACAAGAATATCGACACTGGAGCAGGATTAGCGTGGCGTCACTTGCGTCTCCGGGCATTCAACCGGAAATCGAGATATATTTCGACGAGATCGAGAGCCGAACGGTTTTCGCCGAGGTCCGGGATCTGCTCGGCGAATGGCGCTACGCCGCGCGCGAGGACGGAGGGCTGCCGCGTCAGGATCGGTTTTCCCGGCACCTTTCGGGCGGCACCGGCGCGAATTTGATGCTGCTGCGCTTCGAGGCCGGCGATTTCCGCTACGAATCCGTCGGCCAGCAGGTTTCCGCGCTGTTCGGCCACGATCCGACCGGCCGGCTGCTCAGCGAGCTGCAGTATCGGGGCGCCCAAGCCTATCAGTCGCGCTACAAGTATTGCGTTGAGACGGGGGCACCGCTGTTCGCCGTGCAGCGCAAGGTCAGCTTCGGCGTGCCCGGCGCGAGCGAGCGCCTGCTCCTGCCGCTGCGGCATTTCGAGGGCGGGGCGGGAATGCTCGTCTACGTCCGTTCCCGGGCGGACAACTACGACCTGATCCGCGCGGTGTTCGACGCCAGCCAGGACGGCGTCCTCGTGGTCTCGGCCGTGCGCGACGACATGGACGAGGCGATCGATTTCGAGATCACCGCGATCAACAGGGCCGCGGCGACCCTGCTCGGCGGAGACGCCGTCGATCTCGTCGGCAAGCGCGCGACGGCACTCGTTCCGATCATCGATCTGGAACGGATGTGGCCGACCCTGATGGAGAGCCTGGCGACAGGCGAGACCTGCGTGTTCGAATCGCACCAGCCGTCGACCCGTAAGGGCGGCATCTACCGCATCAGCTCGGCGAAGGTCGGCGACGGGCTCGCGATCACCATTTCAGACCTGACCCAGCTGCACAAGGCGATGCAGACGCTGGAAACGCAGCATGCGAGCCTGGTGAAGGTGAACGCCGAGCTGCGCTCCGAGGTCGTGCGCCGCCGGCGGCTGGAAACCGAGCTGAAAGAGCTCGCGGCGACCGATCCGCTGACCGGAATCGCGAACCGCCGCAGCTTCACCCAGACGATGAGCGAAGCCCTCGACGGCGCCGGCGCGACGTCGCAGCCGGCCGGACTGATCCTGTTCGACATCGACGATTTCAAGGCGATCAACGACCGCTACGGCCATCCGACCGGCGACACCGTGCTGCGGGATATCGCCCGCACGGTCTCTCGGCATTTCGCGGAAGGGGCGATCTTCGGCCGCCTCGGCGGCGAGGAGTTCGGGATATTCCTTCCGCAGGCGCACGACGCCTTCGCCTGCCAGACCGCCGAAGCGCTGCGCCGGGTCATCGCGCAGACGGTCCATGACGGCCAGGACGGGCCGATCACGGTAACCGCGAGCTTCGGGGTGGCCACGCTTCAGCGGCCGTGCGACGCCGAGGAGCTGGTAGCCCGCGCCGACGAGGCGCTGTATGCGGCCAAGCGGCGCGGCCGCAACCGGGTCGAGTGCAGCTGCGTCGAGGATCACGCCCGCGACGCGGAGACGGGCTGAGCAAAACAGAAGCGCCGCGCGGGGGGCGCGGCGCGGCCGGGGCGGTCGCCGTCGGTGCGACTGGCG
>JAEWYT010000110.1 GCA_023458595.1 Pseudomonadota bacterium
GCATCTGGCCCTTGCCGTGCCGCAAGATCAACGGCATCGGTCCCAAAGCCGGTGCCCGGCTGGAGCAACTGGGCATCCAGCGGATTGGCGAGCTGGCCGCCTGCAGCCTGCCCTGGCTGGTGCAGCATTTCGGCAAATCGTATGGGGCCTGGCTGCATGCGGTGTCGCACGGGATGGACGATCGCCCGGTGGTCACGCACAGCGAGCCGGTCAGCATGAGCCGTGAAACCACCTTCGAGCGCGACCTGCATGTGCGCGAGGACAAGGCGGAGCTGGGCGCCATCTTCACGCGCCTGTGCGAACGCGTGGCCGAGGACCTGCAGCGCAAGGGCTATGCCGGCCGCACTGTGGGCGTGAAGCTGCGCTACGCCAATTTCAAGAGCGTGACACGCGAGGTGACGGTGGAGCACTACACCCAGGATGCCGCCACGATCCGCCGCATTGCCGGGCAGTGCCTCAAGCGCGTGCCACTGGCCCAGAGCATTCGCTTGCTGGGGGTGCGCGTGGGCAGCCTGGTGCACTGGGATGCCCAGACGCACCAGGCCGATGGACCACCGTTGCCTGGTGCGCGCCGCCCGGCCGGCGGCAGCGCCGATCCGCTGTCGCTGCCGCTGTTTTAGCCCGCACTGGTCGGGTCCGGCAGGGCGGTTGCACTGGTTTGGTGCTTAAAAACGTGGCAATTGTGAGCAACTGCAACCTGGTTGTGCGATGATGCGAGGTTTTCTTGCGCGCGGCCATGGTTTGCTTATGGCAAATCAATATGTGCGGGTGCAAGTTGTGTCAGTTAGTTTGGAGATGCAGCGTGCGAGCGAATTTCCCCGTTACCCAAAACAATTACGATTTTCCGGGCGATGAACTGCTGGTATCGGTGACCAATACCAAGGGCGAGATCACGCACTGCAACCCGGCGTTTGTGCGTGTGAGTGGTTATGCCTACGAGGACCTGATCGGGCAGCCGCACAACCTGATCCGCCACCCGGACATGCCCGAGGGGGCGTTCAAGGACATGTGGCGCACGATCGGCAACGGCTACCCCTGGACGGGCATCGTGAAGAACCGCCGCAAGAACGGCGACCACTACTGGGTGCGTGCCAACGTCACCCCCATCATGGAGGGGGGCCGGCCCCAGGGCTATCTGTCGGTGCGCACCAAGCCGGCGGTCCAGGACATCCAGGCGGCCGAGGCGCTGTATGTGCAGATGAACCAGGAAGCCCAGGCCGGTGCCGAAACCATGCGCCTGCGTGCCGGGGAAGTGCGCCGTCTGGGCTGGCGCGGCCTGTGGGCGCAGCGCAGCGATGTCGGCCTGCTGGCGCGCATGGTGCTGATGCTGGCCACCGTGGCGGCACTGACCCTGCTGCCCGATGTGCTGGGCTGGCAGGGCGTGGCGGCCTGGGGCACGCGCCTGGCGGTGCTGCTGCTGGGCGGTGCCTGGGTGGCATGGCGCTTCGAGTCGCGCTGTGTGCGCGGCATCGAGCAGGCCAGTGCCTGGGCGGCCCAGATGGCCAGCTGCAACCTGTCGAGTACCTGCAGCCACAACTACACCGGCAGCGTGGGCACCCTGATGGCCCGCCTGCACCAGATCCAGATCAACCTGCATGCGGTGGTCGGAGACGTGCTGACGGAGGTCCAGGGCTTCAACGACATGTCCAAGGAGATGGCGCACGCCAGCCTGGACCTGGCCAAGCGCACGGAGTCGCAATCGTCCAGCCTGCAGCAGACGGCCGCGTCGATGGAAGAGATCGCCGGCACGGTGCTGCAAACGGCCGAGACCGCCCAGCAAATGGAGCAGGAAAGCAACCAGAGCTAAACGGTCGTGGGGCGCAGCGGACAGGCCATCCAGGATGTCGGCGGGGCCATGGAGCGCATCCGCGCATCGTCGACCCGCATGAGCTAAATCATCACCGGGATCGAAACCATCGCCATCCAGACCAAGCTGCTGGCCTGGAACGCGGCCGTGGAAGCGGCCCGTGCCGGCGAGCAGGGCCGTGGCTTTGCCGTGGTGGCGGGCGAAGTGCGCGCCCTGGCCCAGCGCAGCGCCTCGGCGGCCAAGGAAATCAGCGTGCTGATCCACCAGACTGTGGACGGCATCAACGACGGCAATGCGCGCATGCAGGCGGCCGGCAAAACGATCGACGGCATGGTCGAGGCCGTGGAACGCGTCAGCCACCTGGTGCGTGAAATCAGCCTGGCCACGCGCGAACAGTCGCAGGGCATTGCCCAGGTCAACGAAGCCGTGGCCAACCTGGATTCCATGACCCAGCAGAACGCCGCCCTGGTGGAGCAATCCACGCGATCTGCGGAACAGCTGAACACGAACGCCCAGCGTTTGCAGCGCTCGGTCTCGTTCTTCAAACTGACGTGAGCACGACAGGCCCCGACAAGCAGCCCCAGGGCTGCTTTTTTTATGCCGGTTTGTGTAACAACTTAGACGCTGAAACCGGTGAGCTTGGTTAGCATGCAGGGATGCAAGTTTTGTTCATTATTTTGGCAATACTGGCGTTGCTGCTGTGGTGGGTGCGAAGCCGGGGCCCGCGCCAGCCAGCACCGCAGCGTGCCAAGCCATTGCCCGCAGCCGCCGTGGCCATGGAGCCCGAGCCGCCACCTCCGCCGGACAGCGATGTGAAGTTCTGCATGCGCGGCGAGCGAGGCATGGGCGGTCCCATCTATGGGGATGTGCTGTGCAGCGATGGGGTGTACTTGCCCTACGTCTGGGAATCGGACTTTCACACCTCGTTCGATGGCCGCTGGATTCGGACCGGCTCGTACGGAGAGTCCACCCCGCGCCTGCTGGACCGCAAGAACCGCTGCAGCTGGCTGATGAGCGTGGCCGAGGCCAGCCTGGTGGATGACTTGCATTGGCGCCTGCCGCGCTGGAACGGTGAAAGCCAGGGGGGCAACGGCGTGGCCGCCGAAGGCCGCCATGTGCTCAGTGACGGCATCTTCGAGGCCTGGCTGGCCAAGCACGTCAGCGGCAAGGCACAAGCCTTGGTCGGGGTGTGCGACCTGTGGATCCCTGCTGATTGTGTGCCGGTGCAGGCACAGGCCATCCCGCCCGCGATCGCACAGCAAGACAACGCCGTGGTCCAGGTGGCCGTGGAGCGCCACTGGCCAATATCCTTGCGGGTTCTGGACGACCCGCTGGAGCCTTTGCTCCATCCGCAGTGGCAACTGCAGATCAATGGCGAGCCCCAGCAGTGGACGATTGACAGCCAGAGCCCGTTTGTCTGGCGCCCGGATGGCCAAGCCTTCGCCAGCTATGGTTACCCGGTCACGGAC
>JAEWYT010000111.1 GCA_023458595.1 Pseudomonadota bacterium
TGGCCTGATGGGAGACGCCCAGCGTGCGCACGCGCATCTTGCGGCCGTCGATATCGAAGACCCGGTCGCGCATGCGGGCGAGCGCCTTGCCGAGCCGTGTGCGCTGTGACCGGTCGCCCCCGGCGCCCAGCGGCAGCGGCGGCTCGCAGGCCAACGCCACCTCATAGAGATCGCTGGTGCCGACCTCCGCGGTCCCGAAGCGGTCCCACCAGGCGCCGATGAAACTGCGCCAGATCGCGCCCTCGCCATCGGCGGCAGCGAGCATCTCGTCGAGATTGGCGAGAAACCCTTCGATCCCGGCGACCTCGAGGACGCCGCCCATGATGCGCGACCAGCTCTCGTAGCTGCCGATCATGCGCGCGCCCCGTGGACGGCCGGAGGCGATCCAGGCCCGGCAGAGCGTGAGGCAGGCCGTGACGAGGCGCGGCCGGTTGGCGCGGACCCAGCTCATGAGATCGGGGTGGCGGAACCCCTCGCGCCGCCAGGGTTGATCAACGCGGGCGTCGAGGCGGATGCGCACGATGCGGCGCGCCATCTCGTTGGAGAATTCGGGATTGTTGCCGGTCGCGATCCAGACGCAGCGGATCGGCAATCGCGTCATCTCAGACGCCCCGAGAATGCGGTCCTCCCAGAAGGGCGCGGTGAGCGCTGCCGCAAGCGCCGAGGAGTCGAGCGGGTGACGCAGATTGTCGATGAGCACGATCGAGGGAATCTGACGCAGCTTGGCGGTCAGCCGCTTGCGCCACTCTTCGTCGTCGCGGCCCTCGGTCATCACGGAGGCGCTGACGCCGGTGAGCACGGTCGCGATTGCGTCGACCATCAGCGTCGCGCCGGTGCCGGGCGTCGGCTTCTCGATCAGGTGGAGCGGCGTGGGCGCGTCGATCATCGCCCGCAGGAAGCCAAGCAGCAGCAACGCCACCGCATGTGCCCGCTCCGCGTGGCTAGTGAAGGGGAACTCGCCCAGCATGTCGTCGATGATGAGACTGCGCGCCGTCGCGATCTCCGCCGGCGACGGGCGCTCCGGAACTTGCGGCACGGCAAAGCCCGGTGTCGGCTGGTAGAGCAGCCGGGCATCGGGGTGGTAGCCGGGCTCGGTCAGGAGCGCGCCGTTGCGGCCGAAGACCGGCGTGGTGACGATCCCCGCCAGGACCGGCAGGCCGGGATCGGGCGTCGCCAGCAGTGACTTGATGAGCGGCGTCGGCGGATGCGCGGGAACGAGATCGCCATTGCGCGCCAGACGCCGCCAATCGGCGAGCTTGGCCAGCATGTGGCGCAGGCGCTCTTCCGTGACGGGCCGGGCCATGGGCAGGCCGTCATCGTCATGCACGGCCCAGGTCGGCATGCCGCCGCTGCGAAAGAGCCAGGGCGTCCTGTTCGACGCGAGCAGCAGACTCCAGCTGCGTGCGTGGGCGCGGGCGAGATCGCCCTCATCGGCGCGCAGTTGCGGCAAGCGGCCCGGCGGCTCGACGAAGCCGATCGGACGGTTTCGAGCGCCATCCTGCGCATCCGTGCCATCCACCACTGCATACGGCTCGGCCGCGTCGATGATCTGACGGACCGCGTCCGCGCCGTCGCGCAGCAGGACGTCGTTGAAGTCATCGCCTTCCGCTCGCGGCAGGGCGATGGCGACGCTGCGGCCTTCGGCCAGGAGACGCCGCGCCGCCGCCTGGGCGGCACGAAGGCCCGTGCCCGACGCATCGTGGTCGGCGAGCAAAACGACACGCCGGGCCTCTGGCGGCAGGACGATCTGTTCGAGGTTGGTGGCCGAGAGCGTCGCCCATACCGCCATGCCCGGGCAGGCCGTCATCACGGCGAGCGCCGTCTCGATGCCTTCGCTGAGACCAAGGACAGCGTCGCCGCCGATCGAGGCCAGCCGCACGGCGCCACCGCCGACGCGGCCCAGCATCTTCTTCGGCTTTTCAACCTCGGCTTTCGCAGCCCCATCCGGCCGCAGGTAGATGCGGTGCAGGGCAACCACGCTACCGGCGCGGTCGCGAACCAGGCCGACGATTGCTGGGAACCCGGTCCTCGTATCCCAATGCGCGAGATCCGGATGGAACAGGAGGTCGGACGGTGGCGGAACCGTGAGACCTCGCGCGCGCAGATAGGCCTCGCCCGGCGTACCGGCGATCGGGAGGGCCCGCGAGAGGATGATCTCGATTTCTCGAGCAGAGTCTTTCTCATGTTTCGCGGAAGCCGCCGAGGGTTCGCGCCGGGCTGGCGCCGCAGCCGACCATCCGACCAGATCGGCGGCATAGGCAAAGAGGTCGCGGCCCTTGAGGCCGGTCGCCTGTTCCAGCGTGCTCAGCGGCCCGCCGCCCTGGCCGCCGTCGAAGTCGATCCAGTCGCCGGCGTGCTCGCCTCTGAGCGTGATCACGCAGGAGCCGTTCTTTCGCGGCGCAGCGCCATTGATGTTGGCGAGGCGCCATTCGTCGCCATTGCGACGGCCGTTCGGAAAGTGCTGCGGCACCCAGGCGCCGGTCCTGTCACGCAGGCCGGCCACGATGGCCTCGAGATCGTATTGAACCGCAGGCGTTCTGGCGGGTGCGATGTCGTTGAAGTCAATCAAGGATCACCAGCCCTTGCTCCGCGCGCGTAATGGCGGTGTAGAGCCAGCGGGCGCGGTCCTCGGCGGTCCGCCCGAGACCGTCGTCGTAGACGATCACGTTCTCCCACTGCGATCCTTGGGCCTTGTGACAGGTAATGGCGTAGCCCCAGACGCTCTCGACTAGCCCCCGCATGTCATGCCAATCGCGGCGCAGGCGCTCGGCGTCGTAGGCGACGTGGTCGTCGAAATGGCCCTTGTAGAACCACTGGCGGCCGGGAACGCTCGTCCCGTCCTCCGTGCGCACCGACGCGCTGAAGGCGAGCGGGCTTTCGTCGCGGATGTCCGACAGGTCGAGGAACATGCCGTTGACGAGACCGAGATCGTGCCGGTTCTTGAGGCAGATGATCTTCTCGCCGAGCCCGCGCGGATAAGCGTCTGGAAAGCCGGCTGCCTGTTTCATCGCGGTATTCAAAAAGAGCCGCGTCGCGTTGCGGCCGCAGATCACCTGACCGCCCTTGAGGAATTGATGCGGGCCGATGTCGGAGCGCCGCATCTTCCAGACGAAGTCGTCGTGCTCGCCGTAGGGAATGGGCATGCTCTGCCGCGCGAGCGTCGCAAGTCGGATGATCGCGCTGGTCTCCGCCTGGCGATGGATATCGGTCAGCATCACGTCGGGATCGGCGTCGGTGAAGGCGCCGTCGCCCTTGATCGGCGGCAACTGGCCGGGGTCGCCGAGCACCAGGATCGGCTTGCCGAAAGCAAGCAGATCGCTCGCCATTTCGGCGCCGACCATGGAGACCTCGTCGAGCACGATCAGGTCGGCGTCGCGGACCAGCGACTGCTCGTTCAGAATGAAACGAGGCTGATGGATGTCGGCGAGCCGGAGCTCGAGGCGGCGGATCTGGGTCTCCGCGAAGGAACGCTCGGCCGGTCGCATTGCGCGCAGGCCGCCGCGAAGCGTTTCCAGTTCGCGGGTGACACGCTCGATCTCCTCGGGCGTCGCCTCGGAGACCTTGTAGATCAGGCTGTGGATCGTCGAGGCTGGCGTTCCCTTCCGGGTCATCACCAGGGCCGCCTTGCCGGTGAAGGC
>JAEWYT010000112.1 GCA_023458595.1 Pseudomonadota bacterium
AAGAGTGAAAAATGAAGAGTGAAGAGTGAAGAGTGAAAAGGTTTATAAGTAGTTAGAATTTTGGAAGAAGATTTACTTCTTACTTCTTACTTCTTAATTTTTAATTCTTACTTCTTACTTCTTAATTCTTAATTAGTTTTCAGTTAATAATTTGTAATTAAATAAAGTCTATGTCGAAAAAAATTCTTGTAACAGGAGGAACCGGATATATCGGTTCTCATACCGTGGTCGAACTGCAACAGGCCGGCTACGAAGTGGTGATTATAGATAATCTGTCCAACTCTAATGCCGACGTGCTGGAGGGGATTACCCGTATTACCGGGAAACGACCTGTTTTCGATAAACTCGATTGTACCGATTTTGCAGCAATGAAGGCGTTGTTCAGAAGATATACTTTCGACGGTATTATCCATTTTGCAGCCAGCAAGGCAGTAGGTGAATCGGTGGAAAAACCGTTGTTGTATTATCGCAATAACTTAGTATCGTTAATCAACCTGTTGGAACTGATGCCGCAGCACAATGTGAAAGGGATTGTATTTTCTTCTTCATGCACTGTATATGGAGAACCCGATACAAATCCAATTGATGAGAATGCTCCTGTTAAACCGGCCACATCACCTTATGGAAATACCAAGCAGATCAATGAAGAGATTATTCGTGATTTTGTGCATTCGGGCGCCCCTATCAAGAGTATCATCCTTCGTTACTTTAATCCTATCGGTGCTCATCCATCGGCAGAGATTGGAGAATTGCCTTTAGGCGTACCCCAGAACTTGGTGCCTTATATCACCCAGACAGGGATTGGCATTCGCCAGCAATTAAGTGTTTTTGGTGATGACTATAACACACCTGACGGCTCCTGCATACGCGACTTTATCAATGTGGTGGATCTGGCGAAGGCGCATGTGATCGCCATTGAACGGATGCTGGAAGACAAGTCGGACGAGAAAGTCGAGATATTTAACCTGGGTACGGGAACCGGACTCTCTGTATTAGAGTTGATCAGGGTATTCGAAAAAGTATCCGGAAAGCCTTTGAATTATAAAATCGTCGGACGAAGGGAAGGAGATATAGAGCAGATCTGGGCACAACCCGATAAAGCCAATAATGTGTTGGGTTGGAAAACTGTAGAAACCATTGAAGATACCATGGCTTCGGCTTGGAAATGGCAGCAGCGTCTCCGGGAAAAAGGAACGATGTAACAGTTTGGATTTAAAAAGAATGGAACAGGATCAGATAGAGAAAAACGGCAGGGATAGCCACTAAAAGACTGTCGATCCGGTCAAGGATACCGCCGTGTCCCGGAATGAGATCGCCGGCATCTTTCACGTTGCAGGTACGCTTGATGAGTGATTCGAACAAATCACCCAAGGTGCCGAATAAAGCCACCACTACGGATAACCCCATCCAGAAAATAGGGGTGAAACCGGGATAGAGCCGGGAGAAGATCAGGGAGGCAAGCAGGGTGAAAAAGATGCCGGCGATAAATCCTTCTATCGATTTTTTCGGTGAGATATGTTCTATCAATTTGTGCTTGCCGATCAGTGATCCGATGAAATAGGCGGCCGTATCATTCACCCAAAGGAACACAAACAGTGCCAGCACCGGTACCCAATTATACTCGTTGTTGGCCATATCGGGAGAATAGGAAATAAACATGAGCAGGCTCAATGGCATGGTGATATAGACCTGTCCGAAAACCGAATAGATGATGCCGTGAAGGATATCATCCCTACGCAGGAAAATGGCTGAGGCAATGAGTATGAGCAGATAAGTCAGGATAAAGACAGGTAGGAGATAGATATTGATACTTTCCAGATAGAGGAAGACCGAAATAAAGATGACTACTCCCATCAGGATGTTGAATATCTTGCTGATAGCATGGGTGGTGTCTTTTTCTACCATGCGGTAAAATTCAAACAGGCCGGAACCCAGTATGGTTCCGAAAACGGCAAGGAATGAAAACCGGCCTCCCAGCAGACCGAAGAGTATGACCAGGATATAGATGGTGCCGGCTCCCGCACGGGTAAAGATATCTTTTAGGTTCATTCTGCTTCTTTCGTCTCGGATTCGGCCGAAGCTTCTTCTTTCGTTTCTTCCGCTTCTTCTGCCTCTTCCAGGTCGATGTTGTGCTCTGTGAGAATATTATACCAGGAAATCATTTTTTTTACATCTCCGGCATAGACACTGTCCCGGCTGTAATCGGGAAGTACCTCTCCCATATAAACAAACAACTCTTTTCCGGAAGGCTTGGAGCCCAAGGAAACCTGTTGACCACCTTCTTTTTCTTTTATTTTTTTGAATACCTCACGTAATGGGATGTCCCCACTTTGGGTATATATGGATACATCACTCAAGGCTACTACCTTTTCCTGTGCGTATACAGGTACACGTTTTCCATCGCCAAGCGATTCTACGATATTCATATTTTTGTTGGTGGAGACAAGTTTATACAAACCGGGACGGCCAGTGATGGACAATATTTCGGACAACATAATTAAATTCTGTTTAACGAGGGGTTTAATTTTTTAACGGTGCAAAAATACGGAGTCCGCGCCACATTCGCAAACTTTTTCCCAAAAAGAGAATTTGTTTCGGAAAAATAACGTACTTTCGTGGTAGTGCGCTTCGCGCGCAGATGGGAGAGTGGGAGAGTGGGAGACTGGGAGACTGGGAGACTGGGGAGGTAATATCTAAAAAGAATAATGAAAAGATGATTAAAAAAATAGCAATGGCAGGTATGGCAGCGGCTTTGTTAGTTTCATGTACAGGAAACCGTTCCGGAAAAGCAGGCGATAGTAAGATCTCGGAAAAAATGCTTCCGTCAATAGAGACTATGAACGGGGATCTGTTCTTATTGGCAGGGACTTACACATCAGGAGAGGGCAGCAAGGGGATATACTTATACCGT
>JAEWYT010000113.1 GCA_023458595.1 Pseudomonadota bacterium
TAGCCGCCCCACAGGGGCAGGGCAAAACGCAGCAGGGCGCGGCCGATCGGGCCATGGGTCAGCAGGCGGGACATGGCAAAGCGGGAAGCCGGTGGCGTCCGTCACCCCAAGAAAAAACCCCGCGCGACAGCGGTCGGCGGGGTGGCACCGGCTGGGCCGGTGTGTGGGGTGGCGGCAATCAGAGTGCCTGCATTTCCTTGTTCAGCTGCGTGGGGTGCTGAGCAGCAGCCGGAGCGGCAGGGGCAGCCACTGGTGCCTCGGCCTTCTGGCCCACAGTCAGTGGCACGTCCAGGTAGGGCAGCTTCAGGGCCGAGCTGGTCATGCGGCGGATCTCGTTGGTGTAGGCAGCGTCTTCGTTGATCTTGCGGCCATACGAGGGCACGATCTGCTGGATGTGGGCCTTCCACTCGGCGCTGGCCATCTGCTCGGGGAAGGACTTCTTGAGCAGGTTCAGCATGATGTGGGGGGCGGTCGAGGCACCGGGCGAAGCACCCAGCAGGGCGGCGATGCTGCCGTCTTCGGAGCCCACGATCTCGGTGCCGAACTGCAGCACGGCGCCCTTTTCGGGGTCACGCTTGATGATCTGCACGCGCTGGCCGGCGGTGATCAGCTTCCAGTCCTCGCGCTTGGCGTGCGGGAAGTACTGCTGCAGCACCTGCTGGCGGTCTTCGTCGGTCAGCTCGGCCTGTTGCAGCAGGTACTGCACCAGGTCCAGGTTGTGGATGCCCACGCGCAGCATGCCCATCAGGTTGTCGTGGTTGACCGAGGAGAACAGGTCCCACCAGGAGCCGTTCTTGAGGAACTTGGTCGTGGCCAGGGCGAAGGGACCGAACAGCACCACGGGCTTGCCGTCGAGCTGGCGGGCGTCCAGGTGGGGCACGGACATCGGGGGCGAACCGGTGGAGGCAATGCCATAGGCCTTGACGTCGTGGCGGGTGGTCAGCTCGGGGTTCTCGATGGCCAGGAACTGGCCGCCCACGGGGAAGCCGGCGTAGTTCTTGGACTCAGGGATGCCCGAGGCCTGCAGCAGCTTGAGCGCGGCGCCACCGGCACCCACGAACACAAACTTGGCCTTGACGGTTTTTTCCTGGCGATTGTTGGCCAGGTCGGCCACGGTCACGTTCCAGGTCTTGTCGGCGTTCTGGCGCAGGGCGGTCACTTCGCTTTGCAGGTGCAGCTGGAAGTTGTCCGTCTTCTGCAGCGAAGCCATCAACTGCTGGGTCCAGGCGCCGTGGTTCACGTCGGTGCCCAGGGGCATGTAGGTGGCGGCGATCTTCTGGGTCGGGTCGCGGCCTTCGATCATCAGCGGGGCCCACTGCTTGATCTTGGCGTGGTCCTCGGAATACTCCATGCCATAGAACAGGGGATGCTGCACCATGGCTTGCTGGCGCTTCTTCAGGAAGTCGATGTTGTCGTCACCCCAGACAAAGCTCATGTGGGCCGTGGGGTTCACGAAGGTCTCTGGCGACTGCAGGTGGCCGCGGCCGACCTGGTGGGCCCAGAACTGGCGCGTCACCTCGAACTGCTCGGCAATGCCCACGGCACGCTTGGTTTCCACGCTGCCGTCGGGCAACTGGGGGGTGTAGTTCAGTTCGGCAAAACCCGAGTGGCCGGTGCCGGCGTTGTTCCAGCCGTTGGAGCTTTCCAGGGCTACGCCGTCCAGGCGCTCGAAGACCTCGATCTTCCAGTTGGGTTGCAGCTCCTGCAGGTAGGTGGCCAGCGTGGCGCTCATGGCGCCGGCACCCACCATCACCACATCGACGGGTTGCTCGTTCTCGGGCTTGGGCACGGAGCGGGGGAACAGCGGCCAGGATAAAAACAACAGTGTGGCCAGGACCAGGGTCGAGACGACCCCCAGTCCTATTTGGATAGATTTTTTCATGATTTTTAGAGGCTGAGCGACTAAAAAAGCCTGCGCACAGGGGGCAGGCTTTTGCGATGGGAGAGAAGGCGTGCTGCTATAGGTCCTATAGAAGACACAAGACTTTTCAGCCTCGGATTATCAATGAATGATCAAAATTTGATGCTAATCAATTGGTATTAGTACCTATGTGATAAGCCGTTTCGGCGTTGTGCATGGCGTGCGCGGTGCGGCCCCGGGGCATGCATCGGACGCGGAAACAAAAAAACCGCCTTGAGGCGGTTCTTTTGTTTCGCTGGCAGCGCACCCGAAGCAAACGGCGGAAGGCTATGCCTTCCGGGCGATGCCTAAGGTTAATTAGGCGGCAGTGGCCAGGGCCTTGACCTTGGCGGACAGACGGCTCTTGTCGCGAGCGGCCTTGTTCTTGTGGAAGATGCCCTTGTCGGCGATCGAGTCGACCACAGCTTGCATCTTTGCAAACAGTTCGGTGGCCTTCACCTTGTCGCCGGCCAGCACGGCCTTCTCGACATTCTTGACCACGGTGCGGTACTTCGAGCGCAGCGAAGTGTTGGCTGCGTTCAGCTTGACGTTCTGGCGTGCGCGCTTGCGGCCGGAGGCCAGGCGGGGGTTCTTTTTGGCTTTGGTTGCCATGATGTATTCCTTGTGTTGTCTGGGGATGATGCCAACGAAGCCCGCGATTATAGCAATGCTTGGGCGCTTGTGCAGGACGGCTGTGTTGGGCTGAAATGGTGCGTTAGATTTCAACTTGGTGCAATTGCGCACCAAGTTGAGTTGAGAGCGGTGTGGCGGGCTGCAGGCC
>JAEWYT010000114.1 GCA_023458595.1 Pseudomonadota bacterium
CTCAGCCGCTACGTGCTGTAGGGCGCGCCGGCCGGGTGGAGAGGCTGTTGGGGCCCCGGATCAAGGCCGGGGCACGCTGCAGTGTGTGGCACGACGATACCCAGAAAACGGGCCTCGTGCCCCGGACTTGATCCGGGGCCCGGCTCAGCGCTACTCCCGCTCCACCGCGCGCTTCATGCGCTGAACCAGGTCGGCGGCGTCCTCGCGGGCGAGCTTGCCGATGTCCCGGGCGATCAGGTTGGCGAGCTCCGTCGCCTCCGGCGCGAGGCCTGCGGTGTCGACCGTCACCTTGGGATGCGACAGCGCGGCGAGGCGGGTGAGCTCCTCCGACTCGTCCCATATCACGTTGAAATAGGCGATGACGCCCTGCACCAGGTGCCAGGACGGGCGGCCGCGCCGGCCGTGCTCGAGGGCGGAGAGATAGGCGGGCGAGACGCCGAGATCGGCGGCCATCCGCGACAGCGTGATGCCGCGCGCCTGGCGCATCGCCCGAAGCCGCGCACCGAAGGGCGTCATTTGCCGTCTCCGCCCGGCCTGTCGGCGCGGCGGATCTGGACGTAGAGCGCGCCGTCGCCGCCCTTGCGGGCATGCGCCCGCTCGTAGCCGACGACCATCGCGCGAAAGGGCGGCGTCGCGAGCCATTCGGGAACGGCGCGGCGCAGCACGCCGCGCGTGCCCTCCTCCCACCACTCGGCGGCGCCGTCGCTCCTGCCCTTGCCGGTGACCACCAGCACGAGGCGGTGACCGCGCGCGCGCGCCGCCTGCAGGAACGAGAGCAGGCGGGCGTGGGCCTCGCGCTGGGTGAGGCCGTGCAGGTCGAGCTTGGCGTCGACCCCGCGCGCGCCGCGGGCGATGCGGCGGGTGAGCTTCCTGTCGACCGGATTGAGCGACGGGGCGGGCGGGGCGGGCTTGCGAGCCGCCGGCACGGCGAATTCCTTCGCCGGATTCGCATTTTTGTTAGCCGGGGTTGATTCCGGCTCCGGCTCGTCGGGCGGCGGCGCGGCGGCGCGCCTGTCGAGCGGCTTCACCGTCGCCGTCACCCGGCGCCACAGCTCGCGGTCTTCCTCCTTCAGACGATCGGGGTCGAGATGCTTCGACCGGCGCGCCATCGCCCGCGCTCACGGCTTCGGCACGAGGACATAGAACGTCCCGTCGGCCTTGATGCCGCCGGCCGCCGAGCCGGCCTCCCGCCCCGTTCCCCAGAACAGGTCGGCGCGCGCTGGACCCTTGATCGCGGAGCCCGTATCCTGGGCGATCATCAGGTGGCGGAACGGCTCGCGCGCGCGGTCCTTGCCGGTCTGGATGTCGGCGTCGACGAAGACCGGCGTGCCGTAGCGGTGAAAGGCGGTGTCGACGGCGATCGAGCGCCTTTCCGTCAGCGGCACGCCCTCGCCGCCGATCGGGCCGAGATCCGGGGCGAGGCCGGTGATCTCGCGGAAGAAGATGTAGGAGCGGTTCTCCTGCATCAGCCCCGGCGCGGTCTCCGGGTTGGCGCGGAAGAAGGCGCGCATCGCGTCCATGGAGAAGCCGCCCTCGGGCACGATGCCCTTCGCCTGCATCGCCTTGCCGACCGAGGAATAGGGATAGCCGTTCTTGCCGGCGAAGCCGAGCCGCATCAGCGATCCGTCGGCGAGCCTGATGCGCGTCGAGCCCTGAATGTGGATGTAGAAGGCCTCCACCGCATCCTCGACGTATACGAGCGGCTTCACCACGCCGTCGAGGGCGCCGTCGTCGATTTCGGCGCGCGTCGCGAACGGCACGAGGCCGCCGTCCGTCTCGCGGCCCCAGGTCAGCGACGCGTCCCAGTCCCCGGGCCGGTTCGCGTCGGTGACCGCGACGAGGCCTTCGGGAAGCGGATAGAGCGGCGTCGCATATTTCCCGGTCTTCTGACGCGAGCCGGGAACGACCGGCTCGTAATAAGCGGTCACCACCGCCTCGCCGTCCTTCGGCTCGATGCGGTAGGGAGCGAAGTTGCCGGTGAAGAAGTCCCGGACGGCGCCGGGATCGTCCGTGCCCAGCGCCTCGGCCCTGAGGCAGGCGTTGGCGAGAGCGCCCTCCTCGTCGCCGCGTTCGCAGGAGCGCAGGAACGCCGCGAAGGCCGGCGCCAGATCGTCTTCGGAAAAACCCGGCAGATCGCCGAAGGACACGGCCACGAGGCGATGGCCGGCCTTAAGGATCGGGTGGCCGGCGATCAGGCGGTCTTCTCGCGGCAGCACCGCGACGAGAGCGACGGCGGCCGCGGCGGCGATCGCCGCCAGCGCGTAGGCAAGCTCGCGCCGCCAGCCGGGACGCGCGGTGAACCGGGCAACGAGGTCAATCGGCGGACTCGGTTGCAACGAGCTTCCAGTTCGGATCGCGCGATCCGACGTCGCGGGCGAAGGTCCAGATGTCGGTCACCTCGGTCACCGCGTTGGGGTCGCCCTGGATCACCTTGCTCTCCTTGTCGCGGGTGGCGGTGACGAGCTGGGAGACGAAGCGCACGGTCACGTGGGCCGAGCGGCCGCGAAGCTGCGCCTCGGTGATATCGGCCTTGTCGATCGAGACGAAATTGGAGGTGACCGTCTCGCCGCGGCTCTCGCGGTCGGCGATCGCGGCGACGAAGCCGTCGTAGACCTCGCGGGAGAGAAGGGTCTTGAGCGACTTGCGGTCGCCCTCGGCGAAGCCGGTGACGATCATCTCGTAAGCCATCTTCGCGCCTTCGAGAAAGGTCTTCGGATCGAAGGCGGGATCGGCCGTCCTGATGGCCGACAGGCCCCGGGCGAGGTCCGTCCCCTTGGCCGCGTAGGCGCCGAAATCGTCGTTGGCGGCGGTGCGCGAGGCGCCCGGCTCGGCGCGGGGCGGCAGGGTGACGACCTTGTCGGCCGCCGGCGCCTCCTTGCCCTTCGGCGCCGAGAACGGATCATAGGGCGGGCGCTCGCTGCCGGTGCGCCGGCCGAGCACGCTCCTCAGCCGCAGGAAGATCACCACGGCGAGAACCAGGAACAGGATCGTGTAGAAATCGAATATGCCGCTCATCAGCACCCGTTTACCGGGAATTGCCCGGTGCGCCAAGGAAGAAGGCAGGATCAGCCAGCGCCTACTATGTAAGGATTGATCCGGCCGGGTCCAGTGCGGCACGCCCGGAGAGGACTTAAAACGCCAACGGAGTTAAAACGACAAACGATGGGATTGGTTCTGTTCGTCCTGTTTCTCGGCGTCCCGCTCGCCGAAATCGCGCTTTTCGTCGTGGTCGGCGGGAAGATCGGCGTGCTCGCCACCGTCGCGGTCGTGATCGTTACGGCCGTCGCGGGCGCCTGGCTCGTGCGCCGGCAGGGGCTCGAGACCCTGAACCGGGCGCGCGCCGACATTGAGCGCAACGTCATGCCGGCCGATGCGATGGGCGAAGGCCTGGCGATCCTGGCCGCCGGCGCGCTCCTGCTGACGCCGGGGTTCCTGACGGACGCGATCGGCTTCACGCTGCTGGTCCCGCCGGCGCGGCGCGCCATCGTCTCCGCGGTCGGGCGCTGGCTCGCCGGCCGCGTCACCGTCGTCGACATGGGCGGCATGGGCGGCATGGGGGCGGGAGCCGAACGCCGCTCCGGGCCGCGCCGGCGCGACGACGTCATCGACGTCGAGGCGATCGAGATAGAGATCGACGACGAGGAAGCCGGGGAGAACGGCGGATCCGGCAAGAGGTTGCCGCGCGATCCGCGCTCGCCGTGGCGGTCGCCGTAGCCGGCGGGCGGGGGCGGCACCTTGCCGCCACGGGCGGCTACGTGCTAGCCAGCGGCGCGACGGGCGCGACCGCCGGCGAGAAAAACCGGATCCGGCCACGCGGGCGCAGACCCAACGATATTCCCGAACCTTCGAGCTCCGGAGCGTATTTCCATGACCAGTGACACGAACAATGGCGGCGGTGCGGCCGGAACCGAAGGCGCGGCGGCCCAGCAGGCCGGGCCGAGCATCGAGGTGCTCGCCCAGTACGTGAAGGACCTGTCCTTCGAGAACCCGCGCGCGCCCGCCTCGATGACCGAGCAGCGCTCGGGCCAGCCGCCGATCAATTTCAACATCCAGGTCAACGCCAATCCGTCCGGCGACGACGCGGTCGAGGTGGAGCTCAGGCTCGAGGCCCGCGCCGGCGAAGAGAACAACGTCATCTTCGCCCTCGAGCTCGTCTATTGCGGCCTGTTCCGCATCCGCAACATCCCGCAGGAGCATTTCCAGCCCTTCGTGATGATCGAATGCCCGCGCCTGCTGTTCCCGTTCGCGCGGCAGATCGTCGCCGACACGATCGGCGCCGGCGGCTTCCCGCCGGTGATGCTCGGCCTGATCGACTTCGCCGCGCTCTACCAGCAGCGTATGGCGCAGCAGCGGCAGTAGGGCGGGTCGAAGACCCTCTTCCATTCCTCGGGCTTCTATTCCTCGGGGAAGTTCCGGTACTTGCGCCAGACGGCGTCCGGGCCGAGCTTCGAGACAAAGGCGGCGTGAGCCGCCTTTTCCGTTTCGGTGACGCGGGGGGGAAGCGGCTCGGGACGGGCGGCACGCGCCGCGTCCATGCCGCCGCGCGAGCGCGATTCCGTCTCGACCAGGGTCAGCATCGCCTGCCGGCCGCCGATCAGCTCGATATAGACCTCGGCCAGCAGCTCGGCGTCGAGAAGCGCGCCGTGCTTGTCGCGGCGCGAGTTGTCGATGCCGTAGCGCTCGCACAGCGCGTCGAGATTGTTCGGGCCGCCGGGATGGCGGCGGCGGGCGAGCATCAGCGTGTCGACGGCCTGGCTGTAGGGGATGGGCGCCCGTCCGAGCGTCTCCAGCTCGTGGTTGAGGAAGCCCATGTCGAAGGAGGCGTTGTGGATGATGAGCCTGGCATCGCCGACGAACCCGACGAACTCGTCGGCGATCGCGGCGAAGACGGGATAGTTCGCCAGGAACTCCGCCGACAGCCCGTGCACGGCGAAGGCCTCGGCCGGCATGTCGCGCTCGGGATTGATGTAGAGATGAAGATGGCGACCGGTCGGGATGTGGTTCAGGAGCTCGACGCCGCCGATCTCGACCACCCGGTCGCCGCCGGCCGGGTTCAGTCCGGTGGTTTCGGTGTCGAGCACGATCTCGCGCATCGGCGCGCCGATCCTCCCCCTTCTTCACGCGGCATGCCGCCCGGAATGCCGCCTTAAATGCCGCCCGAACCTCTCAAGCGTGCGGGCACCGCCCTCAGGCCCGGCTCCTGCGTGCATAGGCCGAGCCCGGACAGCCGGCAAGGGCCCGCAGGACATCGTCCACCTGTTTCTCGGCGAAGGCGAAGCCGCGGCTCGTGTCGACGACGAAATGGGCGCGTCGGCGCTTCTCGGCGTCGGGAATCTGGCGGGCGAGGATCTGCTCGAACTTCTCCGGGCTCATGCCGCCTCGCTCCAGCACGCGGGCGCGCTGCACCTCGGCCGGCGCGGAGGCGAGCACCACGGCGTCGACGCGGGCGTCGCCGCCGACTTCGAGCAGCAGCGGCACCTCGACGACGGCGAACTGCCGGCCCTCGGCGAAGGCCTTGTCGAGGAAGGCGAGCTCCCGGGCCTGCACCATCGGATGGACGATCCTCTCGAGCCGCCCGATCGCCTCGGCATCGCCGAGGACGCGCTTCGACAGGCGGTCGCGGTCGACCCTGCCGCCGACGATCGCCTCGGGAAAGACCGCGCCGATCGGACCGACGGCCTCGTCGGCGTAGAGGCGGTGCACCTCGGCGTCGGCATCGTGCACCGGCGCGCCGCGGGCGGCGAACATGCGGCCCGTCGCCGACTTGCCCATGCCGATCGATCCGGTGAGGCCGATCACGTACATCAGCTGCCCTCGATATCCTTGACGAGAATGGCGCGCAGCTCCGGCGTCACCTCGGGGCGCGGGCCGAACCATCTCTCGAAGCCCGGCACCGCCTGATAAAGCAGCATGCCGAGCCCGTCGACCGTCTTCAGGCCGCGCGCCCGGGCGGCTTCGAGCAGGTCCGTTTCGAGCGGCACGTAGACGATGTCGTTGACGACCGCGTCGCGGCCGAGCGGGGAGACGTCGACCGTCAGCGGCGGCTTGCCGCGCATGCCGAGCGAGGTCGTGTTGACCAGCAGGCGGGCGCCCGACAGCACCGCATCGATCGCGTCCCAGCCGTGCGCGACGACGGACGCGCCGAAGTCGCGCGCCAGGGCGTCGGCGCGGTCGCGCGTGCGGTTGACGACGTCGATGCGCGTCACGCCCCGTGTCGTCAGGCCGTGGACGATGCCGCGCGCGGCGCCGCCGGCGCCGAGCACCACCGCGCGGTCGAGATCGCCGTCCCAGCCGGGCGCGCCGGCATCGAGATTGGCGAGGAAGCCGTGCACGTCGGTGTTGGCGCCGACGAGTTCGCCGTCCTCGTACCAGACGGTGTTCACCGCCTTCAGCTTTTCCGCCGTCCCGTCGCGGCGAGCGACGATCCGCGCGGCGGCCTCCTTGTGCGGCAGCGTCACGTTGCAGCCGACATAGCCGTGGCCGGAGAGGCCGGAGAGGAAGGCGTCGAAGTCCTCCGGCGCGATCTCCTCGATCGCATAGTCGCCGGCGATGCCGTAGGTCTTCAGCCAATGGCGGTGGATCAGCGGCGAGCGGGAATGGCGCGCCGGCCAGCCTATGACGCAAGCCTTTGGGATATCTGTCATTTCTCGACGACGCCGAGCGCGCGCAAGGCGGCCAGAAGCGGCATCAGCGGCAGGCCGAGGATCGTCGAGTGGTCGCCCTCGATCTGCTCGAAGAGCTGCAGCCCGAGGCCCTCGACCCGGTAGGAGCCGACGCTTTCGAGCATGTCCGCGCCGGCGGCGGCGGTGTAGCGGCCGAGGAACTGCGGAGTGAAATCGCGCATGGTGAGCGCGGCGGTCTCCAGTCCCGACCAGAGCTGCTCGCCGTCGCGCACGATCGCGGTCGCCGAATGCAGCAGGTGCGTCCGGCCGCGCAGCCGCAGCAGGTTCGAGCGCGCCTGCTCGACGGTCTCCGGCTTGACGAAGAGCTCGCCGTCGAACTCGAGCGTCTGGTCGGCGCCGACGACGATGGCGCCGGGGCGCATCGCGCCGACCGCGTCGGCCTTCGCGGCGGCGAGCACGGCGGCGACGTCGGCGGGGGGCAGATCCTCCTCGCCGTCCCTCACCAGCGCCTCGATCATCGCCCGCTCGTCGAGGCCCGAGGCGACCGCCTCGACCTCGAGGCCGGCGGATGCCAGCAGGTCGCGGCGGGTACGGCTCGCCGACGCCAGCACCACGGGTTTCAGGGCGAGGACCTTATGCTCCGTCACTTCGGTGCTCCTTGTAGAGGGCGAGGATCGCGGCGGCCGTCTCCTCGATCGAGCGGCGCGTCACGTCGATCAGCTGCCAGCCGTGGCGGGCGCAGAGCTTGCGGGTGAAGGCGATCTCCTCGGCGACGGCGCCGCGGTCGACATAGGAGGTGTTGTCGCCGGCGTTGAGCGACAGGAGCCGGTTCTGGCGGATCTGGACGATGCGCTCGGGGCTCGCGACCAGGCCGACGATCAGCGGCTTCGACACCTCCTCGAGCTGCGCGGGCAGCGGTATGCCCGGCACGACGGGGATGTTGGCGGTCTTGATGCCGCGGTTGGCGAGATAGATGCTCGTCGGCGTCTTCGACGTGCGCGAGATGCCGACCAGGACGACGTCGGCGTCGTCGAGATCCTCGGGCATCTGGCCGTCGTCGTGCAGGAGCGTGTAGTTCAGCGCGTCGATGCGGCGGAAGTACTCGGTGTTGAGGACGTGCTGACCGCCGACGCGCGGGGTCGACTCGGTGCCCAGATACGAGCGGAACACGCCGAGCACCGGCGCCAGCACCGAGACGCAGGGACTGCCGATCTCCTTGCAGCGGATCTCGAGGCGCTCGCTGAGCTCGGCGCCGATCAGCGTGTAGAGCACGATTCCCGGCGCGGCCTCGATCTCGGCGATCACCCGGTCGAGCTGCTTCTGCGAGCGCACCAGCGGATAGACGTGCTCGATGGCGCGCACCGAGGCGTATTGGGCCGCGGCCGCGCGGGCGACCGCGATCAGCGTCTCGCCGGTCGCGTCGGAGACCAGGTGCAGGTGGACATAGCTATGGATGCGGTCGGGCATCGGCTGTTGAGACCTGTGGAGAAACGGGACCCTCGACGGCGAACGGCGGAATTGCGTCCGCAGACTTAGCGTTTGACCGGCGCCGTCATCAACAGCTTCTTCGTCATGGGACAACGGTCGGGTGGCCCCGGTTGAAATCGTTAATAAAGTGTAAACGCATCGGTGCGGCTTTTCGACAAATGCGCTGAGCCCGCGAAATCGTTAACGAATCGTTAACGCGGGATCGCCCGCGCCGGGGCCTGCGGCATGCGACTTGTCAGACGGTCCCGGTGGGGCGGTTGTGGACGGACGATAATCCGGGTAGTCCGCTCACTAGGAATCAGAATCGAAGGAATCCTCTCTCTTTGACTCTATTGAAGGACGATCGCGGCCCTGTGGGGCGGCCGGTGATGCAGGCGCTGGCGGGAAAGCGTCTCGACGTGCCGCCCGTCTGGATGATGCGTCAGGCGGGCAGGTATCTCGAGGAATACCGGCAGGTGCGCAGCCGCTATCCGAGCTTCCTCGACCTCTGCTACACGCCCGAGGCGGCCGCCGAGGTGACGCTTCAGCCGATCAGGCGGTTCGGCTTCGACGCGGCGATCCTGTTCTCCGACATCCTGGTGGTGCCCGACGCCCTCGGCCAGCCGGTCCGGTTCGAGAAGGGCGAGGGGCCGAGGCTCGATCCGCTCGCGGGCGGCGCGGCGATCGCGGCGCTCAAGCCCGGACGGATCGCGACGCATCTCGCTCCCGTCTTCGAGACGGTGGAGCGGGTGCGCGCCGGGCTTGCCGACCCGGTGACGCTGCTCGGCTTCTGCGGGGCGCCCTGGACGGTTGCGACCTACATGGTGGCCGGCGAGGGCACGCCGGACCAGCGCCCGGCGCGGGTGCTGGCCTATCGCGATGCCGCGCTCTTCCAGGAGCTGATCGACATCCTGGTCGAGGCCTCGGCGGATTATCTCGTTCGGCAGCTCTCGGCCGGGGCGGACGCGGTGCAGATCTTCGACACCTGGGCGGGCGTGCTCGACGAGGAGGGCTTCGCGCGCTGGTCGGTCGAACCGACCGGCCGGATCGTGGCGAAGGTCCGCGCGGCGGTGCCGGGGGCGCGGGTGATCGGCTTTCCGCGCGGGGCGGGCGCCAGGGCGAGGTCCTACGTCGAGGGTACCGGCGTCGACGCGATCGGGCTCGACTGGACGATGCCTCTCGCCTTCGCCCGCGACGAACTGCAGGGGCGCGTGGCGGTCCAGGGCAATCTCGATCCGCTGGCGCTGCTCGCCGGCGGCGAGGCGCTGGAGTGCGGCGTGGACCGGATCCTCGGGACGCTCGGCGACGGGCCGCTGATCTTCAACCTCGGCCACGGCATAGTGCCCGAGACGCCGGTTTCCCACGTGGAATCGATGCTGGAGCGGGTCCGGCAGGGGGGCGGATGATGGAAGGCGAGCCGGGAAGGCGGGTTTTGCGGATGGTGGTCGGGGTCGTCGTGCCGGCGATCCTGTTCGCGGTCCTGGTCGTGTGGAACCCGTCGGGCCTCTACCTGTGGTTCAAGGCGCTCCATGTCGTCGCGGTGATCTCGTGGATGGCCGGCATGCTCTACCTGCCGCGGCTCTTCGTCTACCACTGCGAGGCGGAGCCGGGGTCGGTGCAGTCGGAGACGTTCAAGGTGATGGAGCGCAGGCTGCTGCGGTTCATCATCAACCCGGCGATGGTGGCGACCTGGGCGCTCGGGCTTTGGCTCGCCTGGGACGGGGGCTGGCTCTCGTCGGGCTGGTTCCACGCGAAACTGGCGCTGGTGCTCGGCCTGTCGGCCGTCCACGGCATGTTTTCGGGCTATGTCCGGGCCTTTGCCGAGGACCGGAACACGCATCCGGCGCGCTTCTACCGGGTGATGAACGAGGTGCCGACGGTGTTGATGATAGTCATCGTCGTCCTTGTCGTCGTGAAGCCGTTCTGAGTGCAATTGTCCGGGGAATACTTGTAGCGTCGCGGCAGTCGGTATATATAGTCCCCGACTCACCTATATGAGTGCTGGATGCCGGTCCGCCCGTTTCGGGCGCGGATCGCAAGCCTCGCAATTCTCCGCCAAAAACGATGGATCCGGATTCTCGCCGGTCCACGACCAACCCCCGATCCACTCAGGCGTATACCGCCACAGGAGTTTACCCCCGATGCGGGAAATGAAGCTTCAGGAGCTCAAGGCGAAGACACCGCCGGAGCTTCTCGCCTTTGCCGAGAGCCTCGAGGTCGAGAACGCCAGCGGCCTGCGCAAGCAGGAGCTGATGTTCGCGATCCTCAAGCAGCTCGCCGCCCAGGACGTCGAGATCGTCGGCGAGGGCGTCGTCGAGGTGCTGCAGGACGGCTTCGGCTTTCTGCGCTCTCCCGACGCCAACTATCTGCCGGGCCCCGACGACATCTACGTGAGCCCGAGCCAGATCCGGCGGTTCTCGCTGCGCACGGGCGACACGGTCGAAGGCATGATCCGCAGCCCCAAGGAGGGCGAGCGGTACTTCGCGCTGCTCAAGGTCAACACGATCAATTTCGAGGACCCGGAGAAGGCGCGCCACAAGATCAATTTCGACAACCTGACGCCGCTCTACCCGGACAAGCGCTTCAACATGGAGCTCGAGAATCCGACCGGCAAGGACATGACGGCCCGGGTGATCGACCTGGTGGCGCCGCTCGGCAAGGGCCAGCGCGCCCTCATCACCGCGCAGCCGCGCACCGGCAAGACCGTCGTCCTGCAGAACATCGCCCACTCGATCACCACCAACCACCCCGAGTGCTACCTGATCGTTCTGCTGATCGACGAGCGCCCGGAGGAAGTGACCGACATGCAGCGCTCGGTGAAGGGCGAGGTCATCTCCTCGACCTTCGACGAGCCGGCCGCCCGCCACGTGCAGGTCGCCGAAATGGTGATCGAGAAGGCCAAGCGCCTGGTCGAGCACGGCCGCGACGTCGTGATCCTGCTCGATTCGATCACCCGCCTCGGCCGCGCCTACAACACCGTGGTGCCGTCCTCGGGCAAGGTGCTGACCGGCGGCGTCGACGCCAACGCCCTGCAGCGGCCGAAGCGCTTCTTCGGCGCGGCGCGCAACATCGAGGAGGGCGGCTCGCTGACGATCATCGCGACCGCGCTGATCGATACGGGCAGCCGCATGGACGAAGTCATCTTCGAGGAGTTCAAGGGCACCGGCAATTCCGAGATCATCCTCGACCGCAAGATCTCCGACAAGCGCGTGTTCCCTTCGATCGACATCACCCGCTCGGGCACGCGCAAGGAAGAGCTGCTGGTTCCGCCGGACCAGCTCAAGAAGATGTATGTGCTGCGGCGCATCCTCAGCCCGATGGGCACGGTGGACGCCATCGAGTTCCTGCTCGACAAGCTGCGGCAGACGAAGAGCAACGCCGAGTTCTTCGATTCGATGAACACCTGATTCTTCGGGAGTACGACGGGATTTCGAGGCCGGACCCGCAAGGGCCCGGCCTTTTTGCTGCCGGTTCTCGACGGGAGCGGGCCGGAACGGTACGGCCCTCAGCGCGGGGCCGTGGTGCCGAGCGTGTCGGCCAGGGCTCGCGGATCGGTGACGGGAAGCGAGCAGGTCTCTCCGCGGCAGACATAGGCGGTGGCGCGGCCGTCGATCTGGCCTTTACCGGCGGCGGGATGGCCGGAGGGCAGGTTGCCGCCGGGCGGCAGCGCGATCGAGGACCGATTCGGGTCCGGAACGCGGTTTGCGATGGCCATCATTTCTGCGAGGACGGGATCCTCGCGGTTGCCGATCAGCACGATCTGAAGCCCGGCGGTGCGTAGCGCCAGCGCGGAGAGGAGGCTCGCGTGGCCGACCGGGTTCTGGGCGGCGTCGGTCGCGAAGGCGGACAGAAGTCGATCGACGCGCTCGATGAAGCGGGGCTCGCCGGTGAGGTGATGGAGGCGGACGAGGACGGTCGCGGCGAGGCCGTTCGGATTGGGGGTCGCCTCGTCGACGCCCGAGCGCATGCGGATGACGAGGTCGTCGGCGTCGGACGCCGCGAGGCGGTAGGTGCCGTCGTCGCCGGCGTGCCAGGTCTCGAGCAGGTCGGCGAAACGGATGGCGTCGGCGAGATAGCGCGCATCACCGTTCGCGTCGTGCAGGGCGAGGGCGGCATAGGCGGTGGCGGCGTAGTCGAGCGAGAAACCGGGCCAGGTCAGCTTGCCGTCGCGATAGGCGTGGCCGAGCCGGCCGTGGCGGGTCATCGAATCGGTGACGAAACGGTAGGCGGTCTCCGCGCGCGCCTGCCATTCGGGCCGGAAGAAGACCGCGGCGGCACGAGCGAGCGCGGCGATCAGCAGTCCGTTCCAGTCGGCGAGCACCTTGTCGTCGCGAGCCGGACGGATGCGCGGCTCGCGAGCGTCGAAGAGGATTTCGCGGCAGGCGGCGAGGCGGGCTTCGTCGGCATCGGCGAGCGGAAACGGGTCGTCGAGGCGGTTCGGGATGTTTGCGCCCTCGAAATTGCCGGCCGGCGTGATGTCGTAGGCCCGGCAGAAGAGCGGGGCCTCGTCGCCGAGGAGGCGGTCTATCTCGGCTTTGTCCCAGACGTAGAAGCGGCCTTCGTGGCCTTCGGAATCGGCGTCGAGGCTCGCGGCGAAGGCGCCGCCGTCGGCGATCATCTCGCGCTCCAGCCAGCCGACGGTCTCCTCGATTCGGTCCCGGAACAACGGATCCGCGGTCCTGAGCCAGGCGCTGGTCATCTGCTCGATGAGCTGGGCGTTGTCGTAGAGCATCTTCTCGAAATGCGGCACGAGCCAGCGCTCGTCGACGGAGTAGCGGGCGAAGCCGCCGCCGAGATGGTCGTAGATGCCGCCGCGGGCGATGCGGGTCAGGGTGTGCTCGACGGACGCGAGGAAGGCGGTCTCGCCGGTCATTAGGCCGGCGCGCCAGAGGAGGTCGAGGATCGGCGCCTGGGGGAACTTCGGGGCGCCGGGGAATGCGCCGTTCACGGGATCGAACATCTCGATGAGCTTGGTCGCGACGGCGGGCACGATATCGGGGGCGAGCGTTCCGGGCCGGTCGGCGGCGCGGGCGAGGCGTTCGGCGAGGGCGTTGCGGTTCTGGCCGATCTTCGCGGGTTCCTCGCGATAGAGGCGGGAAACCTCCTTGAGCACGTCGACGAATCCGGCGCGGCCGTAGCTCGCGGTTTTCGGGAAATAGGTTCCGCCCCAGAACGGCTCGCCGGCGGGCGTCAGGAACATGGTCAGCGGCCAGCCGCCCTGCTGGCCGAGCTGGTGGAGGGCGGCCATATAGAGCTGGTCGACGTCGGGCCTTTCCTCGCGGTCGACCTTGATGTTGACGAAGAGATCGTTCATCCAGCGGGCGGTCTCGGGGTCCTCGAAGCTCTCGTGGGCCATGACGTGGCACCAGTGGCAGGCGGCGTAGCCGATCGACAGCAGGATGGGCCGGTCGGTGCGGCGCGCCTCGGCGAGCGCTTCGGTGCCCCAGGCCCACCAGTGGACGGGGTTGTCGGCGTGCTGGAGAAGGTAGGGGCTGGTTTCGCGGCCGAGGCGGTTTTCCGTCATCGTACTGTAGGTAACGCGGACGGGCGCCTCGTGACAGGGGTTTGGATGGGGTCGGACGACACGATCTTCGCGGTGTCGAGCGGGGCCGGCAAGGCCGGCATCGCCGTCGTGCGCGTTTCGGGCCCGGCCTCGGGCGGGGTGGTCGAGAGCCTGGCCGGGCCGCTTCCGCCGGCCCGGGTCGCGTCGGTGCGGTCGATTCGGGGCCGGAACGGCGAAACGATCGATCACGGCCTGATACTGTGGATGCCGGGACCGGCGAGTTTCACCGGCGAGGATACGGCCGAGTTTCAGGTCCACGGGGGGCGGGCGGTCGTGTCCGGGGTGCTGGAGGCGCTGGCGGCGGTGGAAGGCATCCGTCCGGCGGAGCCCGGGGAATTTGCGCGGCGGGCCTTCATGAACGGCAGGCTGGACCTCACCGAGGTCGAGGGCCTGGCCGATCTGGTCGACGCGGAGACGGAGGCGCAGCGGCGGCAGGCGGTGCGGCAGCTCGAGGGACGCTCGGGCAAGGTCTACGAGGCGTGGCGGCAGCGGCTCATCGGCGTCCTGGCGCTGTGCGAGGCGGGGATCGACTTCGCCGACGAGGACGACGTCCCGGCCGGCGTCGGGGCCCGGATCGGCCCGGAGATCGACGCGCTCGCCGGCGAGATGCGCCGGGAACTGGCGGACAGCGGAAAGGGCGTGATGATTCGCGAAGGCGTGTCGGTGGTGATCGCGGGGCCGCCGAACGTCGGCAAGTCGAGCCTCGTCAACGCGCTGGCGCGCCGCGACGTCGCGATCGTGTCGGAGACGCCGGGAACGACGCGCGACGTGATCGAGGTGCGGCTCGATCTGGCGGGGGTTCCTGTGACGGTGGTCGACACGGCGGGGATCCGCGAGACGGAGGACGCGATCGAGACGGAAGGCGTGCGGCGCGCGCGAAGGCACGCGGAGGCGGCCGATCTCGTGCTCTGGATCGGGGAGGCGGGAACCGATTCGGGTCCGGAACCGTCGTTCGACGTGCCCGTCTGGCGGGTGGAGAACAAGATCGACACGGTTTCCGGCCGTTCCGGGTCGAGCGGGCCGGGCGCCTTTGCGGTGTCGGCGAGGACCGGGGAAGGGCTGGAGGCCCTGCTGGAAGGGCTTTCTGGCTGGGTCGGCGAGCGGGTCGGGGCCGGAACGGACGCGGTGATCACCCGGGCGCGGCATCGGAGCGAGGTTTCGACGGCGCTTGGCGCGCTGGAACGGGCGCGGCAGCTCGACTATCTGAGTGATGGCGACCTCGTCGCCGAGGAGCTGCGTGCGGCGGCGACCGCGTTGGGAAGGATTACCGGCCGCGTCGATGTGGAGGACGTGCTCGACGCGGTGTTCGGCCAGTTCTGCATCGGCAAGTGACGCCGGTCGGTGTTTCACGTGAATCACTGAACGGCGGGGACCGGATTCACGTGAAACAGGCGAGGCGTCGCGCGCGGGCGGTGCTTGGCAACGGGCGGGCGAACGGGGTAAGCAGCGGGCGAAGCGGGAGCGAGCGTTGGGCGGAACGGGAGCGAATGGCGGGCGGATCGGCATATGACGTCGTCGTGATCGGCGGCGGCCACGCAGGCTGCGAGGCCGCGGCGGCGGCCGCGCGGGTCGGCGCGAGTGTGGCGCTGATCACCCAGGATCCGGCCAGAATCGGGGAAATGTCCTGCAATCCTGCGATCGGCGGCGTCGGGAAGGGCCATCTCGTCCGGGAAATCGACGCCCTGGACGGCCTGATGGGCCGCGTCGCCGACAGGGCCGGCATCCAGTTCCGGCTCCTGAACCGGCGCAAAGGGCCGGCCGTTCAGGGACCGAGGGCCCAGGCGGACCGCAAGCTCTACCGGCAGGCGATGCAGGCGGAGCTGGCCGCGACCGGAAACCTTGACGTGATCGCCGGTGAAGCGGCCGATCTGATCGTCGAGGTAAATCGAGTCGGAGGCGTAACGACAGCGGACGGCCGGGAATTCAGCGCCGGGGCCGTGGTCGTGACGACGGGGACGTTCCTGCGGGGACTGATCCATCTCGGCGAGAAAAGCTGGCCGGCGGGGCGCGTCGGCGACCGGCCGGCGGTGAAGCTGGCCGAACGCATCGAATCGCTCGGATTCGGGCTGGGACGGCTCAAGACGGGCACGCCGCCACGTCTCGACGGGCGGACGATCGCCTGGGAAAGGTTGCAACGGCAGCCCGGCGACGAGGAGCCGGTGCCGTTCTCGTTCCTGACGAAGGCGATCGAGACGCAGCAGATCGACTGCCATATCACGCGGACGACGGCGGCGACCCACCGGATCATCGAGGCCAATCTGGCGCGTTCGGCGATGTATTCGGGCCGGATCGAAAGCCGGGGACCGCGCTATTGCCCGTCGATCGAGGACAAGATCGTGCGGTTCGCCGACCGCGAAAGCCACCAGATCTTCCTGGAGCCGGAGGGGCTCGACGACCACACGGTCTATCCCAACGGCATCTCGACGTCGCTGCCCGAGGACGTGCAGAAGGCGATCGTCGCCTCGATGCCGGGTCTCGAGAACACCGTGATCCTGCGGCCGGGCTACGCGATCGAGTACGACTACGTCGATCCGCGCGAGCTCGATCCGACACTTCAGACGAAACGGGTCGCGGGTCTTTTCCTCGCCGGACAGATCAACGGCACCACCGGATACGAGGAGGCGGGCGCGCAAGGGCTGGTCGCGGGCGTCAACGCGGCTCGATTCGCGTCCGGAACGGCCGGGATCGTGATCGATCGCTCCGAAGCATATGTCGGCGTGATGATCGACGATCTCGTCATGCGCGGGGTCAGCGAGCCGTACCGGATGTTCACCTCCAGGGCCGAGTACAGGCTGACGCTGCGCGCCGACAACGCGGACCAGCGCCTGACGGGGCGCGGAATGGCGATCGGCTGCGTCGGAGGAGAGCGGGCGAGGGCCTTCGGGGCCAAGGTGGAGGTGCTGGAGGGCGCCAAGGCGCTGGCTCGATCGCTGAGCCTGACACCGCAGCAGGCGGGCCGTCACGGATTGAGCCTTAACCATGACGGCCAGCGCAGGACGGCGCTCGACCTTCTCGCGTATACCGAGATCGACGTCGCGCGGCTCGCCGGGATCTGGCCGGAACTGGGCGCGCTGCCGAAGCCCGTGGCCGATCAGCTCGAGACCGAGGCCCGCTATGCGGTCTACCTCGAAAGGCAGAAGGCGGATATCGACACGTTCCGGCGGGACGAGGGGCTGGCGATTCCGTCCGATACCGATTTCCGGGATTTTTCGGGCCTCACGAACGAGATCCGCGAGAAGCTGACGGCCGTTCGGCCGCGGTCCGTCGGCCAGGCGGCGCGCATCGAGGGAATGACGCCCGCCGCGCTCCTCCTCCTGGCGGCGCATCTGCGCCGGCGCGCCGATGGCCGGAAGACGGCCTGATCGCCGGACCATCGATTCGGGAGCGGATCGAGCCGCGGGGCTCGCGCAGCTGCGCGACCTGACGGACGTTTCACGTGAAACAGAAGAGCGTCTGGATAACTACGCGGACGAACTGCAAAAGTGGAGCAAAGCCAAGAACCTGGTCGGCCCGGAGACGCTCTCCAGCCTGTGGACAAGGCACATAGCCGACAGTGCACAGGCTGTGGCCTGCGCGCCGGACGCCCTGCGCTGGGTGGACCTCGGCTCGGGCGCCGGCCTGCCGGGGATGATCGTGGCGATCCTCATCGCCGGACGATCCGGCGCCGACGTTCGTCTGGTCGAATCACTTTCGGGAAAATGCGCGTTCCTGCGCGCCGCGATCCGCCGCACCGGCGCGCCGGCGACGGTGCACTGCGAGCGAATCGAGGACTTCGTGGAAGGCTGGCGCGAGCCGGTCGACGCGGTGACGGCGAGGGCCTTGGCGCCCCTGGAGAAGCTGCTCGCGATGGCCGCCCCGCTGATCGCGCGCGGCGCCAAGGCCGTTTTCCACAAGGGCCAAGATGTAGAGCGTGAATTGACCGAAGCCGCAACATATTGGAAATTCAGTTACAGGCTGGTTGCAAGCAGGACCCAGCCGGGCAGCGCCCTCGTCATCGTTGATGACTGTGTGCGCAAAAGCGCCTAAGACCAGCAGACCGTTTCCGGAGGCCAGCCGAATGTCACCGCGCGTGATCACCATCGCCAACCAGAAGGGCGGGGTCGGGAAGACGACCACGACCATCAATCTGGGCACCGCTCTCGCCGCCATCGGCGAGCGGGTGCTCGTCGTCGACCTCGATCCGCAGGGCAACGCCTCCACGGGTCTGGGTATCGACCGCAACATGCGCGACCGGTCGATCTACGACGTGCTGGTCGGCGAGAGGACGCTGGCGGACGGCGTCATGGAAACCGCGGTGCCGCGGCTCTCCCTGGTGCCCTCGACGCTCGACCTCCTCGGCTTCGAGCAGGAGATCATGGGCGCGCGCGACCGCTCCTACCGGCTGCGCAACGCGATCCGGCATCCCTTCGGCCCGCACTTGCAGGACCGCAGCGACGATTTCGGCATCGACTACGTGCTCGTCGACTGCCCGCCGTCGCTGAACCTGTTGACGATCAATGCGCTGAGCGCGGCGAATTCGGTGCTGGTGCCGCTGCAATGCGAGTTCTTCGCGCTGGAGGGCCTGAGCCAGCTCCTGCAGACAGTGGAGCACGTGAAACAGTCGCTCAATCCAGAACTGTCGATCCACGGTATCGTGCTCACCATGTTCGATCGGCGCAACAACCTGTCCAGCCAGGTGGTCGACGACGTGCGGCGGCACATGGGCTCGAACGTCTATGAGACGGTGATCCCGCGCAACGTGCGCGTTTCCGAGGCGCCGTCCTTCGGCAAGCCGGTGCTGCTCTACGACATGCATTGCACCGGCAGCCAGGCCTATATTCGACTCGCCTCCGAAATAATCCAGCGCGAGCGGCGGCTCCGGGCTGCCTGACCTTGACGTAAACGTGAATCGATTCGAGTCCGCAACGAAATGAATACGGTGAAGAAAACAGCAGAGGGCGGGGCCGGTCCCGCGGGGCCGTCGCGGCG
>JAEWYT010000115.1 GCA_023458595.1 Pseudomonadota bacterium
ACTTTCTGTATGCCGTTCCTTCAAGCGGCAGCTTGGTGCGATGCACCCCGTCCAGCTTGAAGTACGCTCCCGCCACCGCGGGGGCGGTGGGTATGGATGCGATCTCGCCGATGCCCTTCGCGCCGTAAGCGGGGTCCGCCTTCACAGGTGCGCATACGAATTTCACGTCGATATCCGGCACGGCGTTGGCGCGGAAAAGCCCGAGCTTAGCGTATCTCGCCTGCGGCACGCAGTCCACCAGCGGATAATCCTCCGTCAGCGCGTACCCGAGGCTCATCACCACGCCGCCTTCCACCTGTCCTTCGGCGCTCTTGTGGTTGATCACCTGTCCCGCATCGTACACGGCGTAAACCTTCTCCACCTTTTTGTCCTCGCCCAGCGCCACCACTTGCACGCCGTACGTATAAGCCGCATGGCTGTACGGATGCTCCTTGTCGGTGGTGATGGGGTCAGTCACGCAGGTGAACTCGCCGCAGAACTCGCGGCCTTCCAGATCGTCCAGGGTATTGCCCTCGTCCAGCGCCTGCCTTAAGCTCTCGCAGGCCTTGCGCACCGCCTGTCCGGTGAACATCGTCTGGCGGGACGCCGTGGTGGTGCCCGAGTTGGGCGTGCGCTTGGTGTCCGGCACCTCGATCACCATGTGGTCAGGCGTCATATCCAGCGTGTGGCAGGCCACCTGCAGCACCACGGTATCCAGCCCCTGCCCAATGCGAGCGGCGCCGGTGCGAACGTGCACCTTGCCGTGCTCGATGGACACGATGCAGCGCCCCGTGTCGGGTACGCCCACACCGAGGCCGGTGTTCTTTATGGAACCGGCGATGCCCGCAATGGCATGCCGCTCGTAATCTTCCCTGACGGCTTCAAGGCATTCCTTGTACGCCGTCGTCTCGTCCGCAATCTGTCCGTTGGGCAGTATGCCGCCCGGTACGATGGCATTGCGGTACCGTATCTCCCATGGCGAGATCCCCACAAGTGACGCCAGCTCCGTGAGGTTGCACTCCGTCGCAAATATGCTCTGCGTCACGCCGAAGCCGCGGTATGCGCCCGCGGGCGGGTTGTTGGTGTAAACCGCCTTGCCCTCGATGTCCACGCATGGGTACTGGTACGGCCCCGCGGCGTGGGTACATGCCCGCTGCACCACCGGTCCGCCCAGCGACGCGTAAGCGCCGGTGTCGGCGAGGATGCGCGCCCGCATACCCGTCAGCATGCCGTTCTCGTCGCAGGCGGTGGTCATCTCAAACTCCATCGCGTGGCGCTTGGGATGCACGATGATGCTCTCCTGCCGCGTGAACTTCACCTTCACGGTGCGTCCGGTGACGAAGGACGCCAGCGCCGCATGGTGCTGCACGCTCATGTCCTCCTTGCCGCCGAAGCCGCCGCCCACCAGCTTGCTGATGATGTGCACCTTGTCGGCGGGCAGATTGAGGATGTGCATGATCTCGCGCTGCTCGTCGAATATATTCTGGCTGGCCGTATACAGCGTCAGCCCGTCTTCTCCGTTGTTTTTGCATACCGCGCATTCGGGCTCCATGAACGCGTGCTCGGTGAACGGCGTGCGGTACACGTGGCTCACCACGTACTTGGAATTCGCGAACGCCTCGTCCGCGTCCCCGCCGCGCTTCACGCGGTCGTGCCGCAGCACGTTGCCCGTGGGGTGCAGCATGGGCGCGCCCTCTTCCAGCGCCATGCGCGGCGAGGTGAGGGGTTTGAGCGGCGTGCAGGTGATCTCCACCAGCGCCTTGGCCTGCTCCAGCGCTTCCTCCGTCTCGGCCACCACCAGCACGATGGCGTCGCCCACGTAGCGTGTGGTATCGCCCTTGGCAATCAGCACGTCCCAGTCCTTCGCGAGGTGTCCGCACTTGTTGTGACCCGGAATGTCCGCCGCGGTCAGCACCGCAATCACGCCCGGGAGCGAGAGTGCCTTGGATATGTCGATATCCTCCACCACCGCTCTGGGGTATGCGCTTCTCACCGCGCTGGCGTACACCATGTCGGGCAGCTCCATGTCGTCCACGTACTCGCCGGTGCCCAGCGTCTTGGCGTATGCGTCGATGCGGAACACGTCCTCGGCGATACGCCCTGTGGACTGGTGCTCCGGCACCGCTTTATGCTCGCGGAGAAACTCCGCCGCCATCAGTATGGCGTCAAATATCTTCTTGTAGCCGGTGCAGCGGCAGATGTTGCCCACCAGCGCCTGCGCAACTTCCTTTCGCGTGGGCGACGGATTCTTGTCCAGCAGTGCCTTGGCGCTGATCACCATGCCGGGGATGCAGAAGCCGCACTGTACCGCGCCCGCATGGGCAAAGCAGTACGCGTACACCTGCTTCTCGTAGTCCGACAGCCCCTCCACGGTAACGATGCGCTTGCCGTCCAGCTTCTTCACGGACTGCGTGCAGGCGCGGCGGGAAACGCCGTCGATCAGCACGGAGCAGGTGCCGCAGGCGCCCTCGCTGCATCCGTCCTTGGCGGATTTGAGCCCCAAGTCCTTGCGCAGGAAGTTAAGCAGGTTTTTGTCGGCGTCGGTCTGTATAACCCGGCCGTTAATCTCGAATGTGACCAATTCTCTCTCCTTACGGGATTAAATATCCGCAGTCCTTCCGAATCGTTCTGATGAATGCTTTGAAGTCGTCTGACAACCGCGCGTCATCCGCACCGCATCTGAATTCCGTTCCGCTTTCGTCGCGGATCAAAACTTGATCTCCTTCGAACAGCACGCCCTTGTTGGTGCTGTCTTCGAAGCCCTCTTCGCTCCAGAACAGCGTAAACTTATCCTTGTACGGCAGGCCGGTATGCGGGCAGAAGAAGCCGCAGTTGCCGCACTCGTTGCACATGCCGTCCACGTGCACAATCTGCGGGCGTCCGTCCACCAGCACGCCGACGTTGGCGCGGTTGGGGCACACCTCGCAGCACACCTCGCACACCGCGTCGCAGTTCAGGCAGCGCGCGGCGTCATTGGAATCCTTCATGCTGTCCGTCAGCACGGCGCGGCAGCTCCTGATGATCTCCGGATCCGCCGGGCGTGATACGCGCACAAAGTCATGCGAGAGACCCAGTATCCTGAGTATATCCTTCGTAATGCGCTTGCTGTCCGCCATAGCTTCCACGATGGTGGAAGCGCCCCGGCGGCAGTCGCCCGACACGTACACGCCGTCGAGGTTAGTCTGGCAGCTCTGCTCGTTGACGGCGGCGTATCCGCGCTTATTC
>JAEWYT010000116.1 GCA_023458595.1 Pseudomonadota bacterium
GGGTAGTCGTGCACGCGCACCGAGGGCTCGGGGATGCCCACGCGCTCCAGCAGGCCGGTGGCGGCCTTCAGGGCTTCGCGCGGCGCCAGGCCCAGGTGGCGCACCATGGGTTCCGCCACCTGACGGCCGATGGTGTGCACCGGGTTGAGGGCGGTCATGGGTTCCTGGAACACCATGGCCATGCGGTTGCCGCGCAGCGCCTGCCACTGGCGCTCGGTGCTGCCCAGCAGCTCCTGGCCTTCCCACTGCAGGCTACCGGTCACGCTGGCCTGCTGGGGCTGCAGGCCCATCAGCGTCATCGCGGTCAGCGATTTGCCGCTGCCGGACTCCCCGATCAGGCCCAGGGCGCCGCCGCGCTCCAGCTTGAACGAGAGGTGGCGCAGCGCCTGCACGCTGCGGCCGGAGCTGCGCAGAAAGAGGTTGAGGCCGGTGACTTCAAGCAAGGGCATGGCGGGGCTCACTGGCGCTGGCGGGACAGGCGCGGGTCCAGCAGGTCGCGCAGGCCATCGCCCAGCAGGTTCAGGCCCAGCACGGCCAGGGCAATCGCTGCACCGGGGAAGACGGCCAGCAGCGGCGCCTGGAACATCAGGGTCTGGGCGTCGCTGAGCATGCGCCCCCAGGATGGCTGCGGTGGCTGGGTGCCCAGGCCCAGGTAGGACAGGGCGGCCTCGGCCAGGATGGCCAGGGCGAACTGGATGGTGGCCTGCACTACCAGCACACCCAGGATGTTGGGCAGCACATGCTGCACGGTGATGCCCAGGCGGTGCTTGCCGCAGGCGCGCGCCGCCAGCACGTATTCGCGCGTCCAGATGGCGTTCGCCGAGGCCCGGGTGATGCGCGCGAAGGTGGGAATGTTGAAGATGCCGATGGCGACGATGGCGTTGACCATGCCCGGGCCGAACACCGCCGTCATCATGATGGCCGACAGGATGGCGGGAAAGGCGAAGGTGAAGTCCGACAGCCGCATGATGAGCTCTTCGGTCCAGCCACGCAGGGCCGAGGCCAGCAGGCCCAGGGCCACACCACAGACCAGGCCGATGCCCACGGCCACCAGGCCCACGGCGATCGAGCTGCGGGCCCCGACCATGATCTGCGACAGCACATCGCGGCCAAAGGCATCGGTGCCCATCCAGAACCGGGTGCTGGGCGCCAGCAGCTTGGCGTCTAGGTTCATCTCATAGGGGCTCCACGGCGTCCAGACGAAGGACAGCAGGGCGGTGGCGATCAGGGCCAGCGTCAGCGCTGCACCCATCACCAGGCTGGGATGGCGCAGCGCGCGGTGTGGCCAGGCGGCAGTGGCGCTCATAGGTCGCTGGCCTTCACGCGCGGATCGATGGCCGCGTACAGCACGTCCACCACGAAGTTGACCACGATGACCATGGCGGCCAGCAGCATCACGCAGTTGCGCACCACAATCAGGTCGCGGTTGGCGATGGACTGGAAGATCAGCCGGCCCAGGCCGGGCAGGTAGAACACGTTCTCCACCACGATGGTGCCGGCCAGCAGGTTGGCAAACTGCAGCCCCATGACGGTGACCACCGGAATCATGGCATTGCGCAGCACATGGTCCCAGAGCACGGCGCGCTGGCTCAGGCCCTTGGCGCGCGCGGTGCGCACGAAGTCTTCACGCAGCACCTCCAGCACGGCCGAGCGTGTGATGCGGGCCAGGATCGCGGCCTGCACCACGGCCAGGGCGATGGCGGGCAGCAGCAGGGCTTGCAGCGCGGGCCAGAAGCCGCCGCCCATCTCGGTGCTCCAGCCGGGAAACCCGCCGGCCGAGAACCACTGCAGCTTCACGGAAAACAGCAGGATCAGCAGGATGGCAAACCAGAAGTTGGGGATGGCAATGCCCAGCTGGGCCAGGCCCATGGTGCCGATGTCGCCCAGCTTGTTGTGCTGCGAGGCGGCATACACGCCCGCCAGCAAGGCCAGCACGGTGGTCAGGGCCATGGCCAGGATGGCCAGCGGCAGGGTCAGCGCCAGGCGCTCCCCCACCAGCTCCCACACGGGCGAGCCATAGGCATAGCTGTTGCCCAGGTCGCCGGTGAAAAAGCCCAGCACCCAGTGGGCGTAGCGCTGCAGCGCGGGCTGGTGCAGGCCCAGTTGCTCGGCCATGGCGGCCACGGCCTCGGGGTCGGCATCGGGGCCCATCAGCACCTGGGCGGCGTTGCCCGGCAGGACCTCCAGCACGGCAAACACCACGACCGATGCCCCGAGCAGGGTGGCAATCAGCGTGAGCAGGCGTTTGGCGAGGAAAACACTCATGAAGGCAAGGCAGGCGAGGGACGCGGGCCCCGAGCATAGCGGCAAATCCCACAGTGCAAAGCATGGACGTAGTGACCCCCTGCACGGCACTGGGGACAGGCGCGGGATAATCGGCGCATGTTGCCTGAGTTGCCCCCCCCCGACCCCTGGGCCGCCGTGCTGGCCGAACTGTGCCCAGGAGGCGTGCCATGGCACTGATGATCACGGAAGAGTGCATCAATTGCGATGTCTGCGAGCCCGAGTGCCCCAACGATGCCATCTTCATGGGCGAGTTGATCTATGAGATCTACCCGCACAAGTGCACCGAATGCGTTGGCCACTTTGACGAGCCACAGTGCATGCAGGTCTGCCCGGTTTCCTGCATCCCGGTCAACCCGGAGTTTGTCGAAAGCCGCGACAGCCTGCTGCAGAAGTTCGAGCGCCTGCAGGCGCAAGCGCAGAAAATCTGACCCAAAAAATATCAGTCAAATTGGCTGCTAACGCTTGCCAGTCAAGCGTCAGTAGCTATTTTTTTATTCCTTGGTCGCTGGCACACCGGCCGCGTCGTCGGGCGCCGGTTTGCGCGGTGGCTTGGGGCGCGGTGGCTTGTTGGTGTTGATCTGCGCGATGGCCTTGTCCATCTCGCCGGCCACCAGCAGGGGCCAGGCCTTGAGGCTGCGGTCCAGCTGTTCGTGGATGGCCTGCCACTGGTCCTGGGGCGGTTTGCGCAGCACCCAACCTGAAACCTCCCCCTTTTGCCCCGGGTGGCCGATGCCGACGCGCAGGCGCCAGTAGTCGGGGCTGCCCAGCTGGGCGTGGATGTCGCG
>JAEWYT010000117.1 GCA_023458595.1 Pseudomonadota bacterium
CGTGCGTCCGGGCCGGCGCTAACGCCGCCACCCGTTGGGGGCGCCCGGCCGCAGGTCGGGCGCTTTTTTCGTTTGCGGTACAGAATCCGTTTACGCTGGGATCATGACGTCGCGTAAGATGTTTGAGTCGCGTGCTTAACTGGCTATGTTGCCGTTCGCGCCCGGGCGACTCGGTCGAGTCGCCCGTAGATCCACCCCCCAAGATCCACCCCCCGTAAGTCAGCATCCCGTAAATCAGCATCCCGTAAGTCGGCATCAGTGCCGAAACCATTCCGTTCAACGCGCCGGCCCGCTCGTCAGACGCACCGCGGTCCGGCCATTGGCCGAGGGGCACACGAATGAACTTCAACACGATACGTTTCGTCGCCGGTCGTTCCAGGGCCGGCCGGCTCGTCGCGATCGCCGGCCTCGCCGGCGCCATGTCGCTCGTCGCGGGCAACGCGCTCGCAGCGGGTCTTCTCGACGCTCTCCCGGACACCGAGGCCGCCTCGGTCGAGGGCGCGCCCCCCTCGCCCTTCGCGTCGCGCGACCGCCTGATGCGCCTCGACTACGGCTACATGGAGTCGAACGTCGCGCCGCGCGGCATGGACCGCGCCCGCGACCGCATCCGCAAGGCGCCCGCCTCCCGGCGCATCGACATCGACCTCTTCCCCGATCTCTCGGTGACGCTCGATCGCACGTCGCTGAGAAAGGCCGACCTCGGCGGCTACGAATGGCTCGGCAACGTCCGCGGCGAGGACGGCTACGCGCTGCTGATCGTTTCCGACGACCAGATCACCGGCCAGATCCAGATCGGAGCCCGCGTCTTCACCATCTCGCCGGTCGCCGGCGGCGTTCACCGCGTGAGCGAGATCGACCCGGCCAGCTTCCCGCCCGAGGAATCCGTGCCGGCTCCCGCACCGGCCGCGCCGGTCGCGGCTCCCGACCCGGGCGCCAACCCGGAAGCCAGGACGACGATCCGGGTGCTGATCCCCTATTCGAGGAAGGCCAAGGCCCAGTCGGGCAACATCGGCCAGACCGCGAAGAAGGCGATCGCGCTCGCCAACCTCGCCGCCAGGAAGTCCGGCGTCCTGATCAGGTACCGGCTGGCGGGGACCGTGCTCGTCAGGAAGTACAGGGAGAGGAGCTTCGACGCCGATCTCGACAAGGTGACGGGTGGCAAAGGTCCCTTCAGGGGCATCCCGGCCCTGCGGAACAGGAGGAAGGCCGACCTCGTCGCCGTGCTGCGCAAGGACGACGCGCTCTATTGCGGTCTCGGCTGGTACATACCGACGCCGTCGAACTCGACCTCCGGCTACGGGTTCACGGTCACCGCGCAGGGCTGCGTCACCAACCATTCGATGACCCACGAGATGGGCCACAACAGCGGCCTCGAGCACGACCGCTACCAGCTGATCCACGGCGAGGGCCGGTCGAACCCGCCCAGCACCGACTACAATTTCGGCTACACGAATGTCGGCACCGAGATCGTCTCGATCATGGCCTACCAGACCGAGTGCAACGCCAGCGGCAAGTTCTGCGCGCGCGTGCCGATGTTCAGCACGCCGCTTCGCACGTATCAGGGCAGCAAGATCGGCGTCGGGGCGCCCAGTGCCAGCGCCGCCGATTCCGCCCGCCGGCTGAACGAGACGCGGGCGGGCGTGGCGAGCTACCGCTGACCGAAGTCGCCTAGTGAAGGCCGCCGCCTGCGAGTGCCGCGTAGGCGGCGACCGCCACGATCAGCAGGAAGAAAAGGATCGCGATATCTCGGCCGCGCATGCGCACCGGGGCCTCTCAGGATGCATTGCCGCTCTACTCCCCACCGTCTTCAGGGTTCCATTCCAATATGGCGGCACGGTGATCGCCCTGCGGCATTCTCGGCACCCGGCGCGGGCATTCCGCCGGCGCGCCGGCGCGAGGTGACGCCGGTCGTCGCAATCCCGCCCATTTGCGCCCTATATCTCCATCGGGAGCGCGCCGGCTGGCGTCCGGCGCGGCGAACGTGCGAACCTGAAGACGGATGTTCCGATATTTCGAATCGCTGCTGAAACCGACGGACGTGCCGGAGCGGCCGCAGCCGCCCTCCGGCCTCCTGGCGTTCTATTGGCATTTCGCCCGCCAGGCGAAGGGCCTGTTCGCGCTCCTCCTTCTCGTCGAGATCGCGCTCGCGCTTTCCGACGCCGCCGTGCCGTGGATCATCGGCCGGCTGGTCAGTCTGGTGACCACGGTTCCCGCCGACCGCTTCCTGGCCGAGACCTGGCCGATGCTGGCCGTCATGGCGCTGATCATCCTGCTGGTGCGCCCGCTCACCACCATCGCCCGCTCCATCGTCTCCAACCAGGCGCTGTCGGGGCCCTTCTCCAGCCTGGTGCGCTGGCAGAGCCACTGGCACGTGGTCCGGCAGAGCTGGGCCTTCTTCCAGAACGACTTCGCCGGACGCATCTCGAACCGGGTGATGCAGACGGGCTTCGCCCTTCGCGAGAGCCTGACCCAGTCGATCACCGCCGTCTGGTACATCCTCGTCTACGGCGTCACGGCGATCGCGATGCTGGCCGCCGCCGATGTGTGGCTCGCGCTTCCCGTCGCGCTGTGGTTTGCGGGCTACATCGCCGTCCTCGCCTATTTCGTGCCGCGGATGCGCGAGCGTTCGCGGCGCATGTCGGAGGCGCGCTCGGCGCTGATGGGGCAGATCGTCGACAGCTACACGAACATCCTGACGGTGAAGCTCTTCGCCCGCCCGCGCGAGGAGGACGCGTTCGTGCGCGACGGCGTCGACCGGCACACCGCCCGCGTCGCCGAGCAACTGCGGCTGTTCACCGTCTTCGCCTTCTCGCTCTCGCTCCTCAACGCCGCCCTGATCACCGCCGCCGGCGCCCTGTCGATCTGGCTTTGGACGGCCGGCAGGGTGCAGGTCGGCGCCATCGCGATGGCGCTGCCGCTGACCTTCCAGCTCACCAACATGTCGCGCTGGATCGCCTTCCAGATCACCTCGATCTTCGAGCAGATCGGCGTCGTGCAGGAAGGCATGCAGACGATCGCGCGGCCGATAGAACTCGTCGACCGTCCGGACGCCGCCGACCTGATCGTCACCAGGGGCGACATCGCCTTCGACGACGTCGCCTTCGGCTACGGCCTCGATACCGGCGTCATCCAGGACCTGTCGCTGCACGTGAGGCCCGGCGAGAAGATCGGTCTCGTCGGCCGCTCGGGCGCCGGCAAATCGACGCTCGTCAACCTGCTCCTGCGCTTCTTCGACGTGGAGGAGGGCCGCATCCTGATCGACGGGCAGGACATCGCCGGCGTCACCCAGGAGTCGCTGCGCGCGGCGATCTCGGTCGTCACGCAGGACACCTCCCTCCTGCACCGCTCGATCCGCGACAACATCGGCTACGGACGGCCGGGCGCGAGCGACGAGGAGGTCCGCCGGGCCGCCCGCCTCGCCCATGCCGAGGAGTTCGTCGAAGGGCTCGTCGACTGGCGCGGGCGGCGCGGCTTCGACGCCCATGTCGGCGAGCGCGGCGTCAAGCTTTCCGGCGGCCAGCGCCAGCGCATCGCCATCGCCCGGGTGATCCTGCGCGACGCCCCGATCCTCGTTCTCGACGAGGCGACCTCGGCGCTCGATTCGGAGATCGAGGCGGCGATCCAGTCGAGCCTCGACACGCTGATGACCGACAAGACCGTGATCGCCATCGCCCACCGCCTGTCGACCATCCACCGCATGGACCGGCTGGTGGTGCTCGATCGCGGCCGCATCGTCGAGAGCGGCACGCATGACGACCTGCTCGCGCTCGACGGCCACTATGCGCGCCTGTGGCGCCGCCAGTCCGGCGGCTTCATCGGCCAGACCGAGGGAGACGATGCGGTCGTCGCCCCGCAAGCGGCGGAATGACGCGGGACGCTTGAACGGCGTCCCCGCCGTCCGCACGTTCATGCACGGTTCAGGCTTGCGGCGCTCCAATCGCCGTTGGCCGCGCCGCCTCGATTGTCCGCCACGGTTGCGACCGAACCGGTTGCCGTCGAGCGGCGTTTAGGTCCCGAGGGCGTCGATTCGATACGAAAGGAGGGTCGGATGAAATGGATTTCCCGCACTCTGGTCGCCGCGGCCGGACTGGCTGCGACGGTTTCGCTTCCCGGCGCCGCCGACGCCGCCGTCAACGCTTACGCGACCGGCAATGTCAACATGCGCACCTGCGGCAGCACCAGGTGCCCGCGCATCGCCACGGTTCCCGTCGGCGCGCCCGTCACGATCTACGGCTGCACCGGCGGCTACGGCTGGTGCGACACGCAGTACGGCGGCTACCGCGGCTGGGTGTCCGGCCGCTACCTGCAGGCGACCGCGCCGGGCTATGCGTCTCCGAGCCCGCTTCCCGCGATCGGCGCGCTGCTCGGCATAACGATCCTCGGCGCCGCGATCGCCAGCGACGGCTACTACTACGGCTACCCGTATTACGGCTACCCGTACTACTACGGTTACCCGCGCTACCGGTATCCGCGCTACACCTATCCGCCCCGCCCGCCGCGGCCGTACTATCCGCCTCGCGGCGGCTTCACCCCGAGCTTCCCCGGCAGGGGGCCGAACGCGCCGATCGGCTCTCGCTGACGCGTCCGGCGGACAAGGCAATCCAGGCGGCCCCCTGTCGGGGCCGCTTTCCGTCTGGGCCGTCGCGCAAAAGAAAACGGCGGCTCCCGAAGGAGCCGCCGCTTTTGTCCGCGATGCCTTTCGGCGATCTCAGAACTTGTAGCTCGCCCGGGCCCGCGCGATGACGCCGTCGTGGTCGAAGTTGACGGCCATCGAGGTGCCCGCCGGCGGCACGAACGGAGCATTCGGCGTGCCGGTGATCGTGGTGTCGCCGAGATCGAAGTAGAGCACTTCGGCGCCGAGCACCCAGTTGTCGGTGATCGCGATATCGATACCGCCACCGGCCGTCCAGCCCCACTCGGTGTCGCTGCTGTTGCCCGAGTAGACCTGCGGAATGCTCGGGAAGCCCCAGCTGTAGGAATCGTCGACGCCGCCGACCGCCAGACCGGCCGTCGCGTAGACGAGGGCGCGGTCGATGGCCACGCCGGCGCGGCCGCGCAGGGTGCCGAGCCAGTTGATGTCGCTCGACGCCGCGAAGCGGCCCACCGCGAACGGAGCGACCGCCGTGGTGGAGATCGAGGACCCGTTCATGTCGGAGTACTCGATGTCGCCTTCGATACCGAGGACGAGCTGGTTGAACTGCCAGTTGTAGCCGGCCTGGACACCGCCGACGAAGCCGTTGCGGTCATAGCTCATGCCCCTGGCGCAGGCCCCCGCCGCGAGGCACGGGCCGAAGAAGGCCCCGCCCGGATCGACGAAGGTGGCGTCGGCGCCGTCGCTCGAGCTCCAGCCGTAGCCGGCGTTCAGACCGGCGTAGAAGCCCGTCCAGTCGAACGAAGGCACGGCCGTGATCACGGGCGGCGGCGTATACTGCGGCATGTCGGCGGCCTGTGCCGCCATCGGAGCGAGTGCAGCCAGCGAGACCGCACCGGCAATGAAAAGAGCACGCTGGTTCATCATCTTACTCAGTTCCTTCTTCCTTCACCCCCCGGTGAAACCGCTCGGTTTCTGAGGGTCGAAAACACCTCTGTTTTCTTTATGCGCACATCTGGTGTGCCTACACGCAGGCGAAATTTGGGCAGCGCTCGGTGAATCAGGAGTGAATCCGAGTTTACACGCATCGATTCATTTTCGCAGTTGCGGGACGGCAACAGTTAACCATGGGTTAACTTCACGATTTCGCGACGATTGCCTGGCCTGACCGCTATCACGCGGCTGCCTCCGGCCGCCGGCGGTGCCCGGCGGATGGGAGACCGCCCCGGGGCGTGGACGGGGCGTGGAAGGGGAGTGGGCGGGGCGAAGACGGGGCGGCGGCCCGGCGACTGGGCGCGCCCCGGTCGCCCGTCTTCGGAAATTCGGGACGGGATGGTACAAAGCCGGCGAGAAACCGTGCTGGAGCAATTCGAGCAATGCGACGCCTTCCCGCCGCCCTCTGCCTGCCCGCCGTCGCCGTCCTGTCGCTGGTCCTGCCGTCCTCCGCGGAGGCCGCCCAGTGCCAGCCGCCCAGCGGTTTCAAGGGCTTCGTCGCCCAGTTCAGGGCCGAGGCCGCCGGCCTCGGCGTCTCGAACCGGGCGCTCTCCGCCCTCGACGGGGTGACCGAGGACAAGAAGGTTCTCTCGCTCGATCGCAACCAGAAGCACTTCAAGGTGAGCTTCGAGGAGTTCGCCCGCAAGCGCGTCACCGCCGGCCGCGTCTCCAAGGGCAAGGCGATGCTCAGGCAGCACGCCGGCCTGTTCTCCTCGATCGAGCAGCGCTACGGCGTGCCCGGCCCGGTGATCGTCGCGATCTGGGGCATGGAGACCGACTACGGGGCGGTGCTCGGCAACATGTCGGCGGTGCGCTCGCTCACCACCCTCGCCCACGACTGCCGTCGCACCGAGATGTTCCAGAACGAGCTCCTGTCGGCGCTCCGCATCATCGATCGCGGCGACATGACGGCGGACCAGATGCGCGGCGCCTGGGCGGGCGAACTCGGCCAGACGCAGTTCCTGGCTTCCAACTACGTCCGGTTCGCCGTCGATTTCGACGGCAACGGCCGCCGCGACCTGATTCGCAGCGTGCCGGACGTGCTCGCCTCGACGGCGAATTTCCTGAAATCCCACGGCTGGAAGCGCGGCCAGCCCTGGACCGAGGGCAGCGCCAACTTCGCGGTGCTCGGCGCGTGGAACAAGTCGCAGAACTACCAGCGCGCCATCGCCCTATTCGCCACACGGGTGGCCGAAGGCTGAGCAGCCCCGTAGGCGCCGCGCCGGAGCGCGGCGTTCTGTGCGCTTGCGGCAAACGTTCCGCCGCGGGACCTGGAAGCCGCCGAATACCCGTTTCGATCGACTGAGCGATGAAAATACCGGCAGGTACTGGCGATTAATTGGGCTTGTAGGCCCGCAGACGGCACCCTATATGTTGCAACGCAGCATCGGTTTCCGGTGCTGCAGCCCTCCTTGGGCGTTTCCTCCCTAGACTTGGGCCGTCCGGTACCCCCGGGCGGTCTTTTTTTTGCGCGAACCGCTTTTCCCCGAAGAACTGCGTCCGCCCATAAGGAACTGACACATCCCTGTGATTTGGCTCGTCTAACGATCGGCCCCGCATTTTCCGGAAACTCATAGGGAGCCGAATCGTGTCTGCGCCGAAAACGACCGTAGCGCTGCTGTCCTGCCTGTGCCTGGCCTTCGCCGCCGGCCACGCGGAGGCGAAAAAGAAGCGCCACCATCATCCCCATGCGAAGTCCATCGAGCTCGCGCTGAAGGGCGCCACGAGCCTGACCGGAGGCGTCGCCGAGATTTCCGCCTTCGATCCCCGCACGAAGCGCCTGTTCGTCGTCGACGGGTCGGCCGTCCTGAAGATCGTCGACCTGAGCGACCCCTCCAACCCGACGCAGCTGCCCGGCACGCTCGACGTCGCCGCCGACATCCTCGCCGAGACCGGTCTCGCCGCGGCTGACGCGAACTCGATCGCCATCAAGAACGGCCTCATCGCCGTCGCCGTCGCCGCCGATCCGGTTACCGACGCCGGTTTCGTCGCCTTTTACGGCACGAACGGCGCCTACAAGTTCTCCTGCCGTGCCGGCGCCCTGCCCGACATGCTGACCTTCACCCCGGACGGCCGGAAGATCCTCGTCGCCAACGAGGGCGAGCCCGACGGCGTCGATCCCGTCGGCAGCGTCAGCGTCATCGACGTCCGCAAGATCCTGCGCGCCGGCGACTGCGACGCATCCGGCGCGGTGCGCACCGCCGGCTTCGAGCGCTTCGACGGTTACGAGGACGCGCTGCGCGCCAAGGGCGTGCGCCTGTTCCCCGGCAAGTCGGTGTCGCAGGACGTCGAGCCCGAGTACATCGCCGTCTCGGACAACTCGCGCCTCGCCTGGGTGACGCTGCAGGAAGCCAATGCGATGGCGCTCCTGAGCGTGCGCTCCGCCCGCATCCTGCGCATCCTGCCGCTCGGCCTGAAGGACCACTCGGTCGCCGGCAACGGCCTCGACGCCAGCGACAGGGACGGCGGCATCAACATCCAGACCTGGCCGGTCTACGGCATGTACATGCCCGACGCCATCGCCTCCTTCCGCTCGAAAGGCCGCACCTATCTGGTGACCGCCAACGAAGGCGACGACCGCGGCGAGAACGAGCGCATCAAGGATCTCGACCTCGATCCCTCCGCCTTCCCGAATGCCGCCGATCTGCAGGAGGACGAGAACCTGGGCCGCCTCGCGGTGAGCTCGATCGACGGCGACACCGACAACGACGGCGACTACGACATGCTGTTCGCCTACGGCGCCCGTTCCTTCACCGTCTGGGACGGCTTCGGCCGGCGGGTGCACGATTCCGGCGATTTCATCGGCCGGAAGACCGCCGAGGCCGCGCCGGCGCTGTTCAACGCCGACAATGGCGACCCGGGCGAGTTCGACACCCGTTCCGACGCCAAGGGCGCCGAGCCCGAGGGCGCGACCACCGGCGAGGCCTACGGCCGCACCTACGCCTTCATCGGCCTGGAGCGCGGCCCCGGCGGCGTCATGGCCTTCGACATGAGCAAGCCGTGGTCGCCGAAGTTCGTCCAGTACGTCCGCCGCGACGCGGACGTCAGCCCCGAGGGACTGCTGTTCATCGACGCCAAGGACAGCCCGAGCCGCAAGCCGCTGCTGGTCCTCTCGCACGAGGTGAGCGGCACGCTCACGGTCTACGAGATCAGGCCGAAGCACTGATCCTTCGGGAAACGAGAGAGCCGGCTCCGATGTCGGGGCCGGCTTCCGCTCGTCCGCTTGAGTGACGTCCAGGGACCTGCGAGTATCCCCGCACCGGAGGAGACCGAACGGGGGGAACCGTCATGCGGGGCACTGTCTTCACCGCCCGCAAGCCGTGCGCGGCCGAACGGTGGCGGCCATGAACGCGGTCCATGCCCCGAAATGGCTTCCCGGCGCGGCCGTCGTGATGGGCCTGATCAGCGGCTTCCTGGCGGGCTACTACATCTTCCCGATCGCCGAGTACAAGTTCTCCGCCGACAACATCGAGATCTACGTCAACCAGCCGGAGATGGCGCCGATCACCGCACCGCTCTTCTACGCGATCGGCATGATGCTGCTGCTCCTGCCGGTCCGGCCGAAGCACCTGCCCGCCCACCTGCTGGGCGTTCCCCTCGGCATCCTCATCGGCTGGCTGCTGGCGGTGAACATCGCCGTGCAGATCGTCACCCTCGCCGGCCAGCCGGGCGGGGCGGCCGGCGACATCGTGGCGTGGCTCGTGGCCGGCGCGGTCGCCGGCGCCGTCGGCGCGACCTTCACCTGGCTCGGCGCCCGCTCCGCGGTCCCCGCGCTGTCGGGCAAGCGCGCCTTCCGCCTCGCCGCTTCCGCCGGCACGGTCTTCGGCCTGCTGCTCTATCCCGCCTTCAACACCTTCGAGCAGACCTGGATCCTGTTCGCCCCCTGGCAGGCCGCCGTCGCCTGCACCATCGCCTGGTCGGTGACGCGGCCGGAGGGCTGACGGGGAACAACTGACACCCTGCTGTCAGCAGTCTCGTCTCCGATCGCCGCCGCCCCCTCGCCTTCGGACCTGACTCGGCCCATATTGCGGCCATGGCCAAGCGCAAGCCTTCACACACGGCGGGCTTCGAGGAAGCGCCGCAGGCGTCCTATGACGCGCAGGAGGCGTGGAACCCCGAAGGCGCGACCGGGACCGGCGAAAGCACGCCGATGGATCTGGACGATCTGCTGCCGCCGATGCTGCGCAAGGGCGAAGCCGGGAAGCAGGCCCGCGCCGCCGGGGCCAGGACCAAACATACCAAGACTCCCAATTCCAAGGCCTCCCGCCCCCCCCGCGCGCCGCGTATCGAGGGCACCGAGGGCATGGACCTGATGGAGCCGGGTACCGGCATCGCGCCCGCGTCGAAATCGCCCGCGCCGGAAGACCTGGAAACGTCGCTGGCCGCCCGCGAGGCGCGCGACAATCTCGAGGCGCTGCTCGCCCGCGGCCGGCCGTTCTACGTGCCCGACGACGCTCCCGAATGGGTGCCGCACCGTCCGGCGCGGCCGGAGAAGTCCGAGGGCGGCGTCGAGCTGAGGATCGTCTCCGAATACGAGCCGCGCGGCGACCAGCCCACCGCGATCGCCGAGCTCGTCGAAGGCGTCAAGGCGAACGAGGATACCCAGGTGCTGCTCGGCGTCACCGGTTCGGGCAAGACCTTCACCATGGCGCAGGTGATCGAGCGCACCCAGCGCCCGGCGCTGATCCTCGCCCCCAACAAGACGCTCGCCGCTCAGCTCTACGGCGAGTTCCGCAGCTTCTTCCCGGACAACGCGGTCGAGTACTTCGTCTCCTACTACGACTATTACCAGCCGGAGGCCTACGTCCCGCGTTCGGACACCTATATCGAGAAGGAATCCTCGATCAACGAGCAGATCGACCGCATGCGCCACGCCGCCACGCGCGCCCTGCTCGAGCGCGACGACGTCATCATCGTCGCCTCGGTGTCCTGCATCTACGGTATCGGCTCGGTCGAGACCTATACGGCGATGACCTTCACGCTGAAGCTCGGCGAGCGCATCGACCAGCGCCAGCTTCTCGCCGATCTCGTCGCCCTGCACTACCGCCGCAACGACGCCGGCTTCCAGCGCGGGACGTTCCGCGTGCGCGGCGACACGGTCGAGGTCTGGCCGGCGCATCTGGAAGACCGGGCCTGGCGCATCTCGCTGTTCGGCGACGAGGTCGAGGAGCTGACCGAGTTCGACCCGCTGACCGGCCAGAAGACCGATGCCTTCAAGACGATCAAGCTCTACGCCAACTCCCACTACGTGACGCCGCGCCCGACGCTGCAGCAGGCGATCAAGGGCATCAAGGCCGAACTCAGACTTCGTCTCGACGAATTGAACAGGGCCGGCCGTCTCCTCGAAGCCCAGAGGCTGGAACAACGAACGGTGTTCGATCTGGAGATGCTGGAGGCGACGGGCTCCTGCGCCGGCATCGAGAACTACTCGCGCTACCTGACCGGGCGCGCCCCGGGCGAGCCGCCCCCGACCCTGTTCGAGTACCTGCCCGACGACGCCCTGGTCTTCGTCGACGAGAGCCATGTCACGATCCCGCAGATCGGCGGCATGTATCGCGGCGACTTCCGCCGCAAGGCGACGCTCGCCGAATACGGCTTCCGCCTGCCCTCCTGCATGGACAACCGGCCGCTCCGGTTCGAGGAATGGGACGCCATGCGGCCGCAGACCGTCTGCGTGTCCGCGACGCCCGGCGGCTGGGAGATGAACCAGTCGGGCGGCGTCTTCGCCGAGCAGGTCATCCGCCCGACCGGCCTCGTCGACCCGCCCGTCGAGGTGCGTCCCGCGAAGAGCCAGGTCGACGACCTGCTCGACGAGGTGAAGCAGGTCGCCCGCAAAGGCTACCGCTCGCTCGTCACAGTGCTGACCAAACGCATGGCCGAGGACCTGACCGAATACCTGCACGAGCAGGGCGTGCGCGTGCGCTACATGCACTCCGACATCGACACGCTGGAGCGCATCGAGATCATCCGCGACCTCAGGCTCGGGACCTTCGACGTGCTCGTCGGCATCAACCTCCTGCGCGAGGGCCTCGACATTCCCGAATGCGCCTTCGTCGCGATCCTCGACGCCGACAAGGAAGGCTTCCTGCGCTCGGAAACCTCGCTCGTCCAGACCATCGGCCGCGCCGCGCGCAACGTCGACGGCAAGGTGATCCTCTACGCCGACCGCGTCACCGGCTCGATGGAGCGGGCGATGGCGGAGACCACGCGCCGCCGCGAGAAGCAGATGGCCTGGAACATCGAGAACGGCATCACGCCGGAATCGGTGAAGAAGAACATCGCCGACATCCTCGGCTCGGTCTACGAGCAGGACCACGTCACCGTCGACGCAGGCCTCGCCGACGCCGGCGCCACCTACGGCCACAACCTGCGCGCCGTCATCGAGGACCTGTCGAAGAAGATGCGCGAGGCCGCCGCCGACCTCGAGTTCGAGGAAGCGGCGAGACTGCGCGACGAGATCAAGCGGCTGGAGCAGGCCGAGCTCGAGGTCGCCGACGACCCGATGGCCTATCCCGACGCCGACGCCTCGCCGAAGGGGAAGAAGACACGGCGGATGCGGGATTCCCGACGTGCGAAGGATCAGGCGCACCAAGAGGCGAGGAGCGCCGGAGGCGCGACCGGGAAGCAAGAATCAGCGCTCGCTCCCTCGAAGCGAGTGCGCAAGCACACGCTCGACGAGATGGGCATGAAGGACCGCCCCGAACCGCTGTCGCCGGAAGGCTGGGAGCGCCGCGAGCGCCCCGCTCCGATCGGCACCAACGTCACGGGCCGCTCGTCCGGCGGCAAGCCGGGGACGCGGACGTTCCGCAAGAAGGGGCGGTAGGATTTCCACCTGCGCGCGCAGGTGCGCGCTCCTTCCCCGCTTTCCCCAGCGCCTGCGCGAATCTTTGAAACGCCATGCAAATCAGTTAAGAATTGATGAGCGGCCACGAAAGCCGCGGGGATCGGGGCATCGGGCGCGGCGTATATCGGGGGTCGGTCAATGGCATTTTTCTCCAAGTCGTCAAGAACTTCCACCTACGAGGCGGAGCCTCGCACCATGGAAGAGGAGATGTTCGTCCCGCAGGACGGGCCGGACGACGGGGAAGCCTCGAACGTCCAGTCGATCTCGCCCGTGATGCTGCGGATGCAGGAGAAGCTGCGCGGCGTCGACAATCTGAAGACGCGGCTCGGCGGGCTGAACCGCACGTTCGACCAGATGAGCGCGCTGGCTGCCGAATCGAACAACTCGATCCAGCTCCTCGCCGAGTTCATCGAGAACTCGCGCGGCCAGATCGAGACCGAGGCCCGGCTGAAGGCGGAGAACGCCAAGCTGTCGACCGACCTGATCGACCGCAACCACCAGGTGAACTCGCTGTCGACACGGCTCGACGAGGCGCTGGCCGAGATCCATTCGCTGCGCAAGCGCGCCACCGAGACGCGCACCGCGCTGGAAGGCGCCCGCAACGACATCATCTCGATCCGCGACAACAACAAGCGGGTCAGCGAGGAGTACCGCACCCAGAGCGCCAGGCTGGTCGAGGCCAACGCCGCGATCGCCGACCTCAGCGGCGAACTGAAGGACCTCGAGGCGCGCTACAACACGATCGAGGAGCAGTCGGAGACGGTCAAGGCCGAGCTCGAGGCCATCACGCGGCGCGAGAAGGAGCTGCAGCAGAACCTTTCCGAAAGCGCCGCCCTGCTCGAACAGGAGATCAAGAAGAACAACCAGGCGACCAGCGAGCTGGAGGCCGCCAAGCGCGAACTGGTCGACGTGCGCAACGACAACATCGACCTGAAGTCGCGCCTCGACGTCGCCAACCAGGAACTCGACTATTCCAAGTCGCGCCTCGAGGAAGAGCAGCGCAAGCACGACAACGAGGTCTTCGCGCTCAACGCCGAGATCGAGAACCTGTCGTCGCAGCGGCGCATCGGCGCCCAGTCGCTGCAGGAAGTCAGCCGCGAGAACGCGAGCCTGAAGGAGCGCAACCGCAGCCTGCTGAAGCGCATGCAGGAGATCGAGGCCCTGCTCGACAGTGCCCAGAAGAACCACGAGAACGACCGCGCCGAGCTGGTCACCGCCGGCGCCAAGCTGCGCGAGCTCAACCTGCGCTACAATTCGGCGCTGACCGACCTGAACCACGCGCGCAAGCAGAACGAAAAATACGCCGAGAACCTCGAGAATCTGGTCGAGGAGAACAAGAAGCTCCAGCAGTACCGGATCAAGCACGACACCGCGAACGACCAGATCGCCCAGCTCAAGAGCGTCATCGCCAACTACCAGGCGGCGCTCGAGCAGGAAGGCATCACGGTCGGCCGCCCGGTCGCCGCGCACGAAGTCGCCGGCGAGGGCGAAGAAGGCAAGGTCGTCAAGCTGCACGACTGAACGGCGTCTTCGAATCTGGACAAAGGCAGGCGGCGGCGCTTCGGGCGCCGCCGCTTCGCGTTGCGGGGCCGCCTGAAAGCCGTGCCGCAAATGCGCCCGTTTTCCGGAGCCACACTTGTGGCCACATGAACGCTTCCCTGATCGTTCCGTTCAGGTGCCGTTCAGCCGGCCGGTGACATAACCGGCGTCATGGAACGGACGCGTCCCCCAAGGCCCCCCGCATCGTGCGGCCGGCCGGCGCCCGCCCCGAGATGTGACAGGAGACATGTCATGAACCGGACCCTGAAGATCACGGCCGTCGCCGGCCTCGCCGTCGCGCTGGGCGCCGCGGCGCTGCCCTCCGCCGCCAGCGCCGGATACTACCGCCACGGCTACTATGGCCACGGCCACTACTACAATCCCGGCGCCGCGGCCGCGGCCGGAATCGTCGGCTTCGCCGCCGGCGCGGCGCTCGGCTCGGCGCTCACCGCGCCGCGCTACTACGCCCCGCCGCCCCCGCCGGCCTACTACGCCCCGCGGCCCTACTACCCGGCCCGCCCGGTCTACTACGCTCCCGCGCCATGGTCGCCGGGCTGGTACAGCTACTGCGGCTCCAAGTATCGCAGCTTCAACCCGCGCACCGGCTATTTCCTCGGCTACGACGGGCAGTATCATTTCTGCCGCTGAGCCGGCGCCCCATCTCGGCAAAAAACGGCCGCGACGCTCCCGTCGCGGCCGTTTTTTCATGCCCCCGAGAAAACCCGGGATCGCAGCCGTGCCATCCCTCGATTGACGGATGGAGCGGCACATAGGGTCGAATTGTCCGTGCCGAATCGAGGAAATACCGTAGCCTTGCCGCGGTGGGCAGGCGCCGGAACGGCGTCCGCTCCTCGCTCCATTCGAGATACAATCCGTTGAGGGTCGAAATGCATAAAGCGCTGAGAACGATTTCCTGCTGCTTGCTGGCGACGGGCTGTCTGACGGCCACCGCCCGGGACGGGGCGAAAGCCGCCGGCACGATCGCCTCTCCGCCGAGAGCCGCGGAAACATCCGCTTCTCCCGAAGGCGCCGTTCCCTCGGCGACGCCGCTCTCCAAGATGCCGCTGGTGAGCACCGAGGCCTTCGCGCCGGACGGCAAGCTCGAGGGTCGCCGCATCAGGGGCACGCCCGGCGTCTCGTCGTCCTCGGAGTCGTCGCCGGCCGAAATGGCCGCCTCGCCGGAAGCTTTCGGCGGGTCCAGAACCCCCTACACCACGGTCCGCGTCGCCGTGCAGGCGCTCGGTCCGTCTACCGCCGAGCCCACGACGCCGGTCACCAGCTATCCGTTCCGCGCCACCGGCAAGCTTTGGGCGCGCTGGGGATCCAGCTGGTTCGTCTGCACCGCCTCGCTGGTGAAGAAGAGCGTGCTGATTACCGCCGCGCACTGCGTCTTCGACTACGGCAAGAAGGCCGCCGGCTGGGCGGACGAGGTCCGTTTCTATCCGGCCGTCTACGATTCGAGCACGGGTCCCTTCGGCTATTTCACCGCCACCACCTACCGCGTCCCCACGCCGTACTACAAAGGCAACGACACCTGCGCCCAGCGCGGCGTCGTCTGCAACAACGACCTCGCGACGGTCGTGCTGACTCCGAAAGCAGACCCGCATCCGGGCGGCTCTCTGCTGTACCCGGGCAACCTCGTCGGCTGGTATGCCTATGGCTGGAACGGCTACTCCTTCACGCGCTCGCCGCTGCTTGGAGGCCAGACGGTCGGACACGTAACCCAGCTCGGCTATCCGGCGGCCTTCGATGGCGGCTACCAGATGCAGCGCACCGACGCGGTAAGCTGGTACGTCAAGGACGGCAATCTGCGGAACATCCAGATCGGATCGGCCCAGACGGGCGGCTCGAGCGGCGGCCCCTGGATCGTGAACCTCGGCGCCAAGGGCGCGATCGACGCGTCGAAGGCGAGTTTCGGCAGGCAGCCCGCCCAGGCCGTCGTCGGCGTCACCAGCTACGGCTGGGTGAAGAAGACCTACAATCGCCAGGGCGCGTCGTTCTTCGGCCAGAACAGGCAGTATCCCGGCAAGAACTACGGAGGCTACGGGGCAGGTAATATAGGCAAGATCATCTACGATACGTGCTCGGCCCAGCCGTGGGCCTGCTGACGGGGACCGCCAGGACGGCCCCGGGACGGCGCGGCCCGCTCGGCCGCGCCGTGTTCGTTCACCGGATCTCGATCAGGTCGCCCGCCAGGAAGCAGTAGAAGGCGTTCACGTCGCCCGTCGACTCGACGAAGGCGTTCACCGTGTCGCCACCATCGACGAAGGTCTCAGGCCCGGCGCGGAAGGCGAAATACTGCGTGTTTCCCTGCGTGCCGACGGGATTGGTGGCGAGGTCGACGACCTCCTCGCCCCCGCCGGGAAGCCGGCGCCGCACGCCGATATGCGAGACAGCGCCAGGCGTCGATACCTGCGCCGCGCAGGACAGGGCGAAGACCTTGAGCCTCTGGTTGTCCGGCACGCGGTACATCTGCCGCTGGCACAGCGTCTCGTCGCACGACGTATAGAAATAGCTTTCGTAGGGGGTTCTGTCCGGATCGGCGGTCGCGGCGCTCGCGGTGCGCGCGCCGGCGCCCAGAAGCAGACATCCCGTCGCGATCGCGGCGACGGCGAGGCCCGCGCGCGCCCTGGCGGCCCGGCCTTGCGGATTGACAGACACGGCTACTCTCCCGAAAAGGAACTCGTCACGCCGCATCTGTGTGACCTACTCACATATCGTCCGTATTTCGGCAATATTTCAATTGTTTCGCCGGCCGTTCTTCGTCCCCGCACGACGAACCGGCGGTTCGCAAAAACGGCATTCGAACTAAAGTTTTCCGGGCCGATTTAACGGCCATTAACGGCGTTGTCCGCAATTTCGGGCCCGTTCGCGCCGAAACGGCACGAACCAAGGAACTGTTAAGCATTCCCGCGAAATATGCCTCCCGATCGCCTGACCCCGGGCGCTCTGGCCGGCGCTGCGGTCGCCCGCTGCGGTCGCCGGGGTCGCCTGACGCACATCGTGCAAATCGACCCGAAAGGGGGCAGTCATGAACGAATTCCCACGGCCGGCACTGCTGGCATCCGCGATGCTCGCGGCAGTGTGCCTGGCGAGCGCCGTTCCGGCTTCCGCCGAACCGGCGGGCATCGTCTCCCACAAGCTCGACCCCGACGCGGCCCGCGAGGCATTCGGCGACCAGGAGCCGGTCGGCCCCTTCCGGTCGCGTCTGCCGATCATCGACGAGGCGCAGCTGAGCGCCATGAAGTCGACCGGTCCTGCAGCCGGCGGCGGCGCGGGCGTCTCGAGCCAGTCCGACGGCGCGGAAGTCGCCGTCGGTCCGACGGCCCACGGATTGGCCGCGATTCCCTATACGACGGCCCGCGTCGCGGTGACCAAGCCCGGCTTCTCGAAGAACAAGGCGATGATTCCGGTCACCAGCCGGCCCTACAGCACCACCGGCAAGCTCTACATACGCTTCGGCGCGGCGACCTTCGTGTGCACGGCGTCGCTGGTGCGCAAGGGCGTCCTGGTCACGGCCGCCCACTGCGTCTCCAATTTCGGCGCAGGGGAACTCGGTATGGCCACCGCCGCCACCTGGTACCCGTCCCAGTTCAAGGGCAACAAGAAGGGGCGGCCCTTCGGCGGCTTCAACGCCATAAACATCTTCGTGCCCTCGACCTACCTGGACGGCACCGATACCTGCGACGCGGGCGCCCCCGGCGTCGTCTGCAACAACGACATCGCCACGATCGCGCTCGCCAAGCAGAAGGTTCAGTTCAAGACGGTCAAGGGCCGCAAGAAGAAGGGATCGAAGTTCCCCGGCCAGGTCGTCGGCACCTACCTCTACGGTTTCAACGGCTATTCCTACGTGACCACGCCGGCCGACCTCGGCAATGCCTACGCGGCCCAGATCACCCAGCTCGGCTACCCCGTCGCCTTCGACGGCGGCAACCAGATGCAGCGCACCGACTCGATCGGTTTCCGCGTCACCGGCGGCAACCTGGTCAATACGTGGATCGGCTCGGCGCAGACCGGCGGATCGAGCGGCGGCCCCTGGCTCGCCAATTTCGGCACGAGGCCGAAAGTCTCTGCCAGTCAGGCTTCGCTCGGCTTCGACAGCACGCCGAACGTCGTCGTCGGCGTCACGAGCTACGGCGTGAACAGCCCGACCAACTACAACTTCCAGGGCGCCTCGTTCTTCGGGCAGAACTTCGAGTATCCGAACGCCGACTACGGCGGATGGGGTGCCGGCAACATCGGCGCCCTCTTGTGGGTGACCTGCCAGCAGGAACCCGCCTCCTGCTGAGCGCGCGAAATCCGTCACAGCGAAACCCGGCGCCCGCGGCGCCGGGTTTTTTCGTCGACGGCACCTCGAACGGCGCCTCGGGCGTTCGGATACCCTTGGTTAAGGATATGGAGAAACAAAAGAAACAATCCGTGCAATAAGCCTGAAATCGAGATCCTTCATAAGCGTTTCGCAACGGACCGGCGATACGGTTCGCCGGCTGACAGAGACAGAAGTCCGGATCACGACGATGCTTGCTGCCCGATCCCTCCAGTTCCCCACGATCGACGCCTCCGCCCTGCGTCGCGCAGCCCTGTCGGTGCTGCTCGCGCTGATGATCGCGCCGCTGCCGGGCGTGGGCCGCGACGGCGCCAGGGCCGAACCGGTCGACACTCCGGTCTGCCGCGTGCACCTGCAGAAGGTCGAGGCGACCCTGTCGGGCGCCCGGCAGCGCTTCGACTCGGCTGCGGATCAGGGCCTCGAGGCCGAATGCGCGGCGATGCACGGGCAGGTACGGGCCATGCTGGAGGTCCGCAACATCTACCGCCGCTGCATCGACGGCCCCGAGCTCGGCGAGACCGTCGCGCTCATGGACACCTCGATCGGAGAGACCATCGACCGCATCGCCGCCCGCTGCACCCCGCGCAGCGCCGAAGCGGCGGTCATCCGGATCAACTGAGCGATCGACGAACCCAATTCGCCGCGGCGCCCGTCGGGGGGGCCCGCCGCGCGACGGCCGGCACG
>JAEWYT010000118.1 GCA_023458595.1 Pseudomonadota bacterium
CGGCCCTTCGCTGCCGTTCGCCGGCCCGGTCGAGGTTGATAGGAGTCGAAAAAGCCCTTAATCGATCCGCGCTATTGTTGCGTTGAGGTGAACAATGGACCGGATGGCCGAGATCGAGACCTTCGTCCAGGTCGCCGAATCGGGGGGCATCGGCGCGGCGGCCGAACGGCTCGGCGTCGCGAAATCGGCCGTCAGCCGGCGCCTGAAGGAACTCGAGGAACGGCTGGGCGTGAGGCTCGTCAACCGGACGACCCGGCAGCTCAGCCTGACCGATACGGGCAAGGCCTACTACGAGCGCGCCGCCCAGATCCTCGCCGACCTCGAGGACGCCGACCAGAACGCCGCCGCCGTCCACGGCGCGCTGTCGGGCCGGCTCAAGGTCGCGGCGCCGCAGTCCTTCGGCGTGATGCACCTCACCGGGGCGGTCAGCAGTTTCCTGAACAATCACCCGGAGCTCTGGATCGACCTCGACATGAACGACCGGCGGGTCGACCTCGTCAACGAGGGCTTCGATCTCGCCGTGCGCATCGGCCAGCTCGAGGATTCGAGCCTGATCGCCCGGCGGCTCGCGCTGGTGCGCAACATCGTCTGCGCCAGCCCGGACTATCTGGCGCGGCACGGGATGCCGAAACGTCCCGAGGACCTCATGGACCACGCCTACCTGCGCTATTCGAACGTGCCCGAGCGGCGGGTGTTCTCCTGGGTGGACGAGCAGGGCCGCGAGCGCGTCGTCAATCCGAAGGCGCGGCTCGTCTGCAACAACGGCAACATGCTGCAGGCCGCCGCCGAGGCCGGCCTCGGGATCATCTCGCAGCCGACGTTCCTCGTCTATCAGTCGGTGCGCGAGGGGCGTCTCGTCCCCGTTCTGACGGACATCGAGTGGTGGCAGCTCGGCGCCTACGCGCTCTACCCGCCGGGTCGCCACCTGTCGGCTAAGGTCAGGGCCTTCGTCGACCATCTCGCCACCTGCTTCGGCGATCCGCCCTACTGGGACGACCTGGGCGAGAAGGGACCGGTGGTACGCGCGGTGGCGGGGTGACAAAATGCCCGACGCACCGCCCATGTTCATAAACTTGACTTTGATAGTCTGTAATTTTACCTGTAACTTGTTGCGACCGCAACTGAATTAGAACTGTTCAAAACTGAGGCTTCCCGTGATCGTCTGCTCGTGCAATGTGCTGTCGGACCGCGACGTCCGGGAATGCCTAGAGCCGGGCCCCGGATGTCCCTACACGCCGGCGCAGGTCTACCGTTGCCTCGGCTGCAGCCCGCAATGCGGGCGCTGCGCCCGCACCATCCGCGACATCATGGACTCCGCGCTGCCGGACGTTCACAGCAGCTGCACCACCCGCTGCAACTCCGTCTGCCCGCTGCGGACGGAATGCGGCGTCGAAACGGTGGAGACGATCGAGGTGCTCGAAACCGAGAGCGGGCTCGAAATCCGCGAAACCGTCGAAATCCGCGAATACGTCCGCGCCTGACCGCGGACCGTCCGTTGCATGCCGACCGGGGCGCCGCGTTCCCGCGCGACCCGCGGCGGTCTGACGCGCGCGTCGTTTCTCTCTGGAATCGTTCTAATAAATGCACTAGCCTTCGCGCCATCGCTGATTTCCGATCGCGAACGACCCAGAAGGCAGTTTCGACCACGGAAATCGGATTTGTCCCGATTCACCGGCCAACCGTGGCGGCAGGAGGAGAGTCTTCCATGAAAGGCGACACGAAAGTCATCGAGTATCTGAACAAGGGCCTGAGGTCCGAACTGACGGCGGTGAGCCAATACTGGCTGCACTACCGGCTGCTGGAGGACTGGGGCTTTCTGGAGCTCGCCAAGAAGTGGCGCGAGGAATCGATCGAGGAGATGAACCACGCCGACAAGTTCATCGCCCGTATCATCTTCCTTGAAGGCTTTCCGAACCTGCAGGAGCTGAATCCCCTCCGGATCGGCGAGAACGTGAAGGAGATCCTCGACGTCGACCTCGCCGGCGAGTACGAGGCGCGCGCGCTCTATCTGGAAGCCGCCAAGTACTGCGAGTCGGTCAACGACCGGGTGTCGAAGAACCTGTTCGAGGAACTGGCGACCGACGAAGAGGGGCACATCGACTTCCTCGAGACGCAGCTCGACCTGGTCGAGAAGCTCGGCATCCAGCTCTATGCCCAGAAGCACGTGGGCGGGCTCGGGGACTGAGACCCCCGGCCAGCCCCCGGAAGAAGCCGTGAGGCCGCGCTGGACCGGCGCGGCCCCGCGTGATATCAGGGCCGACCTTTCGACGGGAGAAACCGCGTCATGCGGCGGATGATCGAGCGACGACGAGCCGGAACGCGCTGCAGCGCGTGCAGTCTCGTTGCGCCCCGTCGCCGGAACTCCCGCGTCTAGCCCGCGGTCCCGGATCGACACCATCCAGGATCGGTTTCCAGGTCCTCGGGGCGCCCGACAGAACGGATTTTCGGGAGCCCTGACATGACCACCGACGCGAACGCCGTCGAAATCCTCAACGAAGACCTGAGCCACCTCGAGATCGTCGAACACCTGCTCGACGAGGCTTTCGGGCCCGGTCGCTTCGCCAAGACCGCCTACCGGCTGCGGGAGGGCACCGAGCCGATCGCCGAGCTCTGCTTCGTGGCGATGCGCGCCGGCCGGCCGATCGGGGCGGTCAGGCTGTCGCCGATCACCATCGGCGGCACGGACGCGTTGTTCCTCGGCCCGCTGGTCGTCCATCCCGACCACAAGAACCGGGGTCACGGCCTGGCGCTGATGCAGAAGGCGCTCGCGACCGCGAAGAAACGCGGCCACCGGCTCGTCGTGCTGGTGGGCGACGCGCCCTACTACGCGCGGGCGGACTTCAGGCCGATCCCGCGCGGGCAGGTGCGGCTGCCCGGGCCGGTCGATCCGGCCAGGCTGCTGGCGCACGAACTGGTAGAGGGATCGCTTGCCGAGGCCAGAGGCATGGCGCGGCCCGCGCCGCAGCAGGCGAACGGCGCCTCAGCGCCCCTCGCGGTACCAGGCGGCGGTGAGCGCGGCGAGCAGCGCCACGAGGCCCAGCAGGCCGGCTAGCAGCGGCAGCGCGCGCACGCCACGCAGGATCGAGGCGTCGGTGGTCCTCAGGCCCATCCAGTCGCTGCCGTGCATGGTGGCGGCGTTGCGCATCGGCAGGATGCGGGGCACCGAGACGGCGCCCTCGTTGGCGACACGGAACACCCCGCCGCCGGTGCCCGCGGCGATCGGCGCCAGCCGGTCGGCGGTCGAGCGCACGTCGGCGAACTCGCGCGGATTGTCCGGGCCGACGTTGGCGAGCGTGCGCAGATCGCCTTCGGAGACCCTGTAGATGCCGAGGTCCTCGACCGGCATCTGGCCGCGCCAGAGGCCCGGCTCGACCTCCTCCAGCGCCACCTCCACTGTGTCGCCCGCCGGCGTCTCCACGCTCGCGGGCGCGGCGGTGTCGGCCATGGTCCGCCGCTCGATGACGAGCGCGTCGCCGCGGCCCTGCGCGGTCAGCGCCTCTTCCTCCAGGTCGGTTTCCTTCATCAGCCAGTGGGCGAGGCGGCGCAGCAGCGGGACGTAGGGGCCGCCGCCCTCGTAGCCGCGCGCCCACAGCCAGGCGTGGTCGGACAGCATCATCGCCACGCGGCCGTCGCCCTCGCGGTCGACGACGAGCAGCGGCTTGCCCTCCGGACCGGTCATCAGCGTGTCGCCGCGCGAGACATCCGAATCGACGAGCCGGAACCAGCGGCTCCAGGTCGGCTCCTTCGCGCCCTCCATCAGATCGCGGGTGATCGGATGGCGGTGGCCGGCTTCCGACAGTTCCGCGCGATAGGGCGCCTCGATCACGCCGCCGGTCGGCGCGGCGGGCAGCACGGGCGCGAGGGGGGTGCGGTAGATGCTGGTGTGATCGGCGAATTCCGGGCCGGCGGCGACAAGCACCGCGCCGCCGTTCTCGACGTAGCGGGCGATGTTGTCGTAGTAGAGCACCGGCAGCACGCCGCGGCTCTGGTAGCGGTCGAAGATGATGAGGTCGAACTCGTCGATCTTGACCGAGAATAGCTCGCGCGTCGGGAAGGCGATCAGCGAAAGCTGCGAGATCGGCGTGCCGTCCTGCTTCTCGGGCGGGCGCAGGATGGTGAAGTGGACGAGGTCGACGGCGGCGTCCGATTTCAGGATGTTGCGCCAGGTGCGCTCGCCGGCGTGCGGCTCGCCGGAGACGAGCAGCACCCGCAGGTTGTCGCGGATGCCCTCGACCGTGATGACCGCGCGGTTGTTGAGCGTGGTCAGCTCGCCCGGCGCTTCCTCGGCCTCGATCTCGATGATGTTGCGCCCGCCATGGGCGATCTCCACGGGCACGGTGACGTTGTCGCCGAGCGTGACGTTCATGCTGGTGATCGGCTCGCCGTCGCGGGAGATCGTCACGCGGGTGCGCGGGGCCACCGTTCCGCTCTCCGGCCTGGGCCCGAGATCCTCGACGCGGAACGTGATCGGCTGCTCCTGGCCGACGATGCCGAAGCGCGGCGAGGAGTGGACGACGAGGCGGCGGTCGCGCTCCTGGTCGTTGCCGGTCAGAAGCACGTGCAGGGGGGCGCCGAAGCCGAGCTGCTCGGCGCGCTCGGGAACGTCGTGGACCTGGCCGTCGGTGATCAGCACGACGCCGGCGATGCGGTCGGAAGGCACGTCTGACAGGCCGCGCTCCAGCGCGTCGAAAAGCTCGGTGCCGTCCGCGCCCTTGGAGGTCACGTCGATCCAGCGCGCTTCCAGCCCGCGCATGCGCGCCAGCCTCTCTTCGAGCTCGGCGCGGGCCGTGTCCGTCTCCGGCGTACGGTCGGCGAGGCCCTGGCTGGCGCTGCGGTCGACGACCACGGTGACGACGCCCGGCAGCATGTCCCGGTCCTCCTGCTTCAGCGAAGGATCGAGGAGGGCGAGGACGAACAGGATCGCGGCGAGCGCCCTGAGCCAGGCGCCGGGCGCGCGCCGGACGAAGCCCATGAGCGAGACGAGGGCGACGCCCGCCGCCAGGACAGCGATCAGCCGCCAGTCGACGAGGGGGGCGAAGTCGATGCTCCAGGTCATCGGCTACTGTCCCAGCCGCTCGAGCAGCGCGGGCACGTGCACCTGGTCGGCCTTGTAGTTGCCCGTCAGCGTGTACATCACGATGTTGACGCCGGAGCGATAGGCCATCTCGCGCTGCAGGTCGCCGCCCGGCGCGACGGGATAGAGCGGCATCGTGTCGTCGCCGGTCGCCCAGGCTCCGGCGAAGTCGTTCGAGGTGATGATGATCGCCGAGACTCCGTCGGCGTTGCGGGCCGGCCGCGAGGATTCGTTCGGGTCGCGCAGGGCGGCTTCGACCCAGAGCGGTCCGCCGTCCCAGCGGCCCGGGAAATCCTGCAGCAGGTAGAACGCCTTGGTAAGCACATGATCGGCGGGAACCGGCTCGAGCTCGGGGATGTCGAGGCCGCGCAGCAGCGTGCGGAGCCGCAGCATGCCGGGCCCCGCCACCGAGCCGTCGACGCCCGGCCGCGCCTCGAGCTGATCGCGCGTGTCGAACAGGATCGTGCCGCCCTGCTTCATGTAGGCGTCGATCTTGCCGAGCACCTCGGGCGAGGGCTGCTCGGCCTGCGGATCGATCGGCCAATAGAGCAGCGGAAAGAAGGAGAGCTCGTCGCCGGCGATGTCGACGCCGATCGGTTCGGCCGGCTCGAGCGCGGTACGGTCGGCGAGGACGCGCGTCAGACCCTTCAGTCCGGCGCGGCTCGTCTCGTCGATCTCGCGGTTGCCGGTCAACACATAGGCCAGATGGGTCTTCAGCGTCGCTTCCAGCGCCAGCCGGTCGGCGACGCCGAGGCCGTCGGCGGAGGTCTGGGCCGACACGGGCGCCGGGTGGAACGCGGCGAACGCGGCAAGGGCCAGGGCGAGCCCGGCCGCCGCTCCCCTGAACTTGCGGACTCTCAGGCCCCGGCGGCCGAGCATGAGAACCGCGATGCCGTCGGCGATAAGCAGGACGATCGCGGCGACCAGCAGCCATGGACCGATCGAGCGCGGCTCGCTGGCGGGATAGTTCTCGACCGTCAGCCCGCCGGCGTCGAGGGCGGCGTAGGGCGTGGCGGCGTCCATGACGTTGAGGGCGCGGAAGGCGTCGGACTCGCCGTAGAGACCGGGCGGATGGATCGGACCGGGCCGCGTCGCGGCGAAATCCGCGGCGGCGATCGGCTCGGCCCGCGGCGGCGGAGCGCCGAGGTTGCCGGTCGCGTCGAGCGAGCGCAGCGGCCGCAGGATGCCGCCGGGTGCGCCGCGCGCCGCGGCGGAGGCCTCGGCCGGCGCGCCGGACAGGTCGACGATCCGGCGCAGCATCTCGACGAACACGCCGGAAAGCGGCAGGTTCGACCAGGCCGCGTCGGCGGTCACGTGGAACAGCACGATCCAGCCGTCGCCGCGGCGCGTGGCGGTGACCAGCGGCGTTCCGTCGGCGAGGCTCGCCCAGGTCTTCTCGACGAGATCGATGGACGGCTCGGCGAGGACCTGGCGGGTGATGCGCACGTCCGGGGGGAGGTCGAGGCCGGCGAAGGGGCTGTCCTCGGGAAACGCGGCGAGCGGCTGCGGCTCGCTCCAGGACAGCGTGCCGCCGAGCGAGCGGTCGCCGGAGCGCAGTTCCACCGGAACGAGCGTGTCGTCCTCGGCGCCGGCAAGGCGGGGGCCGGCGAAGCGCACCAGCACGCCGCCGTTGTCCACCCAATCGCTCAACTGCTCCTTGGTGTCGCCGATGAGAGTGCCGATGTCGGCGAGCACCAGGGTGGAGACGCGCTGGTCGAGGAGTTGCCTGACGGCGACCTCCAGGTTCGGGTCCGGGCTTTCGCGCAGGTCGGCGAAGGGACCGAGCGCGCGCGTGATGTAGTAGAGCGGCGACAGCAGCGGCTGGGCGCGCTCGCGCGTCTCGCCGGAGACGAGGCCGACGACGCGGCGGCGCCAGCGGTCGTCGAGAAGCTGGACGCTGCCCGCCGTCTCGGAGCCGGCTATCTCCAGGCGGGCGATGTCGTTGCGGAGCTCGACGGGCAGGTCGATCACGGGATCGCTGCGCAGCGAGCGGTCTTCGAAGGCAAACGGCGTCTCGGCGATGACGCGGCCCTTCAGGTCGCGGGCTCGCAGGCTGCCGGACGACGTGCCGTCCGCCGTGGCGCGCATGACGCCGACGCTCAGGCCGCCCGTCTCGTTCAGCGCGGGCGAGAGAGCGAGCGGCAAGTCGCCCGGCGTCGGTGTTGCGACCTCGACGGTATCGGCGCCCGTCGCCTCGAGCGCGCCGGCGAAATCGGCTCCGTCGGCATAGGCGATGCCGTCGGAGAGCCAGACGATCTCGCCGATGCCGTGGCGGGTCACGGCGTCGGCGATCAGCGGAGCGAGGGCGGCGCGATCCGGGACGTGCGGGGCGACGGAGAGGCCGGCGAGCTTCTCGCGCGCGGCGGCGGTGTCGCCCGGTTCGCCGATGACGGTGTCGGTCGCGGTCGCCACCACGACGGCCGGCCGGCCGGCGCGTCCGGCCTCGGCGAGGATGTCGTCGGCGGTGCCGGCGATGCGCCGCCAGTTGGGCGCCGAGCCCCAGCCGTTGTCGACGACGACGAGGATGGTGCCGTCGCCGCCGGCGGTGACTGCCTGCGGGTTGAGGATCGGCCGGGCCATCGCGACGATGACCAGAGCCGCCAGCAGCATCCGCAGGAGCACGAGCCACCACGGGCTCTTCGAGCGCGTCTCCTCGCGCTGGCCGATCTCGAGCAGGATGCGCGTCGGCGGGAAGGCGACGCGCACCGGTCGCGGCGGGGTGAAGCGCAGCAGCCACCAGATCGCCGGCAGCAGCACGAGCGCGGTCAGCAGCCACGGCTCGGCGAAGGCGATCGGCAGGCCCGGAATCATGCGCCCGCTCCGGAAGCGGCGCCGTGGGCGAAGGCGCGCGGATCGTTGCCGCCGGACAGCCGGGCGTGCAGCGCCAGCACCGGCTCCTGCGCCGGGCGGTCGGTGTGGTGAACGAGCTGGCTCCAGCCGATGCGGTCGGTGACGGCCTTGAGCCTCGCGGATCGCGCCGCCATGCGGGCGACGTAGGCCTCGCGCACGGTCTCGGCGCGGCCGGCGACGTAGCGCAGGCCCTGCGTCGCGTCATGGAACTCGGTGCGGCCGGTGAAGGGGAAGGTCTCCTCGACCGGGTCGAGGACCTGAGCGAGGTGACCGTGCACGCGGCGGCCGGCGATCGCCGTCAGGCCCGCCTCGATGTCCGCCAGCGGTTCGAGGAAGTCGGAGATCGCGATCAGCTCGGAGAACCGGCCAAAGGGGGCGCCGTCGGGCATCGTGTCGTCGCTCAGCGGCTCGCGGGCGATGGCGACGGCGGCGCGCTCCACGGCGTGGCGCTGGGCCGTCGGGCGCATCAGGTCGACGAGACCGACCCGCTCGCCGCCGCGGATCAGGAGATCGGTCAGCGCCAGCGCGATCACCACAGCGCGGTCGATCTTCCGGCACGCCGCCAGCGACGAGCCGAAATACATGGACGGCGAGCGGTCGAGCCAGATCCACACGGTGTGCGCGGCCTCCCACTCCTTCTCGCGGACGTAGAGATGGTCGTCGCGGGCCGAGCGGCGCCAGTCGACGCGGCGCGCCGGCTCGCCGGACTGGAAGCGGCGGAACTGCCAGAAGGTCTCGCCGGGCCCGGCGCGGCGGCGGCCGTGGATGCCGTGCGCCACCGTGTTGGAGACGAAGCGGGCCTGCAGCAGCAGCTCCGGCATGCGTGCCGAAAGGGCGGCCGCCTCGCGGCCGAGGTCGGTCGCGGAGGGGGCCGACAACTCCAGCTCGGGCCGGGCGACGGCCAAGGGCCTACCCGAGCCGCTCGACGAAGCGGTCGATGACCGAGCCGACGTCGATGCCGTCGGCACGGGCGGCGAAGGTGATCGCCATGCGGTGCTGCAGCACCGGCTTCGCCAGCGCCACGACGTCGTCGATCGAGGGGGCGAGGCGGCCCTGCACCAGCGCGCGGGCACGCACGGTCAGCATCAGCGCCTGGCTCGCGCGCGGGCCGGGGCCCCAGGCGATGCGCGCGTCGACCTCGGCGTCGCCTTCGCCCGGCCGGGCGGCGCGGACGAGGGCGAGGATCGCCTCGACCACCGATTCGCCGACCGGCATGCGGCGCACCAACCGCTGGGCCGCCATCAGCTCGTCGGCGTCCATGATGCGCTGGACGGCGGATTCCGCGTCGCCCGTCGTCTCGAACAGCATGCGCCGCTCGGAGACGAGGTCGGGATAGCCGACGTCGACCTGCATCAGGAAGCGGTCGAGCTGGGCCTCGGGCAGCGGATACGTGCCTTCCTGCTCGAGCGGGTTCTGGGTGGCGAGGACGTGGAAGGGCCGCGGCATGTCGTGGCGGACGCCGGCGACCGTGACGTGGTGCTCCTGCATGGCCTGCAGGAGGGCCGACTGGGTGCGCGGGCTCGCGCGGTTGATCTCGTCGGCCATCAGGAGCTGTGAGAAGATCGGCCCGCGGATGAAGCGGAACGAGCGGCCGCCGCCCGGTGTCTCCTCGAGCACCTCGGCGCCGAGGATGTCGGACGGCATCAGGTCGGGCGTGAACTGGATTCTGCGCGCGTCGAGGCCGAGAACGGTGCCCATGGTCTCGACGAGCTTGGTCTTGGCGAGACCCGGGACGCCGACCAGCAGGGCGTGGCCGCCCGCCAGAACGGTGACGAGGGCCTTCTCTACGACGTCTTCCTGTCCGAAGATCACGGACCCGATTGCGTCGCGGACAACCTTGAGGCGGGCGGCGGTGGCGTCGGCCGAGGCGACGATATCGTCCGTTGCCCGGTTGTCGGAGTGGGTGGTTTGATTGATCGCGCTCATAGCTTTGACTATATGGCCCATCGGAGGCGTGCTGGAAGTGGAGCCTGCTCACAGCAGCGTGAATTTCGACGGAACCGCGGTCGGCGCACGAAACCGCCCGCGGCGCGGCGCGTGCCGGTCCACTTTCCCATCAGGCGCGGCGAGATGGGCGGAACTATGACCTCCGCGAAACGATCCGCGACGGCAGAGACGGGCGCTGCGGGCGGCGGGCTGGCCGGTCTGGAACGGGTCGCGCGGGCGGCCGGGGCGAAGGGCATCCCGCCGGTGGAGAAGTGGGAGCCGGAATTCTGCGGCGATCTGGACATCCGCATCGCCCGCGACGGCACCTGGTTCTATCTGGGCTCACCGATCGGCCGTAAACCCTTGGTCCGACTGTTTTCTTCGGTTCTGCGCAAGGACGCCGACGGGCGTACCTACCTGGTCACGCCGGTCGAGAAGATCGGCATTTCGGTCGAGGATGCGCCGTTCCTGGCAGTCGAAATGGCGGTCGAGGGAGAGGGCGAGGGCCAGCGCATCGGCTTTCGCACCAATGTCGACGATTTCGTCGAGGTCGATGCCGACCATCCACTCCGTTTCGAGATCGAGAAAGAGTCGGGAGGCCTCAAGCCTTACGTTCTGGTAAGGGGGAGGCTGGAGGCTCTGGTGGTACGTTCGGTATTCTACGATCTGGTCGAACTCGGCGACGAGCGGGCTGTGGATGGAACTGTCATGTTCGGGATCTGGAGTCGCGGAACCTTCTTTCCGATGGCGCCGGCTGATTCGCTGGCCGGTCTGACATGAGCGACACGCGCGAGGACGCCGGGGAGGCGCACGTCTATTCGGCGCCGGCCCTGTTCGCCCCGGACGCCTTCCGGGGGCTTGCACGGCAGCGGCTCCTGAAGGCGCCGCCGCCCGGCGACCTGAACCCGGACCTGCCGCCGGACGTCGGCGATCACGATCTGAACGCCGGCCAGCCGAAACTGGTCTTTCACGACGGTCCGCCGCGCCGCGCCGCCGTGCTCGTGCCGGTCGTCGCGCGCGAGGGCGGGGCGACGGTCCTGCTGACCCGCCGCACCGACCATCTGCCGGCCCACGCCGGACAGGTCGCCTTTCCAGGCGGCAAGATCGAGGGCACCGACGCGACGCCGCTCGCCGCCGCGCTGCGCGAGACCCGCGAGGAGATCGGAATCGAGGCCGGCGTGATCGATCCGGTCGGCTATCTCGACCTCTACGAGACCGGCACCGGCTTCCGCATCGTGCCGGTCGTCGCCATGGTCGATCCCGGCTACGGGCTCGAGATCGACGAGGGCGAGGTCGCCGACGTCTTCGAGGTGCCGCTCGCCTTCCTGATGACGCCGTCCAACCACAGGCGCGACAGCCGGCTGTTCCGGGGCGTCCAGCGGCACTTCTACGCGATGCCATACCGCGACAACTACATCTGGGGCGCGACGGCCGGTATCATCCGCAACCTCTTCAACCGGGTCTATCGCCGATGATCCGGGTCGTCGGCATCCAGCTCCTGTTCTTCCTCTCGCCGTTCCTGGTCTACGGCTTCTATCTCTACTTCACGGGACGCGATCCGATGATCCGCGAATCGTGGAGCAGGAACGCGGTCTACTGGCTCGCCATCGTCGGCCTCGTGCTGACGATCGCGAGCTTCGTGTATCTCGCCCTGTCGTCGCGGTCGGAATCCTTCGTCGGCGACGTCAGCTTCGGGCCGTCCCGCGCGCCCGTCGAAACGGGAATTCCCGCTTGAGCGCGGCGCCGGAGACCCTGCCGGACGGGGGCTGGATCGAGCGGCCGCCGGTCTCCACCGTGCTCGACGCCCTCAACCGGGGCGGGGCGGAGACGCGGATCGTCGGCGGTGCGGTGCGCGACGCGCTGCTCGGGCGTCCGCACGGGGACGTCGACTGCGCGACCACCGCCTCGACCGACGAGATCACGCGGCTCGCGACCGAAGCCGGCCTGAAGGCCGTGCCGACCGGCGCGGCGCACGGCACGATCACGGTCGTCGCCGGGGGGCGGCCGTTCGAGGTCACGACCCTGCGCCACGACGTGGAAACGCACGGGCGGCACGCGACCGTCGCCTTCGGGGCCGATTGGACGGAGGACGCGAGGCGGCGCGACTTCACCATGAACGCGCTCTACGTCGGCCGCGACGGGCGGCTCCACGATCCGGTCGGCGGCTATGTCGACATCATGGCGCGACGGGTGCGTTTCATCGGCAACGCGGTGGCGCGCATCCGCGAGGACTACCTGCGCATCCTGCGGTTCTTCCGGTTCCATGCGCAGTTCGCCCACGGCGCGCCCGATCCCGAGGGGCTGACGGCCGCGATCCACGAGCGGCGCGGCCTGCTCGGCCTGTCCGGAGAGCGGCTGCGCCAGGAGCTGTTCCGGCTGCTCGTCGCGCCGGGTGCCGTGCCGACGGCCGAAGTGATGGCCGACACGGGCATCCTCGGCATCGTCATCGGCGGGGTCCCCTACGTCCCCTCGTTCGCCCGGATGGCGGCCATCGAGAAAACGTACGGCGAAGCCGCCGACGCGATCCGCCGGCTCGCGGCGCTGGCGGTCGCCGTTCCCGAAGACGCCGACCGGCTCCTGGAACGCCTGCGTCTGTCGAAGGCCGAGGCGCGGATGCTGCGAACAGCGGCGACCGGATGGTGGCACGTCGGGCCGCATCTCGCCGACCTCGCCCGAAAGGTGCTGCTCTACCGGCTCGGCGCAGACGCTTTTCGGGACCGGGCGGCACTCGCCTTCGCGCGCTCCGGCGCCGCACCCGACGACCCGGAATGGCGTGCGCTCATCGGCCTGCCGGACCGGTGGGCCGTCCCGGAGTTTCCGGTCAAGGGCGCCGACCTGATGGGCGTCGGTGTGCCGAGCGGGCCGCGGATCGGCAAGATCCTGTCGCGGCTCGAGGCGGACTGGATCGTCAGCGGGTTCGCGCTCGATCGCGACGCGCTCCTGAGGCGCGCCGCCGCATCCGACTAACGCGATCCCGCCGTCGCCTGCCGCAGGGAATCCTGCTGGAGCAGGACGGCGGGCAGGGGCATGTCGACGTTCGCCTTCGGCGCGCCGAACAGATAGCCTTGCACCTGATGGCAGCCGATGGTGCGCAACCGCGCCACCTGCTCGCGGGTCTCCACGCCCTCGGCGATGATCTCCAGGCGCAGGGCCTCGCCGAGCCGGATGATGGCCTGGACGATCGCCGTCGTGTTCCGGTCCTCGGTCAGCTGGCGCACGAAGGAACGGTCGATCTTGATCTTGTCGATCGGGAAGCGCGAAAGGTAGCTGAGGCTCGAATAGCCCGTGCCGAAGTCGTCGAGCGCCACCGAGACGCCGAGCCCGCGCAGGCGCGTGAGCGCGGAGAGCGCGATCTTGGTGTTCTTGAGCAGCACCGTTTCGGTAATCTCGATCTCGAGCCGTTCGGGCGGCATCCCGGTCCAGCGCAGCACGCGCTCGATCATGTCGGCGACGTCGCCGGCGCGGAACTGCGCGGCCGACAGGTTGACCGCCAGCTTCACCGGCTCGCGCCACGTCATGGCGTTCTGGCAGGCCGTCAGCAGCGTCCATTCGGACAGAGGCGCGATCAGGCCGCAGGCCTCGGCCGCGCGCACGAAGGCATCGGGCGAGACGACGCCGAGCGTCGGGTTCGTCCAGCGGATAAGCGCCTCGTGACCGATGAGCCGTCCCGTGCGGAGGTCGAATTGCGGCTGGTAGAAGACCTGGAACCGGTCCGTGCCGAGATCGCGGCGCAGTTCCTCCTCCATGAGGCGGCGGCGGCGCAGCTCGCGGTCCATCTCCTCGGTGAAGAAGCGCATGGTGTTGCGGCCGTCCGCCTTCGCCCGGTAGAGCGCGAGGTCGGCGTTCTTCATCAGGGTGTCGGCGTCCTTGCCGTCGGCGGGAGCCACCGTCACGCCCAGGCTGATCGAGCAGACGAGCTCGTGGCCGTCGATCTCGTTGACGATCGAGGCGTTGCGCAGGATGCGCTGGGCGGCCTTGCGCAGATCCGTGTCGCTTCGCACGTGCTCGACGAGCACGGCGAACTCGTCGCCGGACAGGCGGGCGACGCTGCTCGTCGGGCCGGAGGCGGCGAGGATCCGCTCGGCCGTCGACTTGAGGATCCGGTCGCCGACGGGGTGGCCCAGCGTGTCGTTGATGTCCTTGAAATTGTCGACGTCGATGCAGATGACGGCGAGCGTCGAGCCGTCGCGCGCGGCGCGGACGAGAGCCCGTTCCAGGCGCAGCCTGAACTGCGCGCGGTTGGGAAGCATCGTCAGCACGTCGTGCATGGCGAGGAAGCGGATCTCCTCCTCCGCCAGCCACCGGTTCTTGATGGAGCGCCAGAATACGAACATCGTCACCGCGAGGCCGACGAAGCCCAATGCGAACACCAGAATCCGCCGTGAAGTCATAACCTCCGCGATGAGCCGCGCGTCGCGGCTCTGGTCGACGTCGATCCGGATGGCGCCTGCCGACGTGCCGCCCGATCTCAGCGGCGAGAAGAAGACCGTACGGAACTGGTCGTCGTCGAGGCCGTCGGTGCGCACGTATTGCGGGGTGCCGGTGCGGACCGCGCGCTCGAAGGCCGCCCGCTCCCCGGAGGAGCCGAAACCGAAGGGCCGCCGCACGGGCTTGTCGGCGGGAATCGCGACATTGGCGTCGGGGTCGAGCACGAGGACCGAGCGCAGGTCGGCGATCAGGGGCTCGGCGCCGGGATAGCGGATCGACTGGAGGTTGGTCGTGTCGCCGTCGGCCGCGCGGAAGGTAAGCCCGGGGCCGATACGGCTTTCTATGTAGTTCCCGACGGTTTCGACGACAGTCTCGGCTTCGATGCGGAGCGTCCTGTATTCAATTAATTTGCCGCCTATATATCCAATGAAATAGAGAATGACGACAAGCCCGATCAGGGCGGGAAGCACGACGAGATCTCCCCTTTTGTCGCGGATTTGCATGAGGTCCCCAAGGAAAAGCAAGAAACTACGCGGACAAGTTGTAGGGGGGAGGGCTTAATATTCGAGAAAAGTTTTTGATTGATGCCGTGTTAAATGCCGGGCATCGGCGCGACGGGGTGAGCCGCTCAGGGCCATTTCACGACCGGCGGCATCGAGGAGAGGATCGATTCGACGTTGCCGCCCGTCTTCAGGCCGAAAATCGTGCCGCGGTCGTACAGCAGGTTGAACTCGACGTACCTGCCGCGGCGGATCAGCTGCTCCTCGCGGTCGGCCTCGGTCCAGGGCGTCGCGAAATTGCGGGATACGAGGCCGGGATAGACGTCGAGGAACGCCTGGCCGACGGTTCGGGTGAAGGCGAAATCGGCCTCCCAGTCGCCGGTGTCGACGTAATCGTAGAATATTCCGCCGATGCCGCGCGGCTCGTCGCGGTGCGGGAGGAAGAAATACCTGTCGCACCATTCCCTGTATTCGCGCCAGTCGCGGCCCGACGCCTCGCAGGCCGCGCGCATGGCGGCGTGGAAATCGCGCGAATCCGGGTCCTCCTGCACCCGGCGCCGGTCGAGGACCGGGGTCAGGTCGGCGCCGCCGCCGAACCAGGCCCTGGTCGTCACCACGAAGCGGGTGTTCATGTGGACGGCGGGGACGTTCGGATTGCGCATGTGGGCGATCAGCGAGATGCCGCTCGCCCAGAAGCGCGGGTCCTCCGCGGCGCCGGGGATCTGGCTGCGGAACTCGGGGCCGAACTCGCCGTGAACGGTCGAGCAGTGGACGCCGACCTTCTCGAACACGCGGCCCGACATCATCGACATGACGCCGCCGCCGCCCGGCCTGCCGGTGTGATCGGTGCGCTGCCAGGGCGTGCGGACGAAGCGGCCCGGCGGGGCATCGCAGAACGGCATGCCGGCCGGAAGCGCGTCCTCCAGCGACTCGAAGGCCCAGCAGATCCTGTCGCGCAGCGTCTCGAACCATGCGCGCGCGGCCTCCTTGCGGGCGGACAGTGCGTCTTCGGCCGTCGTCGTCGCTTCGCTCATGGCACTGTCCCCTAGACTGTCCGTGGCCGAACGGCAACAGCAACGCAATTGATCGGCCGGAGGGATGCAATCGGGGTGCCGTTGGGGTATAGAGCGCTTCGCTCGCCGGCCGGCTCGCGCATTCGAGCCGGATCACGGGCGGGTTCAACAACGTCTGGAGACGATTATGGCTACCGCCGTCATGCAAACGCACTGACGCGCCCCTGCCGAGTTCCCGGGTCCGATCCGTGACCCGCCAGCTCCGAGTCGGGTGCGCCTTTCCTGTCCCCGCAGACCATCGGAGCTGTCATGTTCGCCCTGTTCGAATCCATCATCAATCCGCTTGCCGTCGGGCGCGACCAACGACCGCCCGACCGGCTCGTCGCGTTCATCTGGTTCTATGTCCGCCAGGCATGGAAGACGCTCGCCGTCCTCGTCGTCGTCGCCGGTGTCGTCGCGTTGCTCGAGGTCAGCCTTTTCGATTTCGTCGGACGGATCATCGACGAGCTGAAGACCACGCCGCCGGCAGAGCTGTTCAGGCGGTACGGCGCGACGCTCCTGTGGATGGGCGCCGTCGTGGTGCTGCTGCGCCCGCTCGTCTTCGCGGCGCATCTCCTGCTCGTGCACCAGGCCGTCGAGCCGAGCCTCACGAACCTGGTGCGCTGGCAGACGCATCGCTACGTGCTGCGCCAGAGCATCGGCTTCTTCCAGAACGACTTCGCCGGGCGGCTCGCCAACAAGATCATCCAGACCGGTCCGGCGCTGCGCCAGGCCGTGGTCAGCCTGATCGACGCCGTCTGGTACGTCATCGTCTACACGGGCAGCGGGCTCTACCTGTTCGGGGCGGCCGACATCCGGCTGACGATCCCGCTCGCGCTGTGGATCGTCGCCTACATCGCGGTGCTGCGGCACTTCGTGCCGCGGGTGAAGGACCACGCCACCGTCATGTCGGAGGCGCGCTCGATGCTCACCGGACGCATCGTCGACAGCTACACCAACGTGATGACGGTGAAGCTGTTCGCCCACGCGGAGAGAGAGGACGACTACGCCCGCGAGGCGATCGTCGACCACACGGCCAAGTTCCACGCGATGATGCGCCAGATCACCGGCATGAACCTGTCGCTGTCGATCATCAACGGGCTGCTGATCGCCGGGACGCTGGGCGTGGCGCTGTGGCTGTGGCACGTCAGCGCGATCACCATCGGCGCGGTGGCGCTCGCGGCGGGCCTCGTCATGCGCATCAACGCCATGTCGGGCTGGATCATGTGGGTGATGACGGAGATCTTCGAGAACCTCGGCACCGTCGCCGAGGGGATGGAGGCGATCTCGCGGCCGTACTCGGTCACCGACCGGGCGGGCGCCGATTTCCTGCGCGTCGACCGCGGCGCGATCCGCTTCGAGGACGTGTCGTTCCACTACGGCCGCGACAGGGGCGTGATCGACCGGCTCTCGCTCGAGATCGAGCCGGGGGAGCGGGTCGGGCTGGTCGGACGGTCGGGTGCGGGCAAGTCGACGCTCGTGAACCTGATGCTCAGGTTCCACGACGTGGAGGCGGGCCGCATCCTGATCGACGGTCAGGATATCGCCCGTGTCTCGCAGGAGAGCCTGCGCGAGGCGATCGGCATGGTGACGCAGGACACCTCGCTCCTGCATCGCTCCGTGCGCGACAACGTCCGCTACGGGCGGCCGCAGGCGGACGACCGGGCGATCTGGGCGGCGCTGAGACGGGCCCATGCCGACGCGTTCGTGCCGGACCTGGTCGACATGAACGGCAGGCAGGGGCTCGACGCCCATGTCGGCGAGCGCGGCGTCAAGCTCTCCGGCGGACAGCGTCAGCGCATCGCGATCGCGCGCGTGCTGCTCAAGGACGCGCCGATCCTGATCCTTGACGAGGCGACGTCCGCCCTCGACTCGGAGATCGAGGCGGCGATCCAGGAGGATCTCGAGGCGCTGATGGCCGGCAAGACGGTGATCGCCATCGCCCACCGCCTGTCGACCATCGCGCGGATGGACCGGCTGGTGGTGATGGAGGCGGGCCGGATCGTCGAGACCGGGACGCATGCCGAGCTGATCGCCCGCGGCGGGATCTACGCCCGCCTGTGGCAGCGCCAGTCCGGCGGCTTCCTGGGCGAGATCGAACCGGAGACGGCGGCGTAGGCTGCCGTCTCCCTCTTCTCCCTCCCCCGGGGGGGGGGGGGGGTTTGGGCCGGGGGTGGGGGGGGGGGGGGGGGGGGGG
>JAEWYT010000119.1 GCA_023458595.1 Pseudomonadota bacterium
GCAGAAGACCGAGTAGTCCTCGAGATCAGCTACCGGAATCGAAACGCGCGTCCTGCCGGGCGCGCGTTCTCGATTCAGGGTCGCCGCTGTCCGCCGGACCGGTCAGTGGCAGCGCTCTTCGCGGCTCTGGTAGACGCCGTCCTCGATCCCGTCGAAGACTTCGGCGACCTGCGGGTGGCGCACCGGCTCGCCGGTGTCGTCGGGCAGCAGGTTCTGCTCCGACACGTAGGCGATGTACTCGGTTTCGCTGTTCTCGGCGAACAGGTGGTAGAACGGCTGGTCCTTCCTCGGCCGCACGTCCTCCGGTATCGCCTCCCACCATTCCTCGGTGTTCGAGAAGGTGGGGTCGACGTCGAAGACCACGCCGCGGAACGGATAGATCCGGTGCTTGACGACCTGGCCGATCCTGTATTTTGCCGTCCTGTGCTTCATCATTTCGTCACCGGTGCCCGCGCAGGGCTTCGCGTGCGATAATAATCGCTTGAGTTTGTTGCCGAATTGTTGTTGCACCGCCAAACACTGTCAAGTGCGGCGGAATCAGGCGAATCCGTAGGCTCCCGCGAGGCCGGGGTCCTTCCTGGCGACGAGCCTGGCCAGGTCGACCATCACTTTCGCCTGCTTCCAGGTGGCGTCGTCCTGCATCTTGCCGTCGATCATCACCGCCCCCGTGCCGTCCGGCATCGCCTCCAGGATGCGCGCGGCGAGCTTGACCTCGTCCGGATCGGGGCTGAACACGCGCTTGGCGACGTCGATCTGCGAGGGATGCAGCGTCCAGGCGCCGGCGCAGCCCATCAGGAAGGCGTTGCGGAACTGGGATTCGCAGGCCGCCGGATCGGAGAAATCGCCGAACGGCCCGTAGAACGCCTTGATTCCGTTGGCCGCGCAGGCATCGACCATGCGCGCGATCGTGTAGTGCCAGAGGTCCTGCTGGATGCCCGTGCGCTCGGCGCCTTCCTTCTGGTCGGGCAGCACGGCGTAGCCGGGATGGCCGCCGCCGACGCGGGTCGTCTTCATCGCCCGCGAGGCGGCGAGATCGGCCGGGCCGAGGCTCATGCCGTGCATGCGCGGGCTCGCCGACGCGATCGCCTCGACGTTGTTGACGCCCTCGGCCGTCTCCAGGATCGCGTGGATCAGGATCGGCTTCTTCAGGCCGTGCCTGGATTCGAGCTGGGCGAGCAGCTGGTCGAGATAGTGGATGTCCCACACGCCCTCGACCTTCGGCAGCATGACGACGTCGAGCTTGTCGCCGACCGCGCCGACGATCTGGACGACGTCGTCCAGCACCCAGGGACTGTTCAGCGCGTTGATGCGGGTCCACAGGCCCGTGTCGCCGAAATCGTTCGCCTGCGCCATCTCGATGAAGCCCGCCCGCGCCGCTTCCTTGGCGTCGGCGGGAATGGCGTCCTCCAGGTTGCCGAGCACGATGTCGACCTGCTTGACGAGGTCGGGGATCTTGGCGCGCACCTTCTCCATGTGCGGCGGCACGAAATGGATCATTCGCTCGGCGCGCACGGGCATCTCCCGGTATGGCTCGGGGGCCCCGACGGCGAGCGGACGGTAGAAGTTGCGCGGGAGCTTCATGGTGCTGGTGTTCCTGTCGGCATGTCGGTTCGGCGGGCCGCCACCATGTCGCCGGTCCGTCCGCATTGCAACCGTCTCGCCGCGGTGCAACAACAACCTTCGGCATCGCCCGCCGGCGCGGGCAGGCGCCGGGCGGACCGGGGTCGACGACCGGCAACTCGACGGGAAACAGCGGCTTGCAACAGGTTCTTGCGCTGGCGACGCCCTTTTTCGGGCTGATCTTCCTCGGTTTTCTCGGGGGCAAGATCGTCAAGCACCCGGCGGAGGGCCTCGCCTGGCTGAACATCTTCGTCGTCTATTTCGCCCTGCCGGCGCTGTTCTTCCAGCTCCTCTCCCGGACCCCCTTCGAGCAGCTCGCGCAGTGGTCCTTCGTGCTGACGACCACATTCGCCACCTACTGCGTCTTCTCGCTCGCCTTCGTCGTCGGCTGGATCGTCTCGCGCGGCAACGTGCAGGAAGCGACGATCCAGGGGCTGATCGGCAGCTACTCGAACGTCGGCTACATGGGCCCGGGTGTGACGCTCGCCGCCCTCGGGCCGGCGGCCACCGTGCCGACCGCGCTGATCTTCTGCTTCGACACGATCCTGCTGTTCACGCTGGTGCCGCTCCTGATGGCGCTCGGCCGCGACGATCACGTGAGCGGCGCGCAGATGGCGCTCGGAATCGTCCGCCGCGTGCTGCTCCATCCCTTCATCCTGGCGACGATCGCAGGCGTCGTGGCGGCCTATTTCCGGTTCGAGCCGCCCGCGCCGATCGACACCATGCTGACCTACCTGCGCTCGGCGGCCGCGCCCTGCGCGCTGTTCGCCATGGGCGTGACGGTCGCGCTGCGGCCGGTGAAGCGGATTCCCTGGGATCTGCCGTTCCTGGCCTTCATCAAGCTCGTGCTGCACCCCGCGCTGGTGCTGATCCTGCTGAGCTTCATGGGCAGTTTCGATCCGGTTTGGGTCTATACCGCGATCCTGATGTCGGCCCTGCCGCCGGCCCTTAACGTTTTCGTGCTGGCTCAGCAGTACAACGTCTATGTCGAGCGCGCCTCGAGCAGCATCCTGATAGGCACCATCATTTCGGTATTCACGCTGACGACCGTGCTATACCTCGTCGCCAACAACCTGGTTCCGGCGGACCTGTTCCCCTGACGCGGGGACGCGACGGTTTCGCCGCAACTGCGAAGACTTCCGGGGGATTCAGTGCAGCCGCTGTCGGGCATCAATGTACTGGACTTCACGACGCTCCTGCCGGGCCCGCTCGCGGGCCTCGTTCTCGCCGAGGCCGGCGCCGAGGTCACCAAGGTCGAGCGGCCGGAGGGCGAGGAAATCCGCAAGTACGTGCCCCGCTGGGGCGCGGAATCGATCCAGTTCAGCCTGCTGAACCGCGGCAAGAAGAGCATCGTCGCCGACCTCAAGGACAAGGCGGCGCTGAAGAGGATCGAGCCGCTGATCGCCGAGAGCGACGTGCTGATCGAGCAGTTCCGTCCCGGCGTCATGGCCCGCCTCGGGCTCGATTACGACACCGTGCGCAAGATCAGGCCGGACATCGTCTACTGCTCGATCACCGGCTACGGCCAGCACGGCCCCAAGGCGAACGTCGCCGGCCACGACCTCAACTACATCGCCGAGACGGGCCTCCTGTCGCTCTCGTTCGGCAACACGTCGAAGACGGTCGTGCCGCCCGCCCTCGTCGCCGATATCGGCGGCGGCACCATGCCCACCGTCATCAACATCCTGCTCGCGCTCCTGCGCCGCAACGCGACCGGGGAGGGCGCCTACATCGACATCGCCATGGCCGACACGATGTTCACCTACGCCTGGTGGGCCTTCGGCCTCGGCGAGGCGCTCGGCGCGTGGCCGGGCAACGGCGACGGCCTCCTGACCGGCGGCTCGCCGCGCTACCAGATCTTCCCGACCCGCGACGGCCGCTTCGTCGCCGTCGCCGCGCTGGAGCAGAAGTTCTGGGAGAACCTCTGCGACCTCGTCGGCCTGGAGGAGCGGCTGCGCGACGACAGCGTCGATCCCGCCGCCACCACCGGGGCCCTGCGCGCCATCATCGGCAACCGCACGGCGGAGGAATGGCGGAAGGTCCTCGACGGAAAGGACTGCGCGACCAATGTGGTGCGCACGCTCGACGATGCCGTCCGGGACCCGCATTTCCTCGAGCGCGGCCTGTTCGACTACGTCCTGGAGAACGACGAGGGCAGCCGCATCCCGGCTCTGCCCGTCCCCGTCGCGCCGCAGTTCCGTGGCGACCGGAGCGCCGCCAGGAGAGCCCCCGCGCTCGGCGGCAAGGACGGATCGGGCCAGGCCGTGGACTCGTAAGACCTGAGCCACGGTCTGATGCAGGCGAGCTTGACGAAGGCAAGGTAGTTGGCCGCGAGCTTGTCGTACCGCGTGGCGTTGCGGCGGCAGTGCTTGACCTTGCTGAAGAACCGCTCGACCAGATTGCGGTCCCGATAGAGACAGGGGCTGAAGCAGATCGGGTCTTTGCGATTGCGCTTCGGTGGGATGTTCGCCCACGCGCCGCGTAAGCTGACCATCTCCCTGATCCAGTCCGCATCGTATCCTCGATCCGCCGGTAACCTGCCACCTCGCGGCAGACTGCCGAGCAGGGTCGAGCACAACCGATTATCGTGCGCCTGACCGCCGGTGCGGCCGGGGCGGACCGGCAGGCCATTGCCGTCGACGGCCACGTGAATCCTGCTGGTCGGCCCGCCGCGTGAGCGGCCCCTGTTCTGTTCGGCGTTGTTCGGTGTGCAGGCTCCATGCTGATGCACCCGAACGACGAAAGTGTCGATCATCTGCACCGCAGCGTCATGGGCGGCAGTGAGCCCCTCCATGATCCGGTCCCGGACGCCGCTTTGGATGCCGTGGACCTGCCATGGATCTTCGAGCAGAGTATCCCGACCCGAAATGTCCGGCTCCTGTGGATAGAAACATGAAGTGCTTACGCACACCCGACGAACGTTTTGCCAACCTGCCGGATTTTGACTTCAGCCCGAATTATCTCAAGCTGGACGACACCGAGGGTGGACGGTTGCGGATGCACTTTCTGGATGAGGGGCCAGCCGATGCAGCGCCGGTATTGGTCATGCACGGAGAGCCCACATGGTGTTACCTCTATCGCCACATGATCCCGATCTTTGCGGCTGCGGGCCATAGGGTTTTGGCTCCCGACCTGGTCGGATTTGGCCGATCCGACAAACCCACCACGAGGTCCGATTACACCTACCAACGTCATGTGGATTGGATGACGGAGTGGCTGCAAAGAGTTGATCTCAAAGCCATCACTCTGGTCTGTCAGGACTGGGGTGGACTGATAGGCTTGCGCCTTGTGGCAAGCATGCCGGAACGGTTTGCCCGCGTCCTGGTGGCAAATACGGCTTTGCCGACTGGTGACAAGCCCATGGGGGCGGCGTTTCACTCGTGGCGCGATTACTCGCAGTCCGTGCCTGAATTCAACGCCGGGCGCATAGTCTACGGCGGTACGATCTCAAAAATCTCCGTCGACGAAGTGGCGGCGTACAATGCGCCCTTCCCGGATGAGCGCTTTCAGGCAGGAGCGCGCCAGTTTCCAATGCTGGTGCCTGACGCGCCGGACAATCCTGCATCCGAACCCAACCGCGCCGCATGGAAAGTCCTACGTAGTCTGGATACTCCGTTCCTGACCGTCTTCGGCGCAGATGACAAGATCATGGTTGGAGCAGATAGGGTGTTCCAAAGGTCAATCCCGGGGGCAGCTGGCCAAAATCACGCTGTTCTGCCCAAAGCAGGGCATTTCCTCCAAGAGGATGTCGGCCGGGAGCTGGCGCAGGCAACGCTGGATTTTATCGCGAAGAGTTAAGGTCCGCCTTTGGCGCTTCTGCGACATCCTGTGCTGCTCCCGCGATGTCGGCGAAGCGCCTGGAAGCGGGCACGGTGGCGTGCAAGGGCGGCCTCACGGTTAATTGAGTAAACGGCCTAGCCGCCGTTGCCGGCGGACGCCTCGCCGCGCATCAGCCGGGGCAGCCGGTAGCCGGGCGCGACGCCCTCGCGCATCGCGAAACGCCTCAGCGGACCGACGGTCCGCAGCGCGGCGATGCCGGCCGAACGCATGAGCTGCGCCGGCACGAAGCCGGCGAGCAGGGTGCGGTTCAGCAGATCGATGGCGCCGGCCCGCGACATGACGTCGACGCGGCGCGCCGCGTCATAGCTCCTGCAGACCCGTGCCGAGCCCGGGTCCTCGCCCTCGGCGAGGGCGTCCTCGACGATCTCGGCGACGGACGCGGCGTCCCTCAGGCCCAGGTTGAGCCCCTGCGCGCCGATCGGCGGCACCACGTGGGCCGCCTCGCCCACGAGCGCCACACGGTTCGCGGCGAAGCGCCGGGGAACGAGGCCCGAGAGGGGATAGAGCCCGCGCGGCCCGTCGATCTCGACGCGGCCGAGGATGCGATGGCTGATCTTCTCGATGTCCCGGGCAAGCGCCTCATCGTCGAAGTCCGCCAGGACCTCGGCCATCTTGCGCGGTTCGACCCAGACGAGGCTCGACCGGTTGCCCGGCAGCGGCACCAGCGTGAAGGGCCCGGGCGGCCGGTGGAATTCGGTGGAGACGAAGTGGTGCGGCTTCTGGTGCTCGAGGTTGACGACGATCGCCGCCTGATCGTAGGCCCACTCGTCGACCGCGATGCCGGCCGCGGCCCGGCACATCGAGTGCCGGCCGTCTGCGGCGACGATCAGGGACGCGGCGAGCATCTCGCCGTCGACAAGGTCCACGCGCGCGTCTTCCTCGCCGGGATCGACGCCCCGGATCGTGCCGGTGACGAGCCGGACCGAGGGCGTTTCGGCGATCCGCCGGCGCAGCGCCGCGACCAGCACGCTGTTCGGGACGTTCCAGCCGAACGCCTCCTCGCCGATCTCCTCGGCCGCGAACTCGACGGTCGGCGCGCGGAACAGCCGGCCGGTGTCGTCGATGATGCGCATGCGCTCGAGCGGCGCGGCCTCGCCGACGCATTCCGCCCAGACGCCGAGCTCCTTCAGCATGGCGATCGAGGCGACCATCAGCGCCGACGTGCGCCGGTCGGCCGCGGGATCGGCCTGGGGGTCGATCACCGTCACGCGGGCTCCGGCGCGCCCGAGCGCCAGCGCCGCCGAAAGGCCTGCGGGGCCGCCGCCGGCGACGATCACGTCGGTATGGGCACGGTTCTCGGGCATTGCAGATTCCGTTCCGATGGCATCGACATAGCGTCAAATGGCTGCTGCGTCACCGCGCCCGTTGCCGCAGACCGCCGGAGCAAGGTCCGATAACCTTGGCTTCAGGGGTGCGTTGCATTCCGGTGCGGGCCGTGATTTGAGCTTGGACCGGTACACCGTGCAAGAGGGGCGGGATTTGACCGCCGGGACCGACGGAAGACTGCCGAGCCTGACCGGCGCCGGGGCGACGATCGCCGCGGCGAGCAGAAATCCGCGTCGCGTCGCCTGGGTCATGCTCACCGTCATGGTGGTGATCGCGTGGCTCTATCTGGTCGTTCTCTCGACCGCGATCGGCCTCGGCGGCACCTTCGGCGCGATGGGCCCGGGAATGGCCGGTCTCGACCGCCTGTTCGCCTGGGCCGGGCTCGACGGCGTCGCCTTCCCGCTGCTCGCCGCCAATCCGTGGCTCGCCCGTCTGGCCGCGGTCTGCACCTCCGGCGCCACGGACTGGACCGTTGCCACCTTCGCGCTGCACGCCACGATGTGGCTCGCCATGGGCATCGCCATGATGCTGCCGACGGCGACGCCGATGCTGCGCACCTACGCCGAGATCGCCGATACCGCGGCCGCGCGGGGACGCCACGCCGTGTCCCCGGTGGTGCTCGCGCTCGGCTATCTGACGGTCTGGTCCGCCTTCGCGATCCTGGCGACCGGGCTGCAATGGGGGCTCAACTACGTGGGCGCGCTGTCGCCGAAGGGGGCGGTCGCCACGGCCGGGTTCGCCATTGCGATCCTCGTGGCCGCCGGCGTCTACCAGCTCACCAACCGGAAGGCCGCCTGCCTCGTCAAGTGCTCGAACCCGTTCCCCTTCCTGTTCGCCAACTGGACGGAACGGACGTCGGGCGTATTCCGCCTCGGGCTCCGGGAGGGCCTGAACTGCCTGACCTGCTGCTGGGCGCTGATGCTGGTCATGTTCGCGGTCGGCACCATGAATATCGTCTGGATCGCCGTGCTGACCGTGGTGATGACGATCGAGAAGCTCGTGGGGGCGTTGTGGTTCAGCCGTTCCATCGGGGTCGTGCTGCTCGTTTGGGCGGCCGTGGCGACGGCGACTCTGTCTCTCGCCGGGCTGTGATAAACTCATAGAAAACAGGGAGTGTGTTCGTGTCCGAGTCCTGGTCGATCAACGGCGAACTGGCGTTGAGCTGCAATTGCACCGTTTTCTGCCCCTGCGTCCTGTCGCTCGGAGTGCATCCGCCCACGGAGGACTACTGTCTGGCGTGGTTCGGCGTGCGCATCGACGACGGCCATTACGGCGAAACGGACCTTTCCGGCATAAATGTCGCCGCGATGCTCGAGATTCCGGGCCTGATGTCGCGCGGAAACTGGACCGCGGCGCTTTTCATCGACGAAAAGGCCGGAATCCAGCCCGTCCGGGCGCTGACCCGCATCTTTTCGGGCCGGGCCGGCGGCACGACCGGCCTGCTGTCGATCCTCGTCGGCCGTTTCCTCGGCGTCCAGCAGGCGCCCGTCACCTATACGACGGACGGCAATACGCGTATCGTGAAGGTGCCTAAGGTCATCGACGGCGCCATCACGCCGGTCGCCGGCAATGATCGCGGCAAGGATGTGGTGATCACGAACAGCCAGTACTGGATCGCCCCCGAGGTCACGGTCAGCAAGGCCGACAAGAGCCGCATGCGCGGCTTCGGGCGCAACTGGAACTTCGAAGGCCGCAGCGCGGAGCTGTGCCGGATCGAGTGGCGAGGGCCCTGAGCGCTTCATGAGCGACGTTGCCAGTCACGAACGCAGGCTAGCCGCGGCGGCCGTCCACGCCCTGACCGCGTCCGGCGTCGTCTGGGCGTTCCTGTCGCTCATCGCCGCCGTGCAGGGCGACTGGCCGCAGATGTTCGCCTGGCTCGGCGTCGCCCTGTTCGTCGACGGCATCGACGGCCCGCTGGCGCGCAAGGTCGGCATCACCCGTGTCCTGCCCGGATGGAACGGCGAGATCCTCGATCTCGTCGTCGACTACCTGACCTACGTCTTCATCCCGGCCTACGCCGCCGTCGCCGCCGGATTGTTCCCGGCCGGCTTCGGCCTGTTCGGCGCGGCGATCATCTGCCTGTCGTCGGCGGCCTTCTTCGCCAAGCGCGCGCAGAAGAGCGCCGACAACTACTTCGTCGGGTTCCCGGCGGTCTGGAACCTGGTCCTGTTCTACTGGATGGTCTTCGACTCCGGCCCCGAACTGGTGATGGCCTCGACCATCGCCTTCGGCCTTCTGACCTTCTTCCCGATCATGTTCATCCACCCCGTGCGGGTCGCGAAGTTCCGCAACGTCTCGCTCGCCATCACGCTCGCCTCGGTGCCGCTCGCGCTGATCGCCATCGCCCAGGACCTCAATCCTCCCGACTGGGTCAAGGCCGGCCTTGCCGCCGCGCTCGTCTATCTGCTCGGCGTCAGCCTGTGGCGCACGCTGCTCGGCTCGTCCGACTGATTTCGGCAACAGCGGCATAAAATCGCCCCTTGTCGCCGGTCGCGCCCTTGCGCCCGGGCATGCACGCGCCGATATCGCGCTCGGCCGTTTCGGCCGTCCGAACGAGACGATGCGGGGGCGTTCCATGATCGAGCTTCTGTCCAATCCCAACGCCTGGGCCGCGCTGGCGACCCTGACAGCCATGGAGATCGTGCTCGGCATCGACAACGTCGTGTTCATCTCGATCCTGGTCAGCAAGCTGCCCGAGGACCGCGCCAGGATCGCCCGGCAGGTCGGTCTCGCCCTCGCGCTGGTCTTCCGCATCCTGTTCCTGTTCACGCTGACCTGGCTGATGGGACTGACGGCCGATCTGTTCACGGTGATGGGCGAGGGGGTGACCTGGCGCGACCTGATCCTGCTCGCCGGCGGGCTGTTCCTGCTCGTCAAGGGCACGATGGAGATCCACACCGGCATCGAGGGCGACGGGCACGAGACCGCCGCCGCGGCGACGGCCGCCTTCGCCATGATCGTGGCCCAGATCATCGTCATCGACCTCGTCTTCTCGGTCGACTCGATCGTGACCGCCATCGGCATGGCCGAGCACATCGAGATCATGGTTGCCGCCGTCGTCGTGGCGGTCGCGGTGATGTACTTCGCCTCCGGGCCCGTATCGGAATTCATCAAGGAGCACCCGACGACCAAGATGCTGGCCCTGTCGTTCCTGCTCCTGATCGGCGTCGCCCTGATCGCCGACGGCGCCGGCTTCCACATCCCGCGCGGCTACATCTACTTCGCCATGGCGTTCTCGGCCGGCGTCGAGTTCGTCAACGTGCTCGCCCGCCGCAACCGGCTGGCCCGGCAGAAGGCGGAGTGATCACTCCGGTATCGCGGGGAAGACCGGCGTCTTCTTGACGATGCCCAGCGCGAAGCTCGTCTCGATGCTGGCGACGCAACCGAGCCGCGTCAGCTTCGTCTTCAGGAACCGCTCGTAGGCCTCCAGGCTCGCGGCGACGACGCGCAGCAGGTAGTCGCGCGTTCCCGTCATCAGGAAGCAGTCGAGGACCTCGTCCCAGTCGGCGATCGCCTTCTCGAACTCCGCCAGCGTGTCCTCGCTCTGGCGGGTGAGCTTGACGGACACGAAGACGTTGATCGGCAGGCCGTAGAGGTTCTGGTCGATGGTCGCGGTGTAGCCGCGGATGACGCCATCCTCCTCCAGCTTGCGCAGCCGCCTGAGGCACGGCGAGGGCGAAAGGCCGACCTTCTCCGCGAGCGCCTGGTTGGTGACGCGGCCGTCGGCCTGCAGTTCGCGGATTATCTTGCGGTCGGTCCGGTCGATCATTTCTTTCGTCAGCCCCGCCTTCCACGCAATATTCTGCCCCAACGGGCCCCGTTCGGGCCATACTTAGCAAGAACCGGCCCCTACGGACGAGGCAATTTAGGGGAAACACCGGCACGTTCGCGCAGAATCGGGAGGCGACCATGGCAGCACAGAGGAAGTCAGCCGTTTCCGCCGGCCACGCGCCCGCGCCGCTCGACATCGCGGCGCTCGAGATGCTCGAGCGCAAGATCCTGTGGCTGTCGTCCTGGATCATCCACAACGCCAACCACGTGCGCCAGAACGTCGACGGCCTCAAGGTCGGCGGCCACCAGGCCTCGTCCGCCTCGCTGTCGACCGTGATGACGGCGCTCTATTTCCGGGTGCTCAGGCCCGAGGACCGGGTCGCGGTGAAGCCGCACGCGGGTCCGGCCTTCCACGCGATCCAGTACCTGTTCGGCAACCAGACCCGCGAGAAGCTCGAGAACTTCCGCGGCTTCGGCGGCGTCCAGTCCTATCCCTCGCGCACCAAGGACACCGACGACGTCGACATCTCGACGGGCTCGGTCGGCCTCGGCGTCGCCATGACCGCCTTCGCCAGCCTCGCGCAGGACTATGTCCGCGCCCACGGCTGGATGAGGGACTGGCCGGAAGGGCGCATGGTCGCGCTGCTCGGCGATGCCGAGCTCGACGAGGGCAACATCTTCGAGTGCCTGCTGGAAGGCTGGAAGCACGATCTCAGGAACTGCTGGTGGATCATCGACTACAACCGGCAGAGCCTCGATTCCGTCGTCTCCGACGCGCTGTTCCAGAAGCACGCCGACGTCTTCCGCGCGCTTGGCTGGCACGTCGTGATGATCAAGTACGGCAAGCTGCAGGAAGCCGCCTTCGCGAAGCCCGGCGGCGAGGCGCTGCGCCGCTGGATCGCCGACTGCCCGAACGCGCTCTATTCCGCGCTCGTCTTCCAGGGCGGCGCCGCGTTTCGCAACCAGCTCAGGGCCGATCTCGCGAGCCACCCGGACACGCTGAAGATCGTCGAGGATCTCGACGACGGCGATCTCCACAGGCTGATGACCAATCTCGGCGGCCACTGCATGGAGAGCGTGGTCGAAGCCTTCGAATCCGTCCCCGACGACAAGCCGGTCTGCTTCATCGCCTACACCATCAAGGGCCACGGCCTGCCGTTCCAGGGCCACAAGGACAACCATGCCGGCCTGATGACGAAGGAGCAGATGGACGGTTTCCGCGCGGCCAACGGCATCGCGCCCGGCGAGGAATGGGACCCTGCCGCAGGGCTGGGCATGAGCGAGGCGCAGCTCGACGACCTGCTGTCCGCGGCCCCGTTCTTCGCCAGGGGAAGGCGCCGTCTCGAAGCCGCCCATGTCGACGTGCCGCCCCTGCCGCTGCCGTCGATCCGCGGCGCGATGTCGACGCAGGAGGGCTTCGGCAAGATCCTCGACGCCGTCGCCAGGACCGACACGCCGCTTGCCGACCGCATCGTCACGACGTCGCCGGACGTGACCGTCTCGACCAATCTCGGCCCCTGGGTGAACCGCCGCGCGATCTTCGCCCGCGAGCCGCGTGCCGACGTGTTCCAGGAACGCAAGCTGATGTCGGCGCAACGCTGGGACATGAGCCCGACCGGCCAGCACATCGAGCTCGGTATCGCCGAGAACAACCTGTTCCTCAATCTCGGTGCGCTCGGCCTGTCGCACTCGCTGTTCGGCGAGCGGCTGCTGCCGATCGGCACCCTCTACGATCCCTTCATCGCCCGCGGCCTCGATGCCCTGAACTACGCCTGCTACCAGGACGCCCGCTTCATCCTCGTCGCGACGCCGTCGGGCATCACGCTGTCGCCGGAGGGCGGGGCGCACCAGTCGATCGGCACGCCGCTGATCGGCATGGCCCAGGACGGTCTGGCCTATTTCGAGCCGGCCTATGTCGACGAGCTCGCGGTGATCATGGAATGGGCCTTCGACTACATCCAGCGCGAGGCGAAGGCTGGAAAGGGCGACTGGCTGCACGATCGGGAAGGGGGGTCGGTCTACCTGCGCCTGTCCACCAGGCCGGTCGACCAGCCGGTCCGCGAGATGACCGGCGCCTTGCGCGAAGGCATCATCCAGGGCGGCTACTGGATGCGCCCGCCGGCCAGGGGCGCCGACCTGGCGATCGTCTATACCGGCGCGGTCGCGCCCGAGGCGGCCTCGGCGCTCGGGCAACTCCTCGAGCTTTCTCCCGGCGCGGGCCTGCTCGCCGTCACCTCCGCCGACCGGCTGAACGCGGGCTGGCAGGCGGCGCAGAAGGCCCGCCAGATCGGCGCCGAGACCGGCCCCTCCCATGTCGAGCGCCTGCTCGAGCCGCTGTCGCCGGATACGCGTCTGGTGACCGTCCTCGACGGCCATCCCGCGACCTTGTCGTGGCTCGGCGCCGTGCGCGGCCACCGGACGGAGTCGCTGGGCGTCGAGCACTTTGGCCAGACCGGCACAATTCCGGATCTTTATCGCCAATACAGGATAGATCAGACGGCGATCGCCGAAGCCGGCCTGTCCACCCTTCCGAAAGGCCGCCGCCGCTGATACGGTGCCCGGCCGCAAGGGTATACAATCCGGGGAGACGAGACATGGTGAAGGCGATCCGCGTCAAGGAATGTGGGGGCCCCGAAGTCCTGGAATGGACCGAGGTCGATCAGCCGAAGCCGGGACCCGGCGAGGCGCTGATCCGCCAGAAGGCCATCGGACTGAACTTCATCGACGTCTACTTCCGCACCGGCCTCTACAAGGCCCCGATGATGCCGTTCTCGCCGGGCAACGAAGGCGCCGGCGACGTGCTGGCGGTCGGCGACGGCGTCACCGACCTGAAGCCCGGCGACCGCGTCGCCTACGCCGCCACCATCGGCGCCTATGCGGAGGAGCGGGTGATCCCCGCCGACCGGCTGGTGAAGATCCCCGACGCGATCTCCTACGAGACGGCCGCCGGCATGATGCTGAAAGGCATGACGGCGCAGTACCTCCTGCGGCGCACCTACAAGGTGAAGCCGGGCGACACGATCCTGTTCCATGCCGCCGCCGGCGGCGTCGGCCTGATCGCCTGCCAGTGGGCGAACCACCTCGGCGCGACCGTGATCGGCACCGTCGGCTCGGAGGAAAAGGCCGAGCTCGCCCGCGCCCACGGCTGCCACCACACGATCAACTACCGCACGGAGAATTTCGTCGAGCGGGTCAAGGAGATAACCGGCGGGGCCGGTTGCGAGGTCGTCTACGATTCGGTCGGCAAGGACACGTTTCCGGGCTCGCTCGACTGCCTGAAGCCGCTCGGCCTCTGGGCGCTGTTCGGCCAGTCCTCCGGCGTGGTGCCGCCGATCGATCTCGGCATCCTGAGCCAGAAGGGCTCGCTCTACGTGACCCGTCCGACGCTGTTCACCTACGTCGCCAGGCGGGAGGACCTCGTGGCGACCGCGAACGAATTGTTCGACGTCGTCGGCAAGGGCATCGTCAAGATCGAGATCAACCAGACCTACGCGCTGAAGGACGCCGCCCAGGCGCACCGCGATCTCGAGGGCCGCAAGACCACGGGAACGACGGTTCTGCTCCCCTGAGCGAGACGCATCTCGTCGCGTATCGTCGCGTATCGGCCGGCGCCATTGCGCCGGCACGGCGAAGCATGCGATTCAGGCTGCCTTGAATCGGCCCCATCCGGACGTATAGTCAGACTTGTCCGGGGGCTACGGACGGTGTTGTTGAGAGGCGGCGGAACGCAACGGGTCCGCCGTGCGGGATATGGCCCCCAGATTGATTTTCCCCAGATCGATTCCGCAGTTTGCCGGGATTCTCGTGGCCGGCGCCTTCGTCGCGCTGGCGGCCAATCCGCTGTCGACGCGAACCGCGCACGCTCAGAGCGGCGTGCTGTCGACGGGCGATTCCATCAGCACCCGCTTCTCCGGCCTGACGAACGGACCGACCGGCCAGCCGCGCCCGGATCCGGACGGCGCCACGGTCCAGGCCAACGCGCTCGGCAACCCCGGCTTCGCGGCGAACGGCTCTGTCTGGCCCAATCCGCCGCTCATCTTTTCCCTGACGGCCCGCGAGACCGGGCAGGTCTTCGGCGTCGCGCTCGACGACGAGGATCCGGCCAACGCCTACCTGGCCGCAAGCTCGGTCTACGGCCTCTACCGCAACCCTTCCGGCGACGGCTGGGCCGACGGCATGTGGGGGCCCGGCGGCGGGCCGGGAACGATCTGGAAGCTCGACGGCGCAAACAACTATCGACCCGCCCCCTTCGCCAGCCTGCTCGACGAGACCGGCTCGGAGAACGGCGGCGCCGGCCTCGGCGGCATCGCCTTCGACCCGTGGAACCGCCAGCTTTTCGCCTCCGACCTGGAGACCGGCCTCATTCACCGGATCGATCTCGAGACCGGCGAGACGCTGCAGACCTTCGACCACGGTCTCGACGGGCGGTCCTATTTCCTCGACGTCCCCTCGGGCGAGTATCTCGTTCTCGACGTCGTTCCCGACGAACCCGAGAGCGCGCCGAAATTCGCCGACTGCACCGATGCGGACGGCCGTGCCGCGCCGTTCGAACGGACGCCCGATTGCTGGAACTACGCCGATTTCCGCCGGCGCGTGTTCGGCCTCGGCGTCCAGCGGGACCCGATCACGGACACCGTGCGGCTCTACTACGCCGTCTGGGGCGGCGCGGCGCTCGGCAGCGACGGCTGGGAGACGGCCGGCGACGACGCGGCGACGAGCGTCTGGTCGGTGCTGCTCGACGGCAACGGCGGCTTCGACCTCACCGACGTCCGCCGCGAGTTCGTCGTTCCCCCGCTGGTGCCGGAAGAGGAGGGCGAGGGCCAGCCGGAGGCGCCGCCGGTCACCGATATCGCCTTCTCCTCCGACGGCGGCATGCTGCTCGCCGAGCGCGGCCGGCCGGCTCCGGATTTCGACGCCGATCCGCCGGCGCTCGTCGTGCCGGACTCCGCCCGCGTGCTGATGTTCGTGCGTAACGAGGACGGCGTCTGGGAGAACGAGGGACGCTACGACGTCGGCTTCCCCGAGCGCGGCTCCGACAGCCCGCCGCACATCCGCGCCAACGCCTCGGGCGGCGTCGCGCTCGGCAACGGCTATACGGACTCCGGCGCGCTCGATCCCGATGCGGTCGACGCGACCGTCTGGATGTCGGGCGATCCCCTGTGCGCGCCGAACGCCCCCTGCATGGACCCTCAGACCGGCCAGGCGACCGTCTCCGGCCCCGTCGGTGGTTTCCAGGGAACACCGGTGTCCGGGATTTCGGAACTGGTTCCGCCGGCCGCGATGCAGCCGGGCGCCGGGGCCGGCCGGCCGGCCACCCAGCCTGCGGGACCGCTCGCCTCCTACGTCGTGGCCGCCGACGCGGGACCGGTTCTCGGCGGGATGGGCGACATCGCCCTCTACCGCGCCGAGCCCGTCACCCAGATCGTGGAGGCGCCCGAGCCGACGGAGGAAGTGATATCCGAGATTCCCGAGGAGGAGCGCGTCCCCGTGACGCCGCTGCCCGACCTCGCCGTCGCCAAGTCCGGCCTCGGCAGCTGCGCGCCCGGCGGGCAGTGCGAGTTCGAGATCTCGGTCAGAAACGTCGGCCCCGTCGACTACTACGGCCCGATCGTTCTGACGGACACGGTCGGCATGGCCGACGCTTCGCTCGTCGGCGCCGGGCCCGATCCCTGGTTCTGCTTCGAAGCGGACGGCGTCATCTACTGCCAAGCCCCGCCGCAGACGCTCGCGCCCGGCGAGAGCACCGCCTTCACCCTGACCCTCGGCCTGTCGGGCGCCTATTCCGATCCCCGACTGAACAATTGCGCGGCCGTGACGTGGCTCGGGCTGCAGGGGCGCGACCGGATCCGCGCCGTCCAGGCGGGCCTCGAGCAGGCCGGATTCGATCCCGGAGGCTCCGACGGCGTCATGGGGCCGCAGACGGCATCCGCGATCCGCGACGCGGAGGCCGACGCGGGCCTGCCGACGACCGGCGAGATCACCCCCGAACTCGTGGAGTACCTGTTCGGCGAGGGCGCCGCCCAGGACGGCGACGCCAGCCAGGCGAACGACCAGGACTGCGGCATCGTGCCGGTCGACGTCCCCCCGCCGCCGGCCCATCAGGTCCAGCTGTCGAGCTTCCATCGCCGCTTCGACTCGGTCAGCCACAACCCGGCCACGAGCGGTCCCTACGAGACGCACGATCCCAATCTGTCGTTCTTCCACCGGACGTGGCGCTCCTCGCTCCACGACGCCGTGTCGAGCCAGCCGATCCCCCTCCATCGCATCGCGCTTTCGCAGTTCCACGTGAACTGGCGGTCGGCCTTCCACGACGGCATCTACACGAGCTTCGTGCCGCTGCATTCGCCGGCCCTGTCGAGCTTCCACGGCAGCTACCGGTCGATCATGCACGACTACACGACGTCCGTGCTGCTGCCGACGCACCGGTATTCGCTGTCCGGATTCCATCGCGGCTGGAACTCGTCGCGCCACGACGGCATCGTCACGCGGGTCGCGCCGCTGCACTGGGTGCAGCTGTCCGCGTTCCACCGCCGCTTCGCCTCGGGCATGCACGACCGGGCGATCACGCGGATGCGGCCCCTGCACAATCTGTCGCTGTCGAACTTCCACAACTTCAACGTCTCGACGCTGCACGACGCGTACACCTCGCGCGCGCGGCCGCTGCACCAGCCGGGAATCTCCTCGTTCCACCGCAACACGATGTCCGCCCTGCACAATCCGGCGACCTCGCGCAGCCGGCCGGGCCACTACAACAACCTCTCCAGCTTCCACAGGTCCTTCGTATCGGCGCAGCACCAGCCAATGACCACGCGGATGCGGCCGCTGCATAATCCCTCGCTGTCCAATTTCCACCGGAACAGCGCGTCGGCCATCCACGACCCGCGCACGACGGGCGGCGTGAACCGCCACTTCGGCACGCTGTCGACCTTCCACCGGGGCAACGCCTCGGGCCAGCACAACCAGGCGACGTCGCGGTCGCGGCCGATCCACAGCCAGGGACCGTCCTCGTTCCACAGTTCGGGGCCCTCTCGCCTGCACAACCCCTCGACCTCGCGGGCGACCACGCTGCACAACCAGGCCGTCTCGAACTTCCACCGCTCGGGCAATTCGGCCCAGCACCAGGCGCGCACGTCGCAGCGCATATCCGGCCAGCACGCCATCGGCCTGTCGAACTACCATCGCAGCGGCCGGTCGGCGCAGCACACCAACAGGACGTCGGCCGGCGTATCGCCGACGCACCTGCCGTCCGTGTCGAACTTCCACCGCAACAACCGATCCGCGCAGCATCAGGCGCGCACCTCCGGCGCCGTCGCTCCGGCGCATACGGCCGCGAGGTCCCAGGCGGTTCTGAAGCCGAAGCAGCCGAGCCACGCCCCGGCCGTTTCCAGGGCCGGGACCTCGAGGTCTCACAGCCCCGCGCAATCGAACGTGGGCAGGCCGGCCCAGAAGCCCTCGCACGGAACCGCGGCATCCAACGCCAGGGCGAAGCCCTCGCACGGAACCGCAGCATCCAACGCCAGGGCGAGGCCGTCGCACGGAACTGCCGCGTCCAACGCCAGGGGGCGGCCGTCGCACGGGACCGCCGCGTCCAATGCCGCGGCGAGGCCCTCGCACGGAACCGCCGCGTCCAACGCCAGGAACAAACCGGCTCACAACGCCGTCCAGTCCAACGCGCGCGGCCAGCAGGTCCAGCCGAAGAAGCCGCCCCAGCAGAAGCCGGCCGGCACCAGGCCTCCGCAGACGCAGCAGCCGCAAAGGAAGAAGCCGGCGGCCCAACAGCCCGCCCGGCAGCCACCCGCTCAGCAGAAGCCGGTGCAGAAGAAGCCCGTGCAGAAGAAGCCGGTACAGCAGAAGCCGGCGGCCAAGAAGCCGCCGCAGCAGAAGCCGATGGGCGCGCAGCAGCAGCAGAGAAAGCCGCAACAGCAACAGCAGCAACGGCAACAGCAGAAGCACGACCCGAAGAAGTCGCAGCAGCAGCAGCAACAGAAAAAGCAGCAGCAACAGAAGAAGAAGAACCAATAGGGCTCCGCGGGCCGGGCCGCCCCGCGGTCCGGCCGGTCGTATCGCCGTCTCGTCCGGACAAACGGAGTAGTCGCGTGCTCAACGTGAAGTCGCCCCTGTGCCGCCTGGCTCTTGCCGCGGCGCTCGCCGCTCTGGCCGGCTCGGCCGCAGCCGAACCCGGGCCGGGCGAGCCGGGCTACGGCGTCCGGTTCAACCAGCAGATGGTCGACCGGCTGCAGGGCGCGCCGAACTTCAATATCGACGATCCCATGGCCGCGTTCGGCCATGTCTTCGCCGCGCTCGCCGACGACGTGACCGTCTATCCGACGGAGAACTACTACTACTTCACGTTCTACTGGAGCGGCATGGAGTTCGCCGGCAACATGCGCCTCGACGTCGCCGACCGCGACGACGGCGTCCTGCATTTCGCCTATTTCAACAAGAACGAGCCCTGGAACGTCGAGATCCTGAGCAACTACCGGCCCCTGACGGAAAAAGACGGCGTGAAGGTCGAGAAGGTCGGAAACCTCGTCTACGCGGTCACCTACGAGGGGAGGACGGTCCGCTTCCACCTGAACGATCTGCGCGAGGTCAAGGCGCCGGAGGGCATGCTCGCAGAGGGCGACCGCCTGCTCGGCCCGACTTTCGACGAATCCGGCATTGCGTTCTTCCTCGTCTTCAACGAGCCGCGCAAGGCGTTCATGTTCGTGCTCAACGAGAACGAGCCCCTGAACGACGTGCTCGTGCCCTACAACCCGGACCATCCGGCGCTGACGGTCGGCATGCGCACCGGGTTCGCCTTCTACGAGGACCGTTTCTCGCCGAAGCCGCGCAAGGTCCTGGTGGGCGTGTATGGCGGCAACGTCGACGCCAACAACTATTTCGACGGCCCCTTCGACCAGCTGCCCGACAATTTCATTCCGGGCGAGGAGCTTCGCGAGGCCATCACCACGAAGGTGCCGGAGCTGAAGGGCGAGATCGACCGGCTCGGCGCGTTCCGCTCCCAGGAAGGCCGGTTCCTGGTCAATCCCTACGTCAACTACCAGTATCCCGCCGAACTCGAGCGCTTCCTGCGCTGCGGCGACGTGGCGCTCGACGAGGCGAAATTCTACGCCTGCCTCGCGCCGCCGGAAGAGGAATAATTTTTCCGGTTGGTCAAGGACCGCGTTGCACCGCGGCACGGCGCGTTCCATTATGCTCGGCAACTGCGCACGAAACAGGCGTTTCGCGAGTTGCGCAAAAGGTGAGCATGGGACGACTGACCACGCACGTCCTCGATACGAGTTCGGGCCGCCCCGCCAGCGGGCTCACGATTTCCCTTTTCCGGGACGGCCGGAAAGAGCCGATCCTGACCGCCACCACCAATTCCGACGGCCGTCTCGACGGTCCGCTGCTCGAGGGCGAGACGCTTCGGCCCGGAACATACGAGCTGCATTTCCACGTCGCCGACTACTTTCGCAGATCCGGTGTCGCGCTGGCCGATCCGCCGTTCCTCGACATCGTGCCGATCCGCTTCGGCATCGCCGATCCCGCCGCGCACTATCACGTCCCGCTGCTCATCGCGCCCTACGGCTATTCCACCTACAGGGGCAGCTGATGGAGGCCGACCGCCGAGCCATACGCATCCTGCGACGCGGCGAGGTGGTCGAGATCGACGATTTCGCGCCGACCGAAATGCTGCTCGACCATCTGCGCCTCCGCGAAAGGGCGATCGGCACGAAGGAGGGCTGCGCGGAAGGAGACTGCGGCGCCTGCACGGTGGCGATCGGCCGCCGCGACGAGAGCGGGAAGGTCGCCTACCGGCCCGTCAACGCCTGCATCCACTTGCTGGGAATGGCCGACGGCGCCGAGGTCGTCACCGTCGAGGACCTTGCCGACGAGGGGCGACTGCACCCGATCCAGCAGGCGATGGTCGACCACAACGCCAGCCAGTGCGGCTTCTGCACGCCCGGCTTCGTCATGGCGCTGTTCGCGCTCTACCACCGCGGCCCTCCCGGCAGCCTGGACCGGGCCGCCGTCAACGACGCGATCGCCGGCAACCTGTGCCGCTGCACGGGCTACAAGCCGATCGTCGCCGCCGCTCTGGAGGCCTGCGCCGAACCGCACGCCGACGGCTTCGGCAACGCCGAAACCGCGCATCGCCTGGCGGAGATCGAGCCGGGCAAACCCCTTTTCGTCGGAGACGAGAAACGCTTTTTCGCCGCCCCGGTCACGATCGACGAGCTCGCCGCGCTCTACGTCCTCCATCCCGGCGCGACGCTGGTATCCGGCGCAACCGACGTCGGCCTGTGGATCACCAAGCAGTTGCGCCCTGTCGAGCGGGTCATTCATCTCGGCCGCGTCTCCGCACTGAAGCGCGTCGTCGATTTCGGCGACACGGTGGAAATCGGCGCGGCGGCGACTTACGCCGAAGCCTGGGAAGCGCTCGCCGGCCTCGACCCCGATATCGCCGAGGTGCTGCGCCGGATCGGTTCGCCGCAGGTGAGGGCCGCCGGAACCGTCGGCGGCAACATCGCCAACGGCTCGCCGATAGGCGACACGCCGCCGCTCTTGATCGCGCTGGGGACCGATATCGTGCTGAGGCACGGCGCGGCGACGCGCGTGCTGGCGCTCGAGGATTTCTTCCTCGACTACGGCAAGCAGGACCGCGAGCCCGGCGAGTTCGTGGAATCGATCCGTGTGCGAAAGCCCGGACCGCATACCGCGTTTCGCGCCTACAAGATCTCCAAGCGCTTTGACCAGGACATCTCGGCCGTGCTGGGCGCCTTCGCTTTCGATATCGCAGAAAAGAATATCCAGAGCGCACGAATTGCATTTGGTGGAATGGCAGGCATCCCAAAACGCGCTGGCTATGTCGAATTGGCATTGGATGGCGCGCAGATCGACGATCCTGAGACGTGGCAAACGGCCATTGACGCGATCGCGCGCGATTTCACGCCGATGAGCGACCATCGCGCCGGCGCAGGATACCGGATGCAGGTCGCAACCAACCTCCTGCGCAAGGCGCTGATCGAGATCGCAACGGGGACCACGGCGGCGACCCGCCTCGTCGGACACCGGGAGGCGGCCGATGCAGCCCGCGCTTGATCCCTTCGACAACCCGGCCGGCGAGCTGCGCTCCGTCCGCAAGCCGATCCGCCACGACAGCGCGCGCAAGCACGTTTCCGGATCGGCGCTCTATGTCGACGACGTTCCCGAGCCCGCCGGCACGCTGCATGTCGCCATCGGCGGATCGCCGAACGCGCGGGGCCGGATCGCCGCGCTCGATCTCGATGCGGTACGCGCCGCGCCGGGCGTCGTGGCGATAGTGACCGCCTCCGACGTCCCCGGCCACAACGACGTGAGCCCGGTCGGCGCCGGAGACGATCCGCTGCTGGCGGATGGCGAGGTGCTGTTCCACGGCCAGCCGATATTCGCGGTCGTCGGCGCGACGCGCGATGCGGCGCGGCGCGCGGTACCTCTCGCGAGGATCGAGATCGCTCCGGCCGACCCGCTGCTGTCGGTCGAGGCGGCGGAGGAGGCGGGCAGCCTGATCTCGCCGGACTTCGAGATCGTCCGCGGCGATCCGGAATCCGCGTTCGCCGCCTCGCCGAGGAGGCTTTCGGGCACTCTGGCCATCGGCGGCCAGGAGCATTTCTATCTGGAAGGCCAGGCGGCGCTTGCGGTCCCGCAGGAGGACGGCGACATGTACGTCCTGTCCTCGACCCAGCATCCGAGCGAGGTGCAGAAGGTCGTCGCCGAGGTTCTCGGCGTCCCGATCAATGCGGTTACGTCGGAGGTTCGCCGCATGGGCGGCGGCTTCGGCGGCAAGGAATCCCAGGCCGGGCAATGGGCGGGGATCGCCGCGCTCGCCGCCCGCATCACCGGCCGGCCGTGCAAGCTCAGGCTCGACCGCGACGACGACATGATCACGACCGGCAAGCGCCACGACATGCTGGCGCGCTGGAAGGTCGGCCTTGGCGAGGACGGCATCCTGCAGGCCGTCGACATCACCTTTCTCGCCCGGTGCGGGTTCTCTACGGACCTGTCGAACTCGGTCGTCGACCGCACCGCCTTCCACACCGACAACGCCTATTTCGTGCCCGATATCGCCGCGCGCACGAAGCGGCTGCGCACCAATACCGTCTCCAATACCGCCTTCCGCGGCTTCGGCGGCCCGCAGGGGATCCTGGCGATCGAGCACGTCATGGACCAGGCCGCCCACGCGCTCGCGCTCGATCCGTTCGACTTGAGGATGCGAAACCTCTACGGACCGGACCGCGACGTGACGCCCTACGGGATGAAGGTCTTCGACAACATCGCCCCCGAAGTGATGCGGAGCCTCGAGGAGAAGTCCGACTATCGCGCGCGCCGCGCCCGCATCGCCGAATACAATCGGAGCGCGCCCCTGCTGCGCAAGGGGATCGCCGTCACGCCGGTGAAGTTCGGCATCTCCTTCACCGCGACCCATCTCAACCAGGCCGGCGCCCTGGTGCACGTCTATACCGACGGCAGCGTTCACCTGAACCACGGCGGCACCGAGATGGGGCAGGGGCTCTTCACCAAGGTCGCCCAGGTCGTCGCCGACGAGTTCGGCATCGATTTCGACCGTGTGAAGATCACCGCGACGACGACGGCCAAGGTCCCGAACACGGCGCCGACGGCGGCCTCGTCCGGCACCGACCTCAACGCCATGGCGGCCCGCACCGCCGCCGCCCTGATACGCGAACGCCTCGCGGCCTTCGCCGCCGAAGCCTACGACGGCATCGCCGAGGACGTGCGCTTCCGCGACAACAAGGTCTTCGTCGGCAACCGGTCCGTCGACTTTGCCGTCCTGGCGAAGCAGGCCTTCATGGCCCGCGTCTCGCTGTCCTCGACCGGCTTCTACCGCACCCCGAAGATCCACTGGGACCGCGAGAAGGGGCAGGGCCGGCCGTTCTTCTACTTCGCCTACGGCGCGGCCTGTTCGGAAGTGACCGTCGACATGCTGACCGGGGAGTTGCGCGTCGACCGGGTCGACATCGTCCACGACGTCGGCCACTCGCTCAATCCGGCGATCGACATCGGCCAGATCGAGGGCGGCTTCGTGCAGGGCATGGGCTGGCTGACGACCGAGGAACTCGTCTGGGACGATCAGGGCCGGCTGCGCACGCACGCCCCGTCGACCTACAAGATCCCGACGGCCTCCGACGTGCCGGCCGAATTCAACGTCCACCTCCACGAGGGCGTCAACCGCGAGGAGGCCATCTACGGATCGAAGGCGGTCGGCGAACCGCCGCTGATGCTCGCCGCCTCCGTGCATTCGGCGATCTTCGACGCGATCGCCGGCCTGGCGCCCGCCGGCGCGCCGGTACCGCTCGACGCGCCGGCGACGCCCGAGGCGATCCTGCGCGCCGTCACGGCGATCTCGGAGGCGCGGTCATGAGCGACCTCTGGGCCCGTCTCGCCGGCATCCTGTCCACCGGGAAATCCGCGGCCCTCGTCACCGTGCTCGCCGTGCGCGGCTCCGCGCCGCGCGAGGCCGGCGCCCGTATGATCGTCGCGGCCGACGGATCCTTCACCGGCACCATCGGCGGCGGCCAGCTCGAATGGGAGGCGATCCAGCTCACCGTCGGGCGGCTCGGGGCCGGATCGGATACCCTCTGCCTCACCGATTTCGCGCTCGGGCCCGACCTCGGCCAGTGCTGCGGCGGCCGCGTCGACATCGCCGTCGAGAGCTTCACCCGCGCCGACCTGCCGGAGATCGAGGCTCGCGCCGGGCTCGAGGCGAGCGGCGGGTTCGTCTGCGAGACCCGCTTCGACGAGGCCCGGCCGCATGCCGACCGCCGGGTGACGGGCAGCCCGCCGGCAGCGGACGGCCGCCTGGAGCCGATCGATCCCTCGGCGCGTCTCTATCTCGAGACGTTCGCGGACCTGCGCCACCCCGTCCTGCTGTTCGGAGCCGGCCACGTCGGGCGCGCCACGGTGCTGGCGCTCGCGGCCCTGCCGTTCCGCGTCACCTGGGCCGACTCCCGCCCGGACGCCTTCCCTGGGGCGATGCCCCGGAACGTCGCCCCGGTCGGTGCGCGCAGGCCGGTACGGCTGATCGCGGACGCGCCCCCCGGCTCCCTCGTGCTCGTCATGACCCACAGCCACCCGCTCGACCTGGAGCTCTGCCGCGCGGCGTTGGCCCGGCCCGATCTGCCCTATGTCGGCGTCATCGGCAGCGACACCAAGCGGGTCCGTTTCGTGAAGCGGCTGTCGGAATCGGGCCTCGGCGAAGCGGCGCTGACGCGCTTCCGCTGTCCGATCGGCATCGACGGCATAGACGACAAGGCGCCGGCCGTGATCGCCGCCTCCGTCGCCGCGGAGCTTCTGCTCAAACGCGAGGCATCGTTGAAAGTTTCGGTGGACAAAGCGCGGCTCACGGTCGAGGGTGAGTGATATCAAAGTACGGTATTATCAATATAAAACAGGGCAATAGAAGAAAATAATGAAGTTCCGTATTAGCAGAAGGCCGACAGGCCCGTGGCTTGCAGGAGCCTCGGTCAGAGACCGAACGTAGAGGCCGAAGCCGGCGAACCGGACGGTTCGCCGCCAGGGCGGGGAGGGGGAGAGCGATGGGAGGAGCGGACATGGCGGATCGAGCCACGACACCGCTGCTCGAGGCGCGAGGCATCACCAAGCTCTTCGGCACGGTGATCGCCAACGACGCGGTCGATCTCGTCGTCCGGGAAGGAGAGATCCACGCCCTTTTGGGCGAGAACGGCGCCGGCAAGTCGACGCTGGTCAAGATCCTCTACGGCATCCTCGAGCCGAACGGCGGCGAGGTGCGGTGGCGCGGCAAACCGGTGACCCTGCGCGCGCCCGCCGACGCCCAGGCGCTGGGGATCGGCATGGTGTTCCAGCACTTCTCCCTGTTCGAGGCGCTGACCGTCGCCGAGAACATCGCGCTGGCGCTGCCGAAGGGCACCTCGTCCCGCGACGTCGCGGCCAAGGTGCGGTCCATCTCGGAGGAATACGGCCTGCCGCTCGATCCGAACCGTCACGTCTATTCGCTTTCGGTCGGCGAGCGCCAGCGCATCGAGATCGTGCGGTGCCTGATGCAGAACCCGCGCCTCGTCATCATGGACGAGCCGACGGCGGTGCTGACCCCGCAGGAGGCCGACAAGCTGTTCGAGACGCTGCTCCGTCTCGCCGACGAGGGCTGCTCGATCCTCTACATCTCCCATCGGCTGGAGGAGGTAAAGCGCATCTGCTCGACCGCGACGGTGCTCCGGCGCGGCAGGTTGGTTGCGAGCTGCGATCCGCGCCGCGAGACGGCCGCGACGCTCGCGCGCATGATGGTCGGCGCCGAGGTCGGCGACGTGAAGGCGCCCGGCGACCACGAATACGGCCCGGTCCGCCTGAAGGTCGCCGGCCTGTCGACGGTACCCGCCGACCCGCTCGGCACCGCATTGCGCGACATCTCCTTCGAGGTGCGCGGCGGCGAGATACTCGGCATCGCCGGCGTCGCCGGCAACGGCCAGGAGGAGCTTTTCCAGGCGCTCGCCGGCATCGTCCCGGCATCGGCACCGGATACCGTCGTCATCGACGGCACCTCCGTCGGTCGCGCCGACATCAACGCCCGCCGCCGGCTCGGCGCCGCCTTCGCACCGGAGGAACGCATCGGCGAGGCGGCGGTCGCGCGCTTCAGGCTTTCGGACAACGTGCTGCTCTCGGGCCACGCGACGGAGAGGCTCGTGAGCGGCGGCATGGTCAACGCCCGCACGGCGAAGTCCTATACCGCCGAGATCATCCAGCGCTTCGACGTGCGCGTCGGCGGTCCCGACCCCGAGGCCGGCAGCCTGTCCGGCGGCAACCTGCAGAAGTTCGTCGTCGGTCGCGAGATGCGACGGAATCCGGGCGTCTTCGTGCTGAGCCAGCCGACCTGGGGCGTCGACGCCGGCGCCGCCGCCGTCATCCGCCAGGCGCTGATCGATCTCGCCGCCGAAGGCAGCGCGGTCGTCGTCATCTCGCAGGACCTCGACGAGATCTTCCAGATCGCCGATTCCATCGCCGCGATCTCCCACGGCCGGCTTTCGCCGGCCCATCCCGCCCGCGACATGACGATGGAGAAGATCGGCCTCCTGATGGGCGGCATCCATGCCTCCGATAGCGCGGAGGAAAACGATGCGGCTTGAGCTGGAGAAACGCGCCGCCCATTCGCAGGCGATGACCGTGCTCTCGCCGATAATAGCGATCCTGCTGACGCTGGCGGTCGGCGCCGTCATATTCGCCGCCGCCGGCATCAGCCCGATCGAGGGGAGCTGGACCTATTTCGTCTCGCCTCTGGCGTCCGCCTATTCGGCACAGGAAGTGCTGGTCAAGGCTTCGCCGCTGATCCTGATCGCGCTCGGCCTGTCCCTCTGCTTCCAGGCGAACGTCTGGAACATCGGCGCGGAAGGCCAGTACACGCTCGGCGCGATCCTCGGGGGCTGGACGGCCCTGATCCTCGCCGATTTCGACACGCCGCTGGTACTCGTCGTCGTGCTGCTCGCCGGCATCGTCGGCGGCCTCCTGTGGGCGGCGATCCCCGCGCTTCTGAAGACGGTCTTCCGCGCCAACGAGATCCTGACGAGCCTGATGCTGACCTACGTGGCGCTCCTGCTGCTCGACTATCTGGTGCGCGGCCCGCTGCGCGACCCGGCCGGCTACAATTTCCCCGAAAGCGCGATCTTCTCCTCCGCCGCCACGCTGCCGACGCTTCTGGACGGCGGTCGGCTCCATCTCGGCGTGCTGTTCGCATTCCTGATGGCGATCGTCATGGCGGTCGCGTTGCCGACGACCTTGAAGGGCTTCGAGATCCGCACCGTCGGCCAGGCTCCCAGGGCCGCGCGCTTCGCCGGTTTCGGCGCGAACGGCATGATCGTGTTCGTCTTCCTGGTGAGCGGAGGGCTCGCGGGCCTTGCCGGCGTCTCCGAGGTCGCCGGCACGATCGGCCAGCTCCTGCCGACGATCTCGCCGGGCTACGGCTTCACCGCGATCATCGTCGCCTTCCTCGGCCGGCTCAATCCGATCGGCATCGTCTTCGCCGGCATCGTCATGTCGATATCCTTCATCGGCGGGGAGGCCGCGCAGATACGGCTCGGGTTGCCGCTCGACGTCGCCAAGGTGTTCCAGGGAATCCTGCTGTTCTTCATCCTCGCCTGCGACACGCTGATCCACTACCGGCTGCGGCTCTACCGGCCGCGCGCGGCGACCTGAGGGCACGAGATGGATTGGCTCGAGCCATTGATCCTGACCGTCATCACCGCCTCGACGCCGCTGCTGCTGGCGGCGATCGGGGAACTCGTCGCCGAGCGCTCCGGCGTCCTCAATCTCGGCGTCGAAGGCATGATGATCATGGGCGCCGTCTGCGCCTTCGCGGTCGCCGTCGGGACGGACTTCGGCACCCTCGGCGTCATAGCCGGCGCCCTCGCCGGCGCGGCGACGTCGCTGATCTTCGCGGTGCTGACCGTCTCCTTCGCCACCAATCAGGTCGCCACCGGCCTTGCGCTCACCCTCTTCGGCATCGGCGTCTCCGGCGTGATCGGAGACGGCCTGGTCGGCATCGACCGCCAGCCCTTGCCGAAGCTGGACATTGCGGGGCTGAGCGACATCCCCTTCGTCGGCCGGATCGTGTTCGGTCAGGACGCACTGGTCTATCTGTCGTTCGTGCTCGTCTTCGGCGTCGCCTTCTTCCTGCGCCGCACCCGCGCCGGGCTCACCCTTCGCGCCGTCGGCGACAACCACAATTCCGCCCATTCGCTCGGCCTGCCCGTCGTCAGGGTGCGCTATCTGGCGATCCTGTTCGGCGGCGCCTGCGCGGGGCTCGCCGGCGCATACCTGTCGCTCTGCTACACGCCGCTGTGGGTCGACCAGATGACCGCCGGACGGGGGTGGATCGCGCTCGCCCTCGTCGTGTTCTCGTCCTGGATCCCGTGGCGGGCGATCGTCGGCGCCTACCTGTTCGGGACGATCACGATCCTGCAGTTCTACGCCCAGGGCGCCGGCATCGGCATTCCCTCGCAGTTCATGTCGTCGCTGCCCTACATCGCGACGATCGTGGTGCTGGTGCTGATCTCCTACGAGCGCACCCGCGCCCGGGCGAACACGCCGCTCTGCCTCGGCATCCCGTTCGTGCCTGATCGCTGAGGCCCGCTATGCTGCACGACGACATCAACCAAGCGAAATCGAAGCGTTCACAGAGAGGAGTTTGAGAATGAAAAGACTGCTGTTCGCCGCCGCCGCGCTCGGCATGAGCCTGGCTGCGGCACATGCCGCCGACAAGGTGAAGGCCGCGTGGGTCTACGTCGGCCCGATCGGCGATTTCGGCTGGTCCTACCAGCACAACCAGGGACGCCTGGCGGTCGAAGCCGCGCTCGGCGACAAGGTCGAGACGTCCTATGTCGAGAACGTCGAGGAGGGCCCGGACGCCGAGCGCGTCATCCGGCAGCTCGCCGCCGACGGCAACAACCTCGTCTTCACCACCTCGTTCGGCTTCATGAACCCGACGGTGAAGGTCGCGAGCCAGTTTGCGGACGTGAAGTTCGAGCATGCCACCGGCTACAAGCGCGCCGACAATCTCGGCACCTATTCGGCCCGCTTCTACGAGGGCCGCTACGTGATCGGCAAGATCGCCGGCCGCATGACCAAGAGCGGCACGATCGGCTACATCGTCTCCTTCCCGATTCCCGAGGTGGTGCGCGGCATCAACGCGTTCATGCTCGGCCTGCAGTCGGTGCGCCCCGACGCCCGCATCAAGATCATCTGGGTGAACTCGTGGTTCGATCCGGGCAAGGAAGCCGACGCCGCCAAGGCGCTTATCGACCAGGGCGCCGACATCCTCGTCCAGCACACCGACTCGCCGGCCGCCATGCAGGTCGCGCAGCAGCGCGGCATCTATGCCTTCGGTCAGGCGTCGGACATGATCCAGTTCGGCCCCGAGGCGCAGCTCACCGCGATCGTCGACGACTGGTCGGCCTACTATACCGCGCGCGTCCAGGCAGTCCTCGACGGGTCGTGGAAGTCCGACGACACCTGGGGCGGCTTCGCGGCCAAGATGGTGAAGCTCGCGCCCTTCACCAACATGCCCGACGACGTCGCCAAGGAGGCGACCGAGATCGAGGAGGCGATCCGTTCCGGCAGTTTCCATCCCTTCACCGGGCCGATCTACAAGCAGGACGGCTCGCTCGCGGCGAAGGAAGGCGAGGTCATCCCGGACGGCGAGCTCCTCGGCATGAACTGGTACGTGAAGGGCATCGACGACAAGCTGCCGCAGTAGCGGGACCACCCGTGCTGCCGGCCTCGCGGACCAGCGCCCCCCCCCGCCCTCGCAGCCCGGGGCGGCGCCCCCCCCCCCCCCCCCCCCCACCCCCCCCGGGGGGGGGGG
>JAEWYT010000120.1 GCA_023458595.1 Pseudomonadota bacterium
ACCGACCAGACCATCGGCGGGCTGACGATGTGGATTCCCGCCGCGCTGGTCGAGGTGATCGGCCTGATGGTGGCCCTGGGAACCTTGATGCGGCTATCGGCCAAGGGGCGCCTGCGCAAGGCCGACCGCGACGCCCAGGCCCGCGCGCGGGCCAAGAGCCGCGCGCTGTCGGCCTAGCCGCCTAGCGCGGGTTCATTCCGGTTCGAGGCCGTGGTACTTCTTGCCCAGCGCCACGGTGGCCTGGAACATGCCGGCCTTGCTGCCGCAGTCGTAGCGCACGCCGTCGTAGCGGTGCGCGTACACGGCGCGTTCGCGCATCATCGAGGCGATGCCGTCGGTGAGCTGGATTTCGTTGCCGGCGCCCATCTTGGTGGAGCGCAGATGATCGAAGATGGCGGCTTCCAGCACGTAGCGGCCCACCCCCGCCAGCGTGGACGGGGCGACTTCGGGATCGGGCTTTTCAACGATGTGCGTGACGCGCTCGGTGCGGCCGTCGGCGCGGGACTCGCCCTCGCGGGTGGCCACGATGCCGTACTTGCGGGTGTCGGCGCGGGGCACGTCCTGCACGCCCAGCACGCTGGCGTTCTGCGCCACGGCCACGTCCACCAGCTGCTTCAGGGCTGGCGTGTCGGAGTCGATCAGGTCGTCGGCCAGCAGCACGGCGAAGGGCTCGTCGCCCACGGCCGGGGCGGCCGACAGCACGGCGTGGCCCAGCCCGAGCGGGGCCGACTGGCGGATGTACAGACAGTTGACGTGCGCGGGTAGAATGCCGCGCACCATGGCCAGGAGCTCGTGCTTGCCCGTGCGTTCCAGGTCGGATTCAAGCTCGGGGGCGGAATCGTAGTGGTCTTCGATTGCGCGCTTGTTGCGTCCTGTCACGAAAATCAGGTCGGTGATGCCGGCGGCGACGGCCTCTTCGACGGCATATTGGATGAGCGGCTTGTCGACCACGGGCAGCATTTCCTTGGGCATCGCCTTGGTGGCGGGCAGGAAGCGCGTGCCCATGCCAGCGACGGGGAAAACGGCTTTACGGACAGGACGCATTGAGACCTCGTTGGGGAGTCGATGAAACATTTTAATCTCATCGCTATCATAGGCTTATGAACCGCAGGAAAATGCCATCCATTTGCTCGATTGCGAAACGAGGCGCAATTTTCGGCCTCTGTGCGGCGCTGGCCGTGCCGGGGTTGCCGGCAACCGCCTGGGCGCAGCCGATGGGGCTGCCCTCCATGGGCGCGGCCTCGGCGGCCGAACTCTCGCCCATGCTGGAGCGCAGCCTGGGCCAGGCCATCATGGCCCAGGGGCGGCGCGACCCCACCTATATCGACGACCCCGAACTCAGCCAGTACCTCACCACCATGGGGCGCAAGCTCGCGTCCTACGCGTCGGGCGCCGTGCCCGAGGTGGAAATGTTCGGCGTGCGCGACCCCGAGATCAACGCCTTCGCCATGCCCGGCGGGTACATCGGCGTCAATACCGGCCTGATCGTGTCCTCGGCCAGCGAATCCGAACTGGCGGCGGTGCTGGCGCACGAAATCGGCCACGTCGTGCAGCGCCACATCGCGCGCGGTATGACGCAGCAGAACCAGAACGGCATGGTGATGCTGGCCAGCCTGGCTGGGGCGCTGCTGGCCGCCCTGGCCGGCGGCGGCGGCAACCTGGCGGTGGGCGTGGCCGCGTTCGGCCAGGCCGCGGCCATCAACCGCCAGCAGGGCTTCTCGCGCGACGCCGAGCGCGAGGCCGACCGCGCCGGGGTCCAGATGCTGACCAAGGCCGGTTACGACGCCAGCGGCATGTCGCAGATGTTCGCGCGCCTGATGAACGCGTCGCGCCTGAACGAAGGCGCGGGCGGCGGCTCGTGGGCCAGCACCCACCCGCTGTCGATCGAGCGTATGTCGGACGTGCAGAACCGCGCCCGCGCGCTGCCGGCCTCACGGCATCTGGACAGCGACGACTTCTGGTACATCCGTGCCAAGATGCGCGTGGTGCAGGGCCGCGACACGGTTGGCCTGCGCACGGCCGGCCAGCAGTTGCAGGACGAGGCCCAGGCCCTTTCGGGCGTGCGGCAGTCCGCCGCGTATTACGGGCTGGCCCTGCAGAACTTCCAGCGCAACAACCTGCCGGAAGCGGAGCGCTACTGGAACCTGGCTTCCGCCAATGGCCGCAGTTCACCGCAGCTGGCAAAGCTTGCCGTGGATATCGCGCTGGCACGCAAGGATTATCCGCAGGCGATGTCGCTTGCCCAGGCGGGCACCAAGCGCTATCCCGATCATCGCGCGCTGGGCATTGCCTACGCCCAGGCGCTGCAGGCGAATGGCCGGCATGCCGAGGCGCAGGATTACCTGCGCGAGAAGATCAAGCAGTGGGGCAGCGACGAACCGAGCCTTTATCAGATGCTGGCGCAAAGCGAAGAGCGCAACGGCAAGCCGGTGCAGGCGCGCCGCGACCTGGCCCGCTACTACGTCATGACGGGTGCGTATGCCGCCGCGGAGTCGCAGCTGCAACAGGCGCGCGGCCTGTCCAACGACTTCTACGAGCAGTCGCAGATCGACGTGCAGATCAAGGAAGTCAAGGACAAGCTGGCCGAAGAGCGCCGGCTGCTCGAGCGCTTCAAGTCAGGTTAATAAAAGGTGTCTGACACCCCTGAGGCAGCGTCGCAAGCC